>NZ_JBXAQS010000001.1:0-362500 GCF_058807475.1 Brevundimonas sp. GW821-FHT12C05
CTTACCGGAAACGGAAGTGACAACCGGCTGAGCGGGCTGGCGGGCGATGACGACCTGCGCGGTCTGGGCGGCAACGACACCCTGCTCGGCGGCGCCGGGGCGGACACCCTCGACGGCGGTGAAGGCGACGACATCCTGATCGGCGGGGCCGGAGCCGATACGTTCATCGGCGGCGCCGGGGTCGACACGGTCGACTACTCCGCGGCTGTGAACCGGATCGACGTGTCCCTTACGCGAGGCCTGGCCTACGGCGACCCCGATGCGGCGGGCGACACCCTGTCCGGTATCGAGAACCTGATCGGCACCAACAGCGCCGCCACCGACTACCTTACCGGAAACGGAAGTGACAACCGGCTGAGCGGGCTGGCTGGCGATGATGACCTGCGCGGGCTGGACGGCAACGACACTCTGATCGGGGGCGCCGGTAACGACCTGCTCGACGGGAACGAGGGAATGGATACGGCTGTCTATTCGGGCAACCGCTCAGCCTACACGATCAGCGTCCTCAACGGCGTCACCACCGTGTCGGGACCGGACGGCGTCGATACGTTGCTTAATGTGGAGCGGCTTCTGTTCGCGGATATGCTCACGGATGCTTCGGGGGCGGCGCTCGCCCTGCCTCAGGTCTCCGACGGTTCGGCCAAGGATTCGGGACCCCAGGTCGTGCCGGTCGTCTCTGACGACGGGGGCAAGGATGCCGGACCTCAGGTCTTGCCCGTTGCATGGGACGATACGGTCAAGGGAGCCGGCCCCGAGGTTCTGCCCGCCGTCTCCGACGACACGGTCAAGGTGGTTGGAGCCGAGGTCCTGCCGGTCGCGCCGGCCGATATGGCCAAGGCTGACGCGCCGCTGGTCCAGCCGGCCCAGACCGACGACATCGCGGCGACGGTCTCCATGGCCGGCGGATTCGCCTGGAACGACGGTTTTATGTCCGTCGCGGAGAATCCGGCATCGCCGGAGGTTCTGCCGGTTCTGGACGACGACTTCATCCTGACCGGCAAGTTCGAAAGTCCTCCGGTGTTGCCGTCGCTCGAGGGTGATTTCGATACGTCCGCCATCGACGCGGTGGACGTCGCGAATGACCTGTTCTCGCTGGCGGACGGGCACATGATGCACCTCGTCGACGGCGCCCCCTCGCTCGACGACTGGTCCATGCCGTCGCCCGGCCGGCACCACGACTGGAACTAGGCGCGAACCACGAACCCCGGAGCGGTCTGACGATGCTGTCTCGTCGTCCGCTCCGGCTTTTCGGGGCGGACGCTCTGTCGCCGGTTGCCTTTCCGTAGACGTTGTCAGACTAGCCTGGGTCGAACCCATCTCACGAGGATCGGACATACGGTCTTCCCTGTGCCGGAGACGAGACCATGCAGTTGCCGCGGAGAGACCTTCTGACCGGCGGCGTCCTGGCGATCGGGGCCTCTGGAGAGCCCATCATGAGGGCGGATCCCGGCGTCCTGAGCATCACCCAGTCCGGACGCGGAGCCGTCCCGGAGTCGATGCAGGCCACCCTGAGGCGCCTGTATGTCCTGCCCGAACAGTTCGGGGGCACGGACACCGAGAAGGTGCAGGCGGCGTTCGATTCAGCGGGAGATGTGCTCAATGGGCAGAACGTGGCCCGCATTGTGCGCTTCAGCCGCTTTTACGAAACAACCGCCACCATCAACGTGCCGTCCTATGTGGCGATCGAAGGGGTTGGGCCCGGCCGCTGTGGTCTGCGGCCCACCATGTCCACCGGCCCGGCGCTGCGCGCCAGCATCGACAACAACACCAGCAGCTATCTGACCGAGTGGCGAGACTTCACGATTGACGGCGTGAACGCGACCGGGAGCGCCTATGCGCTGGAGATGGTCGGTCAGAAGATCACAACCCTGTCGCGGGTCGGATTTACGAACTTCGACACGTCCCGCCATGCCCTCGAAATGCAGCTCGGGGTTCAGAGCGTCATTCTCGACCAGTGCCGCTTCTACAGAAACCGGCTCCATCAGCGCATCGGCAAGCCGTATGTCGGCGTCTCCTTCCCCACGACGGTCACGCACCGCGCGTGCATCTATGAAGACGGTTTGAGGACGGGCGCCGAGGCGGTGCTGATCGAGGACGCGTCGAGCTGCACCTGGGATCACAAATGTGTCCTGCAGGGCAACGCCCAGCCCGTTGTGTTCCGGGCCAGAAGCTCGGCCAGGCAGCAAACGACCGCCAACCACCAATGGGTCAACACCTACATCGAAGGCAACGGGATCGGACAGGCGGAGGCCTACACGTGGCGGCTGGAAGGCGACAGCCCCGACGACCGGTTGACCGGCTGCGTCATCATCCGTTCGGACATCCACGGCGATGCGCCGTCCGGCGGCCACATCTACGCCAGAAACACCGACCGGCTACAGGTGAAGGACAACCAGGTCACCGCGTCCGACATCTGGCTGGTCAGCGGAGGCGGAAACACGCGTTATGACATCGACGCGCGCTATGTCGGCGCGTGCGACATCCAGTCGGCGGACTACAACACCACGATGGTTGTCTTCATGGACGGCGACTCCGTGCGCTACGCCAGCGGCATCCTGACGCCGGACGTCTCCAAACAGTCGACCGGCCGGTACCATGTCAATTTCGACCGCGACGTGAAGACCAGCACATCGTTCTGCAGCGTCACGGCGATGGACCGATCGGGTAACGCCTTGCTCGCGAGCGCCCGTTTCATCGCCAAGCGAACGGTCGAGGTGCGCGCGTTCCTGCCGGGGTCCGCCAACCGGAGCCCCGCCCTGACCGCAGCCGACATCCATATGGCCAGTCTTACCGTTCAAGGCCTGCTTGAGCCCGCCTGACGGGCGATCCGGCAAACCGCCAACTCGGCGAAGGTCTGTTATCTGCTCGCCGCGAACATGCCGCGGGCCCGCATTTCGTCGCCGCAGCCCGGCCTAGGTTCGGTGCGCGCGCGGAGCCCTCGCGGCCAGTTCCAACAGACCGCAGCACAGGGCGAAGACGACAGCCATGGTGGTCGTCCTGAGCGGGTAGTCGCCGGCCGAGTGGAGGAGCACGACGCCGATCGCGACGCTCGCCGCCCGTTGAAGATCGCCTTCCCGCGAAGGCGGCGACTTCCACGCGGCCCAGCTGCGGCGGAAAAACCAGACGAAGAAGGCCACGACCAGGCCGATGCCGAGCCAGCCGGTTTCAAGCCATGTCTCGAGGTAGTCGTTGTGGGCCTGGTTGAAGAAGCTGTGGTCCAGTTGCTCCAGCGGCTCCACCGAGCGGTAGACGGTGTCGAAACTGCCGATGCCGGTTCCGAGCGGCAGATAGGTCTGAGCCGCCTCCGCCACGAGGGGCCAGCGGTCCAACCGGCCCTCTGGCGCGCCCGCGGTGTCGAAGCGGGCGAGGATCGGCGGCAGCGCAAGCACCGCTACGGCCATGAGCGCGGCGCACACCGCGCCGGCCACGAGCAGAAGCGCCGGGCGGGGGCGGCCGCGACCGGCGGCGATCCAGGCGGCCAGCAGACTGCCGACCATGGCAGGCGCCAACAGGGTGATACCGGCGCGCGACCGGATCGCCGCAAGGGCTACGACCACGAGGCCCGCGAACAGGGCGCCGAGCCACAAGGACGTGTTCCGGCCGTTCCGTCTCAGGGCCGCGGCGCCGATAGCGACGGCGAAGGGCAGGGTGGCGACAAGCGAAGAGGCGAAGTGGTTGCGGTTGGCGAAGAAGCCATTCACCGAACCGGCGTCTGTCCAGCTCCAGACATAGAGTTTGCCTCCTCCGCTCGCCAGTTGGGCGGCGCCGAGAACAATCCCGATGAGGGCGGCGGCGATACAGAAATAGATCAGCCGTTCGCGTTGCTCGTGCGACATCGACAGCGTGGCGAGGAAGAAGGCGACCGGCGGTATCAGGGCCAGGAAGGATCGCCACGTGTGCTCGGGCGCCAGGCTCAGCGAATTCCATCCCGGCTGCAGGCCGGCGAGATCAAGGGCGAGCACCATCTGGTCGCGCCCCGGGAGGCTTGTCCAAATCCCCGGCGGCAGGGGTATCAGCTGGATGAGCGGAATGGCCATGAGCGCGGCCAGCAAGCCGAAGGCGAATCTATGCTCACGCCAACCGCCGGCCCGGATCAGGCGGGTCACGGCGATTACAAGAAGCGGAAGGGCGGCGAGTTCGACCAAAGCCAGCCGCATGGCGTGGTTCTGCGTCGCCCCGCCGAGGACAAACGAAAGGGCCAGCAGGATGGCCGATGCTATTGCAACGGCGTCCCACTGGCCCTTAAGAAATTTGCCTACTGCGGGCAATTACGTCTGCACTTAAGCGAACGCTACCCGCACCGGGTCAGATCAGTCGCTTTCCGAGTCGTCGTCGGTGGCGACAACGACGGTCGCGACAACGACGGCGGCGCCGATCAGGAGCACCGGCAGCGGAATGCCGGCGAATTCGCTGGCTTCACCGGCTTCGGCGCCGACGCGGTCACCCACGCGGGCGACGGCGGAGTTGTTGGCTGCAGCGGCTTGGCCAGCGACGAGCAGCAGGCCCGCCGTGACAGCGGCGATGGTCTTACGCATGCTTTGGATCCCCATATTCAGATCGTTAAACGGGCTGACCCGTTGTATCGAGAGCGTTTGTAGGGGGCGAAGGTTTCAAAGGCAACAAGATTTTCCGGTTGTTCGACCGTTGTTGCTCAGTTCAACGCCGTGCGCGGCGTGATCACTATACCGTCAAACCACGTTACCGACGGTGAGCGATAATCCATCGGACGGCCCCGGAGAACCAGCCATTGACTAGGACAGTCCTGAGGTACGGAGAAGTCCATTACCGACTGCGTCCAGGTCCGCGGGGGCGCGCCGCCGCCGGCGGCGGCCGGCGGCGAGAGCCGTGACGGCTCTCCGGGTTTACACGTGAGCGCCCATGCCACTCGGTCGGCCTGCTCGCCGGATTCCCGTCTCCACCGGACCTGGAGCCGGTACTGACCCGGCGTCAGGAACATCCGTTGCTCAGCGATATTCGCGGCTGAGTAGCCGTCATATTCGACCCTGAGGGCGGAGTTCGACGGATCAAGGTCGTCGGCGACAACCTCCGCGGTCGCGCCGGCCTTCTGGACCAGCGCCCACTGGAATGGTTGGGGAGCGGACGGGTCATCGAACTCGCCGTTCGTCACCGCGGCGCCGGCGGCGGGCCGGTTGATACGTGCACGGACGACAGCGAGAGCCCCGACCTGCTCCTTCGCCAGCAGTTCGAGATAGAGCTGCTGAAGTTCCGCCGTCGTCAGAGGCGTAGCGCTGGCTTGCAGCATGACGGCCAGGCTGGCCGCGGTTTGCAGGCCGTCGTTCGTCGCATAGAGGCTCGTCAGATAGGCGGATCGCCAGGGCGGATTGGCCGCCAACAGTTTGGCGACCACCGGCAATGCCCGCTGAGGATCCGCGACGGCGGCGGTCGTGTACAGGTTGAAAATCTGAGGCTGAATATCCGTGCGGCGCCGCACCAGGGTGTCTGCGTGGGCGAAGGAGGAGGCGTAGTCGCCGCTTCTAAGGCGGTGTTCCACCAGCCAGGCGTGGGCTGGGTCGTCGCGCAAGCTCCAGTTCCCCGCGAGGGTGAGGATGTCGTTCGCTGCATTCAGGTGGCCGGCGCGCGCCTCCGAGAGGCCCACGACCCGAAGCGCGCGCACATCGAACGGTGACCGCCGGACGGCGTCCCGGGCGAGCGCGCCCGCGTTGTCAAAACGCTGGGCGGCCAGCTCCGCTTCCGCGGCGCGTCGCAGGACGAGAGGCGAGCCCGGGGCGATGCGGATCGCGGCCGCCACGGGCGCCCGCTGCATGAGGGGCTGGATGGCGATCTGCCAGCCGAGCACGATCGCTCCGACGACCAATATGTACGGAACAACATCCGCCCGTCGCGGCGGACCGGATGTATCCGCCTTATTCCTCAATTCCGGTTGGCCTTTTTACCGGCCTTGTCGCTCGCGGCGGAGCCGCCGCGATCCGCGTCGCCCCCATAGTTGTAGTCGTAGGCGTAGTCATAGCCGCCATAGGACGTGCTCTTGGCGCTGAACTTGGTCAGAACCAGTCCCAGAAGGTGGGCGTGACCGACCTTCAGGCGCCGCAGCGCGCCCCGTGCCTGGCCCCGACGCGTGCCGCGAGACTCGACCACGAACACGACGCCGCTGACGGAGGCCGCCAGTAGGGGCGAGTCCGCAAAGCCGAGAACGGGGGGGCCATCGATGACCACATGGTCAAAATTGTTCCGGGCCTCCGCCAGAACCTGGCGCAGCCGGTCGCTGCCCCAGAGCTCGGCCGGGTTGGGCGGAAGAGGCCCGCAGGGAATGAAGAACAGGTTTTCCAGGCTCGTGCGCTGCACGAGAGAGACGAGGTCCGATGAACCCGAGAGCAGGTTGCTCATCCCGCGCTCGTTTTCGACACCAACGACGCGGTGCATCGACGGATTGCGGAGGTCGCCGTCCACCAGCAACACCCTCCGCCCGACCCGGGCGAGGTTCAGCGCAATGGCATAGGCCGTGGTCGACTTACCCTCGGCGGGTCGGGCGCTGGTCACCAACAGGCTGCTGGGCGCGCCTTCCGGAGTCGAAAACTGGAGCGCTGTTCGCAAGGAGTAATAGGCTTCGGAGAATCCGGATCGGAGGTCGACCAGCGCCTCCGCCGTGGTCTGTCCTTTGTCCAGCAGGGGAATGACGCCCAGAACCGGCACGCCCAGCTTGCTCTCGGCGTCTTCAGGCGTGGCGAGCGTTTCATCAAGCGCCTCAAGCACAAAGGCGGCGACAACACCGATGCCCAGGCCGAGCAGCATGGCCATGGCCATGTTCATCAGCAAATTCGGCTTGGACGGCTTTTCCGGCGGCGAGGCGCGGTCGACGATCGAGATGTTATTGGCCGTGACGCCGCCAGTGACGCTGACTTCCTTGTAGCGCTGCAGAAGGCCGTCATAGAGCGTCCGAGTCGTGTCGAGTTCGCGTTGCAGGATGTTGTACTGGATGGAACGGTCACGGAGATTCAGCACATCACCGGTCAGTGCGCTGACTTGCGTTTGCAGTGAACGCTCCTGTCTGGCCGCAATCTCATACTGGCTGCGGATAGAGCTGCGAATGTTGGTCGCGAGGGCCGCAATCTGTCCGTCAGCTTCGTCGATCTGCGCCTTCAGCTGAACCATCTCCGGGAAGTCTGGCTGATAGACGCTGAGCTTCTGCTGGTAAGTGGCGCTCAATACCGCCCGTTGTTCGGACAGGCGCTGAATCGCCGGATTCTGCAGAACGTCGGGCAGGGTCATCAGGGACGACGAGCGCGCCGAACGCCACCGCTCTTCCGCCGCCACGCGTGCGGCCCGCGCTTCCGCCAAGGCTGCGTTGATGGCGACCAGATTATTGGAGGTCAGGGACTGGCTCGCGCCGATGTTGGCGCCTTCCCCGGGCTCGCTGATATTGATGATCTGCTGGTTGGCGGCATAGGCGACCAGCTCACGTTCGGCCGATTCCAGCCGGTCCTTGGTTTGGGCGATACGCTCCTCAAGGAATTCGCGGGCGTAGGCGGAGCTTTCGAATTTGCGGTCCAGATTGGCCTGGATGAAGTTCTCGGCGAAACCGTTGGCGATCTGGGCCGACACTTCCGGGTTGGGGTTGTTGTAGCCGACGGCGACCAGACGAGAGCCCCGTATCGGAGAAACGCTCAGGTTCTCCTGGATGGCTTCAAGAGCGGCGGCCCGGCGACGGGCGGCCTGGTCGGCGGCGGAGCCCCTCGAAGGCGGCGGTTCGACCCCCAGCGCCTTCAGGGTCTCGTCCGACTTGGCGAGGCCCAGGTTTTCGATCACGCGTTCAGCAAGCGAACGGCTGCGGAGAAGGCCGTACTGGGTCTGAAAGAACTCTTCGCCCTGGATCATGCTCTCGCGCGGAGCCACCTCCTCCGAGTTGAACACCCGGGCAGACTCCCGATCGATCTGCAGTGTCGCTTGTGCGGTGTAGATTGGCGTCATCAGCAGCGTCAGTGCTGCGCCGATGACCAGCGCTCCCAAGAAGCAGCCGATGATCAGGATGCGATGTTTAAGCGCGAGACGCCAGTAAACGGCCAAATCAAAGACGGTCGCGTCTTCGCGTTCGTCGGCCCAACCCGCAGGCTGGGAATTTACCGCGACATCCCGCGAACGGTCGATTCCCGACCTCGAACGGGCGGCGCGTTCATCAGCGAAGGAATTGTCGCCCAACATCATGCTATCCGTAACACTTTTAGCAGCTGAAGCCGCGTTGAAACAACTCGGGCTGATATCGTAAAGCCCAACTATACGCACCCGAAATCGCCAAGATGCAGGGGGGATCGAGCCGCGACCGACCTGGTTCAGCCAGGGGCGTACACGACCGACAACCCGGCGAGATTATCAGAAGTATGCGAAGGCCGCGATCGCCGGGAGGGCCCCGATAGCGTCTCGAAGGGCGGCGCTGAGACGGGACGTGTCCACGACAACCACGTCGTCGCCCAACACCAGCGGATCAGCCGCCAAGCCCCGGCGGATGGCGCTCAGGTCGAACAGGGCGACCGAACGTCTTCCGTCGATGACCCTGAAGACGGCGACCTGGGTCAGGTCGGCGACCTGAGTAGGTCCTTGCGCCATCGCGACAGCCTGAAGGAGGGACGTGGATCCGCGCATTTCATAGACGCCGGGCTTGGTGACGGCGCCGTCGACGGTGATCTTCTGGCTGGCCGCTTCCTTGACGGTGACCGTCACCTGAGGGTTGCGCAGGTACCGCGCCGCCAGCCGCGCGGCGATGTCGGATGACATTTCGCCGGCGGTGCTGCCCGCGCCGCGCACCGCCCCGATCAGCGGCATATTGATGTTGCCCGAGGTATCAACCACCAGCTCCTCGAACGACAGGTCCTGGACCTGGAATACCCGGACGTCGAGCTTGTCCCCAACGCCTATGCGGTATTCGGTGGAGGCCGCCGGAATCGTCTGAACCGCCTGCAGATCCACCGGTTGAGCCGCGGTCATTTGGTTGATGTTCATGCGCGGGCCGCCGCAACCGGCAAGCGTGACGGCGGCAAGCATCAACAGCAGCGAAAGTGCACGTGTCATCTGCGACTGTACCTCGGAAAGGACGATGGCCGAGCGGCCGGACGAAAAACCATAGCACCGTAGGTAGGACAACGGGTCAGCCCAGCTGCCTACTCCCGCGCGAAGATGTCTTAACTCCGGCATCAAGATGTTGCGGTCAACATGGAACACGCCATCTGTATGCATTTGCTAAAGGTTTCGGAGGCTGTAAGACGGCTCCGTTCGCAGCGCAAGCCGGGGTTTGGGCCTTCAGGCTTGTGAGACAGGCGGGCTTGGCCATCAAGGGAATACATGTCGGCTGTTGCTAGTATCGCGCGGACCCGCCTGACCTTGGCTTGGCTGGCGAAGTTCGGCCTTCATGTCGGTTTGCTGTTTCTCGGCCTGGTCCTGGCCTATGAGCTACGCCGCCCTGTGCCGCTTGTGTGGTGGCTGACCGACCCGGACGCGATCCGCGTGATCCGCTGGGCCGGCCTCTATGCTCTCGTCGGCGCCATGGTCGAACTCGTCTTCCAATCGGAACGATCCGCCTGGCGGTTCGCCTCGATGCGCGAAGTGGTGGGACTGCTCCGCAACGTTACTCTCACCACAGGCATCTTCCTTGGGTTGATCTTCTTCCTGGATCGCGGCGTGGAGTTGCCGCGATCGGTGCTTCCGCTGACGTGGCTGGTCAGTCTGGCGTTGCTGGTCGGATTTCGCATGGTCTGGCGCTTGCCTCATGACCAAGGCCTGGCCGCTCACATCCTGCCCAGCTGGTGGCCGCGAGCGACGACCGACCGCGTGCCGATGCTTATCGTCGGCCCCATGGCTTCGGCTGACCGTCAGCTGAGAATGCTCCAAGGTGACCCGCACACCAAATATCAGCCCATCGGGGTCATTACTCCTCATCCAGAAGAAGTCGGTCTTCGCCTCCACGGCGTGCCCTTCCTCGCCTCCCTGGCGACCTGGACCCCCAACCAGAGCAGCCTGACGGCGCGGGGAGCGACGCCGCACGCCATCGTTTTCCTGGACGATCCGATTCAGTCCTACGGCTTCTCAACCGAACGTATCGGTGAGCTGCGCAGGGCGGGGCATACGCTGCTCAAGCCGCAAAACCTCACCGAGATCGGCGACGGGTCGAGCACGGTCAACGTGCTGAAGGAGATTCCGCTCGAGGACTTCCTGCAGCGAAAGCCGATCGCTCTGGATACCGATCCGCTCCGGGATCTGATCGTCGGCCGCCGGGTGATGGTCACCGGGGCGGGCGGCAGCATAGGCTCCGAAATCTGCCGCCAGCTTCTCGCGCTCGGCTGCTCCCACCTCAGCATGATCGATCATTCTGAGTTCCTGCTGTTTGAAGTGGATCGCGAACTGGCCGCCGTCGGCCGCTCCACCGAGCGCCGCGCCATCCTCGCGAATGTTCGGGACACCGACCGTGTCAGCGAGGTCGTGAGGAACGAAAGGCCCGACATCATTTTCCACGCCGCGGCGTTGAAGCATGTCGCCCTGGTCGAGAATAATCCGTCCGAGGGGGTCCTGACGAATGTGCTGGGGACATGGAACGTCATCCAGGCGGCGATCGCGCATGATGTGGGCCAGTTCGTACTGATCTCGACCGACAAGGCCGTGGCTTCGACCAACGTCATGGGCGCGACCAAGCGCATCGCCGAGGCGCTTCTCGACCTGGCTCCGGAAGGGCGCTCGCGGATGACCGCCGTCCGCTTCGGCAACGTTCTCGGCTCCGCCGGCTCGGTCGTGCCGATTTTCCGCGACCAGATCGCGCGGGGAGGTCCGGTCACCGTCACTCACCCCGAGGTCGAGCGCTTCTTCATGACCATACCCGAGGCGGTGCAGCTGGTTCTCCACAGCGCCGCGATCGGCGCCGGCTCGCAGGCGAACGGTCCGCGCAAATTCCTGCTGGAAATGGGGGAGCCGGTGAAGATCGCCAGCCTGGCCAGGCAGATGATCGAGCTCAGCGGCAAGACCCCGGACGTCGATGTCATGATCGAATTCACCGGCCTGAAACCCGGCGAGAAGCTCTCCGAGGTGTTGAGCGACGCGGGCGAGGTCGTGCGGCCCTGCGTGGAGGGGATCACGGAACTGTTCTGGCGGCACAATCCGGATACCGTCTCGCTGACGGATGTCCTTGCTTTGGTGGATCAGTATAGGTTGGCCAGTAAACCCTCCGGCAGTGACGCTCTGGCCATGGCCGATAGAATTCGCGCCTGAAAATACAGGAAGGTCCAGTCACGCCTTCGAGCCGGACCAAATGGGGTTGTAAGTTCTTTGGGGCTGTGGTTTTCCGTCCACCGATCGTGACGGGGCTTGGCGGCGAAAACGGCGGATCGATACGCGCCTTGATGTCGCCGCGAGCCGAAAGGTTCTAGCGCACCGAGGTTCGCGCTGAGGGCCGGGCGACGTGAGATCAACGAGAGTGTGACATGCAGGAAGCGGCTGGTCCGGCCGGCGCGGACCTGACGAACTCCCGGGAGTGTAGGTTGATGAGTTTCAAGAAGGTCTGTGTCCTCGGTCTTGGTTACATCGGCTTGCCCACCGCGGCGCTGATGGCCTCCCGAAGCATTGAAGTCGTTGGCGTCGACATCAATCCGTCAGTCGTGGATTCCGTCAATCAAGGCAGGGTTCATATCGTCGAGCCGCTCCTCGATGCGGTGGTTCAAGGCGCTGTCGGGTCCGGTCGCCTGAAGGCGGCGATCCGTCCGGAGGCCGCCGACGCCTTCATGATCGCAGTGCCGACCCCGATCACCGCCGAAAAGGCGTCGGACATGCGCGCCGTGCTCAGCGCCGTGGACGCCATCGCGCCGGTTCTCCAGCCGGGCAATCTGGTCGTGCTTGAATCGACGTCGCCCGTCGGCAGCACCGATCTCATCACCCGGCGCATGGCCGCCGCCCGCCCTGACCTGCGCTTCCCTCAGTCCGGCGTCGACGGCCCCGTCGACATCCATGTGGCCTACTGTCCCGAGCGGGTCCTGCCGGGCAAGGTCATCGAAGAGCTGGTGTCGAATGACCGCGCGATCGGCGGCATGACCCAGGCTTGCACGGAGCTGGCTGTCAATCTCTACGCGCTGTTCGTGGAAGGCGAGCTGGTGCCGACCCGCTCCCGCGAGGCTGAACTCTGCAAGCTGGCCGAGAACGCCTTCAGGGACGTCAACATCGCCTATGCCAACGAGCTGGCGAACGTATGTGACATTCAAGGCGTGGATGTCTGGGAGGTCATTCGTCTGGCCAACCGCCACCCGCGGGTGAACATCCTGAACCCCGGCCCCGGCGTGGGTGGCCACTGTATCGCGGTCGATCCCTGGTTCATTGTTGAATCCGCTCCGAACGACACTCCGGTCATCCAGGCCGCGCGCGGCGTCAACGACGGGCGACCGCATCGGGTCGTGGAAAAGATCCGCGCCATGGTCGAGGGTCTGCAGTCGCCGGTGATTGCGTGCCTGGGGCTGGCGTTCAAGCCGGACATTGACGATCTGCGCGAAAGTCCCGCGGTCGATATCGTGCTCGACGTCGCGCGGTTGCCGGGTGTCACGGTCCTGGCGGTTGAGCCCAACATCGATCGACTGCCTGCGGGGATGCTGGACGGGGGCGTCGAGCTCGTCGATCTGGAGACCGCCCTGGCGCGCGCCGACGCCGTCGCCCTGCTGGTCGATCACAAGGTCTTCAAGGAGAACGGTGCGCGCATCGCACAAGGGGCTCGGGTCGTTGACACCCGTGGCGTTCTGCCGCGAGCAGCGTCGGCCCAATGACCAAGCCGGTTCTCTGTGTTTTTGGCACTCGGCCTGAGGCCATCAAGATGGCCCCGGTCGTGCGCCGGCTACGGCAAGTCGGCGTGCCGTATAAGGTGGCCGTCACGGCGCAGCACCGCGCGATGCTCGATCAGGTTCTGGACATCTTCGAGATCGTTCCCGACTACGATCTGGATCTGATGACGCCCAATCAGTCTCTCGCGGATCTGAACGCGCGCTGTCTGACCGGCCTGAACCAGCTGATCACGGACTGCGATCCCGCGTGCGTGGTGGGGCAGGGCGACACCACCACGGTGTTCGCCGCCGCCCTGGCGGCGTTCTATCGCGGGGTGCCCTTCGCGCACGTTGAAGCCGGTTTGCGCAGCGGCGACCTGCGCAGTCCTTTCCCCGAAGAGTTCAACCGGGTCGCCGCGAGCAAGATCACCAGCCTGCATTTTGCGCCGACTGATCTCGCGCGAGATACGCTCCTGCGCGAGGGCTTTGATCCGGCCAGCGTCCTGATGACCGGCAACACGGTCATCGATGCGGTTGAGATCGCCCGTAGCCGTGTCGAGCCGATGGTTCTGCCGGGCTTTGACGCCTTCGGGCTCATAACCGTTCATCGGCGCGAGAATTTCGGTCGTCCGCTGGAGAACATCATCGCCGCGGTTCGCGAAATCTCCATGGCGCGACCCGGCTTCGGCTTCGTCTGGCCCGTGCACCCCAATCCCAACATCCAGACCCAGGTTTACGGCGCGCTGGGAGATCTGCCGAACGTCCATCTGCGGGACCCGTTCGACTACAGCATGTTCCTGTCGGCGCTGGCCGGGGCCTCGATTGCGCTCTCGGATTCAGGGGGAGTCCAGGAAGAGGCGCCGACCCTGAAAACGCCGGTCCTGGTGCTGCGGACAGAGACGGAGCGGCCGGAGGGCGTCCACGCCGGCGCCGCTTTGCTGGTCGGCGTGGAACAGGCTTCGATCGTCGAGAACGCGCTCCGATTGATTGATGACGCGCGAGCGCGCGAAGCCATGATGGTCAACCATTCCCCCTATGGGGATGGCCAGTCCGCCCGAAGGATCGTCGATGCGCTGTCGGTTCGATACATGGGCGGTGCGGCCGCTACCGACCGGTAGAATGACCTAGATGCGCATTCTCTACGTCCATCAGTATTTTGGAACGCCGGCGGGGAACGGCGGAACCCGTTCCTATGAAATGGCTCGCGCGCTGACTGATGCGGGCCATGAGGTGACGATGGTTTGCGCCTCTTCGGACCGATCGGCGACCGGCCTGACGAACGCCTTCGTCAGGGGACGTCGGGAAGGCCTGGTGGACGGTTTCCGGGTCATAGAGTTCGCCCTGGGCTATTCGAACAGCGATCCCCTTCTCACGCGGGCCTGGCGCTTCCTGATCTTCGCCAGAAGGGCGATCGGAACGGCGTTGAGAGAGCCGTACGATCTGATCTTCGCGACCTCCACGCCTCTGACCGCCGCGGTTCCCGGGATCGCCGCGAAGCTTTTCCGTCGAAAGCCGTTCGTGTTCGAGGTGCGGGATCTCTGGCCGGAGCTGCCCCGGGCCATGGGGCTCAAGAACCCTCTGATCCTCGGCGCCATGACCGTGCTGGAACGCTCGGCCTACGCCATGGCCGACCGGGTTATCGCGCTGGCGCCGGGCATCCGGGATGGCGTGGCCAGGACCGGCTTCCCGAAGGATCGGATTGCCCTGGTTCCGAACGGTTGTGACCTGGAACTGTTCGCCGCCGCCGCGCCTATCAAGCCGTCGGACCAGTTCCCCGAGATGATCGCCCCCGACGACTTCGTCGCCGTATTCGCGGGCGCTCATGGCAAGGCGAACGGCCTGGAGGCCGTGATCTCGGCCGGCAAGGTGCTGCAACAGCGGGGACGCACCGACATCAAGCTGTTGCTGGTCGGAGGTGGATCGGAAAAGCCGCAACTGATGCAAGATGCCGCCGGGATCGCGACGGTTTGCTTCGCCGATCCCTTGCCGAAGCTGCGCGTGGCTTCGCTTATCCGCGGCGCGGATGCGGGGCTGCAGGTGCTGGCGAACGTGCCGGTATTCTACGAGGGGACGTCGCCGAACAAGTTCTTCGATTACCTGGCCGCGGGGCGGCCGGTCATCATCAACTACCCTGGTTGGTTGGCTACTTTGGTGGGCGAGCAGTGCTGTGGATGGACGGTCCGGCCGGAAGACCCGGCTGCGTTCGCGGATGCCCTGATCGCCGCCGCCGACAATCGTGAAGAGGCGGAACGGCGAGGCGCGGCCGCGCTGGCTCTGGGGACGCGCATGTTCGCGCGTGAGATTCTGGCCAAAGAGTTCGTGGAGACGCTGGAGGGTGTCCACGCCGCAGTCGTGCGGGGACGCGCGCCCCTATGAAGCGTCTCTTCGACATCGTCGTTTCCGCGTCCGCGCTGATCATTCTGTCGCCGGTGCTGGCCATCCTCGTCCTGATGGTTCGGGATCGTATGGGAACACCCGTTCTTTTCCGGCAAGTTCGGCCGGGCCTGCACGGTCGTCCATTCGAGATGATCAAGTTCCGCACCATGCGGGATGCGACCGGTCCGGACGGCCAGCCCCTGACCGACGCCGAACGTCTCACGGCCTTCGGGCGGTGGCTTCGCGCCAGCAGCCTGGACGAGTTGCCCGAGCTCTGGAATGTGCTGAAGGGCGAGATGAGTCTGGTTGGGCCACGCCCCCTGCTGATGGAATATCTGCCTCTCTACTCGCCCGTCCAGATGCGCCGTCATGAAGTTCGGCCCGGCATCACCGGATGGGCCCAGGTCAACGGTCGCAACGCGATCAGCTGGGATGAGAAGTTTGCTCTGGATGTCTCATACGTCGACAACCACAATTTCTGGCTAGATCTGAAAATCCTGGTTCTGACGGTCAAACGCATCATCAAGCGCGATGGCATCACGGCGCAGGGATCGGCCACCGCAGATCGGTTCATGGGCTAGCATAAGGCATGCGCTCATTCGCAATTCCCGGCGCTAGCGGACCTGGTCTGATTGCAGCGGACTGCGCGCAGGAGCCGGGGCGTCAAAATACTGGGCTGTTTGACGATGGCCCGGTCCCAATTGGAGAGCGATCGAATGCTTAACACTCCATTTTCCCCCTGGCCCAGCTTTACCCCGGCTGAGATCGACGCCGTCGCCGCCGTCCTGGCTTCGAACCGGGTGAACTACTGGACCGGCGAACTTTGCCGCCAGTTCGAGACCCGCTTCGCCGAATGGGTCGGCACAAAGCATGCCGTGGCGCTGACGAACGGGACCGTGGCGCTGGACGTGGCGTTGAAGGCCTTGGGGATCGGACCGGGTGACGAGGTCATCACCACCTCGCGCACCTTCCTCGCCTCCGCCTCCTGCATCGTGACGGCCGGGGCCGTCCCCGTGTTCGCCGACGTCGACCCCGACAGCCAGAACATCACTGCTGACACGATCGCCCGGGTCCTGACCCCCAGAACGCGGGCGATCATCTGCGTGCATCTGGGCGGGATGCCGTGCGACATGGATCCCATCATGGCCCTGGCCGAGGAGCACGGCCTCAAGGTGATCGAGGACTGCGCGCAAGCTCACGGGGCCCTCTATCGCGGCCGCAGCGTGGGCTCGATCGGCCACATCGGGGCATGGTCCTTCTGCCAGGACAAGATCATGACCACCGGGGGCGAGGGGGGCATGGTCACGACCGACGATCCCGACCTGTGGTCGTTCATGTGGTCCTACAAGGATCACGGCAAGAGCTGGGAAGCCGTCTATGAGCGGCCGCATCCGCCGGGGCCGCGACTGGTCCACGACACCTTCGGCACCAACTGGCGGATGATCGAGATGCAGGCGGCCATCGGCCTGCTTCAGCTGGACTACATGCCGGACTGGACGGCTCGACGAACCCAGATCGCGGTGGCGATCGCGAACGCCTGCGCGCCGCATGCGGCCCTTCGTACGCCGATCACGCCGAACCACGTGGTCCACGCCTGGTACCGGTACTACGCCTTCGTCCGTCCCGAGGCGCTCGCCCCCGGCTGGACCCGCGACCGGATCGTCGAGGCGATTGTCGCCGAGGGCGTGCCGTGTTTCCACGGCTCGGCGTCCGAGGTCTATCTGGAGCGGGCCTTCGACGGGACGGGTTGGCGCCCGGCGGAGCGCCTGCCGGTCGCGCGGGAACTGGGTGAAACCAGCATCGCCTTCCTGGTGCATCCCACCCTGACGGACGCGGAGGTGCAAAAGACCTGCGACGCGATCAACGCCGTCCTCCTTCAGGCGACGGCGGGGCAGGAAAAGTAGCGGAGACCGGCTCCGCGGCATCCGCGCCGGGCGGCTGAATCCGCTTGATTTCAAGCCAGTCGGGCACGACAAGCCAAGCGGACTGATACCAGAGGCGCCGGCGGCTGAGCCCTGCGTCGAAAATCACGACCTAAGGGGCGAGTGCTGATGAGGCGGGCATTTATCACGGGCATCACCGGCCAGGACGGCGCCTATATGGCCGAGTATCTGCTGGGGCTCGGATATGAAGTGATCGGCGCCTTCCGCCGCACGAGTTCGATAAATTTCTGGCGGCTTGAAGAGCTGGGGATTGAGCGTCACCCCAACCTCAAACTCGTCGAGTTCGACCTCACCGACCAGGCCGGCGCCATTCGTCTGCTTCAGACGCATCGTCCGCACGAGGTCTACAATCTGGCGGCGCAGAGCTTCGTCGCCGTGTCGTTCGATCAACCGCTCCTCACCACCGACATCACCGGCAAGGGGGCCGTGCACCTGCTTGAAGCGATCCGGATCGTCGATCCCACCATTCGCTTCTACCAGGCCTCCACGTCGGAGATGTTCGGGAAGGTCCAGGCGACGCCCCAGAGCGAAACCACGCCCTTCTACCCGCGCAGCCCGTATGGCGTGGCCAAGCTGTTCGCGCACTGGATGACGATCAACTACCGGGAATCCTACGGGATATTCGGCGCCAGCGGGATCCTGTTCAACCATGAATCCCCGCTGCGGGGGCGCGAGTTCGTCACCCGGAAGATCACCGACGGCGTCGCGCGTATCGTCCACGGCAAGGCGGACTGTCTCGAGTTGGGCAACATGGACGCCAAGCGGGACTGGGGCTTCGCCGGCGACTACGTGAAGGGCATGCACCTCATGCTCCAGCAGGACGAGCCGGACACCTTCGTCCTGGCGACGAACCGGACCGAGACGGTTCGGGACTTCGTGACCATGAGCTTCGCCGTGGCGGACATCGAGATCGACTGGTCCGGGGAAGCCGAACAGGAGGTGGGCCGCCACCGGCGGACCGGCGACGTCCTGGTGAAGGTCAATCCGCAGTTCTACCGCCCCGCCGAAGTGGAGCTCCTGATCGGCGACCCCGCCTACGCCCAACGCAAGCTGGGTTGGAAGGCGGAGACCACGCTGGAAGGGCTGTGCCAATCCATGGTCCAGGCCGACCTTCGACGGGTGCGGGATGGCGCATCCTTCTAGGGTCCTGATCACCGGCATTTCGGGCTTCACCGGAGTGCACCTGGCCAACAGGCTCGCCGCGGCGGACTGTGAGGTCTTCGGGCTGACCAATTCGCCGGACGAGGGGCCCGTCCCCAGTCTGTGCGCCGACCTCGGGGAAACCGACCGGGTGGCTGAGTGGATCCGTTCGATCCAGCCGACCCATGTCGTTCACCTGGCGGCGCTGAGCCATGTGGTGGGGCCGCCCCTGCCGTTCTACCAGGTCAATGTGCTGGGAACGGAGTCTCTGCTTGAGGCGATCCACCGGGCGGATGTCCGTCCGGCGAAGGTCCTGATCGCCAGCAGTGCGAACATCTACGGTCAGACCCTCGCCAGTCCGATCAGCGAAGCCGAGCCGCCGATGCCGGCCAACCACTACGCGGCCAGCAAGGCGGCGATGGAGTGGGTCGCAAGGCAGTGGTTCACGCGCTTCCCGATCGTCGTGGCCCGTCCGTTCAACTACACCGGGGCGGGGCAGACCGAGGCCTTCCTGTTCGCCAAGCTGGCGGGGGAATTCCACCGTCGCGCTCCGGTCCTGAATCTGGGCAATCTCCGGGTCGCGCGTGACCTGTCGGACGTGTCCTTCGTCACCGAGGCCTATCATCGCCTGCTGCTGTCCGATGTGGATTCGACGGCGCTGAACATCTGCTCGGGACGCAGCGTCTCGATCGAGGAGGCGCTTCAGATCCTGCGCGACCTCACGGGCCACGAGCCGGAAATCTCCATCGATCCCAAACTGGTTCGGGCCAACGAAATCGAGTCCCTCACCGGCGACCCGACCCTTCTGCAGGCGACGATCGGCCCGATGGAGCCGGTCCCGCCGGTCGAAATCTTCAGGAGACTGCTGGCGGCTCTCGACGCGGGTCCGGCATGAAGGTCATCCGCCTCTTCGGGGCCGATGCTGGCCTGAGCGTGCTGTTGCACGGCCTCAAGGCGCTGGTCGCACTCTTCGTGAACTGGCTGGTGCTGCGCCATTTCGCCGTTGAGGATTTCGTCGTCTGGTCGGTGACGTCCTCGATCCTGGTGGTCGCCACCGCCTCGGATCTCGGGATCGGCCAGTACACCGTCACCAGGCTGATCAACTCCGACAGGCGCGAATGGGCGCGACACGTCAGTGAAAGTCTCGGCACGCTGATCCCGCTCGCGCTCGCGGCGGGACTGTTCGTCTTGCTGTCGCTCGGCGACGTCTCGGCGACGTACAAGATCACCATGTCCGTGCTGCTGGTCGCGCGGATCGTGACCATTCCGTTCGCGGCGGTGCTGAATGCCGTGAACCAGTTCAAGATCCGCAAGGCGATCGAGCTGGCCGCCTATGTGGTCGCCGCGATCAGTGTGGCGCTCATCGCCTGGGCGGGCGCCGACATCCGGCTGGCGCTGGTCCTGTTGAACGCCACCTTCCTGCTCGGCGGCTTGCTGACCGTGGCGGCGGCCGCCCGCTATATTCCATTGGCGCAGGCGTTCAGGTTGGCCCCGCCGGCGGAGTCGCTCCGCGTCCTCCGGGAAGCCATCCCGTTCATGGTCAACACCCTGAGCGGGCTGCTCACCTATGGCGGCTTCATCTGGCTGAGCAGCCGCGTTCTGCCCGAAGCGCAGGTCGCGAAGCTGGCGGTCCTTCACAGTTTCGTCCTGATAAACCTGTACCAGCTCTATGACGTGTTCCTGAAGGCGCGGCAGGCCGACCTGACGGGCAAGTCGCGGCTGCCGATCTACCGCCGGCTCAACCTGTTGTTCATGCTGGCGCTGCCGCCCCTCTTCGTCCTGGCGGGCCGCCAGGCGCTGGCGCTGATCGGCAACCCCGTGCAGATCGGCCTGCTCGAAACCGGTCTGTTCGGCGTGTTCATGGCCTTCGAGATGGGAAATCTGTTCGTCCAGTCGATCACGCAGGTGAACCATCGGCTGGTGCATCGGCTGCACGTCTACTCCGCGATCCGGTTCGCGATGCTGGCCGGCTTCCTCCTCGTGGGACTCTGGCCGTTCGCCGTCGAGGGGCGGTTGCCGCTGCTGCTGGGGTGCTTGTCGTTGTGTTCAATGACGGCCTTCGCCTATTTGCTGCGAGGCGTGAAGGTGTACGAAGCTGATGACGATCAGCCGCCCGGCAAGGCGGACTTGTCCACCAGCTATTCTGTGTAGATGCGACGTCGCGTAATTGTATTGCAGGCTATTTCTAGCTGCCAGATGTTGAGAGTGGAGCGTTAAGGTCCTGATATGGCTAGGATTGCCTTCTACTGTAACGACACGTTGGAAAATATCCATTCGATGGAATACTATCGACAGGATATCGACGCCTTGCGGGCGCTGGGCCATGAGGTGGTGGTCTGCAATCGCTATCGGGACATCCCGTGGCGGTTCGACGTGCTTTTCGTCTGGTGGTGGACCTATGCCCTGGCGCCGGTGTTGCTGGCCCGACTGACCGGTCGAAAGACGATCATCGCCGGGGTCTATAATTTCCGCTTCGAGGACCCGACGACCGGAACCGACTATTTCGGGCGTCCCTGGTTCCAGCGCTTCGTGATCGGTCTGGCGACCCGGCTTGCGCACGCCAATCTGTTTGTCAGCAAGCGTGAGTTCGAAGAGGTGACCGACAGCTTCGGCCTGCGCACCTCGCACTATGCGCCGTGCGCCGTCGGCGAGGCGTATTTCGCCGCCAATCGAGGCGTCGCCGGGCGCTCCCTGCTCCTCAACCTCGCCTGGTCGGGTTCGCAAAACCTGCAGCGCAAGGGCGTGTGGACGATCCTGGATGCGGCGGCGCTGCTCAAGCAGCGGGGACGGCAGTTCGACCTGGTGCTGGCGGGCAAGCGCGGCGACGGCTTCGAGGCCGTCCAGAACCGCATCGTGGAGCTTGAGCTGAGCGACTGTGTGAGGGCCGTCGGGGAAGTGACGCTGGAGGAGAAGCTCGATCTATTCGGCCGTACGAAGCTCTATCTCCAGCCCTCGCGTTTCGAGGGCTTCGGCCTGGCCACGGCGGAAGCCATGGCCGCGGGGTGCTGCGTCATCACGACGGAAGTGGGCGAGGTTCCAACCGTCGTCGGCGACGGCGGGGCCTACGTTCAACCGGGCGACAGCGAAGGCCTTGCCGACACCGTCGAAAATCTACTGTCTGACCCCGACAGGATCGCCGACATAAACTCCCGCGCCGCCGAACGCATACAGCGGCTGTTTTCCTTCGCCGGGAAGAAGTCGAACTTCGATCAGATCCTCCGAAGCCTGAGCGTTTCCTCGTCGGGCTCCCCGGGAGCGTGACGACCCCGAAGGGCTTTCCCGGACGCCGCTCGACAGGCATGCGAACCTTGGATCGCCAGGCGCACTGATCAAACGGCGCCCGACGGGGCGCAGGGGTTCGATCCGCCGGGATCGACAAGTGGATGTGTTGTTGCGAAAATTACGCTCCGAGATTCCGATCCCGACCAATGATCACGGCGCCGTAGAGGCTGGCGAAACCCGCAGGATCAGCTATTCGTTCTCGACGGATTTCTCCCGATTTCCGCCCAACACTGGTTTCGAAATGAAGTCGACTTCGGCCTTTTTGACGTTTGATCACACCCTCGACGAGGCCGTCCGGAACGCCTTTTTCGTCACGTCCGCCGTCTGAGATGAGTGTCCAGGAGAGTCTCTGGCGGGTGAACCGGCCGCGGCCTGCCGGCGCGGTCGCTTCAGGTTACAATCCGATCTGGATTTACCTGTTCCTCGCTCCGGTCTTTTTCCAGCGCGTCTTCATCGGCGGTGATGGCGCGGCCGCGTCCTATGACGAGTTCACGGGGACCACCACCACCCTGATGGGGTATGCGGCTCACCTTCTCGTCTGCCTAAGGTATGTGCTGGAGCCAAGGAACTTCCAGCGGGACCCGTTGTTCCTGAACGTTTTCCTGCTGTTCGCCCTTGTCTCGACCGTCCACGTCCTCCTGCTGTTCCTGGAACCGCTCGGCGCCGGCCAAGCCATACTGGGAATTTTGCGCGGGCTGTTCTGGCTCCTGACTTGTGTCGCCATCGTCAGATACTCGTCGCCAGATGATTTTCTGAAGGCGGTGATCAACCTCATCCACGTCACGATCGCCGTAATGATAGTGACTTCGATCGCCTACCGGATCACCGGGATTCCCTTCCAGATCATCTTGTACGGCGACGTGCCGCGCGCGCAGGGATTCCTGACGGAGCCTTCAGGCACCGCCACCTTGTTGGCCGGCTATGTGGCCCATGCCCTGTTCGTTCGGAAATACTGGCGGCTGGCGCCGGCGCTGATCGCGGTCGTGCTCAGCAGCTCGGTGATCGCCTTTATCGGCTTCTGCGCCGCGCTCGCGTTCGGCGGCATCAGTCTGTTGGTCGCGTCGTCGGCAAACCGCGTGCTGCTCCGCCGAGTGATCCTCTATTCGGTGCCGGTTCTCTTCGCGTTTCTGGCGATCGCCAGCGGCCCCATCTCGACGTTCGCAACGGAAATGCGCGCCAACATCATCGGGACCTCCTTCGGGGATTCCACGCTGTACCGCGTGGTCTTGGACCGGCTGTTGGAAGCGATGAGCGTGCTGCAGACAGGCATCGATCTGACGCGGGCGGGGGCCAACGTCGAACAGGGCGGGATCTTCCGCTACACGTCCATGCTTCTGCTCATAAACGATCTTGCGCAGTCGTGGCGCGGCATCACCGGGTACGGCCTCGGCGCCCACGCCCAGCTCATGCAGGCCCAGGAGATGTCGCTGCTCGATTTCGGGCTGTTCCCCTTGGCCCTGTCGTCGTTTGGCCTGGTCTTGGGCTTCCTGCTGTTCGGCTTCGTGGCCAATCTGATGTCGCGGTCCGATAGTCCGATCGCGATCTTCGGCACGCCTTGCCTTTTCGTCGGCCTCATCAACTCGGCCGGCGGGTATCATGGCTATTCCATTGCGATCGTCGCCGCGCTGTTTCTCCTGAAGTTCTCCAGTGCCCGACGAAGCGCCCCGATCCGTCGTTGAACGCCCGATCGCTGTCGCGTCGCGCGAGGTCGGGTTGCCGTCAGGGCCGCGGCGGAGGCCTCATCGACGCATGATCCCGCAGACATCGAGAGATGGCTGGCGTGAAACGCCCATCGCGTCTACAGGCGATTCGTGAAGCACTGGCGCCGGCCCCGGGGGGCTGTTTCGGCTGCGGTGTCACCCGTCTGCGGCGCAGGCACTCGAAATGTGAGCAAGATGAGAAACTACCAGATCTGCACCAACTGCGTGATGGACACCTCGGATACGAACATCACATTCGATGCGCAGGGTGTGTGTGACCACTGCAATGACTTTCGCGTCCATGTCGCTCCCAAATGGCACCCCGACGATAAGGGGCGCGCGATGTTCGCCCGCACGGTCGATGAGATTCGCCAGCACGGCAAAGGCAAGCCGTTCGATTGCATTATCGGATTGAGCGGCGGCCTCGACAGCTCTTTCCTGCTCCATCAATGCGTGACCGAGTTTCAACTGAGGCCGCTGGTCTTCCACGTTGACGGCGGTTGGAACACAGACATTGCGGTCAACAACATCCAGGTGCTGGTCGAGAAGCTGGGTCTTGAGCTGTTCACTGAAGTCATCAACTGGGAGGAGATGAAAGACTTCCAGCTGGCTTTCTTCAAGTCTGGCGTGCCTCACATCGACATCCCGCAAGACCATGCGTTCGTCGCGACCCTCTATAAGTTCGCGAACAAGCACGACATCAAGTATATCTTGAATGGCGGCAACATCGCCACCGAGTGCGTTCGGAACCCGCTGGAGTTCCTGTACTACGGTACGGATATGGCGCAGATCAACGACATCCGGAGACAGTTCTCAACGAACCCGATGAAGACCTATCCGTTCAGCGATATTCTGTTCCACAAGATCTATCTGCGTTATGTCCGTGGCCTGAAGGTCGTGAAGCCGCTCGACTGGATGCCGTACACGAAGGCCCTGGCGCGCGAGACGCTCACCCGGGAATATGGATGGAAGCCCTATCCCCAGAAGCATTTCGAATCGCGTTTCACCAAATTCTATGAGGGGTATTGGCTGCCTGAACGGTTCGGTTTCGACACCCGCCGGGTGCAGTTCTCCAGCCTGATCCTGACGGGCCAGATGACCCGCGAAGACGCGCTCAGCCAGCTGGAGCGTCCCGCCTATGATCCCGAGACGATCGGTCACGAGTTCGACTACATCGCCAAGAAGCTGGGCATCACCAGCGCGGAGCTGCGCGGGTATTTCGAAATGCCGCTCAAGACCTACCGCGACTACAAAAACTCGCTCTGGATGTTCAACATCGGCGCGAAGATCCTGCAGGCGATCGGCGTGGAGAAGGCGATCAAACGATGATCTCCATCCTCCACTACGGCCTGGGCAACATCAAAGCCTTCGCCAATATCTACAACGAGGCGAACATCCCGTTTCAGATCGCTGAAACGGCGGACGACCTGGTCGGCTCGACCAAGATAATCCTGCCGGGCGTGGGCTCATTCGACCATGCCATGCAGCAGTTTCGGACGTCCGGCATGGCCGAGCGCGTCGAAGACCTGGTCATGGGCGAGGGCGTTCCCGTGCTGGGCGTCTGCGTCGGCATGCAGATGCTGGCGCAGTCGAGCGAGGAAGGTGTTGAAAAGGGGCTGGGGTGGGTTCCGGGCGTCGTCCGGAAGATGCGCTTCGACGGCTCCAACACCCGGCATGTGCTTCCGCACATGGGCTGGAATTCGATTGAGCCGAAAGGCGGCGAGCCCCTGCTGTCGGGGCTGGATCCGGAAGCGGGGTTCTACTTCCTGCATTCCTATCGCTTCGAATGCGACAGCGACAACAACGCCATCGCCTACGCTGACTACGGCGGCCGTTTCGCCTGTGTCGTGCGGGAGAAAAATGTCTATGGGACGCAGTGCCATCCCGAGAAGAGCCACCACAACGGCGTACGCCTCCTGAAAAACTTCGCGGAGCTTTGAGACTTGCTGCGAGCCCGCATTATTCCCTGCCTTCTGGTTCGTGATCGCGGGCTGGTGAAAACGCGAAAGTTCGGCGACGACCGCTACGTCGGTGACCCCCTGAACGCCGTCCGGATCTTCAACGAGAAGGGCGTCGATGAACTTATGGTTCTCGACATCGACGCGACGGCGAAGGGACGCGAACCTGACTACGCCCTGATCGAGAACATGGCCGCCGAATGCCGCATGCCGCTGGGCTATGGCGGCGGCGTCTCCACCGTCGAGCAGGCCAAGCGGATCATGGCCCTGGGCGTCGAGAAGGTGTCGCTGAGCGCCGCCGCCGTGGCGCGCCCCGCCCTCGTCGCCGAGATGGCGGAGCAGGTCGGCAGCCAGAGCGTGGTCGTCGTCCTCGACGTCAAGAAGAAGCTGCTCGGTGGATACGGCACCTACGTCCGCAACGGTTCCAAGGACGCCAAGCGCGATCCGGTGGAGTTCGCGCGGGAGCTTGAATCGCTCGGCGTGGGCGAGATCGTCATCAACTCGATCGACAATGACGGGATGATGAAGGGCTATGATCTGGCGATCGCCGAAGAGATCCGGCGCGCCGTTTCCGTGCCGATCACGGTGATGGGCGGCGCCGGCTCGGTCGACGATATGAAGCAGGCCGTTCAGCGTCTCGGAGTGGTAGGTGTCGGCGCGGGCAGCCTGTTCGTGTTCAAAGGGCAGTTTCGAGCGGTCCTGATCAGCTATCCTTCGCAAGCCGAGCGGCAGGCGCTTCAGGCGGCCCTGGCCTAGAGCCGCCTCAAACCGTCGGACGCATCAGCGACCAAAGCCCTCGGTCGTGGCGACGCCGTCGATTTTGAACTATGTGCCCAATTCTGCGGTCTCGCTGCCGCGACGAGACCGAGAGATATCATGCATCAGATCGTGCAACACATGGGCAGCGGCCTGACGGAGATCGTTGAGGCCCCGGCCCCGTCGCTCCAGAACGGGTCGCTCATCATCGCGTCTACGGTCACGCTGATCTCAGCCGGAACCGAGCGGATGCTGGTTGATTTCGGCAAGGCCAATCTCATCGACAAGGCCCTTCAGCAGCCCGAAAGGGTCAAGATGGTCCTCGACAAGGTGCGGACCGATGGCCTGACCGCCACCATCGACGCGGTCCAGTCCAAGCTGGCCCAGCCCCTGCCTCTGGGCTACTGCAACGTCGGTCGCGTCTCGGCCGTGGGCGGCGGCGTCGCCGGCTTCAAGCCGGGCGACCGGGTCGTGTCGAACGGCGCGCACGCCGACGTCGTTCGGGTCTCCAAAAATCTGTGCGCCCGTATCCCCGACGCCGTCGACGATGACTCGGCGGCGTTCGTGGTTGTGGCGAGCATCGGCCTCCAGGGCATTCGCCTGGCTCAGCCGACCCTGGGCGAGGCGTTCGTCGTCACCGGGGCCGGTCTGATCGGTCTGCTGACGGTGCAGCTTCTGCGCGCACAAGGCTGCCGGGTCCTGGCGATTGATTTCGACGAGACCAAGCTGGAGCTGGCGCGGCAGTTCGGCGCGGAAACCTGCAACCCCGCCAAGGGCGAGGACCCGGTCGCGGCCGGCATGGCGTTCGGGCGCGGCCAGGGCGTCGACGGCGTCATCATCACCGCTTCGACCAAGTCCAGTGATCCGGTCACCCAGGCGGCCCGCATGTGTCGCAAGCGGGGTCGGATCGTCCTGGTCGGCGTCACCGGGCTGGAACTGAACCGGGCCGATTTCTACGAGAAGGAACTGACGTTCCAGGTGTCATGTTCCTACGGACCTGGGCGCTACGACCCCGACTACGAGCAGAAGGGCGTGGACTATCCGCTCGGTTTCGTCCGTTGGACCGAACAGCGCAATTTCGAGGCGATACTGGACCTGTTGGCGTCCGGCCAGCTGAACGTGAAGCCCCTGATCAGCCACCGTTTCCCGTTTGAAAACGCCAAGGAGGCTTATGCCAAGCTGGGCGAGGACAAATCGGGCCTGGGCATACTGCTCGACTACAAGTCACCGACCGAAACCCGCCTCGTTGACAAGGTTTCACTCGACAGCACGGCGCGGTTCGATCCCCAGCGGCCCGTCCTCGGCTTCATCGGGGCGGGAAACTACGCCTCGCGAGTCCTGATCCCCGCATTCAAGGCGGCGGGCGCGCAACTGCATACGGTCGTCACGTCCGCGGGCCTGAGCGGTGTCATCAACGGCCGATCCATGGGGTTCGCCGAGGCCTCGAATGATGTGACCGCGATGCTGGCGGCTCCCGAGGTCAATACCGTCGTCGTCGCCACCCGCCACGACACCCACGCCCGGTTCGTGATCCAGGCGCTTGAGGCCGGCAAGAACGTGTTTGTCGAAAAGCCCCTGGCCATCGATCTCGAGAGCCTCGCCGGCGTCGAGGCGGCCTACGCCGAGGCCCACCGCGAAGGCGCCGGGCCGCAACTGACCGTCGGGTTCAACCGCCGCTTCGCGCCGCAGGTCCAGAAGGTCAAGGAACTGCTGGATGGCGTCAGCGAGCCCAAGGCCTTCATCATGACGATGAATGCGGGCGCGATCCCCGGCGACCACTGGACCCAGGACGTGGAGGTCGGCGGCGGGCGCATTATCGGCGAAGCCTGTCACTTCATCGACCTCATGCGTTTCCTCGCTGACAGCCCCATCGTTTCGGTGCAGGCGCGCCGCATGGGTGGCGTCGGGAACACCGAGGACAAGGCGGCCATCACGCTGGGCTTCGCGGACGGATCGTTCGGCACGATCTTGTATCTGGCCAACGGCGCCGCGAACTTCCCCAAGGAACGGATCGAGGTGTTCACGGCGGGCCGGACACTGCAGCTTGATAATTTCCGCAAGCTCACCGGGTTCAGCTGGCCAGGTTTCCGTCAGATGAATTTGCGGACCCAGGACAAGGGACAAAAGGCGGGAGCCGCCGCCTTCCTGAAAGCGCTTGAGGTGGGAACGCCGGCCATTCCCGCGGCGGAGCTTTTCGAGGTGGCCCGCATCACCATCGAGGCGGCGCACCAACTGCGCGAACAATGACCCGTCTCGGTTCGAAAGCGCGAACCGCACTCAGCCTGGGCCTGACGAATCTGATGCGGGTGGCCGGCTACCGGCTCGGCGTCCGCACGGGTCTGCACCCCGTGCGCCGGATAAGCGCCGCCGCGCCGAGCGGACCCTTTTTTCAGGGCGGGGAACCAGACGGATCTGTCACTCCACCCGCGGACCCGCTCCTGTTGTTCAGCCGCTGGCCGATCACCGGGTCAGGGGAGGCGCCCGATTGGCTGGCCGACCCCCTGACCGGAAAGCGTATCGACCGGGCGGACCAGCCGTGGTGGCTCATCCCCGACTTTGATCCCGCCGTGGGGGACATCAAGCGCATCTGGGAGCTCTCCCGCCTTGATTGGGCCCCCCGTTTCGCCCGGCGCCTCTGGTCTGAAGGCCCCGGCCGTGACGACCGTCTCGAGCGTTGGGTCGCGGACTGGGTCGCGCACAATCCGCCGTACCGCGGTCCCAACTGGAAATGTGGTCAGGAGGCCTCGCTCAGGGTCATGAACTTGGCCATGGCGGCCCTGATCCTGCGGCAGGACGATCGGCCGACGTCGGGCATGCTGGACCTCGTCGAGGTTCATCTGAAACGGATCGCCCCGACGATCCAGTACGCAGTGGCCCAGGACAACAATCACGGGACCTCGGAAGCCGCCGCCCTGTTCATCGGCGGGAGCTGGCTGGCTGACAACGGGCGTCGGAGCGGCGTCGCCTGGGAGCGGTCGGGACGGAAATGGCTGGAGGAACGGGTCGGTCGACTGGTCGGCGCCGACGGCGGGTTCAGCCAGTATTCGCTGAACTATCATCGCCTCATGCTGGACACCCTCAGCATGAGCGAGCTCTGGAGACGCAAGTTCAAGCGTGCGCCGTTCTCGGCGGGCTGGCGAGCCCGTGCCCAGGCCGCGACCGAATGGCTGCGGCATATGATTGACCCTGAAGCCGGGGACGGCCCGAACGTCGGGGCCAACGACGGCGCCCGGCTGCTGCAGATCACGGATACGGCCTATCGCGATCATCGCCCGACGGTGCAGTTGGCGGCGGCGCTGTTCCTTGATCGGCGAGCTTACGACGATGGCGCGTGGAGCGAGGGGCTCGCCCTCCTCGGCGTCGATACGCCCGCCACGCCGGCATCGTCCCTCAAAAGTCGCGTCGATGACGACACCGGTTTTGCCGTCCTGATCCGGGGCGCGGCGAAAGCGGTCCTTCGCTACCCGCGCTTCCGGTTTCGTCCCAGCCAGGCGGATGCCCTCCATCTCGACTTGTGGATCGGCTCCGAGAACCTGCTCCGTGACGGCGGCACCTTCACCTATGCCGACGCCGAAGCGGTCGGTTACTTTGGCGGCGTGGGCAGCCACAATACCGTTCAGTTCGATGGGCGGGACCAGATGCCGCGCCTGGGCCGGTTCCTGTTCGCTGACTGGCTGTGCACTTCCGAAGTGGACCCCCTGCGCGAGGCGGAGGAGGCGGCCGGCTTTGGTGCGGCCTATCGGGACGGAGCGGGGGCGACCCATCGGCGCCGTGTTCGGCTCGAGCCCGGCCGCATGATCGTCGAAGACCAGATCTCAGGCTTCGCTGAGTCCGCCGTGCTCCGCTGGCGTCTCGCGCCCGGTGACTGGACCCTCCAGGATGATCACACCCTGGTGTGCGGAACGCGCACGATCAGTCTGTCGGCGACAGCGGCCATTGTGCGCTTCGAGTTGGTCGAGGGGCGCGAGTCCCGTCACTATCTGGAACAGACCGCGCTGCCGGTGCTCGAAGTGGAGGTGGCTGAGCCGTGCCTGCTGACGACACAGGTCCGCTGGCCGAGCTGACCTACCGATGCGGGGTCAGTCTCGACCACCCGTTTCAGCTCATTCTCCCGCCCCGCCTCGCTTGGACGTACGCACCAGTTCCTCCACCACCCCCGGATCCGCCAGCGTCGACGTATCCCCGAGTGAGCCCACATCCCCCTCGGCGATCTTCCTCAGGATGCGCCGCATGATCTTGCCCGAGCGGGTCTTGGGCAGGCCCGGCGCCCACTGGATCACGTCGGGGGCGGCGATCGGGCCGATCTCCTTGCGGACGTGGGCGATCAGGGCCTTGCGCAGTTCCTCGGTCGGCTCCACGCCCTTGTTCAGGGTGACGTAGGCGTAGATGCCCTGGCCCTTGATGTCGTGCGGGAAGCCGACGACCGCCGCCTCGGCCACATCGTCGTGCAGCACCAGGGCGCTCTCGACCTCGGCGGTGCCCATGCGATGGCCCGAGACGTTGATCACGTCGTCCACCCGCCCGGTGATCCAGTAGTAGCCGTCCTCGTCCCGGCGGCAGCCGTCGCCGGTGAAATACTTGCCCGGGTAGGCGCTGAAATAGGTGTCGAAGAAGCGCTGATGATCGCCCCAGACGGTGCGCATCTGGCCGGGCCAGCTGTCGGTGATGACCAGATTGCCCGAGGTGGCCCCTTCCAGAACCGCGCCGTCCGCATCGACCAGCTGCAGCTCAACGCCGGGCAGGGGCTTGGTCGCCGACCCGGGCTTCAGGTCCGTCGCGCCGGGCAGGGGCGAGACCAGCACGCCGCCGGTCTCGGTCTGCCACCAGGTGTCCACGATGGGGCAGCGGCCCTCGCCGACCACCTCGTGATACCAGCGCCAGGCCTCCGGATTGATCGGTTCGCCGACGCTGCCCAGCAGGCGCAAGCTGGACCGGCTGGTCGCCTTCACCGGTTCATCCCCCTCGCGCATCAGGGCCCGTAGCGCCGTGGGGGCGGTGTAGAAGATCTCGACTTGATGCTTGTCCACCACCTGCCAGAAGCGGCTGACCGTCGGATAGTTGGGCACGCCCTCGAACATCAGGGTGGTAGCCCCGTTGGCCAGCGGGCCGTAGACGCAATAGCTGTGGCCGGTGACCCAACCCACGTCGGCGGTGCACCAGAAGACCTCGCCGGGCCGGTAGTCGAACACCAGTTCATGCGTCCACGACGCCCAGAACAGATAGCCGCCGGTGGTGTGCAGCACCCCCTTGGGCTTTCCCGTCGAACCCGAGGTGTAGAGGATGAACAGCGGATCCTCGGCGTTCATCGGCTCGCACGGGCAGTCGTCGCTGACGCCCTGCTTCGCCTCGCCGTAGCGGACGTCCCGGCCCACGACCATCGGCACGTCGGCGTTCGTGTGCGAGACGACCAGGACCTTGTCGACCCTCACCTTCTCCAACGCCGCGTCGACATTGGCTTTCAGCGGTACTCGCTTGCCGCCGCGCAGCCCCTCGTCGGCGGTGATCACGACCCGGGAGCCGCAGTCCTCGATCCGTCCGGCCAGGCTGTCCGGCGAGAAGCCGCCGAAGACGACCGAGTGCACGGCCCCGATCCGCGCGCAGGCCAGCATCGCGACAGCCGCCGTGGGGATCATCGGCAGATACAGGGTGACGCGGTCGCCCTTCACCACGCCGAGGTCCTTCAGCACATTGGCCATGCGGCAGACTTCGGCGTGCAGCTCGCGATAGCTCAGCCTGCCCGATTGGGTCGGTTCGTCGCCCTCCCAGATAATCGCCGTCTCGTCGCCGCGCGTCGCCAGGTGCCGGTCCAGGCAGTTCCAGGCGACGTTCAGCACCCCGTCGGCGAACCAGCGGATGCGGAAGTCGGCCTTGTCGAATGAGACGTCCTTGATCCCGGCGGGCGCGGTCATCCAGTCCAGCCGGCGGGCCTGCTCGCCCCAGAAGGCGTCCGGCGTCTCGCGCGCCGCGACCCGCGCCGTCTCATAGCCCGCCTTGGTCATCCGGGCGCGTTGGGCCCATTCGGATGGGACGGGATAGAGTTCGGGGTCGGTCGTCATGGGCGGCTCCTCGCGTCGGACAGCCCACGTTAGGACGACAGCCGACGCGAGGGGAAGCACCGACCTGTAGCGCTGGCGAACCTCGGCCGGATCACGTATCGCGAGGCCAAGGGAACAAGGGCGCCGCCAGACGCGCCCATCAGGAGATGACCCATGACCTATCGCCATCGCGCCCGCACGCTCGGGACCCGCACGCTCGCGCCCGAAACCCTCATGATGGGCTTCGGCTACGACCCGACCCTGTCGGAAGGGTCGATCAAGCCGCCGGTCTTCCAGACCTCGACCTTCGTCTTCCGTTCGGCCGAGGACGGTAAGCGCTTCTTCGAGGTCGCCTACGGCCTGCGCGAAAAGGATCCGGAAGAGGCGCTGGGCCTGATCTATTCGCGGATCAACAATCCCAACCTCGAAATCCTCGAGGACCGGTTGGCGGTCTGGGACGCCGCGGACAAGGCGCTGGTCTTCTCCAGCGGCATGGCGGCCATCTCGACCACCATCCTGGCGCTCAGCCGGCCCAATGACGTGGTCATCTACACCGCCCCGGCCTACGGCGGCACCGAATACCTGTTCGACCGCATCCTGCCGCGCATGGGCGTGGAGACGATGAGCGTGTCGGAATGCGACGGCGGTCGGACCCTCGTCGACGCCATCCCCGAGGCCGCCGCGCGGGCGGCGGCGCGCGGGGGACGACTGGCCGCGGTCTACGTCGAGACCCCAGCCAATCCGACCAATCAGCTCATCGACCTGCGCGCCGCCGCCGACGCCATCCGCGCTCTCGGCCAGGCCGAGGCGCCGCCGCTGGTGGTCGACAACACCTTCCTGGGCCCCCTGTGGCAGAAGCCGTTCGAGCATGGCGCGGACCTGATCCTCTACTCCCTGACCAAATATGTCGGCGGCCATTCGGACCTGATCGCCGGCGCCTGCCTGGGGCGCGCCGACCTCATGGGCCGGGTGGCTGAGATGCGCACCATCTGCGGCACGATCACCGACGCCCACACCGCCTGGCTTCTGACCCGCAGCCTGGAGACCCTGCAGATCCGCATGGAGCGGTCGCAGCACAACGCTTCGGAACTGGTCCGTCGCCTGCGCGGCCATCCCAAGATCGAGGCGGTGCTCGACGCGGGCGGCGCCGAAAGCTCGGCCGAACAGCAGGCCATCTTCAGCCGCCAGTGCTCGGGCGCGGGATCGACCTTCTCGCTGCGGCTCAAGGGCGGCGAGGCCGAGGCCTTCCGCATGCTCAACGCGCTGCAGCTGTTCAAGCTGGCGGTCAGCCTGGGCGGCACCGAAAGTCTGGTCTCGCACCCGTCCAGCACCACCCACTCGGACTATACCGCCGAGGCCAAGGCCCGCTGCGGCATCGGCGACAATCTGGTGCGCCTGTCGGTCGGCATCGAGAACGTCGAGGACCTGTTCGCTGATCTGTCGCAGGCGCTGGAGGCGATCTAGGGCCCTCAGACGGCTCCGACGACGGCCAGGAAGGCATGGCCCATCAGCCAGAGCAGGCCCAGGAAGTTGATCGTGAACACCTGACCCCGCAGGGCGACGTTGTCGCCGGTGCACTGCACGAGGCTGTGCAGAATCCGGCCGATCAGGAAGACCCAGGCGGCGGCGATGTCCCAGCTCGTCACGTTCGAGGTCAGGATCAGCAGCACGGCGGCGATCCAGGCGAAGGGCGGGGCCTCGAACTGGTTGGCGAGGTTGCGTTGCAGCCGGGCGGACAGGGGCGGGTCGCCGTCCGCTCGGGCGAAGTCGTTCTTCGCCGCCTCCCCGCGCCGCACGACCACCAGCCGGGCCCAGGTCAGGGCGGCGTAGAGGCAGACGATCAGGCCGAAATGGAGGAACAGCGGGATCAGCAGTCCCGCTGTCGATGCCGTGAGCAGCGGGATCAGGTCAGGCATGGATGTCCACGTCCTTGCGGTCCCGGATCAGCAGGCCGCCGACGACGACGGTCAGCAACGCGACCACGATCGGGTACCAGAGGCCGTAGTAGATGTTGCCCGTGGCCGCGACCATGGCGAAGGCCGTGGTCGGCAGGAAGCCGCCGAACCAGCCGTTGCCGATGTGATAGGGCAGGGACATGGAGGTGTAGCGCACCCGCGTCGGGAACATCTCCACCAGCGCCGCCGCGATCGGGCCGTAGACCATGGTCACATACAGCACGAGCACGAACAGGATTCCGACCACCAGCGGCTTGTTGACCAGGGCGCTGTCGGCCTTGGCGGGATAGCCGGCGGCGGTCAGGGCGGCGCCGAGGGCCTTCTCCCACGCCGCCTTGCCGGACGGATCGGCGAGGCCCGGCACGACCGTGTCGCCGATCCGGACCTCGGCCACGGCCCCGGCGGGCGCGGCGACGGTCTCATAGGTGACGCCGGCCTTGGCCAGATAGCTCTTGGCTATGTCGCAGGAGCTGTCGAACACGGTCTTGCCGACGGGATCGAACTGGAAGGCGCAGTCGGCCGGGTCGGCGACGACCGTCACCGGTGCGCTCGCCGCCGCCGCCGCCAGCCGCGGGTTGGCCGCGCCGGTCAGGGCGTGGAACAGGGGGAAATAGGTCAGGGCCGCCAGCAGGCAGCCGATCAGGATGATGGGCTTGCGCCCCACCTTGTCCGACAGCCAACCCCAGAAGACGAAGAAGGGCGTGGCCAGCGCCAGCGAGATCGCGACCAGCACATTGGCCAGCGCCGGATCGACCTTCAGCGTCTTCTCCAGGAAGAACAGGGCGTAGAACTGGCCCGTGTACCAGACCACGGCCTGACCGGCGGCCAGACCGAACAGGGCCAGCAGCACCAGCTTCAGATTGGGCCATTTGCCGAAACTGTCCTTCAGCGGCGTGGTCGATCCCTTGCCCTCGGCCTTCATGCGGGCGAACGCCGGGCTCTCGGCCAGCTTCAGCCGGATCCACAGCGACACGCCCAGCAGCAGGATCGAAACGAGGAAGGGGATGCGCCAACCCCACTCCTTGAACGCGTCCTCGCCGATCACCGAGCGCACGCCCAGGATGACCAGCAGGCTCAGCATCAGGCCCGCCGTCGCGGTGATCTGGATGAAGCTGGTATAGAAGCCGCGCTTTCCGGGCGGGGCGTGCTCGGCGACATAGGTGGCCGCGCCGCCGTACTCGCCGCCCAGCGCCAGGCCCTGCACCAGCCGCATCAGCACCAGCACCACCGGCGCCGCCACCCCGATGGCCGCGTAGGACGGCAGCAGCCCGACCACGAAGGTCGACAGCCCCATCAGCAGCATGGTCACCAGAAAGGTGTTCTTGCGCCCCCACAGGTCGCCCAGCCGCCCGAAGAAGATGGCCCCGAACGGCCTGACCGCGAACCCGGCGGCGAAGGCCATCAGGGCGAAGATGAAGCCGGTGGTCTCGTTCACGCCCGAGAAGAACTGGGCCGTGATGATCGCCGCCAGCGAGCCGTACAGATAGAAGTCGTACCACTCGATCACCGTCCCGACGGACGAGGCGAGGATGACCAGCCGATCACTGCGGTCGACGGTGCGCCCTTCGGCGGCGGCCTCGGTCATGGTCCCTCCCCGGACAATGGCGGAAGGGAGCGTGGACCGGATTTTCAGAGGACGCCAGCCGCCTTGCGACCGGTTTTGACGCATCGGCGTGCGATCCTGCGGTCCGTCGATCCACGGTCTGGAGGAGTCCGGATGGTCCGGAAATCCACCCTCAGCGATAACAAGGACTTGCGCCGGTCATCCGAACGCATCGGACGCATCGGACGGTGTTTTTCCACGTCCGCTGAATGCGAAAGGGCCCCCGCCGCTCGCGCGACGAGGGCCCCGGGCCGGGGAGGATTCAGCCGAGGGTCAGTCGCTGTCGCTGTCGTCGTCCGAGGCGACCAGGACAGCGACGAGCACCACGCCGGCGGCGATGGCGGCCAGCGGAATGCCGGTGAACTCGCTGGACGCGTCGGCCTGGGCGCCCACGCGGTCGCCGACGCGGGCGGCGGCGGTGGTCTGGGCGGCGACGGCCTGGCCCGCGACGAGCAGGGCGCCGACGGCGACCGCGGTGATGGCTTTCTTCATTCTGGTTCTCCTCCAAGGTCGGGAATGGCGACCTCCGAGCTCGCACGGCCGGGGCGGGATTTCCACCGCCATGGGAGATTTGAGGAGACTCCCGGTCTAGCGGACGGCGGCGGCGCCCTTGCCCTCGACCAGCCCCTTCACCTCGGCCAGCGAGGTCATGGCGTTGTCGCCGGGCGTGGTCATGGCGATGGCCCCGTGGGCCGTGCCGTAGTCCACCGCCGCCTGAGGGCCGAGGCCGCTCATGAAGGCCCAGGCCAGGCCGGAGACGAAGCCGTCGCCGCCGCCGACCCGGTCCAGCACGGCGACTTCCGTGACCGGCGTGGCGTAGCGCGTCCCGCCGATCCACAGCACCCCGCCCCAACGGTTGACCGAGGCCGAGATCGGATCGCGCAGGGTGGCGGCGAACACCTGCACGTTCGGCAGTTCGCGCGCCAACCGGGCCGCCAAGGCGTCGAAGGGGCCGCTGTCGGCCGGGTCGGCGCGGCGGTCCGTGGTCTCGACCCCGAGGCAGGAGGCGTAGGCGTATTCGTCGCCGACCAGCACATCGACCAGTCCGGCGATCTCGCGGTTCACGCGGCGTGCGGCGTCCGGGTCCGGGTGGCTGGACCACAGGCTGGCGCGGTAGTTGAGGTCATAGCTAACCACCACGCCATGCCGTTTCGCGGCGCGGATGGCGGCCAGGGTCGTCTCGGCGGTGGCTTCCGACAGGGCGGCGAAGATGCCGCCGGTGTGCAGCCAGCGCACGCCTTCCGAACCGAACAGGGCGTCCCAGTCCACCTCGTCCGCCCGGATCTGCGAGGCCGAGGAATTGGCCCGATCCGAACAGCCCAGCGCCCCGCGCACGCCGAAGCCGCGCTCGGTGAAGTTCAGCCCGACCCGGGTGTTGCGGCCCACGCCGTCAGCGTCGCGCCACAGGATGTGGGACGCATCCACGCCTCCTTGCAGGATCAGGTCCTCGACCAGCGCCCCGGTCTCGGTGCGGGGCAGGGCGGTGACCACCGAGGTCCGCAGGCCGAAGGTCTTTCGCAGGCCGCGCGCCACATTGTACTCGCCGCCCCCCTCCCAGACCTGGAAGGACCGGGCGGTGCGGATGCGGCCCTCGCCGGGGTCGAGGCGCAGCATCACCTCGCCCAGGGCGACACAGTCCCAGCGGCAGTCTTCGGCCGGACGAAGGCCCTTCAGGTCGGTCATTTCAACAGCGAGGGCAGCCACAGCGAAAGCGCCGGCACGAAGGTGACCAGCATCAGCACCGCCGTGCAAGCCAGATAGAAGGGCCAGATCGAGCGCAGGCTATGGGTCATCGGCACCCGGGCGATGGCGCTGCCTACGAAGAGCACCGAGCCCACCGGCGGTGTGATCAGGCCGATGCCGCAGTTGAGCAGCAGGATGACGCCGAACTGCACCGGGTCCACGCCGAAGGCCTTGGCCACCGGCAGGAAGATCGGGGTGCAGATGATGATCAGCGGCGCCATGTCCATGAAGGTGCCCAGGATCAGCAGGATGACGTTGATCAGCAGCAGGATCAGGATCGGGTTGTCGGTCAGGGTCTGCAGCAGGCTGACCATCATCGACGGCACCTGCAGATAGGCCATCAGCCAACCGAAGGCGCCCGCGCAGCCGATGATGAACAGCACCGCGCCCGAGGTGCGGGCCGCGCCGGTGCAGGCCGCCTTGAAGGCCTCCCACTTCATGTGGCGATAGACGATGCCGGTGATCACGGTGGCGTAGACCACGGCGATCGAGGCGCTCTCCACGGCGGTGAAGATGCCCGCCCGGATGCCGCCGAAGATGATCCCGACGAGCAGCAAGCCGGGGATGGCGGCGACCAGCCGGCTGGCGACGACGCGGAAGCCGGGGAAGGGCTCGGCCGCATAGCCGCGGCGGCGCGCCATCACATAGGAGACCACCATCAGCGAGATCGCCAGCAGGCCAGCCGGAAGGATGCCCGCCGCGAACAGATCCGAGATCGACACCCCGCCTCCGGCCGAGGCCGAATACAGGATCATGTTGTGCGACGGCGGCACCAGCAGGGCGACCAGCGCCGCCGATATGGTCACGTTGACGGCATAGTCGCTGTCATAGCCGCGCTTCTGCATCTGCGGGATCATGGTGCCGCCAATCGCCGAGACGTCGGCGATGGCGCTGCCCGAGACGCCGCCGAACAGGGTCGAGCCGACGACGGTCACCTGGCCCAGGCCGCCGCGCACATGGCCGACCATCGACGAGGCCAGGGCGATCATGCGGTCGGACAGGCCGCCCTTCATCATCAGCTCGCCGGTGAAGATGAACAGGGGAATGGCCAGCAGGGCCACGGACGTGATGTCGGACCCCATCTGCTGGAACACCACGATGGGCGGCAGGGCGAGGTAGAGCACCGTCGCCAGCGTCGCAGCCAGCAGGGAGAAGGCGACCGGCACGCCGATCATCAGAAGCACGGCCAGCAGGCCGAAGAGGATGATGTACTCCATGATCAGTCCCCGGCTTCGGTGGTTTCGGGCGCGTGATAATCGCCGGTCAGCAGGCGCTCGACCGAGAACAGCAGGATCAGGGCGCCGCCGACGCACAGGCCGGCGAACTTCAGGCCGGACGGCAGGGGCGCGCCCGCCATGGTCACGGGCCACTCGTCGATCATCAGGGTTCCGCCGAGCACCATCAGGCCGACGCCCGCCGCCGCGCCGATCAGGCGCGAGACCGATTTCAACGCCCATTGCACCGGGGCGGGCAGGGCGTGCAGCAGGGTCTGGAAGGCGAAATGGGTCTCGCGCCGCACCGCGACCGAGGCCCCGAACATGACGGCGAAGCTCATCAGCAACAGGGCCAGGGGCTCGGTCCAGCCGGGGCTGTCGTTCAGCACATAGCGGGCGAACACCTGCCAGGCCTGGATCAGGGCCATGGCGACGAGCGCCACCCCCGCCAGTCCGAGGACGAGGACGGCCAGGCCGTCGAGCGCGCGGGTCAGGCCGCGTCGGGATTCAGACATGCGGGCCCTCCCTGAGCACCGATGGGGTGTGCGCGGCCGTTCAGGCGACCGCTGCGATACGTTCGTGGAGCGCGCGCAGGCGCGGCTCGGAAAGATACTTGTCCAGCACCGGGCGGACCGTGGCGGCGAAGGCCGCCTTGTCGACTTGGCTCACCTGCACCCCGGCGGCCAGCACCGTCGCGCGGGCCTCGGCCTGGCGCTTGTCCCACGCGACGCGCATGACCTGCACCGACCGGCGGGCCACGTCGCGGACCAGGTCGCGGTCCGCGGGCGTCAGCCGCTCGAAGCTGGCCTTGGACATCAGCAGGGCGTCAGGCGCGAAGGAATGCTCGGTCTCGCTCCAGTAGCGGGCCACCTCGAACTGGCGGCTGGACTGGTAGCTGGGCCAGTTGTTCTCGGCCCCGTCGATCAGATGGGTCTGCAGGGACGAGAAGACGGCGCCGAAGGTCAGCGGCGTCGGATTGGCGCCCATCGCCCTGATGGAATCGAGGAAGATGTCCGACTGCGGCGACCGCATCTTCAGCCCGTGCATCTGGCCCGGCTCGCTCACCGGATGGCGGACGTTGTAGAAGCTGCGCGGCGCGGCGTCGTAATAGGCCAGGCCGACCAGGTCGCGGCCCTCGAACACGTTCAGCAGTTCGGTTCCGATCGGGCCGTCCACCACCGCCCGCACATGCGCCACGTCGCGATAGACATAGGGCAGGGCCAGCAGGCGGGTCTCGGGGAAGGCGTTGTTCAGCGCGGCCACGGCGACGCGGCAGATGTCGACCGCCTGGAAGCGGGTCAGGCCGATGGAGTCGTCCTCGGTGCCCAGCTGTCCGGCCGGGAACTGGCGGATGCCGATGCGGCCGTCGGTCAGCCGGCCCAGCTCCTCGCCCATCCATTTGACGGCGGCGACGGTGGGGTAGTCGGCGGGGTGGACGTCGACGGCGTTCAGCACCGTCCGCCCGCCCGTCGCGCGCGGCGAACAGGCGGCCAGGCCGAAACCGGCGACCCCGGCGAGGGCGAGCGTGCGGCGGGTCAGGCTCATGCGGCGGCTCCACTGGCCGGGATCGCGACGCAGGCGATGCGGCCGTCCGGGCCGAAGTCGGCGACCGCGGACTGGCCGATGAAGATCTGATGCACCCCGGTGGCGGCGCCGGTCGAGATCAGCTGTCCAGCCTCAAGGCGACGGCCGCGGCGGTGCAGCAGGTTCAGCAGGAAGGCCAGGGAGTCCAGCGGGCCGTTGGGGATCGAGGCGGCGCCGCCCGCGCCGACGATCTCGCCGTCGATGGCGGTGGTGCAGGTCAGGCCCGCCAGTCGCTCGCGCCAGTCGGTGATCTCGGCGCCCAGGATCAGCCCGGCGTTGTTGCCGAAGTCCGAGGCGGTGACCGCGGGGCCGTGGTCGTTGATCCCGGGGAAGGGGCTGCCGGCGATCTCGACGCCGGTGAAGACCCGGCCCACGAGGGCGGCGGCGCTCTCGGCGGTCCAGCCGTCGCGGTCGGGGGCCGTGTCGGCCAGTTCGATCACATACTCAGCCTCGACGGCGGCGAAGCCTCCGTCGATCACGCCGAAGGGCGTCGGACGGTCGGCCTCGGCGGTCCAGACGTTCTGGGAGAAGATCGGCCCCGCCAGGCGTCCGGCGCCGAAGCGCGTGTCCCACGGCGCATTGATCCGGCCCAGCTTCCAGCCCGCGATCCGGTCCGGCCACAGGGCGATGGCCTCGTCCTGGACGGCATAGGCCGCCTCCAGCGAGACCGGGTGCGCGCCCGGATAGGACGGCGTGGCCCGGGCCGTCCGACGGGCCTCGGTAAAGGCGCGCGCGATCGGCGAACCGCTTGAATTGTCGTGTGCGTGGCTCACGCCGCCTCCCATTTGCAGTGGACATTGCGCAGGAAGGAAACCGGTGTCAATTTGAATCCGGCGACGCCCGTCCGGCGGCGCTTTCAGCACAAGGCCGCGGTCACAGTCGGTCAGGCTACAGGATGGAAACATGACCCTCGCCCGTCTGGCCGCCGTGGCGGCCGCGTTCCTGCTGCCGATGGCGGCCCCGTCCGCGGGTCTCGCCCAATCGCCCGCGACGGCTCCGGCCGAGGCCGCCCTTCCCGCCTTCCCGGGCGCCCTGGGCTGGGCCGCGCGGACGCCGGGTGGACGCGGGGGCCGTATTATCCGCGTGACCAATCTGAACGGCGAGGGCCCCGGCTCCCTGCGCGAGGCGATCGAGGCCGACGGCCCGCGCATCGTGGTGTTCGAGGTCGGCGGAGTGATCAATCTGGACCGCAAGACGTTGAAGATCACCAACCCCTTCATCACCATCGCCGGCCAGACCGCGCCCTCGCCGGGCGTCACCCTGATCCGCGGCGGCATCGACATCGGCGGCCATGACGTGATCGTCCAGCACATCCGCGTCCGCCCCGGCTCGGCCGAACAGGGCTGGATGAGCGGCTGGGACGAGGACAGCATCTCCACCCAGGCGGCCTACAACGTCATCGTCGACCACTGCAGCCTGGAGTGGGGCACCGACGAGAACCTGTCCGCCTCGGGCCCGCGCTTCACCGGCTCGACGCCCGAGGAGTGGCGCGCCGGGACCAGCCACGACATCACCTTCTCCAACAACCTGATCGCCGAGAGTCTGGCCTATTCGACCCACGCCAAGGGCGAACACTCCAAGGGCTCGCTGATCCACGACAACGTCACCGGCCTGCTGATCGTCGGCAATCTGTACGCCCACAACTATGAGCGCAGCCCGCTGTTCAAGGGCGGGGTGCATGGGGTCATCGTCAACAACCTGATCTACAATCCGGGACCCCGCGCCCTGCACTACAACCTGGCCCCGGAGGAGTGGTTGGATCACCCCTATGAGGTCGGCAAGATGACCGCCGTCGGCAACGTCCTGCGCGCCGGGCCGTCCACGCCGACCGACCACCTGGCCTTCCTGATGATCGGCGGGGCGGGGGATCTGGAGTTCTACGGCCGCGACAACATCGCCGTGGACCAGGTCGGCGAGCCGATCCGCATGTTCGGCCGCTACACCACCGCCCCGGCCCGCATCATCGAAACCCGCCGCCCGCCGGTGTGGTGGGAGGGGCTGACCCCTATTCCGGCCGACCAGGTGCAGGTCGCGGTTCTGTCGCAGGCCGGCGCCCGCCCGTGGGACCGTGACATGCGCGACGTGCTGCTGGTCGCCGAGGTGGCCGAGGGCCGCGGCGAGATCATCGACCATGAGCGAGAGGTCGGCGGCTATCCGCCGATCCGCGAGGCGACCCGCAAGCCGTTCAATCCCGACGACTGGGACCTGCGCTTCATGACGCCCCTGCGCGACGAGGTCCTGGACCGGCCCGCGTCGAGGAACCACACCTGAACCGCTGACAGGGCGACCGGCTCAGTTTAAGGACGGTGTTCGGCCAGAGAGACTCACCTGCGTGAATGACACCAAGCGACCCGGCGGCAAGCCCGCCACCATCAACGACATCGCCCGCCTGGCCGAGGTGTCGAAGAAGACGGTGTCGCGTGTGATCAACAACTCCCCCTTCGTGAAGGAGGAGACGCGCAAGCGGGTCGAGGCGGTGATCGCCGAGCATGGCTTCAGCCCGGACCCGCAGGCGCGGGGGCTGGCCTTCCGCCGGTCCTTCCTGGTGGGGATGATCTACGACAACCCCAGCCCCAACTACGTCGTGAACATGCAGCAGGGCGTGCTGGACGCGGTGCGCGTCGCGGGCCTGGAACTGGTCGTTCACCCCTGCAACCGCGCCTCGCCGACCTTCCTTGATGAGGTGCGCGCCTTCGTCGTGCGCCAGAAGCTGTTCGGCGTGGTCATGCCGCCGTCGGTGTCCGAGGACGACCGGGTCATCGAGATCCTCAAGGACGCCGACTGCCCCTATGTCCGCATCGCCTCGGTGTCGCTGGACGAGCCGGCCTGCATGGTGGTGACGAACGACAGCCGCGGCGCGGCCCAGGCGGCGCGTCACCTGGCCGAACTGGGCCACACGCGGGTCGCCTTCATCTCCGGTCCCGACACCTTCCGCTCGTCGTTCGAGCGGGGCAGGGGCTTCCGCGAGGGGTTGGCCGAGCATGGCCTGTCGATGGATGACGCCTATGTCCGCGCGGGCGCCTACACCTTCGAATCCGGGGCCGAGGCGGCGCAAAGCCTGCTGGCCATGGCGAACCCGCCGACCGCCATCTTCGCGGGCAATGACGAAATGGCCATCGGGGTCATGAAGGCCGCGCGCGATGCCGGTCTGGATGTGCCGCGCGACCTGTCCATCGTCGGCTTCGACGACCTGCCCATGGCCTCGCGCGTCTGGCCCAACCTCACCACCGTCCGCCTGCCCATCCGCGACATGGGCCGCATGGCCGCCGAGAAGTTGACGGCGGGTCTGCGCGGGCTGGACCCGGCGACGCTGGCTCAGCCCGAGGTCGATCCGTCGCTGATCGTGCGGGAATCGACGGCGCCGCCGAAGGGCTGACGACCGAGGGCTATTGACGACTACAGATGTAGATGCAATATCGTCTACAGCTGTAGTTGCAGGGCGCCGGATGGAACGGATCAGTGAAGGCGAGCAGGCGGTGCTTGAGGTGCTGTGGCGTCAGGCCCCGCTCTCGGCGACCGATATCATCGACCGGATCGAACCGTCGCGCGACTGGAGCGCCAGCACCGTCAAGACCTTGCTGGCCCGGCTGGTGACCAAGGGCGCCGTGTCGCACGAGGGCGAGGGGCGCCGCTTCCTCTACTCGCCGCTGCTGACCCGGGACGCCTTCCTCGCCACCGAGTCGCGCCGGATGATCGACCGCCTGTTCGGCGGCCGGGCGGCGCCGCTGGTCGCCCATCTGGCGGAACAGGATCAGCTGTCCGACCGGGATCTCGCCGAGATCGAGGCGCTGCTGCAGTCGTTGAAGTCATGACCGACTGGCTGTTCCAGGCCCTGCTGGGCTCGACGGTTCTCGGCGGCGTCGTTCTGCTGGTCAGGCCCTGGGTCCTGCGCCGCCTGGGGCCCCGGATGGCCTATGGCCTGTGGCTGCTGCCGGTCATTCGTCTGGTGCTTCCGCCGATGCCCGCCTGGAGCGTCCATAGTTCCGCCGTGGTCGCGTTCGGGGAGGAGGCGACGGGCGTCGCGGCCCAGGTCGCGCCCCAGATCGTTCGGCCTGACATGCTGGTGCAGATCCTCGTCGCGCTCTGGGCGGCTGGAGCCCTCGTCCATCTCGGCCGGGGCCTGTTCGACTATGTCCGGTTCATGCAGCGCGCCGGGGCGGCGGTGGTCGGCCCGGGGGAGAGTCTCGACGGCGTCGCGGTGCGCACCAGCGCCTTCGTGACCGGGCCCGTGGCGGCCGGGATCTGGAAGCGGCGCATCTTCCTGCCGCTGAACTTCCGCCAGCGGTTCGACCCGGATCAGCGGTCGCTGGCCCTCGCCCATGAGCGCGCCCACCATCGCCGGCACGACATCGCCTGGAATTTCGTCGCCCTGGTCGCGGTCTCGGTCCACTGGTTCAATCCATGGGCTCACCACGCCTACCGCCTGTTTCGGCTGGATCAGGAGCTGGCCTGCGATCGGGACGTCATCGCCGCCTCGCCCGCCTCTTCCGAGGTCTACGGCAGGCTGATCGCGAGCGCCTCGCGGACCGGCGGCGCCAGTCCCGTCTGCGCGCTGGGCAAGGCGGACCTGATCAAGCAGAGGCTGGTCGCCCTGACCCGGCCCGCCGGTCTTTCGCCGCGATACGTGGCGGCGTCCCTCGCTCCCGCGGTGATCCTGGCCGTGGCGGCGACCGCCCCGATCAGCATCAGCGGAGCCGACAGCGTGGCGGACATCGTATCGGCGGCGGCTCGGCCGGAGCCCGCCCCGTCCCCGGCGGCGTCCCCGTCGCCGACGCCTAACAGCGTCCCGTCGCCGGGTCGCCGGGCGCCGTCTCGCCGCCATGCGTCGCCCCTGCCCGCGCCCGTGGCGCCCGCGTCCGAGCACGTCGCGGCACGGGCCGTCGCCGCGGAAACGACGCCCTCGGTGGATGAGGACCGGACCTCACCCGAGTATCTGGCCCGACGACGGGCGGTTGGTCTGGCCAGAAGCCAGTGGCGAATGGAGCATCCGGCCGAGGCCGCGCGCGCCCGCGGTCGCCCCGTCCCCGCATCCCTCTCGCTCGCGCCCTGACCGCGCTTCGTCGCGGCCGTCTCCAGCAGGATCGTATGACCATGCAGAACCCATCGACGGGCGGACTCCGCCCGACCGGATCCTCGCGCCTGATGCGCGTCCTCCGACAGGCGCTGATCGCAGTCGCGCTGATCGTTCCGGGGGCGGCGGTCGCCCAGACCGGCGCCGGCCCGGCGGAGACGACGGAACAGGTCGATCGGTATCTCCAGATGCAGATGCAGCGGCTTCAGATCCCGGGGCTGGCCGTCGCGGTGGTCAAGGACGGCCGGCTGGTTCTTGAGCGCCACTACGGAACCGCCAGCGTCGAGTTCGGCGTGCCCGTGTCCACGGACACCGTCTTCGCCATCAACTCCGTGACCAAGGCCTTCACCGGCGTCGCCGCCATGCGCCTGGTCGAGGCGGGGCGGCTGGACCTGTCGGCGCCGGTCGGCCGCTATCTGACCGATCTGCCCGAGGCCTGGCGCGCCGTCACCATCCGCCAACTGCTCAGCCACATGTCCGGCCTGCCCGACATCATGCGCGCGCCTACGGTGGAGACCGACGCGGCGGCGACCTGGGCCTGGGTCCAGACCCAGGACCTCCGTTTCCCGCCCGGAGAGCGGTTCAACTACTGCCAGACCAACTACACCCTCATCCAGCGGGTGGTGAACCAGCTTGAGGGCCGGGCGCCGGACGCGCCCCTGGCCGAGGAACAGCTGGCCATCGCGGGCATGGCGAGCACCCACTATGGCGACGCCTACTCCGTCATCGCGAACCGGGCGCCGACCTATCGCTGGACGCTCGGCGGGCCGATGATCGCCGGCTATCGCGCCGCCTCCGCCACGAGCCCCGGCGTCATGACGGCCGTCTCCGAACGGTTCCTGCCGTTCCGCCGCGCGTCCTCGGGCCTGAACAGCTCGGTCGGCGACCTGGCGCGGTGGCTGATCGCCATCCAGGGCGGGAAGATCCTAAACGAAGCCAGTCTCGAGACACTCTGGACCCCGGTCGCCTTCAACGACGGACAGAAGGGGCAGTGGGGGCTGGGATGGCAGGTTCTGACCCGCGGAACCCATCGGTCGGTGGGCATGACGGGGGGCGGCCGGGCCGCGGTCTCCCTGTATCCGGAGGACGGCGTCGGGGTGGTCATTCTGACCAATCTCACCGGTTCGTATCCGGAGGACATGATCGACAAGATCGCCTCGATCTACGCCCCCGGTCTGGACCTGGCCGGCGTCCCGGCGCTGCGCATCGCGCTTGAGGAAGGGGGCTATGATCAGGTCATGACCGCCGCCTCGGCGATCGAGCGGGGCCATGCGGGCTTGATCTGGCCGGAGGCCGAGCTGAACGACTGGGGCTACCGCCTGCTCAGCACCGGCCGTCCCCGCGATGCGCTGCAGGTCTTCCGCCTGGCGGCCGATCGCTATCCCGACAGCGGCAACGCCCATGACAGCCTGGCCCAGGCCCTGCTGATCAACGGCGACGACAGCGGTGCGGCCATCCACTACGCGCGGGCCGTGGCGCTTGACCCGAGCAACACCGGCGCGGCCCGCCATCTCGAGGAACTACGCGCCGGCCCGCCTCGCTGAGGCGGCGCCGGCGGCGGACACGTCCCAGGTCTCAGGCGGTCTCGAGCGCGGGGCTTTGGACCAGGCCCTTGATGTAGGCGCGGATGCCTTCGTCCGTCGCGTTGGCGAAGAAGTATTCCTGGAACCGCTCGCCCGCGACGGCGGCCTTCAGCAGGTCCTGATCGACGGTCTTCAGGACGGTCAGCATATCGTGGCAGGTGACGGCCTTGAGGTCCTTCAGGATGCCCCGGTTCTTGCGCATGATCTCGGCGCGTTCCTTGGGATAGCCCAGGCCGCGTTCACCCTCGAACAGCTTGCGATAGACGTCCTGCAGGTTCAGCTCGGCGGCCCAGCCGAAGCCCTTGGCGTAGGGCATGGCGATGGCGTTGCCGTCGTTGATCTGGCCGAACAGGAAGGCGTCGGTCGGGTCGATGATCAGGCCGCAGAAGACGCCGGGCATGGCGTTGGCCGCCAGCATGGAGCCCGTGCCGGTGCCGCAACCCGTGACCACGAAATCGGCCGCGCCCGAGTTCAGCAGGATGCCGGCCAGCAGGCCATTCATCACATAGGTCAGCGAGGCTTTGTCCTCGGGCGAGTACATGCCGTAGTGGAACACCTCATGGCCCAGCGGCTCGGCCACGGCGGTCAGGGCGGTGTGAACGATCTCGCTCTTGGCGGCCTGGCTGTTCTCGATGATCAGGGCGATTTTCATGGCGTTTCTCCGGGCGGGATAATGGGTGAAGCGGTGGTTCGGCTCCAGCCCCGTCCCCGTTTGCATCAGCTTATGACACCGGTTACCTATGTCGGCAATCCGCACATTCAAGTCGGGGAGGGAAAGCATGTCGGCCAAGGCGCATCCGTGCGACATCCTCCGTCTGACCGGTGATGTGCTCACCCCTGGCGAGGCCTGCTGACATGAACCCGTTTGACCTATCCGGCCGCGCGGCCCTCGTCACCGGCGCCAACACGGGTCTCGGGCAGGCCATCGCCGTGGGGCTGGCGCAGGCGGGGGCGGACATCGTCGCCGTCGGCCGCTCGGCCCCGACCGAAACGGCGGAGCTGGTGCGGGCGGCGGGCCGCACCCTGCACGCTATCTCGGCGGACCTCTCTTCGATCGCCCCGATCAAGGACGTGGTGGCCAAGGCCGTGGACGCCGTCGGCGCGGTCGACATCCTGGTCAACAACGCCGGCATCATCCGCCGCAACGACAGCCTCGACTTCACCGAGGAGGACTGGGACGCGGTCATCGACACCAATCTGAAGACCGCCTTCTTCCTCAGCCAGGCCGTGGCGCGCACCTGGGTCGACGCCGGGCGCGGCGGCAAGATCATCAACATCTGCTCGATGCTCAGCTTCCAGGGCGGCATCCGGGTGCCGTCCTACACGGCGTCCAAGAGCGGCCTGGCCGGCCTGACCCGCCTGCTGGCCTGCGAGTGGGCGTCCAGGGGGATCAACGTCAACGGCATCGCACCGGGCTATTTCGCCACCAACAACACCGAGGCCCTGCGCGCCGACGAGACGCGTAACCGCGACATCCTGGCCCGCATCCCGGCGGGGCGGTGGGGCGATCCGTCCGACCTGGGCGGCGCGGCGGTCTTCCTGGCCTCCGACGCCTCCGCCTATGTCCACGGCACGGTGCTGGCGGTGGATGGCGGCTGGCTGGCGCGCTAGTCCGCCAAGTCGTTCAGCCAGTCCTCGAGGTTGGTGAAGCCGTCGCCGTTCCGATCCGCGGGGCCGTCGGCGGCGTCGGCTGCATCCAGCCCGTGCGCCTGCTCCCAGTCGTCGGGCATGCCGTCGCCGTCACGGTCGATCCACGGCGTTCCGGCCTCCAGCTCCGGCCAGCCGCCGACCTGGCTCTGGCTGTCGATGATCCTGCCCGTGCGGTCGCGTACGCCCTCGATGATCCGCAGGTCCACGGCGTCGCGCACCCGGCCGACGCCCGCTCGCTCCAGCACCGCCAATGCGGCGGTTTCGGGCGTCTCCGTCGTCGCCTCCGCCCAGTCGGGCCGCACGGGCAGGCGATAGTCGGGCCGGTCTGAATTCTTCACCAGCGTCCACGGATCGGCGGGGATCGCGCCGTCCATGCTGTTGGCCTCGAACCACGCCCTCGCCAGCGGATTGGAGTCCTCGAACGCCCGGCGTCCGGCCGAGTCCGGACCGGGGATGTAGGCGTTGCCGATGAAGGCGTAGGCCGAGCGACTGTCGGTGTCGGCGTTGTAGCCCGCGTGCGATCCGCCCCAGTCGTAGAAGACGTTGGAGCGGAACGCGAAGCGCGGCCCTTCGGGATCGACGGACGGCGGATTGTAGTTGCCCGGCCGGGGCATGCGCGCCCGGTGGGCGGCCCACAGATTGTGATGGAAGGTGAAGCGCGCGCCATATCCGCCGCGCACCAGCGAGCCATAGCCGTGATCGCCCTTGGCGTGGCCCGACCGGTTCAACGACTCGGCGATCAGGGACCATTGCACGGTCACGTCGTAGATCCCGCGCTCGGGCGGGTCGTAGCGGCTGCCGACCGACAGGGTCTCGTCCACCGACCAGGAGGCCGAGATGTGGTCCAGGATGATGCGGCGTCCGCGCTCGATGGTGACGGCGTCCGACTCAATGCGGCTCTCGTCCCCGAGCCGGGAGCGGATGTAGCGCACCACCACATCGTCGGCGGCCACGATCAGCGCCTGATCGCGCAGGGTGATCCCGCCGCCCGGCGCGGTCTGGCCGGCGATGGTGATGCGGCCTCGCCGGATGCGGAGCGGCGTCTCCAGCCGGATCGTCCCGCCGATGTCGAACACGACCGTGCGCGGACCGTCCGCCTCGACCGCGGCCCGCAGACTGCCAGGGCCCGCGTCGTTCAGATTGGTCACCCGCAGCACCGCGCCGCCGCGACCGCCCGAGGCCAGCCGCCCCGCGCCTTCCGCGCCGGGGAAGGCGACGACGGCTTCGGGCCCGGCCTGGGCTGAGGCCGTGTGTGCCCCAAGCGACACGGCGAACAGCGCCACGGTGAAGCTTGTGACCGCTTTGTGTCGAAGGCCGCTTGCGAAAACGCCGATCATCAGGTTAGGCTCGTGATTGCTACCGGTGTCAGGGCGCATTCCGCACAGATATGACACCGGTGTCAAACGGGACGGCCAACGATGTCGGACCGCAAAAAACAGATAGACCGGGGTCACTCCGGCGTCCTGTATGCCCATTGGGAGGAGGCATATGTTGCAAGCTATCCAGCCGGGGATGACCCGTGCCCTTCGTCGTCGCCTATTCGTCGGAGCGTCCGGTCTGGCCGTCGCCCTGTCGTTGGGGGTCGGCGCCGCCGCCGCGCAGACCGCGCCGCAACCCGCGCCGCAGGACGAGGCCGTCGAGATCGATGAAGTCGTCGTCACGGGGTATCGCGCCAGCCTGAACGCCGCCCTCGACGCCAAACGTCGCGAGACCAGCATGGTCGACGTGATCATGGCCGAGGACATCGCCGACTTCCCCGACCTGAACCTGGCCGAGTCGATCCAGCGGGTCCCGGGCGTCGCCATCGACCGTGACGCCGGCGAAGGCCGTTCGATCACCGTCCGCGGCCTGGGCGCCGACTTCACCCGCACCCGCATCAACGGCATGGAGGCCCAGGCCACCGCCGGCGGCACCGACTCCTCGGGCGGCGCCAACCGGGGCCGCGGCTTCGACTTCAACGTCTTCGCCTCGGAGCTCTTCAACTCCATCACCGTGCGCAAAACCGCGGCGGCTGAGACGGAGGAGGGCTCGCTGGGCGCCACCGTCGATCTGCAGGCCACGCGCCCGTTCGACTACGACGGCTTCACCGCCGCCATGTCGGCCCAGGTCGGCTACAACGACCTGTCGGAGCAGTACAATCCGCGCGTCGCCCTGCTGCTGAGCGACCGGTTCGGCGCCAATGACGAGTTCGGCGCCCTGATCTCGGTCGCCTACAGCGAACGCGACCTGCTCGAAGAGGGCTTCAGCTCGGTGCGCTGGGCGCCGGCCGTCGGCACCAACAGCTCGGGGGGCTTCGCCTCCGCCGGATCGAACGCCGCGGCCTTCGCCCTGGCCAACCAGAGCACCGTCTTCATCCCGCGCCTGCCGCGCTACGGCCGCCTGACCCACAGCCAGGAACGCCTCGGCGTCACCGGCGCCCTGCAATGGCGCCCGGCGGAGACCACGGTGTTCTCGCTCGACGTGCTGTACTCCTCGCTGGACGCGACCCGTCAGGAGGACTTCCTCGAGGCCCTGTCCTTCAGCCGCAACGCCGCGGCCGGCGGTCAGCCCCAGGTGACGGTCCAGAACGCCGCCGTCGAGAACAACATGCTGGTCTACGGCGTGTTCAACAACGTCGATGTCCGGTCCGAGAGCCGCTACGACGAACTCTCGACCGACTATCTGCAGATCAGCCTGACGGCGGAGCATGACTTCACCGACCGCCTGCACGGCCGGTTCTACTACGGCCGCGCGGAGTCGAATTTCGAGAACCCGATCCAGACCACGGTCACTCTCGACCGGAACAATATCCAGAACTACTCGTGGGATTTCCGCGGCAATGCGAACGCCCCGGTCATCAGCTACGGCTTCGATGTCGCCAACCCGGCCAACTGGGAATGGCGCCCGTCGACCGCCGTGGTGCCGCGCTCGGAAATCCGCATCCGTCCGAACGGCGTCGACACCCTGTTCGAGTCCGCCCAGGCCGACTTCGCCTATGACGCCAGCGACTGGTTGACGTTCAAGGCGGGCATCAACTGGAAGAGCTACACCTCGGACTCCTACGAGTTCCGCCGCGCGGACGAGACCGTGGTTCCGGCGCTTCCGGCCGGCACGACGATGGCCGGCATCACCGATGTGCTGACCGGCTTCGGCGCCAACCTGATCCCCGGCGGCACGGCCAGCAGCTGGGTCCGCCCCAACCTCGGCGCCCTGGCCAGCCTGTTCAACATCTACTGCAACTGCGACACGGGCCTGCCGGGAGGCGACTTCCGCCTCACCAGCATCACCAACGGCAATGCGCGCGGCGGCAACCGGTCGATCACCGAAGACGATCTTGCCGTCTATCTGCAGGCCGACTGGGACACCGATCTGTTCGGCCGTCCGTTCCGCGGCAACGTCGGCGTGCGTCAGGTCAGCACCACGCTCAACGCCTCGGGCTACAGCTCGACCGGCGGCGGGACCCTCGTCACCGGCGAGAACCAGTACGACAACACCCTGCCGTCGCTGAACATCAGCTATGAGCCGATCGACGACCTGATCGTCCGTTTCGGCGCGGCCACGGTCATGGCCCGTCCGCAGATCGGCAACACCCTGGCCGGGACCAACTACCTGGTGCCGACCACCTCGCTGGCCGCCACCGGACCGAACTACACGGCCTCGATCGGCAATGTGAAGCTGGAGCCGTTCCAGGCCAACACCTACGACTTCAGCGTCGAGTGGTATTTCGCCCGCGAAAGCCTGCTGTCCTTCGCCTACTTCTACAAGGACATCGACACCTACATCCAGATCGTGCGTCAGGACCTGGCCTATTCGGACCTGACCGCGCTGAACCCGTCGGCCTTCGCGCCGGGCTTCTGCACGGGCACCTGCTCGTCCTCGACCATCTTCCAGCTGACCGCCGCGGTGAACACCGAAGGCGGCCCGCTGAAGGGCTTCGAGATCAGCTACCAGCAGCCCTTCACCTTCCTGCCGGGTCCGCTGGAAAACCTCGGCGTGCAGCTGAACTACACCCACGTCGAATCCGAAATCGACTACTGCAACAACGCCCTGTGCACGACCTTCGTGACGGCCGACCTGATCAACCTGTCGCCGGAATCGTGGAACGCGACCCTGTACTATGAGGACGACACGTTCTCGGCGCGGGTCTCGGGCGCCTTCCGCGACAGCTACATCCAGAACGTGCCGGGCCGGAACGGCAACAATGTCGAAGGCAAGATGGAGACGTTCAATCTGGACGCCTCGGCCTCGTACAATCTGACCGACAAGCTGGTCCTGACGCTGGAGGCCCTCAACCTGACGGACGAGGAGAACCAGCAGTACGTCGGCGACGGCGCGGATCGCCAGAGCACATCCGTTTACCACCACACCGGCCGGCAAGTTTATGTCGGCGCCCGCTATCGCTTCTGATCACTCCTGAACCGAAGCGTACTCTACGCCGCCGACCCACCCGGGTCGGCGGCGCTTTTTTATCCGGCGACCAGATCGGTCAGGTCGGCCCAGACGCTTTCGGTCGTGGGGATGCGGCCCGCGCCGCGGCCGCGGGCGGTGAAGACCCGGCCGTCGTCGGTCGTGACGCGCAGGGCGTTCCACTCATCGGGCAGGTCGGCGAACAGGGGATCGCCGTCGGCGGCGGCGAAGGCCACGTCGGCGCGGTCGTTGCGCACGTCCAGCCGCGCCAGCTGGCGCACCCGGCCCGGCGGCAGGACCGCATCCGCGGCCAGGGTCTCGCGCGCGATCCGCTCCGGCGTCAGTCCGCCGTCCAGCGCCTCATGCGCCAGGATGGCCAGCTTGGCGGCGGCGTCCAGACCGCTCAGGTCGGCGGTCGGATCCTCTTCCGCGAAGCCCGCTTCGCGCGCGCCGGTCAGGGCGTCGTCGAAGGCGATGCCATCGGCCAGCCGGTTCAGGATGAAGTTGCAGGTGCCGTTCAACACCGCCTCGATCCGGACCACCGGCGCATGGGCGCGGGCCCGGCGCACGGTCTCGATCAGGGGCGAGCCGCCGCCGACGCTGGCGGAATAGAGCAGCCGGGCGTCATGGGCCTCGGCCAGGGCGGTCAGGGCGGGCAGATCGCCGCCCACCGCCTGCTTGTTGGCGCTGACCACGTCGACGCCGCGCGACAGGGCGGCGCGGATCAGGGCCAGGCCGGTGGACGCGTCCGAGATGGCCTCGACCAGCACATCCGGCTCGCGCGCCAGCAGGGCGGCGGGATCGGACAGCAGCAGGCCTTCCGGGGCGGCGGGATCGCGCGGCTTCTTCGGATCGCGCACCAACACCCCGACCACGGTGAAGCGGTCGTCGGTGAGCAGCCGCGCCAGCACGCCGCCGCCGACCACGCCGCAGCCGGCCAGCGCCACGCGCAGCGGGCGTTCGGGCTTCGGCCGAGCATGGATGGTCGCCGTTTCCGGTCCGGCGACGATGGAGACGGGGGCGTTCAGCAAGGCCTCGCCCGGACCGGGGTGGACCGAGGTGACGCCGATGGCGTCGAGCGCCGCGGCCAGGCGGGCGGCGGCGTCCGCGGCGCCCGAGGCGACGGCCACGACCCGGCGTCCGCGTCGCACTTCGCGATAGACCGCGCTGGCGGCCTCGGCCGCGTCGGCGACGTCGAGCTGGAGCAGGGCGACGGGTTCCTCGACGCCGTGCGGGACGGCGTCCGCCCCGGCGACGGGACGGGGAAGCGGCAGGGAGGCGGCGGTCATCAGGCGGCCTCGGCTTCCAGGGCGGAAGCGGCGAGGACGGCGTCCAGCGCGATCGACAGGTCGGCCAGCAGGTCTTCCGGATGCTCCAGCCCGATCGACAGGCGCAGCAGGCCGTCGGTGATGCCCGCCGTCAGGCGCGCCTCCGGCGTCATGGCCGCATGGGTCATCAGGGTCGGATGGGCGATCAGGCTTTCGACCCCGCCCAGCGACTCCGCCAGGGTGAAGACCTCAAGCTGGTCGACGAAGGTCCGCACCGCGTCCAGGTCGGCCAGTTCGAAGCTCAGCATGGCGCCGAAGCCCTTCTGCTGGCGCGAGGCGATCTCGTGGCCCGGGTGGCTCTTCAGGCCCGGATAGTTGACGGTCTTCACCGCCGGATGGACCTCCAGCCATTCAGCGACGCGGCCCGCCGTGGCCTGCTGGCGCTCGACCCGGGCGAACAGGGTGCGCACGCCGCGCAGGGTCAGATAGGCGTCGAAGGGCGAGCCGGTGACGCCCAGGCAGTTGGCCCACCAGGTCAGCTGTTCGAGATCGGCCTGGTCCTTGGCCACCACGCAGCCGCCGACCACGTCGGAATGGCCGTTGATGTATTTGGTGGTCGAGTGGATCACCAGGTCGGCGCCCAGGGCGATCGGGTTCTGCAGCGCCGGCGACAGGAAGGTGTTGTCTACCGCCGCCTTGCAGCCGACGGCGTGGGCGCGAGCGCAGATGTCGGCCACGTCGACAACGCGCATCAGCGGGTTCGACGGCGTCTCGATCAGGATCAGCTTGGGGTTCAGGGCGAAGGCGGCGTCCAGCGCCTCGCGGTCGTTCTGGTCGACGAACTGGACGTCGAAATGGTTGCGGCGGGCGCGGGCGCACAGCAGGCGGTGGGTGCCGCCGTAAAGGTCGTGCGGGGCCAGCAGCAGGTCGCCGGGCTCCAGCGAGAACAGGGCCAGATCGACCGCGGCCATGCCCGTCGCGGTCACCACCGCGCCGACGCCGCCTTCGAGTTTGGCGAGGGTCTCGCCCAGCACGTCGCGGGTCGGATTGCCCGAGCGCGTGTAGTCGTACTTCCGTTTCCCATCGAGCCCGTCGAAGCTGTAGTTCGAGGACAGGTACAACGGCGGCATCACCGCCCCGTGCGCCGGATCGTTGTTCACGCCGTGCCGGGCGGCGGTCGTACAGGGGTGGGCTTCGCTGGAACAGGTCATGCGGCGATCTCGTCAGGCTGGCGGGCGTAAAGGGGAGAGAGGGCGTCGTGGAGCGTGCGGCCGACCAGCTCGCGCTCCTTCAGGAAGGCGTCGTGGCCGAAGATGGAGCTGGCCTCGCCGAAGCGGCGCAGGGCGGGGGCGCGGCCGGCCAGGTCGCGCAGGTCCTCGATCGGCACCAGGCGGTCGCTGGTGAAGCCGAGCAGGGTCAGGGGGCAGGTCACCGACTCGGGGGCGACCGCGTGGCGGTCCAGCGAGTCCGACAGCGTGATCCAGCGGTCGGCGCTGGTGGCCTCGGCGTAGTCGGCGCCGCGGGCGATCAGATAGTCGCAGACGGGATAGGGGTCGCCGGCCTGCGCCGGGGCGGTTCCGGCGAAGCGCCAGTCGAACTCGTCGGCGGTGCGGTAGGTGGTCATGGCCAGCTCGCGGGCCAGCGAAATGCCTTCCGCCTCGCGGCCGCAGTCGCGGGCGAAGGCCAGCAGGCGGCGCTGCACCCCGCGCCAGGCGGTGGCGGCGGGATGGGCGCGGTGGGCGGCGGAGATGACCACCAGTTCGCCGATCCGCTCGGGGAAGTCCGCCGCGAAAGCCAGTCCGATGCAGCCGCCGTAGGAGGCGCCGACGAAGGCGTCGATGCGCGGCTCGTCCAGCGCGTCCAGCAGCAGGACCAGCAGGCGGGCCTGATCGGCGGTGGTGATGGTGACGCCCGGATCGGCCTTGCCGGGCAGCAGGTCGAAGGCCAGCACGCGGGCGCGGTCCAGGTCGATCGGACCGCCGTGACGCACGGCCCACGACCACCAGTTGGCGGCGAAGCGGCCGCTGGAGATGCCGCCGGCGACGACGACCAGCGGGCCCTCGGTGGGGCCATGCAGGCGTCCGGTCAGGGTGTCCGCCGCCAGACGCTCGCCCGAGGCCAGCCGGAAGTCGGCCGGAATCACGGCCGTCACGTCACGGCCGGGAGCCTCGTCGATGATCCATTCGGTGGACGCCACAGTCCGCTCCGGTTCCGCTCAGCGAAACCGATGGGGCAGACCAACACCTGTGACGAAAGACCCGTGAAGTCCGTCGGACCCGCAAGGGTCCTGTCGCTTCACTCATCTCTCGCGGCTTCCGAAGAGGCCTCGCAGGAGTTGGCACCTTTCCAAGGATCGGGTGGATCCTGGGTAGGTTGCCCCGGCGTCAAAGGGCCTATCCCTCAGCCGGTCTTGATGAGTGTCCTTACGGTGACGAACGCGGCCGCCGTCGTCAATCCCCCAAAATTGCTGCGACTGCGAATTGCCAAGCGTGGCCTTAGAGTGAGTAGTTTCATCTCATTATTCCAATAATGAAGCATCAAGAATGCCAAAGTCGGATTCAGGTGCGCTACAGACGCAACAAATTTCCTTGAATCTTCCTCCGCCCACTTGCGCATCTCGCAAGTGCGGTAAACAGTTCGCAAATGCGTAACGGCGTCCTTTTGGGGGATTGAGATGACTCGACTTCGCAACGGCCTGGCTCTCGGGCTCGGCCTCTTGACCACGGTGATCGCGACGGGGGCCCAGGCGGCGCCCGCGCTTCTGGGACACCAGGTTCCACTGGAACTGGACGGCGCCGGCACGGCCTGGCTGGCCACTTCGACGGCCCTCGTCCTGCTCATGACCCTGCCGGGTCTGGCGCTCTTCTACGGCGGCATGGTGCGCCGCAAAAACGTGATCGCGACCATCACCCAGTCGGTCGGCGTCTTCGCCGTGGCGACCCTGGTGTGGTTCATCGCCGGCTACTCCATCGCCTTCGGCAAGGCGGGCGACTTCGGCGGCTATCCGGCCGACACCGTCAACCAGTTCATCGGCGGCTTCCAGTCCATCTTCCTGAACGGCGTGGGCATGGAGACGGCGCACAGCCTGCTGCCGGGCATTCCCGAGTTCGTCTTCATTTCCTTCCAGATGACCTTCGCCATCATCACCCCGGCCCTGGTCACCGGCGCCTTCGCCGAGCGGCTGAAGTACACGGGGCTGCTGCTGTTCACCGCCCTGTGGTCGCTGCTGGTCTATGCGCCCATCGCCCACTGGGTCTGGGGCGGCGGCTTCCTCGGCTCGGCCGGGGTGCTGGACTTCGCCGGCGGCGCGGTGGTGCACGTCAACTCCGGCGTCGCCGGTCTGGTCTGCGCCCTCTTCCTCGGCGCCCGCAAGGGCTACGGCAAGGAGCCGATCGTGGCGCACAATCCGGTGCTGACCATGATCGGCGCCTCCCTGCTGCTGGTCGGCTGGATCGGCTTCAACGCCGGCTCGGCGGGCGGCGCCAATGCCCTGGCGGGCGTGGCCCTGATCAACACCATCCTGGCCGCCGCGGCCGCCTCCATCACCTGGAAGATCGTCGAGGTCATCGAGAAGAAGAAGGCGTCGCTGATCGGCGTGCTGTCCGGCATCGTCGCCGGCCTGGTCGCCATCACTCCGGCCGCCGGCTTCGTGGATCCCAAGGGCGCGGTCCTGATCGGCCTGATCGCCGGTCCGGTCTGCTACGCCTCCTCGGTCTGGATCAAGAAGCTGCTCCGCTACGACGACTCGCTGGACGCCTTCGGCATCCACGGCGCGGGCGGTCTGGCGGGGGCCCTGCTGACCGGCGTGTTCGCCTCCACCGCGATCAACAGCCTGTCGGACGGGGCCAACGTCATGACCCAGCTGATCGGCCTGGGCTGGACCATCGCCTACAGCGCGGTGGGCACCCTGGTCGTCCTGATCATCTGCAAGTTCACCACCGGCCTGCGCGTCAGCCCGGCGGGCGAAGAAGAAGGGCTGGACACCCACCTCCATGGCGAGGCGCTGGAGTCCGTCTGATCCCGTGTGGCCCGGCGCGGGCTCTCTCCCCGCGCCGGTCCGTCAGTAAGCGTCCGCGTGCCGACATCGAGAACATTGGGGATACGACTATGAAACTCGCCTTCGCTAGCGCGGCCGTCGCGGCCGCCCTGTTCGCCACCGCCGGCGCCGCCCAGGCCCAGACGCCCGACGTGGCCTGGAACGTGGCGGTGACCTCCGACTATGTCTTCCGCGGCTTCAGTCAGTCCGACGAGAATCCGGCCCTCCAGGGCGGCGTCGACGTGACCTTCGCCTCCGGCTTCTACGCCGGGGCCTGGGCCTCCAACATCGATTTCGGCGACAACACCGACGCCGAGGTCGACGTCTACGGCGGCTATCGCACCGAGGCGGCCGGGTTCGCCATCGACGTCGGGCTGATCGGCTATCTGTACGTCGGCGCGGGCCGCGATAACTCCTATGACTATCTGGAGGTCAAGGCCGCCGCCTCGCGGGCCGTCGGCCCGGTGACCCTGGGCGCCGCGGTCTACTTCTCCCCCGACTTCTTCGGCGTGGACGAGGAAGCCACCTATGTCGAAGCCAACGCCAGCTTCACTCCGGCGCCCAAATGGACCGTCAATGGCGCCGTCGGCTACCAGGCGCTGGACGTCAGCGACGACTACACGACCTGGAACGCGGGGGTGGCCTACGCCATCACCGACAACATCATCGTCGACGCCCGCTACCACGGCGCCGACGTCGATACCCCGCTGGCGGATGATCGGGCGGTCGCGACGCTGAAGTTCCTCTTCTAGAACACCGGACGTCCCTTCCGTCTGGCCGCGACCGGCAAGGTCTTGCCTTCTTGGCAGGCCTTGCCGGTTTGCCTTTTCCTGAAGCTTACCGTTTCGCGCACAATTCGGATGGAAATTGCGCGCCCTCTCCAAAGACCCTACAACTTGTGCAGTTGCGAAGAGGGCTTGCCTTGGCGTCCGTGAACCAGACTTTCGTTGTCGTCCCCAGGACCGGTCCGGCCAAGACGCCGGCCGCTGAGCGCGTGCAGGATCACGCCGAAATCTACGCCAATTTCGCCCCCGAGGCCGGCAAGGGTCAGTCCGGCCGCTGCGCCCAGTGCGGCGTGCCCTTCTGCCAGACCGGCTGTCCGCTGCAGAACAACATTCCCGACTGGCTGAGGCTGGCCGCCGAAGGGCGCGCCGAGGAGGCCTGGCGCCTGTCGGAAGCCACCTCGACCCTGCCCGAGATCTGTGGCCGCATCTGTCCGCAGGACCGGCTGTGCGAGGGCTCCTGCACGCTGGAACAGTCGGGATGGGAGACGGTCACCATCGGTTCGGTCGAGCGCTGGCTGGGCGACATGGCGTTCGAGAACGGCTGGGTCGATCCGATCCGCCCGCGCGCCGAGAAGGGCCAGTCCGTCGGCATCGTCGGCGCGGGCCCTGCAGGCATGGCGGCGGCGGATCGCCTGCGCAGCGCGGGCTATGCGGTCACCGTCTATGACCGGCACGACCGCGCGGGCGGCCTGCTGACCTACGGCATCCCCGGCTTCAAGCTGGAGAAGCACGTCGTCGGGCGTCGCATTGATCGCCTGATCGACGGCGGGGTCGCGTTCCGGCTGGGTGCTGACGTCGGGGGTGATCTGCCTTTCGCCGAGGTGCGGGCCGCCCACGACGCGGTGCTGGTGGCGACCGGGGTTTACCAGGCGCGTCGACTGACCGCGCCGGGCTGCGGCTCGGACGGGGTCGTGGCGGCGCTGGATTATCTGATCGCCTCGAACCGCAAAGGCTTCGGCGATGCGGTCCCGGCCTATGACGACGGCCCGTTGAACGCGGCGGGCAAGAAGGTGGTCGTCATCGGCGGCGGCGACACCGCCATGGACTGCGTCCGCACGGCGATCCGTCAGGGCGCGACCTCGGTCACCTGCCTGTATCGCCGCGACCGCGAGAATATGCCGGGCAGCGCGCGCGAGACCCAGAACGCCGAGGAGGAGGGCGTGGTCTTCGAATGGCTGGCCGCGCCCCGCGCCGTGCTGGGCGGCGCCTCGGGCGTCACCGGCGTGCGCGCCCAGCGCATGGCGCTGGCGGCCCAGTCGGCGGACGGCCGCTGGTCGGTCGAGCCGGTCCCGGGCGGAGAGTTCGACCTGCCCGCCGACCTGGTCATCGAGGCGCTCGGCTTCGAGCCGGAGGACATGCCGACCCTGTTCCAGGAGCCCGACCTGGCCCTGACTGACTGGCGCACCATCCGCACGGCGGGCCACACCAAGGCGACGACGCTGGAGGGTGTCTTCGCCGCCGGCGACATCGTGCGCGGCGCCTCGCTGGTCGTCTGGGCCGTCCGCGACGGTCAGGACGCGGCCGCCGAAATCGATACCTGGTTGTCCTCGCGCCGGAGGGCTGCCGCGTGACCTTTGATCCCGTTCAATACGAAGCCGACCGGCAAAAGCTCGTCGACGCCCACGCCTATGATCCCGCCTCAGAGCGCGACGCCTGCGGCGTCGGCCTGGTCGCCGCCATTGACGGCAAGCCGCGCCGCGAGGTCGTCGATCTGGCGCTGAAGGCCCTGTCGGCCATCTGGCACCGAGGTGCCGTAGACGCTGACGGCAAGTCCGGCGACGGCGCGGGCATCCTGATCGGCTTGCCGCGCGCCTTCTTCGAGGCCCAGGTGCGCGACGCCGGGCATGAGCCGCGTCCCGGCCCCATCGCCGTCGGCATGGTCTTCCTGCCCCGCGTCGACCTGGGCGCCCAGGAGCAGGCCCGCACCATCGTCGAGCGCGAGGTCATGGCCGCCGGCTTCTGGCTGTACGGCTGGCGTCAGGTGCCGCACCGCGCCGAGGTGCTGGGCCAGCGCGCCGCCGCCACCCGGCCCGAGATCGAGCAGATCATGCTCAGCGCCCCCGACGGGCTGGAGGGCGAGGATCTGGAGCGCGCCCTCTACCTGCTGCGCCGCCGCATCGAAGCGCGCGCCACGGCGGCGGGGCTGCAGCATTTCTACGTCTGCTCCCTGTCGGCGCGGTCGGTGATCTACAAGGGCATGATGCTGGCCGAGGCGCTGGGAGACTTCTACCCGGATCTGACCGACCCCCGGGTCGAGGCCAATGTCGCCCTGTTCCACCAGCGCTATTCGACCAACACCTTCCCCGAATGGCGGCTGGCCCAGCCGTTCCGGATGCTGGCTCACAACGGCGAGATCAACACCCTGCGCGGCAACGCCAACTGGATGCGCAGCCACGAGATCCGCATGACCGCCGAGGCCTTCGGGGCCGACGACGCGACGGTCAAGCCGGTGATCCAGGCAGGCGGTTCGGACTCCGCCGCGCTGGACAACGTCTTCGAGGTTCTGGTCCGCGCCGGCCGCCCCGCGCCCATGGTCAAGGCCCTGCTGATCCCCGAGGCGCCGATCGAGGGCGTCATCTCCGACGACCACCGCGCCCTCTACGCCTACTGCAACTCCGTCATGGAGCCGTGGGATGGCCCGGCGGCGATCTGCGCCACCGACGGCCGCTGGGTCGTGGCGGGCAAGGACCGCAACGGCCTGCGTCCCCTGCGCGTCGCCGAGACCGTCGATGGCCTGCTGATCTGCGGCTCCGAGGCGGGCATGACCGGCGTGCCGGACGAGCGGATCGCGCGCCGCCTGCACATCGGCGGCGGCCGTATGATCGCCGTCGATCTGGAGGCTGGCGAACTCTACGACGAGACCCAGACCATCGACCGTCTGGCGGCCCAGCATCCCTATCGCGAATGGCTGGCTAACATGGTCGAGCTGGAGCCCGAGGTCGGCCCTGGCCCCGAGCCGCGCAAGCTGTCGGGCGAGGCCCTGACCCGCTTCCAGGCGGCCGTCGGCTGGACCCAGGAAGACATCGAATCCCTGCTCGACCCCATGGCGGGCGAGGGCAAGGAGGCGGTCGGCTCCATGGGCGACGACGCCCCGCCGGCGGTGCTGTCGGAACAGTCGCGGCCCTTCGCCCACTACTTCCGCCAGGCCTTCGCCCAGGTCACCAATCCGCCGATCGACTCCTTGCGCGAGGCGGGGGCGATGAGCCTGCGGACCCGGTTCAAGAACCTGGGCAACATCCTGGCCCAGGACGAGACCCAGACGAAGGTCTTCGTGCTGGACAGCCCGGTCCTGACCAACGGCATGTACGAGCGGATGCTCGACGTCGTCGGCGCCGGCGCGACCACGGTGATCGACTGCACCTTCGCGGCGCCGCCAGAAGACGACCGCGCGGGCCTGGCGTTGCAGGGCGCGCTGGACCGTATCCGTGACGAGGCGGTGGCGGCGGCCCGGGGCGGCGCGGGCCTGATCGTCCTGACCGACGAGCGGGCGGGCGAGGACCGGCCCCTGATCCCGATGATCCTGGCCACGGCGGCGGTGCACGGGCGCCTGGTCGACGAGGGCCAGCGCACCTTCTGTTCGCTGGTCGTCCGCTCGGCCGAGGCCATCGACGCCCACGCCTTCGCCGTGCTGGTCGGCTGCGGCGCCACGGCCGTCAACGCCTGGCTGGCGCAGGAGACCTTCCTGGAGCGGCTGGAGGGCGGACGCTATCCCGGCCTGACGCTGCGCGACGCCTGCCTGAACCACAAGGTCGCCGTCGAGGCGGGCCTGATGAAGATCCTGGCCAAGAAGGGCATCTCGGTCATCTCAGCCTATCGCGGCGCCTGCGAGTTCGAGGCCCTGGGCCTGTCGCGCGCCCTGGTGGCCGAGTTCTTCCCCGGCATGACCTCGCGCATCTCGGGCGTCGGCCTGGCGGGCATCGAGCAGTCGTCGGTGGCCAAGGCCTCGCGCGGCTTCTCCGCCGACCGGGCGCGCCTGCGCATCGGCGGCGCGCACCGCATCCGCGCGGGGGAGGAGACCCACGCCTGGGACGCGGAGATGATCCACCGCCTGCAGGACGCCACCACGCGCGGCGACTACAAGCGGTTCAAGGCCTACAGCCGCCGGGCGCGCGAGCTGCCCGCCACGGCCCTGCGCGACCTGCTGGACTTCCGCGAAGCCCTGCCGATCCCGGTCGAGGAGGTCGAGAGCGTCAATGAGATCCGCAAGCGCTTCGTCACCCCCGGCATGTCCCTGGGCGCCCTGTCGCCCGAGGCGCACGAGACGCTGAACATCGCCATGAACCGCATCGGCGCCCGCTCGGTCTCGGGCGAGGGCGGCGAGGATCCGGAGCGCTACCGCCCGCGTCCGAACGGCGACAATCCGAACTCGGCGGTCAAGCAGATCGCCTCGGGCCGCTTCGGCGTCACCGCCGAATATCTGAACCAGTGCCGCGAGATCGAGATCAAGGTGGCCCAGGGCGCCAAGCCCGGGGAGGGCGGCCAGCTGCCCGGCTTCAAGGTCACCGAATTCATCGCCCGCATGCGCCACTCGACGCCGGGCGTGGGTCTGATCTCACCGCCGCCGCACCACGACATCTATTCGATCGAGGACCTGGCCCAGCTCATCTACGACCTGAAGCAGATCAATCCGGTCGCGCGGGTGACGGTCAAGCTGGTGGCCTCGTCCGGCATCGGCGCGGTCGCCGCCGGCGTCGCCAAGGCCAAGGCCGACATCATCCTGGTCGCCGGCCACAACGGCGGCACCGGCGCCTCGGCCATGGGCTCGATCAAGCACGCGGGCATGCCCTGGGAGCTGGGTCTGTCGGAGGCGCACCAAGTGCTCAGCCTGAACGGCCTGCGCGGCCACGTCCGCCTGCGCACGGACGGCGGCATCAAGACCGGCCGCGACGTCGTCGTCGCCGCCATGCTGGGCGCCGAGGAGTTCGGCATCGGCACGGCGTCGCTGATCGCGGTCGGCTGCCTGATGGTGCGCCAGTGCCATTCCAACACCTGCCCGGTCGGCGTCTGCGTCCAGGACGAGCGGCTGCGCGCCATGTTCACCGGCACGGCGGACAAGGTGGTCAACCTGTTCAGCTTCATCGCCGAGGAGACGCGCGAGATCCTGGCCTCGTTGGGTCTGCGCTCGCTGGACGAGGCGGTGGGCCGCACCGACCTGCTCCGCCAGGTGTCGCGCGGCGGGGCCCAGCTGGACGACCTGGACCTCAACCCCCTGCTGGTCCGGGTGGGCGAGGGCGACCAGCGCATGCCCGCCGACGCCCCGCGCAACCCGGTGCCCGACGCGCTGGACGCCCGCATCGTGCTGGACGCCGAGCCCTTCCTGGCGCGGCGCGAGAAGATGCAGCTGACCTATTCGGTGGCCAACACCCAGCGCACCATCGGCACGCGCATCTCGTCCCACATCGTGCGCAAATACGGCTCCGACCTGCCCGACGGCCACCTGACCCTGAACCTGCGCGGCGCGGCCGGGCAGTCGCTGGCGGCCTGGGGGATGAAGGGGCTGCGCATCATCCTGGACGGCGAGGCCAACGACTATGTCGGCAAGGGTCTGTCGGGCGCCGAGATCATCGTCCGCCCGCCGTCATGGGCGGCGGGCGCGGCGGTCATCGGCAACACCTGCCTGTACGGCGCGACCAGCGGCAAGCTGTTCGCGGCGGGCGCCGCGGGCGAGCGGTTCGCGGTCCGCAACTCGGGCGCCACGGCGGTGGTCGAGGGCGTCGGCGCCCACGGCTGCGAATACATGACCGGCGGCGCGGTCGTCGTGCTGGGCTCTACCGGCTGGAATTTCGGCGCCGGCATGAGCGGCGGCGAGGCCTTCATCCACGACCCCGAAGGCACGGCCCACCAGCGCCTAAGCGCCGTCTCGGTCGTCACCGGCGTGGTCATGGGTGAGGCGGGCCAACGGCTGCACGAGCTCGTCACCCGTCACGCCGTCGAGACCGGCTCCCCGCTGGCGCGTCGCCTGCTGGAAACCTGGCCGGTCGCGGTCACTCACTTCCGCCACGTCCTGCCGAGGGAAGAGGCGTCGGCGGCGAAGGCGAAGCGGGCCTGAGCCCCGCGCGCCGCAGGCGTCAGCTTCGACCGATATGCGCGATCGCGGCGACCATCTGCGGATCCCGGCCGGCGGCGATGTCATCCGCCGTCGTCGGCACGGGAAGGTCCGGTTCGATGGCGGCGTCCGGCTGGGGCGTCGAGGGAAAGCTGGCGATCAGGGGCAGGTCGACTTCCAGTCCGGAGGCCGGGAGCTTGAGGAAGAAGAAGGCGCCACCGTTGATGCCGCGCCGGTTGCCTCCGGTCGTCTGGCCGATCAGCGTGGCCAGGCCATTGTCCTTCACGGTCTGGGCGAAGCCGAAGGTCGCTGAGCTGTTGGAAGCGTCGCAGAGCACCGCCACCGGAGCTTCGAACCGTCGCCCGGTGGGCCGTATCAGGTTGGCCTCGGCGCTGTCGCCGGAGCGGGTCAGCCGGTAGAAGCCGGGGCGTTCGTCGGAAACCACGGCGGCGTCGCCCCAGTCCAGGAAGCTTCGGTCCCAGGTGTCGAGGTAGGGGTGCAGGGCGTCCGGCGCCCTCCGATAGCGGGTCCAGCGCTGGTCGCGCGACAGTCGCAGGTCGCGGTCTGTAAGGCGGCTGAGGATCACATTGCCGCAGTCCAGGCCGCCCTCGTTGCCACGCAGGTCCACGATCAGGCCCCGCGCGCCGTCGGCGGTCAGGTCGTCCATGACCTGGCCGAGCCAGGCCCTCCAATCGAAGTCGGAATCGTACAGCCCCCAGCTCGGCATGGTCAGCCGCTGGACGCCGTCAGCGCGTTTCTCCAGCTTCCAGGGGTTGGCGTCCCCGGCCGGATCGACCGACGCCGGCAGCCCGGCCCTGCGGTCGGCCAGGGTCAGCAGGCCCGCCTGGACGATCCGTCCGTCGGCCAGGGTGAAGGCGGCGGCATCCTTGAGCGGGAGCACCAGCGGCAGGTGGATGTCGATCGTCTCGTAGCGGTCGTCGCCCCGCGCCTCCATCAGGCTGACGCGCTTGCCGCGATTGCTTCCATCCGCCCTGGCCAGCGGGATCAGCCGCGCCAGCAGGGCCTCGGTCGGGACGCCGTCGATCGCCGAGATCACGCTGCCCGGCGGGAACAGGCTCGCGCCGCTGTCGTCGCGGGTCACCACCATGCGGCCGTCGATCCAGCGGAACAGGAACGGGACCAGGGACCGGTCCGGATACATCCGCGCCACGGTGGCGGCGCTGCTGTTGTAGGGGCTGGGATAGGTGTGGCCGCACCTGAGCGAGGCCGTCACGTGCGTCAGGGCGAGGAACCGGTCGCGGAAGGAACCGGGGGCGGACCAGAGGCGCGCCAGGCCGTCCAGCCGCGCCGTGATCTCCTGCGGCGTGCTGTATCGATAGACGCCCGGATGCAGCGCTTCCCAGGCCTGGCGCAGGATCGCGACGTCGCCGCCCCAGTCATCGGTCGCCGTCTCCGCCCAGCTGGGCGAGGCGGCGGCGAGGGCCAGTCCGCCCGAAAGCTGAAACAGGTGACGGCGGTTGATGGACGACATCGGGCGATCCTCGTGAACGGGACCAAAGGGTTGCGCCGTGTCAGGTCGCGGCTCGCCTCATTTTCGTATCCGGAGACGAAAAAGCAGGATCTGAGACCTGTCGCCGGAACTGTGAGGGCGACAGGCCGAACCGGGCGCGGAAGGCGCGATTGAAGCTGGCCTTGGAGGCGAAACCCATGTCGAGGGCCAGCCCCAGAAGGTCGTCAGCGCAACCCGCCTCGATGGCCTGGGCCACGGCCTCGGCGCGCAGTCCGTTCACGAAGCTGGAAAAGTTCATCCCCAAGCCGAGATTGATCGCCCGGGACAGGCGCCCGCTGTTGGTGCCCAGCAGGCGGGCGAGACGCGCCAGCGTCAGGTCGGGCTCGCGCCACCATCCCGCCTGACGCGTGCGATCCGCGATGTCCGCGGCGACGCCCGGCCAATCCTGCGTCCGCGAGGGCTCCGGTTCGGCGTCGGCCAGGTCTGAGGGCTTGGCCAGGGGCACGGGAAGCGCGGCCCGCCGCCAGCCGCCCACGCCCAGATAGACGCCGACGACGGCCAGGGCGAGATACATCCCGGTCTCCTGGAAGAAGTCTATGCCGCCCGTAACGGCCGACCACAGCCAGAAGCCGACCTCCACGGCGAGGCCGGCCAGGATCACGATCCGGACCTGGCCCAGCCAGGTCGCGGAGAACCGGTCATCATCGCTGCGCTGATCGGCCAACCGCCTGCGCTGCCGTTTCAGCACGCTCCCGATCGCGACGGTATAGGCCGCCAGGCTGGCAAGCCCCAGCACGTCGAGAGCGGGCGTGATCCAGTCGCGATGACCGCCCGTGTACCAATCCCATTTGGCCGCCTCGGGCAGCAGGAAGCAGAGGGTGAAATAGGCCAGCTGGGCGGCGGCCGGGGCGAGATGCAGGCGCATCCCGCGTGGAGCGGCGCCGTCCGCCAGCGCGTGGGCGTATCCGTACAGCAGGGGGCCGAGCGCCAGCGGGAGGGCGAAGGGCGCGAACGTCAGCCAGCGAAACCGGTCATAGAGGCCGGCGAACCCGATCGCATAAGGGATCAGAAGGCCCGCGATCACGATCAGGGCGGCGGCCAGGGCGCGGTTGGCCGCCCGGTTGCCGGGCTCCCGCGCCAGTGCGCCGGCGAGCAGGAGGCACTGCAGGATCGCGACGCCGAGCAAGGCGGTTCGCCATCCGAAATAGAGCTGTCCGTCCGCCATCTCCGGGACGCTAGTCGCTGCTGCCCTCGGCAGGAAGCCGGGACTCATCGAGCGACCGCGTCGGCGTCCAGTCCGGTAAGGCGACGCTCAAGCTCGCACGGAGAAGTCAGCGCAACTCTTGGTCGATTATGGTTGTGCGGTTCAACCGATTGCCGCCAATCTGCTCACGGGAAACACAGCATGGGATCGGACGCGATGACGAGCCTCTTGACGATCAACATCACCAACGGGGCGTTTAGCCCTCGGGATTTCTTTCTCTTTCAGCAGCCTGCGGAATTCACCGGCGGCCCCCAGGTCTTCAGCAACAGCCTGGGCTCTCGCAGCCTGCATAGCTATGACGCCTCCGGAGCGATCCTAACCTTCCAGGTCAACCGTCAGCCCTACGCCTGTGTCCAGAGCGCCTTCGACAGTCCGCGCATCGGGCAGGCCTCGGGGTACAGCTCGGCCTCCCGGCTGATCGACCTGTCGCCGGGGAATGACTGGGTGACCGCCTCCATCGACCCGCTGGGCTTGTCACGGCCCATCTCCGGTCACGGCGTCCAGCCGGGCGCCTTCCGGATCACGACCCCGGCCTATCAGCCCACGACCCGCGTCAATCTCGGGGCGGCCGCGGAGGTGAACGGCGAGCTCGTGCTGTCCAGCTTCATTGAGGCCATGCCCAACTACAATGTGGATTGCAGGCCCTCCGACAAATTCTACATCGGAGTGGGCGGGCAGGGGCGGGGCGCTGTGATCGCGTTCGGCCCCTCGGCCGCCCAGGCGGCCCTCTGCGATTTCACCGGCGGGCACACCGATATCAGCGTCGTGTTCCATCCGGACGAAAGCTGGACGGTGCAGGTGCGCCAGTAGGGCCGGGCCGCCCGGCGCGGCCCAATGAAAAAGGGGAGGCTGTTTCCAGCCTCCCCTTCGTCATTCCAGCTCTGGTTCGAAGGCTTCAGCCCTCGTTGGTCCAGCCGCCCGCCAGCGCCTTGAACAGGGCGATCTGGTAGGTGGTGACCAGCGCGCTCGACGACGCCAGCTGGGCGTCGGCGGCGGCCAGGGTCCGTTCGGAGTCCAGCACCGTCAGGAAGCTGTCGGCGCCGGCGTCGAAGCGCAGGCGCGACAGGCGGGCGGCGTTGGCGGCCTGGTCCCGCGCCGACTGCAGGGCCGACCGGCGGTCCAGCTCATTGGCGTAGTTGGCCAGGGCCGTTTCGGTTTCCTGCAGCGCGACGAGCACCGTCTGGTCGAAGGTCGCCAGCGCCTGGTCCGAGCTCGCGCCCGCCTGTTCGATCCGCGCGCGGGCGGCGAACACGTTCGGGAACGACCAGCTGATCAGCGGACCCACCGAGAAGCGGAAGTTCTCGTTGTCGCCCAGGCCGCTGGCGTCCAGCGCCGTCGCTCCGGCCGAACCGCCCAGGGTGATGCGCGGATACAGGTCGGCGGTGGCCACGTTCACCCGCGCCGCCGCGGCGGCCAGGTTGCGTTCCGCCTGGCGGACGTCGGGACGCCGCGCCAGCAGGGCCGCGCCGTCGCCGACCGGGATCGGCTGGGCCAGTTGCGGCGGCGCCGCGCACGCCCGGGCCGCCTGGCTGGTCTCCGCCGGGGTGCGCCCGGTCAGGGTGGCCAGACGGAACAGGGCGCCGTCGCGCTGGGCCCGCAGGGGCGGCAGGGTCGAACGGGTCGACTCCAGCGCCGAACGGGCGCGCGCCACGTCCAGACCGTTGCCCGAACCGGCGTCCAGCAGACGCTGGGTCAGGCCGACGGTGTCGATCTGCAGCGTGATGGTCCGTTCGGCCACCGCGATCTGGGCGTTGCCCGAACAGGCGTCGGCATAGGCCCGGGCCGTTTCGGCCGCGACCGTGACGCGCACCACGTTCAGTGCGGCCTCGGCGGCGGAGGCGTCGGCGCGGGCGGCGCGGACGGTCGACTCCACGCGGCCGAACAGGTCGACCTCATAGGAGACGTCCAGCCCGGCGCTGTAGGTGTCGGACTCGGGCGCCTCGGTCCCGGCGGGCAGGCCGGGCACGGTGGCGGCCGAGGGCCGGCCGGTGGTCACGCCGGCCGAGGTCGTCGTCGACGGGAACCGGCCCACCCGAGCCTCGCCCAGCGCCGCGCGGACGCGACGCAGGTTGGCGGCCGCGGCCTCCAGCTCGTTGTTGTTGGCCAGGGCCTCGCCGACCAGGCCGTCCAGGACCGGGTCGTTGTACAGCCGCCACCAGTCGTCGCGGGCCGCGGTATTGGCCGAGACCGCCGGTGAGGCGGCCCCGATGAAGGCGCCCGACGCTGAGGGGGGAAGGGTAGCGTCAGGCGCCTTCGGCCCGACCGCGCACGAGGCCAGCAGAAGACTGGCTCCGGCGGTTGCGGTCAGGATCCGGAGAGAGGGTTGCAGGGTCATCAGACGTCTCCCGAGCGCGCCGTGGCGGCGTCGGCTTCATGCGGCGGCAGGCCGCCGGTGGTGGGGATCTCGCGCTCCTTCTGCGGCGCGCCGGGCAGCTTGGAGGCCACCCACCGCATCACGACGTAGAAGACGGGCGTGAAGATCAGGCCGAAGAAGGTCACGCCCAGCATGCCGGAGAAGACCGCGGTGCCCAGCGATTGGCGCATTTCGGCGCCGGCGCCGGTCGCCAGCATCAGCGGCACGACGCCGAAGATGAAGGCGAACGAGGTCATCAGGATCGGACGCAGACGGGTCTGAGCGGCCCGGACAGCGGCGTCCCAGCGGTTCAGTCCCTCGTCCTCGGCCTGTTTGGCGAACTCCACGATCAGGATGGCGTTCTTGGCCGCGAGCGCGATCAGCACCACCAACCCGATCTGGACCAGGATGTTGTTGTCCAGGCCTCGGATGTTGATCCCGATCATGGCCGCCAGGATGCACATCGGAACGATGAGCACGACCGCCATGGGAAGCGTGAAGGCCTCATACTGAGCGGCCAGCACCAGGAAGACGAAGATCACGGCCATGATGAACACCACGGTCGCACCGCCCGCCGACTGCTTCTCCTGCAGCGCCAGACCGGTCCATTCGTACGAGAAGCCCGGCGGCAGGGTGGCCTCGGCCAGCTGCTCCATGCTCGCGATCGCCTGGCCGGACGAGACGCCCGCCGCCGCCTGCCCCTGAAGCTCGGAAGCCGGGAACAGGTTGTAGCGCACGATCCGCGACGGACCGGAGTCCTCACGCAGGTTGGCGACCGAACCGATCGGCACCATGGCGCCGGTGGCCGAACGCGTCTTCAGGTTGGCGATGTCGGCGATATCGTCACGCGACGTCGGCTCCGCCTGCGCCGTCACCCGGAAGGTGCGGCCCAGATAGTTGAAGTCGTTGACGTAGGACGAGCCGAGATAGACGCCCAGCGTGTTGAACACGTCCGACGGCTGCACCCCCATCATCAGCGCCTTGTCGCGATCGACGTCGGCGGCGATGCGCGGCGAACCGGTGTTGTAGGTCGAGAAGACCTGCTGCACCTGGTCCGGCGCCTGGGCGGCGGCGCCCATCATGGCGAAGGTCGCGCCTTCCAGCGGGCGGTAGCCCGCGCCGGAACGGTCCTGCACCATCATCTGGAAGCCGTTGCCGTTGCCCAGACCCTGAACCGCGGGCGGGGCGATGACGAAGATGTTGGCGTCCTCGATGCCCATGGTGGCGCCGGTGATGGCGCCGGCCAGGGCCGCCGCGCTTTGCTCGGCCGACTTGCGCTCGTCGAAGGCGTCCAGACGGACGAAGATCGTCGCCGAGTTGGAGCCGAACGAGAAGCTGGAGCCGTCCAGGCCGGCGAAGGCGACAAGGCCTTCCACGCCCTCGGTCTTCTTGATCGTGTCCGAGGCCCGGCGCATCACCGCTTCGGTGCGTTCCAGCGAGGCGCCCGGAGGCAGCTGGATGACGCCGATCAGGAAGCCCTGGTCCTGTTCCGGGATGAAGCCTGACGGGGTGTCCATCAGGCGCCAGCCGGTCAGGCCCAGCAGGGCGACATAGACGATCAGCACGATGCCGACGGTCCGCACCAGGCGGGCGGTCAGGCGACCGTACTTGTCCGACAGCCAGTCGAAGCCCTCGTTGAACTTCCGTCCGGCATAGCCGCCGTAATAGGTGACCGTGCCCCACACGCCCGGCTTGCGATGCGTGTCATGCTCCTTGTGCGGCTTCAGCAGCAGCGCGGCCATGGCCGGCGACAGCGTCAACGACACCAGCAGCGACACGACCGAGGCCGTGGTGATGACGATGGCGAACTCGCGGTAGAAGATGCCCGGGATGCCGGGCACGAACATGGTCGGCACGAACACCGAGACCAGCACCAGGCCGATCGAGATCAGCGCGCCGGAAACCTCCTGCATGGAGCGGTAGGCGGCTTCCTTGGGCGTCAGTCCCTCGCGGATGTAGCGTTCCACGTTCTCGACCACGACGATGGCGTCATCGACGACGATGCCGACCGCGAGGACGAGGGCGAACAGGCTCAGCGAGTTGATCGAGTAGCCCAGCATCAGCTGGACGGCGAAGGTCGCCACCAGCGCCACCGGGATGGCCACGATCGGGATGATCGCCGCCCGCCAGGTCTGCAGGAAGACGATGACCACCAGCACGACCAGGATCACGGCTTCGAACAGGGTGTGCTGCACGGACTCGACCGAGGCCGCGACGAACTCCGTCGGGTTGTAGGCGACGGACAGGTCCATGCCTCGCGGCAGTTCGGCCTTCACGGCCTCCATTTCGGCCATCACGCGCTCGGCGGTGCCCAGCGCGTTCGCGCCCGGCTGCTGAACGATGGCGATACCGACGCCGCGCTCGCCGTCGAAGAAGCCGCGGATGCCGTAGTCCTGGGCGCCCAGCTCGACACGAGCGACGTCGCGGACGCGGGTCACGCGGCCTTGAGCGTCCGTCTTGATGACGATGTTGGAGAACTGATCAGGATCGCTGAGACGGCCCTGCACCTGCACCGGCAACTGGAAGGCGGCGGCGTTGGTGGGGAAGGGCGGTTGGCCGATGGCGCCGGCCGCGGCTTGCACGTTCTGGGCGCGCAGGGCGGCGATGATGTCCGGACCGGTCAGGCCGCGTTCTGCGGCCTTGGACGGATCGATCCAGACCCGCATCGAATAGTTGCCGCCGCCGAAGATCTGGACCGTGCCCACGCCTTCAAGGCGCAGCAGGCGGTCCCGCAGCGTCGAGTTGGCGTAGTTGCCGACGTAGTCGTTATCCAGCGACTTGTCCGGGGACGTCAGCCCCAGGATCATCAGGAAGCCGCTTTCCTGCTTGTTCACGACCACGCCGGTCTGGCGGACCTGTTCAGGCAGGCGGGGCTCGGCCAGGGCCACCCGGTTCTGGACCAGCACCTGTGCGGCGTCCAGGTCGGTGCCCGGCTGGAAGGTCACGGTGATCGAGGCCACCCCGTCCGAGGTGGACGAGGAGGACAGATACAGCATGCCCTCGACGCCGTTGACCTCTTGCTCGATGGGCGCGGCGACGGTCTCGGCCAGGGTTTCGGCCGAGGCGCCGGGATAGGAGGCGTTGATGGTGATCGTCGGCGGCGCGATCTCCGGATACTGCGATAGCGGCAGCAGCGGATAGGCGAAGACGCCGATCAGGGTGATGAACACCGCGATCACGGCCGCGAAAATCGGCCTGTCGATAAAGAAGCGTGAGATGTTCATTGTCGGATCAATCGCCCGAGACGCTGGCGGCGAAGGTGGCCGTGGACGCCGGAGCGGCCTGGGTCACCGGGACCTGCGCCTGCTGGACCACGGGCGTGATACGGCCGTTGCTGGCCTGCACCTTCATGCCGGGCGCCTGGATGCGCTGGACGCCGTTGATGATGACGCGGTCCGTCGGCTGCAGACCCGAGCGGATCACGCGCAGGCCGTCGACCAGCGGTCCCAGCTGCACCGGCTTGGGCGCGACCGAGCCGTCGGCGGCGACGACGTAGACGATGCGGCGGGCCTGGTCGGTGGCGACGGCGGCGTCGGGCACCAGCATGGCCTGATAGGTGCCGGCGCCGGCCAGACGGGCCTGACCGAACATGCCGGGCTTCAGGAAGCCGTCGGCGTTCGGGATCAGGGCGCGCAAGCGGATGACGCCCGAAGCCGTGTCGACCGCGTTGTCGGTGAAGTCGAGCGTGCCGCTGCGATCGTAGCTGCTCTCGTCCTGCAGACGCACCTGGATCGGGGCGGCGCCGTTGCGGGCCTGGCGCTGATACTTCAGCAGCACGGCTTCGGAGCCGTCGAAGACGAAGTGGATCGGGGCGCTGGAGACCACGGTGGTCAGGACGTCGGCCTGCGACGAGCCGCCGGCGACCAGATTGCCCGGATCGACGCGGCGATCGGACACGCGGCCCGAGATCGGCGCGGTGACGCGGGTGAATTCCAGGTCCAGCTGACGGGCGCGGACCGCGGCGTTGGCGGCGGCGATGGCCGCTTCCGCCGTTTGCAGGGCGCCGCGGCGGGTGTCGACCTCGGCCTGCGAGACGGCTTGCGACGCCAGCAGGGTTTCCGAACGGGTCAGTTCGGTGCGGGCCAGGTTCACCTGGGCCTGCGCCTGCGCCAGCTGGGCGCGGGCCGAAGCCAGCGCGGCCTGCGCCGGACGCGGGTCGAGGGTGAACAGCAGCTGGCCGCGGCTGACATAGTCGCCGTCGCGGAAGTGAACGCCCTGGATATAGCCGCCGACGCGCGCACGCACCTCGACGGATTGGGTCGCCTCGAAGCGGCCCGTGAACTCATCCCAGTCCTGAACGGCCCGGACCAGCGGCGTCGCCACGGTCACTGCGGGCGCCGGGGGCGCCTGGGCTTCGCTCGGCTGGGAACAGCCATAGAGCGCGACGGCCATGAGGGCCGACGCGGTCACGATCTTCACCGTGCGCATGAATGCTAGTCTCCGAATGGGAGCAAATCCCTGTCTCTGTCGACCATGGCATTCGGGGAGGAAGCCGCTAGTCAACGCCCGGTGACTTAATGGTGATGCGACCCCGACTTGTCAACGGGTGATGACAAAGCCATATTCCCGCTGGGGCTATTCCGGAGACCTAACCCATTGTTTTGTCATGTCGCGCCACGGCCAAGAAATGCCGAGGCGACTCGCGCTGCTATTTTGTCCGCCGCGCAGGAACGGTTTTCGCGCGAAAGCTATGACGACGTCGGCATGCGTGACATCGCCGGCGACGTCGGCGTCGACGCCGCGCTGGTCTCCCGCTATTTCGGCTCCAAGGAAGACCTCTTCACCTCTGTTCTCGACAGCTGTTCGAACGGCAGCGAGCTGATGGACGGCGAGCGCTCCGAGTTCGGCCGCCGCGTCGCCCATGCGGTGATCTTCGAGCCCAAGAAAGAGGGCAAGCTCAAGGGGCTGCTGATCATGCTGCGCTCGGTCGGCTCGACCAAGGCCATGGAACTGGTTCAGCGCACCGGCAGCGAGCGCTTCTTCGACCCGTTCACCGAATGGGTCGGCGGCGAGGACGCCCCGGTCCGGGCTCGGCTGGCCGCGGCCACCATCATGGGCATGGCCGTCAGCCGCGAAATCACCGCCGGCTTCGGTCTGAACGGCGAGGAATGCAAACGGATGGAGGACCGCATGGCCGTCATCCTTCAGGGCATCATCGACGACGGCCCGGCGCTCAGCCGCGCGGCGTGAATTTTCGGATCACGCCCGAGAAGGTCATCAGGATGCGCTCGCCGACGCAGATCTGACCGCGCACGAAGATCAGGCTCTTGCCCGCGCGCACCACCTCGCCCGTCGCCTCGACCAGTTCGCCCACATAGGCGCCGTCGATGAAGGTCGAGTCCAGCGACACGGTCACGCCCGAGGCCCCCTCCATCTCCTGATAGGCTGTCTGAAACAGCGAGATGTCGGCGAAGGTCATCAGGCAGCCGCCGTGCATCCGGTCGCCCGCGTTCATATGCTTCTGCTCGGCCCTGAAGGCGCAGCGCATGCGCCCGTCGGCGTCCGGCTTGAAGTAGAACGGGCCCACCACCTGGTCGAAGGTGCCGTGCAGGTCATAGGTCCGCCAGCCGGTGAACTCGCCTTCCGTGACCGTGATTTTCGCGACCATGATGATCCCTGCCTTCTTCTGGCTCTCGCAATGCAGCATATAGGCCCGATGAGCGACCCCATCGAAACCGCCATCTTCGAAAAACTGGCGAAGGCCGACCCTAAAAGCGTCGGCGGAAAAAGCATTGAACCGTCGGACGTGGCCAAGGAGCTGCAGCCCGAGCAGTGGCAGCGCATGCTGCCCAAGGTGAAGGCCGTGGCCTTGGGCCTGATGCGTCAGGGCAAGCTGACCATCACCAAGAAGGGCAAGGCGGTCGATCCGAACAGCTTCAAGGGCGTCATCCGCCTGCGTCTGCCGACTCCGGAAGAGACCGCCGCCGCCCTGGCCGCGCTCCCGCCGGTCGTCGAGGACGACGAGGACTGACAGGTCTGACGGGATGAGCCTTGAGGCCGTTCTCGCTGACATCCGCGCCTGCCGGGCCTGCCTCGGCCAGTTGCCGCACATCCCGCGCCCCGTCGTCCGCGTCTTCCCCGAGACCCGGCTGTTGATCTGCGGCCAGGCGCCGGGCCGCCGCGTGCATGAAAGCGGCCTGCCGTTCACCGATCCGTCGGGAGATCGCCTGCGCGACTGGATGGGCGTGGACTACGAGACCTTCTACGCCGAACCCCGCTTCGGCGTGGCGGCGCAGGCCTTCTGCTATCCCGGCACGGCTCCGAAGGGCGGCGACTATCCCCCGCCGAGGAAATGCGCCGAGCTGTGGCGGTCCCGGCTGCTGGCTGAATTGCCTAAGGTCGAGCTGACCCTTCTGGTCGGCGGCTATGCCCAGGCCTGGGCGCTCGGCGACCGGGCCAAGGCCAATATGACCGAGACCGTCCGGGCGTGGCGCGACTACGCCCCCTCGATCCTGCCCATGCCCCATCCCTCGTGGCGAAACACGGCGTGGCTGAGGAGGAACCCCTGGTTCGAGGCCGAGGTGGTCCCCTATCTGCGCGAACGGGTTCGGGGCATTCTCTCCGCATGACCCGGACACTCGCGGCCCTGTTCCTGTCCCTCGCGCTCGCCGCCTGCGCGACGCCGGCGATCCAGCCGGTGCTGACCCCGCCGCCGGGTTTCACCGGTCCGGCGCTGGAGACCTCGACCCTGCTGATGGACGACGGCGCGCGCCTGCCGTTGGCCCGCTGGACGCCGGAGACGGGCGAGCCCTGGGCCGTCATCGTCGCCCTGCACGGCATGAACGACAGCCGCGCCTCCTTCCGCCTGGCGGGGCCATACTGGGCCGAGCATGGCATCGAGACCTGGGCCGTCGATCAGCGCGGCTTCGGCGAGGCGCCCGGCCGCGGCGTCTGGGCCGGCGAGGCGCGCATGACCGAGGACCTGCGCACCGCCGTGGCCCTGGCCCGCGCCCGCCATCCGCGCGCGATCATCGCCGTGGCGGGCGAAAGCATGGGCGGCTCGGTGACCGTCGCCGCCTTCGGCTCGGACCGTCCGCCCGCCGCCGACCGCGTCATCCTGCTGGCGCCCGGGGTCTGGGGCTGGAGCGCGCAGGGCCCGATCAACTCCGCCGGCCTGCAATTGGCGGCCCGCGCCATGGGCCCCTACTCGGTCGATGCGCCCGAGTGGGCCATCAAGGCCCATCCGGCCTCCGACAATATGGTCGAGCTCTATCGGAACGGCCGCGACCCCAACAGCATCATCTCCACCCGGTTCGATGCGCTGTACGGCCTCGTCGACCTGATGGAGAGCGCCTCTCTCCGGCTCGGGTCGATCCGCGCCCCGACCCTTCTGCTCTACGGCGCCCATGACAATGTGATCCAGAAGCCGGCCATGCGCCTGGCCCTGCAGCGGGCGGGCGACCGCCCCGGCTTCCGTACGGGCTACTACCCGGACGGCTGGCATATCCTGAACCGCGACCTCCAGGCCGAGACCATGTACCGCGACGTCGAAGCCTGGCTGAGAGACGCGGCGGCTCCGCTGCCGTCCGGCGCCCAACCGGTGCTGCCGGCGCTCGAGAAGTGACTAACCACTAATCACTTTCAGCCACCGCAGCCCGCGGCTCGCGCGCCAGCCCCCGCCACACCCTCATCACGAAACCGCCATGCTTGCGGTGTTACTCCGACGCGCGTAATCAGCCGCGCAATAAAAATACCTTGGGAGTAGCGCTTATGGGCATGACCCTGTTCGATTCACCGTCGTTCGCGAACCATGAAGGCGTCCACGCTGTCTTTGACGAAAAGACCGGCCTGCGCGCTATTATCGCTGTTCACTCAACCGCGCGGGGTCCCGCCGTCGGCGGAACGCGCATGTGGAACTACGCCTCCTCGGCCGAAGCGCTGGAAGACGTGCTGCGCCTGTCGCGGGGCATGAGCTACAAGAACGCCGTCGCGGACCTGGAAATGGGCGGCGGCAAGTCGGTCATCATCGGCGACAGCCGCACCCAGAAGTCGCCCGAGCTGTTCCGCGCCTTCGGCCGCGCCGTCGACACCCTGGGCGGCCGCTACTACGCCGCCGAGGACGTCGGCGTGTCGGTCTCCGACATCGCCGAAGCGCGCAAGACCACTGAATATGTGCTGGGCCTGTCCGACGGTCCGGAAGCGTCGGGCGACCCGTCGCCGGTCACCGCCGAGGGCGTGTTCCGCTCGACCCTGACCGTCGCCCGCCGCCTGTGGAAGCAGGACGACCTGACCGGCCTGACCGTCGCCCTGCAGGGCATCGGCCACGTCGGCGGCTATCTGGCGGACAAGCTGCACGCCGCCGGCGCCAAGCTGGTCATGACCGACGTCAACACCGCCCTGCTGGCCGAAGTCGCCGCCCGCACCGGCGCCGAGATCGTCGCCCCGGACGCCATCTATGACGTCAAGGCCGACATCTACGCCCCGTGCGCTCTGGGCGCGACGCTGAACCCCCAGACGCTGGACCGCATCACCGCCAAGGCCGTGGTCGGCGCCGCCAACAACCAGCTGGCCACCCCCGACATCGGCCACAAGCTGTTCGAGCGCGGCGTGCTCTACGCCCCCGACTACGTCGTCAACGGCGGCGGCATCATCAATGTCGCCTCGGAACTGCGCGCCCGCCAGACCGGCGGCGCCTATGACGCGGCCTGGGTCGAGACCAAGCTCTCGCGCCTGATGGACACCCTGGACGAAGTCCTCGAACGCTCGGCCGCCGAAAAGCGTCCGACCCACGAGATCGCCGACGCCATCGCCGAAGCCCGCATCAACGCCGCCCGCGAAGCCCGCGGCGAGGTTCTGAAGGCGGCGTAAGCCTCCACGTCCAATCCTGACGGAACGACCGGCTATCCTGCGATCCGCGGGGTAGCCGGTTTTCGTTTGGGCGACCCGTCGCGAACCCGGACGCATCGGACGCATCGGACGGTGTTTCCATCCGCACTGTTCGCACTCTTCGCACTGTGTTTTTCGCCCGGATTCGCGCCTCAGGGGCATACGGCCCATCATCACGCCTTCACCCGTTTTTGATTCGGGCCGAGACGCCATGACGACGACCGCCGCCCGCCGCTCCATCGATCCGCTGCTGATCGTGATGGCGCTCGGCTTCGTGGTGGCGGTCGGCGCCCTGGCCTATCCGGCCTTCCGCGCCGATCCGATGAGCGCGCCGGGCCTGATGCTGATCTTCACCGTCGGCGCCGTGGCCCTGATCGGCCTGTTCACCTACGCCCGGGGCGAGGCGAAGAAGCCGACCGGCGACGCCACCGTCGAACTGCTTGACGCCATGGCCGAGCCCGCCGCCCTGGTCTGGGCCACCGGCCAGGTGCTGGCCTTCAACGGCGCCTGGGCCGAGGCCGGGGGCGCCACCGCCGCCCTGCCGCCCGCCCGCTCCGGCGGCAAGTCCGCCTCCGCCCTCTACATGGCCTTCGCCCAGGCCCGCGCCGGGGAGCAGGGCCGCGCCATCGTGCCGGTCGGCGACCGCGAGCTCGAGGTCCTGATCGGCCAGGCGGGGGAGGGGCGGTTCCTGATCCGCGCCGCGCCCGAGGCCGTCCTGCCCGTCTCCGCCCCGGCCACGGATCGTCCCGTCGCGGCCGCCAATGGTCCCGGCGGTCGCGCCATGGCCGCCGGCGCGCCGTTCGGCTCGGCCTTGCTCCAGGCCGAGGATCTGTTCGCCGGCAAGGTCGAGGAGGCCAACGCCGCCCTCGCCCTGCTGACGGGTCCGGCCGCGGCCCGCGACGCCGCCTTCGGCCACCTGTTCGAGCCCACCGGCGTGATCGAGGCCAAGGCCAAGCTGACCGCGGGTTCGTCCGGCCCGATCGAGCTGGTCGCCCGCGCCCACCCCGACCGGATGCTCCACCTCTATGTCGCGCCCGAGAACGGCAAATGCCGCGTCTGGCTGTTCGACGTCTCGGCCCAGAAGTCGATGGAGCTGCAGCTGTCGCAGGCCCAGAAGATGCAGGCCGTGGGCCAGCTGGCCGGCGGCGTGGCGCACGACTTCAACAACCTGCTGACCGCCATCCAGATGCAGCTGTCCGAGCTGCTGGAGCGCCATCCCGTCGGCGATCCTTCCTATGACGGCCTGAACCAGATCCGCCAGACGGGCATCCGCGCCGCCGACCTGGTGCGCAAGCTGCTGGCCTTCTCGCGCAAGTCGACGGTCCGCCGCGAACGCCTCGATCTGGGCGAACTGGTCGGCGAGTTCGCCGTCCTGCTGCGCCGCCTGCTGCGTGAGGACGTGCGGCTGGAGACCGACTATGGCCGCGACCTGCCGGTGGTCCTGGCCGACAAGAGCCAGCTCGAGACCGCGGTCATGAACCTGGCCGTCAACGCCCGCGACGCCATGCGCGGCGTGGTCGAGCCGGGCGCGGGCGTGGTCACCATCAAGACCCGCCGCCTCAGCCGCGACGAGGCCCGCCAGATGGGCTGGGCCGCCGCCGAGACCGAGGCCGTGGCGCTGATCGAGGTGTCCGACACGGGCCCGGGCGTGCCGCCGGAACTCCTCGACAAGATCTTCGAGCCCTTCTTCACCACCAAGGCGGTGAACGAAGGCACCGGCATGGGGCTGGCCACCGTCTACGGCATCGTCGAGCAGGCCGGCGGCCACATCAAGGTCGTCAACCTGGAGGGGGCGGGCGCCGCCTTCCGCATCTTCCTGCCCGAGGCCGCCGAGGCCGAGCTGGCCGAGGTGCCGCAGGTCGAGATCAAGGTGAAGACCCCGCGCGACCTCTCGGGCGCCGGCCGCATCCTGTTCGTCGAGGACGAGGCCGCCGTGCGCGGCATCGCCGCCCGCCTGCTGCGCCAGCGCGGCTATGAGGTCATCGAGGCCGAGGACGGCGAACAGGCGCTGGAACTGGCAGAGGAATGGGCAGGCCAGATCGACATGATGATCTCCGACGTCATCATGCCGGGCCTGGACGGTCCGTCCCTGCTGAAGAAGGCGCGTCCCTTCCTCGGCGATGCGCCGGTCATGTTCATCTCCGGCTATGCCGAGAGCGACTTCTCCGACCTGCTGCAGGACGAGGTCGGCGTCTCCTTCCTGCCCAAGCCGCTGGACATCAAGACCCTGGCGGAACGGGTGAAGCAGGAGCTCCACGCCGGCTGAACTATCGTTCACTTGTCAGCCGTTCCGACCCGCGCCACGGTCCGCGCCGTTAGTCGCAGGGGAATCCGTATGAAGCTCGCCATCGCCGGTCTCGCGGCCCTCTCGCTCGGCCTCGCCGCCGCTCCGGTCCGGGCCCAGACAGCGCCCCCGGTGCGCTACGATCTCAGCTTCGAGAACGCGGTCCACCACGAGGCGCGGATCACCGTCACCTATCGCGATGTCGGCCGCGCACCGGTGCGGTTCGAGATGTCCCGCTCCTCGCCCGGCCGCTATGCGCTGCATGAGTTCGCCAAGAACGTCTATTCGGTCACGGCGACGGACGGCGCGGGCCGTCCCCTGACCGTCCAGCGCACCGATCCTTACGGCTGGACCGTCGGCGGGCACGACGGGACGGTCAGCGTCACCTACACCCTCTACGGCGACCGGGCCGACGGCACCTACGCCCAGATCGACGCCGCCCATGCCCACCTGAACATGCCCGCGACCCTGATGTGGGCGCGGGGCTTCGACGACCGCCCGGTGGAGCTGACCTTCCATTCGCCGAACCCCACTTGGCGCATCGCCACCCAGCTGGCCCCGACCGCCCGGCCCGACGTCTTCACCGCGCCGAACCTGCAGTACCTGATGGACAGCCCGACCGAGCTCAGCGATCATATGGTCCGTGAGTGGCAGGTCGACGACGCGGGCACGCCCCGCACCATCCGCATCGCCATCCACCATCCCGGCACGGCCGAGCAGGCCGACATCTTCGCCGCCAGGGCCCGCCGGATCGTCGATCAGCAGATCGCCATCTTCGGCGACGTTCCCGACTTCGACTTCGGCGCCTACACCTTCCTGGCCGACTACATGCCGCAGGTCAGCGGCGACGGCATGGAGCACCGCAACTCCACCGTCATCAGCGGCTCGCGCTCGCTGGCCGACGCCGACTACGGCCAGATCGGCACCCTGAGCCACGAGTTCTTCCATGCGTGGAATGTCGAGCGCCTGCGTCCCGCCGAGCTGGAGCCCTTCGACTTCACCCGCGCCAACGCCACCCCGTCCCTGTGGTTCGCCGAGGGCTTCACCAACTACTACGGCCCCCTGGCCATCCGCCGCGCGGGTCTATCGACCGTCGACCGCTTCCTGGCCGAGGTCGGCGGGCAGGCGAACGTCATCGTCAACACCCCGGCCCGCGGCTACGGCTCGCCGCAGGAGATGAGCCTGCGGGCGCCGTTCGTGGACGCCGCCGCCTCCATCGACCCGACCAACCCGAACATCTTCACCTCGTACTATACGTACGGCGCCGCCCTGGCCCTGACGCTGGACCTGACCCTGCGCCAGCGGTTCGACGGGCTGACGCTGGACGACTACATGCGCCAGATGTGGCGCACCCACGGCCGGACCGAGAAGGCCTACACGCCCGACGACCTGCGCGCCGGCCTGGCCGAGGTGACCGGCGATCCGGCCTTCGCCCAGGCCTTCTTCGACGCCAGCGTCCAGCGCAGCGAAATGCCCGACCTCGCGCCCCTGCTGGCTCAGGCGGGCGTGGTCATGAAGCCGCGCAATCCGACCGGCGCCTGGGCCGGTCCGGCGCGGCTGCAGATCGCCGACGCGGTCGTGCGGCTGGCCGGGGCCACGGCGCCGAACACCCCGCTGTACCTGGCCGGGCTGGACGGCGGCGACGAGATCGTCCGCCTCGGCGATACGACCATCGACAGCCAGGCGAACTGGGACGACGCCCTGAAGGCCTTGAAGCCCGGCGATACGGTCGCGATCACCTACATCCAGCGCGGCGCCGAGCGCACCGCCCAGCTGCGGCTGGCGGCCGATCCCGCCTTCGAACTGGCGCGCATCGAGACGATGGGCGGCGCGGCCACCCCGGCGCAGCTGGCTTTCCGCGCCGCATGGCTGGGACAGGATACGGCGGCGCCCGCCCAGCCCTGAGCCGTCGCGAACGCAGGCTTGCCAGCGAGGGTCAGGCAGCGTTCAGTGCCGGGGATACGCATATTCATGACCATGGGAGTTCGTCATGCTTGATCGTCGCCGTTTCCTTCTGACCACCGCTGCGGGCGCCGGTCTGGCCGCCACCACGGGCGGCGCGGTCTTCGCCCGGGAGGCCAACGGCGCCGATGCGGCCCTGACGACGGTGATGGACGGGATCACCCGCGACCACCTGCTCAGCTCTCCGGAGCTGCTGACCATGCTGGGGATGGACAAGGGGCCCGGCGCGGCCATGAAGTCCCAGCTGGACGACCGCTCGCTGGCCAAGCAGGCGGTGGACAAGACCCAGTTCCTGGCCTCCATGACCGCCCTGAAGGGGATCGACCGCGAGGCCCTGTCGCCGCGCTTCAAGGTCTATCACGACACGGTCCAGTTCTTCGGCGAGACGGCCGTCCAGGGCTACGACTTCCCCTATGGCGGCGGCCTGTTCCCGTCGCCCTATACGATCAGCCAGCTGGGCGGCGCCTATCAGAGCGTTCCGGACTTCCTCGACAGCCAGCACTCCATCGAAACCGCCGAGGACGCCGAGGCCTATCTGTCGCGTCTGTCGGCGCTGGCCACCGTCTTCGATCAGGAGACCGAGCGGGTGAAGGCCGAGTTCGCGGCCGGCGCCGTGCCGCCCGACTTCGTCATCCAGCGCGCCACAGGCCAGATGCAGTCGATCCTCGGCGCCGATCCGGCCGGCCTGACGCTGGTCACCTCCGTGGCCCGCCGCGCGGCCGAGAAGGGCCTGCCGGGCGCTTGGGGCGAGCGCGCCCTGGCCATCGTGAACGGTACGGTCCTGCCCGCCCTCGCGCGCCAGCGCGACACCCTCGCCGCCGGCCTGCCGACGGCCACGCACGACGCCGGTTGCTGGCGCCTGCCGGACGGCGACGCCTATTACAACTACGGACTGAAATTCTACACGACCTCCTCCCTGACCGGGCAGGAGATCCACGACATGGGTCTGCAGCAGGTGGCCGAGCTGAGCGCGCGGGCCGACGTCCTGCTGCGGGCGCAAGGCCTGACCCAGGGCACCGTCGGCGAGCGCATCGCCTCGATCGCCTCGCATGTGCCGGGCCAGGTCTATCCCAACACCGACGCCGCCAAGGAACAGCTGCTGGCGGATCTGAACGCGCAGATGTCGACGGTCATGGCGCGGATGCCCGAGTATTTCGGCCGCCTGCCCAACGCGGCCTGCGACATCCGCCGCGTGCCCAAGGAGATCGAGGCCGGCGCGCCGGGCGGCTACTATCAGCCGCCGTCGCTGGATGGTTCGCGACCGGGCGCCTACTACATCAACCTGCGCGACACGTCCGAGTGGCCGAAATTCACCCTGCCGACCCTGACCTATCACGAGGCGGTGCCGGGCCATCACTTCCAGATCGCCCTGCAGCAGGAGAAGACCGAGACGCCGCTGATGCTCAAGGTGCTGGGCTTCTCGGCCTATACCGAAGGCTGGGGCCTGTACGCCGAGCAGTTGGCCGACGAGATCGGCATGTACGAGAACGACCCGTGGGGCCGGATCGGCTCCATCCAGTCCCTGATGTTCCGCGCGGCGCGCCTCGTCGTGGATTCGGGCCTGCACTACAAGCGCTGGAGCCGCGAGCAGGGCATCCGCTACATGGTCGAGACCCTGGGCGACCAGGAAAGCTCGATCACCACCGAGGTCGAACGCTACGCCGTCTGGCCGGGCCAGGCCTCCAGCTACAAGGTGGGTCACACCACCTGGGTGCGCCTGCGCGAGGAGGCGAAGGCCACGCTCGGCTCCCGCTTCGACATCAAGGGCTTCCACGACACCGGCCTGGACGCCGGCGGGGTGCCGCTGACGGTGCTGGAACGGGTGATCGGCGACTGGGTCGCCAGCCGTCGGGGCTGAGGAACGCCAGATGATCGACCGCCGCCGCCTGCTCGTGACCGCGGCCGCCGGAGCCGGCCTCGCCGCCTCCGGCGTCGCCATCGCCGCGCCGCGTGACGCCGACGCCGAACTGGACGCCCTGCTTCAGGGCTGGTTCGACCAGGACATCGACGAGTCGCCCGAGAGCGCCACCAACCTGGGCCTCGACCGCGGCGCGCGGGCGGGACTGGCCTCGAAGCTCAGCGACCAGAGCGAGGGCGCCTGGCGGGAGGAGCGGGCGCAGGCGGTGGAGCGCTGGCGCGTGTTCCGCGCCTTCGGCGGGACCGACGGCCTGTCCGAGGCGGGCAAGGTCAACCACGCCGTCGCCGCCTTCCGGACCGAGACGGCCGCCACCGGCGCGGGCTTCGACTACGGCTCGACCATGGGCGGCGGGCGGATGGGCCCCTATGTCGTCAACCAGCTGACCGGCGCCTACTTCACCGTGCCGGACTTCTTGGACAGCCAACACCGGGTCGAAGATGCGGCCGGCGCCGACGCCTTCCTGTCGCGCCTGTCTGCATTCGCCCCCTCGGTGGATGCGGAGACGCAGCGGATCCGCGCCGACGCGGGCAAGGGCGTCGTTCCGCCCGACTTCATCATCGACCTGACCACCGGCCAGCTGCGCGCGCTGGCGGGGCAGGCGGCGCCCGACATGGCCATGGTCCGCTCGCTGGAGCGCAAGGCGTCGGCCCTGGGCCTCAGCGGCTACGGCGACCGCGCCGCCCGCCTGGTCGAGACCGAGGTCAAGCCCGCCCTGGCGCGCCAGATCTCGGCCTTCGAGGCCCTGCGCCCCGCCGCCGTGCACGACGCCGGCGTAACTCGCCGCCTGCCCGAGGGCGAGGCCTTCTACGCCCACGCCCTGAAGCACTGGACCACGACGACCCTGACCGCCGACCAGATCCACGCCATCGGCCTGGAACAGGTGGCCGAGATCAGCGCGAGCATCGACGCCATTCTGAAAGCCCAGGGCTTGACCCAGGGGACCGTCGGCCAGCGCATCGACGCCCTGAACAAGGACCCGGCCCAGCTGTGGGGCGAGACCGACGCGGACAAGGTGGCGCTGATCGCGTCCCTGAACCGGCAGGTGCAGGCGCTGCAGCCGCTTCTGCCGCGCGTCTTCGGACGCCTGCCCCGCGCCGCCGTGGAGGTCCGCCGCGTGCCCCCGGCGATCGAGGCGGGCGCGCCGGGCGGCTACTATCAGGGGCCGCCGCTCGACGGCTCGCGGCCGGGCGCCTACTACATCAACCTGCGCGAGACGAAGAACTGGCCGAAATTCTCGCTGCCGACCCTGACCTATCACGAGGCGTCGCCGGGCCATCACCTGCAGGTCGCCCTGCAGCGCGAGACCGAGAGCCTGCCCCAGTACCGCCGCGCCAACGGCTTCTCGGCCTATAACGAGGGCTGGGCCCTGTACGCCGAGGCGGTCGCGGCCGACGATCTGGACGTCTACGCCCAAGACCCGCTGGGCCGGGTCGGCTTCCTGATGTCCTACCTGTTCCGCGCCGTCCGCCTGGTGGTCGACACGGGCATGCACGCCAAGGGCTGGAGCCGCGAACAGGCCGTCGACTACATGGTCGCCTCGGGCGCCAAGCCGGTCGGCGCGGCCAACAGCGAGATCAACCGCTACGCCTCGATGCCGGGACAGGCCTGCGCCTACAAGATCGGCCACACCGTCATCGCCCGCCTGCGCGCGGAGGAGGCGGCCAAGCCCGGCTTCGACCTGCGCGCCTTCCACGACAAGGTGCTGGTCAACGGTTCGGTCCCGCTGGCCGTGCTGGAAGGGCTGATCCGGAGCTGATCCCTCAGGGCCGGGGGGCGGCGACCTTCCTGGCGGTGCGCGCCTCGTGCCCGAAGCGGGCCGCGGCGACCGCCGGGTCGGTGTCGGCCTGGGCCATGATCCAGTCGCGGAAGCGCTTGATCTTGGGCGAGCGCCGCCGCCCCTCGGGCCAGACCAGATAATAGCCGGTGTGGAAGGCCACCATCTCCTCGAAGGGGCGGACCAGGATCCCGGTCTCGATCTCGCGCGCGAACAGGATCGGCGAGGCCAGGGCCACGCCCTGTCCGCCCAGCGCCGCCGCGACCTCCAGCACCTGGTAGTCGGCGGTCAGCCGGGTCGCCGGGCGCACGCCGTCGTCCAGTCCCGCCGCCGCGAACCAGGCGGCCCATTCCTTCTCCATCCCGATCCGGGGCGCATCCAGCAGGTCGCACGGATTTGTCAGGTTCAGCTTCTGCGCCATCGCGGGGCTGCACACGGGGGTGAAGACGCTGGGCATCAGCAGCTGGCTTTCCATGCCCGGCCAGTCGCCGTGTCCGGACCGGATCCCGACATCGAAACCCTCGCGCGCCAGGTCGAGCAGGGCGGGATTGGTGTCCATCCGCACCGCCAGCCCCGGATTGGCCAGTTGGAAGGCGCCCAGCCGCGGAGCCAGCCACTGGGTCGCCAGTGTGGCCAGGGTGGTGATCGACAGGATGTGCTCGTCAGCCTCGGTCAGGTCGCTGATCGCGCGGCGCAGCAGGCTCATGGCCTCGGTGGCGGCGCGCGACAGCCGCTCGCCGGCTTCCGTCGGCTGCACCTCGCGCGGCAGGCGGCGGAACAGGCTCTGACCCAGCCGGCCCTCCAACGCCTTGATCTGCCAGCTGACCGCCGCCTGGGTCATGCCCAGCTCCTCGGCGGCGCGCGTGAAGCTCCTCAGCCGCGCGGCCGCCTCGAACACGCGGATCGAGGCCAGGGGAATGCCGGAAAGGGGGTCGGCCATAAGTGAACCTTATGTGGGAGGCGCACAATCTGGTTTGTCCGCTTCCGCTGTCAAGCCGATATTGCCGCCTGTCACCCACGCCAACCAGAGGAGGCCGAGATGGAAGAGGTACACCACACGCATAAGGAGCCCGCATGGGGCTGGGTTGCGGTCCTCGAAGAGTGGCGCCGTAGCCGCACGCGCCGCCTTGTACGCGCCCAGGCCGGTTCGTCCGCCGCCACGCGGCGCTGATTTCCCCCGATCCGGTACGCTGCGGGGAGCTCCCTCTTTCTCCGCCTCGACCGTCGGTCCTTGCCTCCAAGGGCCGTGGCCCGAACTCCGGACCCACCCAATCCCGGAGTTCGGGCTGATTTAATTCGGCGGCACGACCAGGCCGTCGGCTTCGCGCAATCGGTTGTGGATCGCGGTCGCGGCCACCGCGGCCTCGGCGCTCGCCACGGCGATCTGGTTCAGGCCGCGCACCACGTCTCCGGCGGCGTAGAGGCCGGGGGTGCTGGTCTGCTGGTGCGCATCGACGAACAGGCGGCCGTCGTCGCCGGTGCGCGCGCCCAGCCCTTCCGCCAGCGCCGCGTTCGGCGAGGTCCCCAGCGCCGAATAGACCAGGTCGAAACTGCGGAATGTCCCGCCCCAGCTCAGGGCTGTGACCCGGTCGCCTTCCAGGCGGACATTGTCGATCGGCGCACAGATCAGTTCGATGCCCAGCCGCGTCAGCTCATCCCGGCAGGTCAGGGCGTCCGCGCCGCCCACATGGATCAGCGCCACCTGTTCCGAATAGGTGCGCAGGAAGGCGGCCTCGCGCCCGCCCCGGTCGTCCATCCCGATCACGGCCACCGCCTTGTCGATGGCTTCATAGCCGTCGCAGATCGGGCAGATGCGCACGAGCGATCGTTCGATGGCCCGCTCGACGCCCGGCAGATCGGGATGATGGTCGGCGACGCCGGTGGCCAGAAGCACGGCCCGTACGCGGATGGTTCGTCCGTTCAGCCGGGCGACGAAACCGTCGCCGTCCCGCTCGAGCGCCTCGACGCGGCCCGCCTCGATCCCGGCGCCATACTCGGTCGCCTGCTCGGTCATGCGCCGCAGGATGGCGTCGCCGGTGATGCCTTGCGGAAAGCCGGGCATGTTGTGACTGACCGGGATCCAGCAGGCCCGCGACGGCCCGTCGTCGGCCACCAACACCCGTCGCCGGAACCGCGCCAGATAGGTGGCGGCGGTCAGCCCGGCGGGGCCGGCGCCGACGATCAGGACCTCGGGGTCCGTCACCCCCTTGTGCGCCACAGGGTCGGCCAGAGGCCGGAGTTCATGCCCCAGCAATCCCCCATGCCGCGCTCTTCGGACAGGGCGAAGCCCTGCGCGGTCCAAGTCCAAGTGGTGATGGTCCCGCAATCGCCCAAGCCCCGTCCGCGCGGGAAGACCGTCAGGGTCTGACGCTGCGGGTCATAGATCGGGTTGACCAGCCAGGGCCCTTCGCCGCCGATATCCCCCTCGGTGCGCGGGGTGCGTTCGGGCAGGGCGGCGGGCCGCACGCCGGAGCCGTCCGGTCGGGCCAGGTAAAGGACGTAGGTCGCGTTATAGGCCCCGCTGCCGCAGGGGATGCCCCACAACACCGTCGAGGCGTCCAGCCGCGCCGCCAGCACGGCCTTGTTCAGGTATTCGTTGTTATCCGCCCGGCAGGTCTTCACCTTTTTCAACCCCTCGATGGCCGCCGGGACCGTCAGGCCGCGCGGCTCGTCCGCCATCGGATTGGCCGCGCCCTCGAACCCGGCCTGCGATACGGGCGGCGCGGGTGTCACCCGGGGCAGGGCCGGGGCGGGCGGCACGGTCGAGTCCGGGCGGGCTCCACGCCGGATCAGCGCCGTCGTCGTGTCCAGCCGTCCCTGACGTTCGTCGATCCATAGCAGGGCGGCCTTGAGGCCCGAGGCGGGGACCGCGCCCTTCTGTCCGCCGCCCTCCAGCGTCAGGGCCTGGGCGTCGGCCGCCGCGATGAGCGCGGTCGCCGGAGAACCGGCGAGCCCGTCCGCGCAGTAGCGGCCGTCGGTTCCCTGCATGCGCAACAGCGGACGGCCGTCCGCCGAGAGGGTGACCGGGTTGGGCGTGTCGTCCTGTCCGGTGAAGCCCAGGCCGAAGCCGATGCAGGGACCGTCGGTGGAGGCGCCGGCGGCTCGGGTGATCCGGATCCAGCTGGTGGCGTCCGAGCCGCTGTAGGCCATGCACTGGTTGCCGTTATCGCAGACCGCGCGCCAGTCGCGGAATTCCCGCGTCTCGCTCGGCGTCGCCGCCGCGGCCGTGGCGGCCGGGTCCGCCGCCGCGACGGGCGCCGGGGCCTGTGGGGTCTCGCCGGCCTTCCCGGGCGCGTCCCGTCCGCAGGCGGTCAGGCTGACCGCGGCCAGGGCCGTCACGATCAAGGCTCGCATGGTGTCTCTCCCCTGAAGGCCGATTTCGACCTTGTCTCGCGGGGCCGGAGCTTTCGCCATCCCGACCGTCGCCATATCCGCATTCCTAGTCAGCGGGCCTGAGGCGCATCGGTTCCGACACGGAGGCGGCGTTTTCCCGGGCGGGGTGAACGACGGTAATCTGTGTCGCGGCGCCCCGGGCTTTGCGCCCCGGCGCGCGGCGGCTATACCCCCGGCCAACCCATCCTATCTCCCAAGGCAAAGGCAGCACGCGCATGGCCAAGATCAAGGTCGCCAACCCCATCGTGGACATCGACGGCGACGAGATGACCCGCATCATCTGGCAGTGGATCAAGGACAAGCTGGTCTTCCCCTACCTCGACGTCGAGCTCGACTATTACGACCTGGGCATGGAACACCGCGACGCCACCGACGACCAGGTGACGATCGACGCGGCTCACGCGATCCAGAAGCACGGCGTCGGCGTCAAGTGCGCCACCATCACCCCGGACGAAGCCCGCGTCGCCGAGTTCGGCCTGAAGAAGATGTGGAAGTCGCCGAACGGCACCATCCGCAACATCCTGGGCGGCGTCGTCTTCCGCGAGCCGATCATCTGCTCGAACGTGCCGCGTCTGGTCCCCGGTTGGACCCAGCCCATCGTCGTCGGCCGTCACGCCTTCGGCGACCAGTACAAGGCCACCGACTTCCTGTTCCCGGGCAAGGGCACCCTGTCGATCAAGTTCGTCGGTGAAGACGGAGCCGTGATCGAGCACGAGGTCTATCAGTCGCCCGGCGCCGGCGTGGCCATGGGCATGTACAACCTGGACGCCTCGATCCGCGACTTCGCCCATGCCTCGTTCAGCTACGGCCTGAACCGCAACTATCCGGTCTATCTGTCGACCAAGAACACGATCCTGAAAGCCTACGACGGCCGCTTCAAGGACATCTTCCAGGAGGTGTTCGACGCCGAGTACGCCGAAGAGTTCAAGAAGCGCGGCCTGACCTATGAGCACCGCCTGATCGACGACATGGTCGCGGCCGCGATCAAGTGGTCGGGCGGCTTCGTCTGGGCGTGCAAGAACTACGACGGCGACGTGCAGTCGGACGTCGTGGCGCAGGGCTTCGGCTCGCTGGGCCTGATGACCTCGGTCCTGATGACCCCGGACGGCAAGATCATGGAGACCGAGGCCGCCCACGGCACCGTGACCCGTCACTACCGCCAGCACCAGAAGGGCGAGGCCACCTCGACCAACTCGATCGCCTCGATCTTCGCCTGGACCGCCGGCTTCAAGCACCGCGCCAAGCTGGACGGCAACGCCGAGCTGGCCCACTTCGCCGAGACCCTGGAGAAGGTCGTCGTCGACACCGTCGAGAGCGGCTTCATGACCAAGGACCTGGCGCTGCTGGTCGGCGACCAGCAGGGCTGGCTGACCACCGAGGGCTTCCTCGACAAGGTCGCCGCCAACCTCGACAAGGCCATGGCTTCCTAAGAAGGGCGCTATCGCTCGCCGCGCGGCGGCTCGCTTCGTTGCGCGCTACCGCTCGGCTCGCGGAGCCTCGCTGCTTGAGCGCGAGCTGTGCGCGAAGCGCTAGGCCGCGTCGGGTCGGGAGGTCCCGCAGGGCCGACGACCGCGGCCCAGAAACAAAGGCCCGCTCGATTCGCGTCCGGCGGGCCTTTCGTTTGAGCGGGCCGCGGGTTCGTGCATTGATGACGGCGTTAACGGAGGGCGGGCGTGAAACTCATCGGCAGACTCATCCTGGCGGCGATCGTGATCGCGGCGATCAGCTTCTTCGCCGCGCCGGGGGTGGCCTTCTTCGCCATCCGTTCGGCGGCGGACGCCAATGACGCCGCGGCCCTGTCGCGGTTGATCGACTACACCGCCGTGCGCCAGTCGCTGCGGCCCCAGCTGAACGGCAATGCGGCGGCCCAGGCCCCGGCGGCCTCCTTCCTCGAAGACCCGATCGGCGCCGTGCGCCGCCAGTTCGAGCAGGCCGCTCCGGCCCTCGGCCCGCAGCCGGACATCTACCTGACCCCCGCCGCCGTCGCCGCCCTGACGCGGGGCGAGGGCCGTTACGCCGCCCAGCGCACCGCACCCGCGCCGGAGGGCGAACGCCGGGACCTGTTCCCGGAGCCGGTCTTCTGGGGCGTCAATCGCGCCCGCATGGCGGTCACGGACGAAGGCGGGTCCAAGACGGTCTTCACCTTCGAGCGCAAGGGTCCGTTCGAGTGGCGGCTGGTCCATGTCGGCCTGCCCGAGGGCGCCGCCCCGCCCCTCTCAGGCGCCCCCGTTCCCCGGGTGGAGTCGGGCGGCACGAAAGGCGGCTGACACCGCTTCCACTGGCGCGCCGCCTCGACTCGGGCAACCGTGACGGTGGGAAGGCGTTACGACGCCAGAGGGATGACATGACCAAGAGACTGCTGACCGGCGCCGTGCTGGCGGCGGTGGCGTTGTTCGCCGCCGCCTGGGCCGTGGCGCCCATCGTCGCCGGCCAAGCCCTGATCCGCGCGGCCAAGGCCGGGGACGCCCGCAAGCTGGAACAGCTGGTCGATTTCCCGGCCCTGCGCGGGAGCTTGAAGGATGAGCTGAACAAGGAGCTGGTCGCGCGAATGGGCCGTGATCCGCGCGTGGTCGAAAGCGGCCTGGGCGGGCTGGGCATGATGCTGGCGCCGATGATCCTGTCGGGCGCCGTCGACACCGCGGTCACGCCTGAGGTGCTGGCTCAGATGGTCACCACCGCCGAGGCGCCCGATCCCGGCCGCCGGACCCCGTCGGAGCCCGGGGATCGGAAGAGCGACAAGGACATCCATCAGGCCTGGGGCTACCGCGACCTGAACCATTTCGCCGTGACCCTGACCGACCGCGATCATCCCGACCAGCACCTGGCCCTGATCCTGGAACGCCGTGGCCTGTTCACCTGGAAGCTGGCCGCCGTGGACCTGCAGAACGAGGAATGAGTAGGAAGGAGGATCGTCCTGTCCGGAGTCCTCCCATGTCCCGCCGCCCGTCGTTCCTAGTCGTTTACTCCGCCATCGCCACCACGATCCTGGGGGCTTTCGTGGTCACAGAGGCCGTCAGCGGGCCGGAGCGCACGGCTTTCGAGGAGATCGACGTCAAGCGCATCAACATCCGCGAGGACGACGGCACCCTGCGGATGACCATCTCCAACACCGCCCGCTTCCCGGGCCTCATCATCCGCGGGGAGGAGCATCCGCATCCGAACCGCACCACCGCGGGCATGCTGTTCTTCAACGACGAAGGCACCGAGAACGGCGGGCTGATCTTCGGCGGCGCGCGCAAGGCCGACGGGTCGGTCGAGGGGTACGGCCACCTGAGCTTCGATCAGTTCGAGCAGGACCAGGTGGTCGCCCTGAACCAGATCGAGGAGGGCGGCGAGCGCACGGCCGGGCTGACGATCTCGGACCGGCCGGACCAGTCGATCGAGGTCGCCACCACCCGGCTGCAGGGCCTGACCGGGGACGCCCGGACGGCCGAGCTCGCGCGCCTGAGGGCTGAGGGCGCGTTTGGAAACCAGCGCGCCTACTTCGGCAAGGACGCGGAACGGGCGTCGAAGATGGAGCTGCGTGACGCCCAGGGCCGGACGCGGCTGCGTCTGCACGTGACGGCGGACGGCCAGGCCTCGATCCAGTTCCTGGACGAGGCCGGCCGTGTAACGCGCACCGTCACGCCCGAGAGCTGACCTAGCCCGCCAGCGCCGCCCGCACCGCCGCCAGGCCTTCTTCGGCCTTGCCGCCTTCGGGGGCGCCGCCCTGGGCGAAGTCGGGCTTGCCGCCCGCGCCCTGGCCGCCCATCGCCAGCACCGCCGCGCGGGCGAGGTCCGCCGCATTGACCGTGCCGGTGATGTCCGAGGTGACGGCGACGGTGATCGCCGCCTTGCCCTCGGTCACGCCGATCAGGGCGACAACGCCCGAACCGACCTGCTTGCGGAAGTCCTCGGCCACGCCGCGCAGACCCTTGCCGTCGACGCCGTCCAGCACGCGGGCGATCAGCTTGACGCCGTTGATCTCCTCGGGCGCGGTATTGGCCGAAGCCCCGCCGCCGCCCAGGGCCAGTTGCTTCTTCAGCTCGGCGACCTGCTTCTCCAGCGCCTTGACCGAACCGGTCAGGGCCTCGACCCGCGCGGGCACGTCGCCCGTCTGGACCTTGAAGCTCTGGGCCAGGCCCTTGGCCACGCCCGCCTGGGCCAGCAGGTACTGGCGCGCGGCCTCGCCGGTCAGGGCCTCGATGCGGCGGACGCCGGCGGCGATGCCGGTTTCCTGCACCACCTTGAACAGGGCAATGTCGCCGGTGCGGGCCACGTGGGTGCCGCCGCACAGCTCGACCGAATAGGGGGCGTTGTCGCCGGTCAGCGAGCGGCCCAGCGTCAGGACGCGAACCTCGTCGCCGTACTTCTCGCCGAACAGGGCGATGGCGCCGGCCTCGATCGCGGCCTCGGGAGCCATCAGCTTGGTCTCCGTCGGGACGTTCTGGCGGATGACGGCATTGACCTCGGTCTCGATGGCCGACAGTTCGGCCTCGGTCAGCGGGGCGTTGTGGCTGAAGTCGAAGCGCGCGCGTTCGGCGTCGACCAGCTGGCCCTTCTGGGCCACCGCAGGGCCGAGGATGTTCTTCAGCGCCGTGTGCAGCAGGTGGGCGGCCGAGTGGTTGGCGCGCGTGGTGCGGCGCTTCTCGGCGTCGACCAGCTGGGCCGCGCGGGTTCCGATCTCCAGCTTGCCCGCCGTGATCTGGACCGACAGCACGTGCAGGTCGCCGGCGTGCTTCTTGACGTCGATGACCTCGGCCTCGCCGCCCGGCCACTCGAACGTGCCGTGGTCGCCCGCCTGGCCGCCGCTCTCGGCGTAGAAGGGGGTGGTGTCGAACAGGACCTCGACGATGTCGCCGGCCTCGGCCGCATCGACCGGCGCGCCGCCGCTCATGATGGCCAGGACCTCGCCCGAACCCTCGATGGCGTCATAGCCGGTGAAGACGGTCGGCCCCAGGCGGTCGCGGATGGTCAGCCATTCGCCGGCGTTGGCGGTCTGGCCCGAACCCTTCCAGTGCTCGCGCGAGCGCTGGCGCTGCTCGGCCATGGCGGCCTCGAAGCCGTCGACGTTGACCGAATAGCCGCGGCGACGCGCCTCGTCCTGCGTCAGGTCCAGCGGGAAGCCGTAGGTGTCGGACAGGGTGAAGGCCGTCTGGCCGTCCAGCATGTCGCCGGGCTTGAAGCCCTGCACCGCCGTGTCGAACAGGTTCATGCCCTTGGACAGGGTGGTGCGGAAACGGATCTCTTCCTGCTTCAGCGTATCCTCGACGAAGGCCTGGGCGCGCTTCAGCTCGGGGAAGGCGTCGCCCATCTCGCCGACCAGGGTCGGCACCAGGCGGTGGATCAGGGGATCGCTCGCGCCCAGCAGGTGGGCGTGACGCATGGCGCGGCGCATGATGCGGCGCAGGACATAGCCCCGCCCCTCGTTCGAGGGGGTGACGCCGTCGGCGATCAGGAAGGACGACGAGCGCAGATGGTCGGCGATGACGCGGTGGCTGGACGCCATCTCGCCGTTGGGATCGGTCCCGGTCGCATCCGCCGAGGCGGCGATCAGGGTCTGGAACAGGTCGGTGTCGAAGACCGAGTTCTTGCCCTGCAGCACCGAGGCGATGCGCTCCAGGCCCATGCCGGTGTCGACCGAGGGCTTGGGCAGCTGGCGAACGATCTGGTCGTTCTCCTTCTCGAACTGCATGAAGACGTTGTTCCAGATCTCCACATAGCGGTCGCCGTCCTCATCCGGCGAGCCGGGAGGGCCGCCGGGGACGTGGTCGCCGTAGTCCCAGAAGATCTCGGTGCACGGACCGCAGGGGCCGTTGTCGCCCATGGCCCAGAAATTGTCCGAACCGGCGATGCGGATGATCTTGTCGTCGCTGAAGCCGGTGACCTTCTTCCAGATCGCGGCGGCCTCGTCGTCGTCGATGTAGACGGTGACCAGCAGGCGCTTGGGATCCAGGCCGAAGTCCTTGGTGACCAGCTCCCAGGCGCGGTCGATCGCGTGTTCCTTGAAGTAGTCGCCGAAGCTGAAGTTGCCCAGCATCTCGAAGAAGGTCAGGTGGCGCGCGGTGTAGCCGACGTTGTCCAGGTCGTTGTGCTTGCCGCCCGCGCGGACGCATTTCTGCGAGCTGGTGGCGCGCGGATACGGCGGGGTGGCCGCGCCCGTGAAGTAGTCCTTGAACGGCACCATGCCCGCGTTGACGAACATCAGCGTCGGGTCGTTCTGCGGCACCAGCGGAGCCGAGTGGACCTTCTCGTGCCCATCGGCCGCGAAGTAGTCGAGGAAGGTCGAACGGATCTGTTTGAGGCTGGTCATGGGACGCGCATTCGAGAAGGGGGATCGGCCGTCATATAGGGGTTCTGGCCCCTTTGCATCACCCGGGCGTGATGTCGGAGCCGTGGCGGCGGGCCGGTCGCCGTCGAGGCCCGCCGGCGGGTGCGCCGGTGCGGATTCACCTCTCACACGAACTTGTTATTTAAGGTTGTGTAAATGGCGCCGCTTACTACCTACGCGCCGGAGGGGCGTGTGAAGGAGGGTATCATGTCGATCAAGATGCTTGGCGCCGCCGTGGCGGGCCTGACCCTGTCGATGTCGCTCGGAGCGGCGGCTCCGGCTCCCGCGGCGGCGGTCCAGCAGTACTACCCCGGGCCGGGGATCTACTGCTTCAGCGGCCATAGCGATTGTTTCCCGATCGCCTATTCCTATGAGGTCTATTCGGACGCGGAACACGCCAACCTGATCGGCAGCGGGTCCGACAGCTGCGTCCAGTCGGGTTCGATGATCTTCGTCACCTCGCCGTGGCTGCCGGCCGGCTATGAGGTGAAGACCCCGATGTACGTCTGTTCGGGCTTCGGCCCCTATCTGCCGCCGGAGTGGTAGGCGGAGCGTCCATCTGACGAAGGAAGCGGGGCGGTCCGGAAGGGCCGCCCCGTTCTGCGTCAGCGGTCGGCGCGCAGCAGGCGGGCGGCCGTGAAGGCGAGGGCCAGACCGAACAGGGCATGAGCCAGCAGCCCCAGTCCGATCATCTCCGCCGCCGGCGCGGCGCGCGCCGGGGCGGCCGACAGGGGGACGACGACGGCGTTCATCACCCCGTAGACGACCACGCCGAAGCCGAGGCCCGACAGGACCGGACGGCGCAGGACCGCGGGGGCCTGGGTGGCGGCGAGAATGAAGATGACGCCCCAGATGACGGCGAGGACGAAGTGCGCGGCCAGCCCGATCGCCGCCGCGCCCCATCCACCCTGGAAGGCCGCGGGGCCCAGCAGTCCTGAGGCCACCGCCTGCAGGATCTGTTCCGGCGAGGCGGGCCGGTAGATGACGAAGGCGGTCAGAATGTCCGCCGCGCCGCCGGCGAGGCCAGCGAAGAGGGCGGCGCGCGCGCCGGAACCCGGTTTGATCATGTGAAGTCCTCCCGGCGCCGACGATCACCCCTTCCGGCCCGTCCGGCAATCCCATCGCGACGCGCGGGTTCGATTGAGGCCCTCAGGGCGGCACGGCCCTCTCCGCCTCCGGACTGGCAAGCCCGGATGAAAAAAGGCCGCCCGACCCGGCGGGGGTCGAGCGGCCGCTCCATCCGGCCCGGCCCGGCGGGGTCGGATGGCGGGTCGGCGAACCCGGCCGGAGAAGTGTTGGTGAAATGGGCGCCCGAAATTTTTTCGAGTGCACTTTAGTGGACTTTTGCCAGGCTCAGCCTGACGTCAGCCTTCCAGGTCCTGGCCCTCGTCCGGCTCGGGCGTGCCCAGCAGTTCGTCGGCGATCTTGTTGGTCGAGGCGCGCACGGCCTTCTCGATCGAGTCGGCGACATCCGGATTGGCCTTGAGGAAGGCGCGCACATTCTCGCGGCCCTGGCCGATACGCTGGCTGTCGTAGGAGAACCAGCTGCCTGACTTCTCGACGATGCCGGCCTTGACCCCCAGGTCGATGATCTCGCCCAGCTTGGAGATGCCTTCGCCGTACATGATGTCGAAGATGACCTCGCGGAACGGCGGGGCGACCTTGTTCTTGACCACCTTCACGCGGGTGGTGTTGCCGACCACTTCGTCGCGGTCCTTGATCGCGCCGGTGCGGCGGATGTCGAGACGGACCGAGGCGTAGAATTTCAGCGCATTGCCGCCGGTCGTGGTTTCCGGCGAGCCGTACATGACCCCGATCTTGTGACGGATCTGGTTGATGAACAGGACGATGCACTGAGACTTGTTGATCGAGGCGGTCAGCTTGCGCAGGGCCTGGCTCATCAGGCGCGCCTGTAGGCCGGGCAGGCTGTCGCCCATCTCGCCCTCGATCTCGGCGCGCGGCGTCAGGGCGGCGACGGAGTCGACCACCACGATGTCCACGGCGCCCGAGCGCACCAGGGTGTCGACGATCTCCAGCGCCTGCTCGCCCGTGTCGGGCTGCGAGACCAGCAGGTCGTCCAGGTTCACGCCCAGCTTCTGGGCGTAGCCGGGGTCGAGCGCGTGTTCGGCGTCGACGAAGGCGGCGACGCCGCCGGCCTTCTGGATTTCCGCGACGGTGTGCAGGGCCAGGGTCGTCTTGCCCGAGCTTTCCGGGCCGAACACCTCGATGACCCGGCCGCGCGGCAGGCCGCCGATGCCGAGCGCCATGTCCAGGCCCAGCGATCCGGTCGAGACGCTGGCGATCTCGGCGACGACGCCGCCCTTGCCGAGCTTCATCACCGAGCCCTTGCCGAAGGCGCGATCGATCTGCGCGATCGCCGCCTCGAGGGCGCGTTGCTTGTCGCCGTCTTCCTTGCCCACCAATTTCAAAGCCGCCTGTGACACTGCCTTCGTCTCCCTTGCCATGATTCCCATCTGGTTTCGGGAGAGACCCGCCATGGACCCGCCCCCTCGTTATGTGAGGCGGACTATGTGCATGGTTTGTTCTGGTTCACAAGATGTTCTCTTTCTGTCCCCGTCCAGTTCCGGTTTCATACGTCCAAATTTGACGTATTGGGCCTGGGGCGGCCTAGCTGTTCCGTGACGACGCCTGCGGATCGCGGGCCATGGGCTCGGCGGCCTGGGCATAGGCCGACAGCCCCGCGCCGAGGATCAGCACGCCCAGCGCGACCATCAGCAACGGTCGCTCGGCCGCGGGCTCGGGGCTGAAGGGGCGGACCAGCATGAGGCCCAGCAGGCCGAGCAGGGCCAGCACCCCGGGCAGGTCCATGCCGATGCCGAGGAAGACCGGGTGGGCCATGCCGATCAGCCAGGCCCCGCCCAGGACGGCGGCGACCGCGACGGCGGTCAGCGACTTGGGCCGGGTCAGGCCCGGATCGAGCGCGGCCGCGGCGACCGCCGCCAGCCCGGCCAGCAGGGCCGGCCACAGGAACAGGAAGGCCGTCTCGGGCGCCGCCGCCTGCGCGCCCGCTGCGAACACCAGGGCCAGGGCGATCAGTCCGGTCCAGCCGCCCCAGACGCTGCGCGCGGCCAGTCCGGGCGCCAGCGACAGGCCGACGGCCACGACGCCCGCGCCGACGATCAGGAGATTGAATCCGCCCAGCACGATGGTCAGGACGGTCAGGACCGCCAGGGCCCCGGCGGTCACGCGCCGGTCGGACCGCGTCCGGCCGCCCAGCACCGCCAGCATCAGGGCCAGCACGGCCAGCGCCGCGCCCGCCTCCAGCCACGGCAGCCGGGCCAGCAGGGTGTAATAGGCCTCCGCGCTCTCGGCCCGCTCCGACAGAGGTCCGCCGGCCAGCCGCACCGCATGGGTCAGCACCAGTCCGCTGGTCAGGAACCACAGGCCGTCGACCATGCCGCGCCCGACGTCGGCGAAGGTCAGGCCCGCGCGCCGCCGCGCCAGCGCCGCGGCGCCGGCCAGCAGGGCGGCGGCCACGACCCACAGCCCCCATCCGATCACCGGCGGATAGTGGATCACGAACCGGCCGAACACGTCGGCGTAGACGGCGTTGGTCGTGGCGGCGGGCAGGGCGCGCGCGCGCACCAGGGCGTCCGCCGTCTCCAGCGCCTGCGCGCCGATGTGCTGCACGCTGCCCTGATCCAGGGTCTCCGGGGTCGAGGTGGAGGCGTGGTACTGTGCGGGCCGGCCGATGAAGGCGAAATTGACCCCCTGCACGCCGCGCGCTTTGGGCACGGTGAAGTCGGTGCCGTTGGGCATGGTCTCGTAGACGAAGACGGCCAGGGAGTTGGAGGTCACCCCGCCCGTGGCCTTAACCCCCGCCCCGCCGAACAGGGCGACGGTCTGGGCGTTGCCGCGTCCGGTCTCGAACATCATGGCTCGGCCGCCGCCGCCGCGCGCCTCCAGATTGACCACGGCGCCGATGTGGTCGCGCAGGGGGTGGCCGCCCCAGAACACCCGCGCCCCGTCCAGGTCCAGCTCCTCGCCGTCGGTGAACAGGACCACCAGGGTGCGCTCCGCCGGGCCCCGCGCGCGGATCGCGCGCACCGTCTCCAGCACCGCCGCCAGGCCCGTGGTGTCGTCCGCCGCTCCGGGCGAATGCGGGACGGTGTCGTAGTGGGCCATCAGGGCCACGGCGGGCAGGGCGGGGTTCCGCCCCGGCAGCACGCCGATAAGATTGGTGGCGCTGAAGTCGGCCGCCGCCGGATCGCCGCCCTGCTGGCTCAGCCGCCGCGCCGAGCCGGGCGAGATCGGCCCGGTCTGGGTCGAGGTCTGCAGACCCAGGGCGCCCATGCGCTGCAGCAGATAGGCCTGCACCCGCGCATGATCAGGCGAGCCGATGGGGTGGGGGCGTTGCGCGATCTGGCGCACATCGGCCATGGCCCGTCCGGCGGAGAAGGTTGTCGCGGGGGCGTCCGCCGCGACGGGACGCGGGACCTGCAGGGTCAGCACCCCGATGGCCAGCGCCAGAGCCAACGATCCGATCAGCCAGAACAGACGCATGTCGACATTCCCCCGGGACGACCGGAAGCGACGCTACGACAGGAATTCGGTTTGGCGAAGGGGGATCAGGCCGCCCGGCGCACGGCCGTCGGCGACTTGACGAACAGGCCCCGGCGACCGGCCACCGCGCGGAAGGCGACGCTGTCGCCCTCGATCCGCTCGTCGGGGCCGAGGAACAGCACGCCGTCATCGACCAGCCGCCGCTCGAGGTTGTCCAGCACCTGGATCCGCCGCGCCGGTTCCATGTCGTCCAGCAGGTTGCGGCAGAAGATGACGTCGAAGCGCGCGTCGTCGGTCGGCGCGTCCAGCAGGTTGGCGCGGGCGAAATGCACCGTGGCGCGCAGCTGGGGCTTGGCGATCCAGGCGTCGTCGGCCTGTTCGAACCAGCGCAGCATGGTCTCGGCCTTCAGCCCGCGCTGGATTTCGAAGCCGGTGTAGGCGCCGGTGCGGGCCTTCTCCAGCGCGCGCTGCGACAGGTCGGTGCCGACGATCTCGACCGGGGCGCCGGCGTCCAGCGCGGCCATGGCGATCGACCAGGGCTCCTGCCCGGTGGAGCAACCCGCCGACCAGACGCGCACCGGCTGGCCGGTCCGCGCGCGGCTAAGAGCCGGCAGCAGTTCGCCGCCCAGGGTGTCGAAGGTCGGACGGTCGCGGCGGAACCAGGTCTCGGGGTTCAGCAGGGCCTCGATGATCGACCAGCCCAGAGTCGCCACCGGCTTGGCCCACAGCGAGCCCAGCATGGCGTCGACGGTCTCGAACCCTTCGCGCCGGGCCACGGGGCCCAGGCGGTGCTCGGCCAGCTTCATCCGGTCGCGCGTCAGCCGGAACCCCGCGCGCGAGGCCATCAGCGATTGCAGGCGATCGAAATCCTCGGGCGACATGGGGTCAGACGGCTCCCACCTCGGCGAATTTGGATGTCAGGATCTCACCGTCGAACGGCTTCATCACATAGTCGTCGGCGCCCGCGGACAGGGCCTCGGCGATGCGTTCGGCGCGCGTCTCGATGGTGCAGAACAGCACCTTGGGCGCGGCTCCGTCGGGCAGGGTTCGCAGGCGGCGCAGGAAGGTCAGGCCGTCCATCACCGGCATGGACCAGTCCAGCAGGATCACCTCGGGCATCAACCCGGCGCAGAAGGCCAGGGCTTCGGAGCCGTCGGCGGCCTCGTCGACCTCGAACCCCAGGCCCTCGACGATGCGACGGGCGACCTTCCGGATGATCCGGCTGTCGTCGACGATCAGACACGTTCTGGGGGTCAAGTTCGTATCCTGGGGGCGAAACAAAGGCGCAACGCCCGCGTGTGCATCTAGGCCTATGATCGCTTTGAGCCGGTTAACGAGTCCTTGGGAAACCGCCTTAAGCGTCAGTTAGGCATGCGGGCGATCAGCGCCACGCGGCCGTCTTCGACCTGGACCTCCAGCGTCCCGCCCGCGTCGTGGGCGGTCAGCCAGAGCCAGTAGGGCTGGATCCACTGGCCCGGGAGGCCTTCGGACAGGGGTTGGCCGGCCAGGCCGGCCACGGCCTCGGCCTTCAGCCGGGCCCGGGCGCCCTCGGCGATCCCCTCGATCACAAGCCCGTCACCCTCGGCGCGCGTGCGCACGGTCGCCACGCCGCCGGAGGGCAGGGCCGCCACGGTCAGATAGGCCAGGTTCACCAGCGCCCGTGACTGCGGCTTGGAATAGGTCCCCTCGGTCACGGCCCATTGCAGCGTCGCGCGACCGCCTTCGGTCAGGCCGGACACCAGCTCGCCCAGCTCCGCGCCCGAGAAACGCTCGGCCGAGGTCGCGGCGCCGAAGGCGACGCGGGCGAAGCTGACCAGGGCGATCATCTTCTTCGCGCTGGCCTCGATCAGGCCCATGGCGTCGTCGCGCATGTCCTGGGCCGACGGGTCCTTGAGCAGGTCCAGCCCTGAGCTGATCGCGCCCGCCGGGCTGATGAAGTCATGGCAAAGCTTGCCCGCGACCAGGGTCGCGAGGGCCTGCCCGTCAGGCAGGGCGGTGGTCGGCGCGGTGTCGGTCATCGGGTCCGGAGGCGGTTGGGCGGAGTATCCCCAAGGCTGACCTGATTTGCCGGTTCTTCAAACCGCCCGGATGCTCTATCGGATCGGCCATGAGCAACCGACTGATCGCCGACCTCGCGTCGGGCGCCCTGGCCGAGGCGCTGGCCGACATCACCGAAGAAGCCGCGCGGGTCATCCTTCCGTACTGGCGTTCGGGCGTCGTGGCCGAGAGCAAGAAGGACGACAGTCCCGTCACCCAGGCCGACCGCGAGGCCGAGGCCTTGATCCTGCAGCGCCTCGCCGCCCTCTATCCCGAGGTGCAGGCCGTGGCCGAGGAGCAGGTCGCCGCGAACGGCGTCGCCGAGATCCTGGGCGAATGGTTCTGGCTGATCGATCCGCTGGACGGCACCCGCGGCTTCATCGAAGGCCGCGAGAGCTACACCGTCAACATCGCCCTGATCCACAAGGACACCCCGGTCGCCGGCGTGGTCACCGCCCCCGCGACCCAGGTCACCTGGCGCAGCGGGGCGCCGGGCAAGGGCGCCTTCCGCCGCCGCTTCGGCGAGGCGTGGACCACGATCAAGGTGCGCGAACGCCCGGCCTCGCCGACCGCCCTGCTGAGCCACAGCATGACCGACGACGAGGCGGCGCGCCTGGCCTCGCGCCACGGCTGCGTCCAGTGGCAGGGCACGGACTCCTCGCTGAAATTCTGCCTGATCGCCGAGGGCCGTTTCGACGCCTATCCGCGCACCGGTCCGACGTCCGAATGGGATACCGCCGCCGGGCAGGCGGTGCTGGAAGCCGCGGGCGGGCGGGTCATGGCCGAGGACGGCCAGCCGCTGCGCTACGGCAAGCCGTGCCACGCCAACGGCGGCTTCGTCGCCCTGGGCGGCTGATCTAGATCTCGACGGCTTCCGGCATCGCCAGCACGGCGCGGTCGGCCAGGGCCGGGGCGCCCATTTCGCGCGCGGTCTCCATCGCCTCGGCCAGCATCAGGCCGACGGACCGCGCCTCCACGCCGGTCAGGCGGGCGCGGGCCAGGAACAGCTGCGCCATGCCGATCTGATCGGCGGCCCAGTCCAGCGGCTGCACCCGCAGGGGCTCCGACAGCCGGCGGCGAACCACCGCTTCCAGTCCGTTCAGTGCAGTCAGGTCGCCGAGGGCCTCGGCCAGCGCGACTTCGGCGGACAGGCGCCGCTCGCGCACCAGAGCGCCCAGCAGCAGGCCCGGTTCGCGGGTTTGGGCCTCGGCCTGCGCCAGCATCAGCAGCGGCGTGTCCTTGCTGGTCCCGGCCAGCAGCACGGCGGCCCAGTCGAGCGGGCTATGGTCAGGGGTGAACTGATCGGCGGCGGCGTCGAACAGGGCCCGGCCTTGGGCGGCCGCGGCGTCATCCCGGGCCAGGACCGCCAGGGCGGCCATGCCGGCGCCGGCCAGCGAAAGCGCGCGGGCGCGGGTCAGGGGGCGATGATCGGGCGAGGCCGCTTCCACCAGCGCGCGCAGGTCGCGTCCGGCCTGATCCAGCATGCGCGGATCGCGGCGCGTCACCCCGGCCTCCAGCGACAGGGCGGCGCGGTCCAGCCGCAGCTCGTCGGCCACCGTCGGCGGCAGGGCGCGGGCGTCGTGAACGGCGGCGTCCAGCAGGGCGCCGGCGTCCAGAAGAGCGTGGGTGTCGCCGCTCAGTCGGGCGCGCCGGGCGCACAGGCGGGCGTGCAGGGCGGCGGCGGACGATCGGGTCGCCGGCCGCTCGCAGGTCAGGCTCTGCACATCCGATAGGGCGGCGGTCAGGGCCGCCGGGCCGCCGAACAGGTCGAAGCGCAGCAGATGGATGGCGGCGGATTCGATCGCGGCGGCGGCGGTCTGGTCCGGGCTGGTGGTGTGGCGGGCGGCGTCGGAGGCGGCGGCTCCGGCGCGCTCCAGGCTGATCCGGCTGCCGGTGCGGCGGGCATGCTCGCGCCAGAGCGTGGATGAGCGCATCCAGCCGTCGAAGGGCCGCGTCGCCGATACCCGGCCCGCATCGACGCCCTCGCGCCGGGCCTCGACCTGAACCAGATCCGCGCCGACCAGCTCCAGCCAGCCGAGGTCCTCGCTTTCGCGAGCCTTCTCGAACAGCTTTCTCAGATCGCGGCCGAATTCAAACATGCACGCAGCTCCGGCGCCGTCCCGCTTCGGGACGGACGAATGGTCCCCGGGTCGCACTCAAGCAAACGCAGCGCCGCGTCGGTGGTTCGTTCGAAAAAACTTCAACCCAGGCGGGGTGTGCGGGCGCGGCAGCGCTGCAGGCCGGCGCGGGCCTCGGCGTTGTTGGTGCTGAGCTCACGCACGGCGCGGATCCGGGCGCGGGTCTGCTCGGCCTCGGCGACGGCGGGGGTGCGGCCCGCGGCGGCGGCGGACTGGGTCGCGTTCAACGACCAGTACAGGGCGGCGTCGTACAGGGTCCGACCCTCGCCGGTCTCCCCGCCCTCGAGTTCGGACGCCGCCTGGGTCAGCCCCGCACAGCGCACCACCTCGTCATAAGGCAGGGTCTGTTCGGGCGCGCTTTGCGCACCCGCCAGGGACAGCACGGCCAGGAAGGCCATCGCGAACATCGGATCCTCCACGGCACGCCCGGGCCGTTTTGCCGGAACAGCAAACCACGGGGGAGTGACAGAAGAAAGTCCGTGATTCACCCCAGATGCGGCTGTCCACCGGTGGCTAGAGCACAACGCCCTCGTCGCGGCGCGACGCGCGGGGTCGTTTGCGGTCCAGCGTCGCCCAGGCCTCGGCCAGCCGGTCCACCGCCTGCTCCAGATCGGCCTCCGGCAGGGTGAAGGGCAGGCGCACGAAGCGCCGGAAGGCGCCGCCGACGCCGAACCGCGTGCCCGGCGCGATCCGCACGCCCAGCGGACCCGCCGCTTCGGCCAGGGCTTCGCTGGCGGGGCGTGGCAGCCCCACCCACAGCGACAATCCCCCGGCCGGGCGACACGCCTCCCAATCCGGGGATGCCGCCGCCAGCCGGGTCCGCAGATGAGCTTCGCGCGCCGCCAGCTGCCGGCGCCGTTCGGCCAGGGGCGCCCGATCTCCGCTCAGCAGCGTCGCCGCCGCCAGTTGTTCGATGATGGGCACGCCCAGGTCCATGGAGGCCCGGCTGCGGACCACCGCCTCGACCACCGTCGGCGCGGCCCGGAGCCAACCGATCCGCAGTCCGCCCCACCAGCTCTTGCTGATCGAACCCAGCCGGATCACGTGACCCCCGAGCTCGCGCGGCGGGGGCGGCGGCGCGTCGAAACCCAGCTCCCGCAGCGTCTCATCCAGGATCAGGGTCGAGCCGGCGCGCCCGGCGGCGGCGGCGATGGCGGCCTCCTGCTCGGCCGTCATGACCCGCCCGGTCGGATTGTGGTGCGTCCCGATCAGATAGATGAGGCGCGGCCTCGCCCGCTCGATCGTCGCGGTCAGGGCGTCGATGTCCCAACCCTCCGCCGGCAGGGCGACCGGCGCGGGCCGCAGTCCGGCCCGGACGATGGCGTCGATGGCGTGATGGAAGGTCGGATGGTCGATCAGCACCGCGTCCCCGGGCCGCGCCAGCGACCGCAGCAGCAGCGCCAGCGCGTTCTGGGCGCCCGCCGTGACCACGATCTGGTCCGCCGATGTCGCCAGCCCCATCCGCTCATAGTCTCGCGCCACGGCGTCGCGCAGGGACCGGACGCCGACCGGGCCGTAGCCGTGGCCGGGGAGGTGAGCGGGCAGGGACGCCAGCGCCTGGGCGTAGGCGGCGTGCAGATGGGCGCCCGCGGGCATCACCGCCGTGGCCATGTCGATCAGGCCTGAGGCCTCGCGGTGGTGCAGCGGGTCGCGACGGCCGGCCGGTCCCGGCGGCAAGGCGGTGAAGCTGCCGGACCCGACCCGGCTGACCACGAAACCGTCGGCTCGCAGGCGGTCCAGGGCGGCGCTGACCGTGATCCGGCTCAGCCCCAGGGTCTCGGCCAGCCGTCGCTCTCCGGGCAGTTTGGCGTCCAGCGGCAGGCGGCCGTCCAGCACCAGCCGCTTCAGCGCCTCGGCCAGGCTGCGGTAGGCGGCGTCGTCGCCATGCGCCGCGCGCCACTCGTTCAGCTGGCGGGTCAGGGCGAGAGGATTGACGATGGGAGCGTTCACAGGGCCACACTCGAACAAGTGGCTCTGTAAAACAAGGCCGGTTGAGCTAGGTCTGCGGGATGTTCCTGCGCCGCTTCATCCAGCTTCAGATCGGTCTGTTCCTGTTCGGGCTGTCGACCGCCCTCATGGTCCGGGCCGATCTGGGCCTGAATCCGTGGAGCGTGTTCCATCAGGGCCTCTCGGACGTGACGGGGCTGAGTCTCGGCATGGTCGTCAGCGGTGTCGGCGTCCTGGTGTTGCTGCTGTGGATCCCGCTGCGCCAGAAGCCGGGGATCGGCACCATCTGCAACGTCCTGCTGATCGGAACGGTGGCGGACCTCAGCCTGTGGATCCTGCCGCCGCTCGAGGGGCTATGGCTCAAGGGCGCGTGCCTGGTCGTCGGGGTGGTGCTGAACGCCGCCGCCACCGGGGCCTATATCGGCGCCGGGCTGGGGCCGGGACCGCGCGACGGCATCACCACCGGCCTGCTCAAGGTCACCCACTGGCCCATTCGCTGGATCCGCACGGGCGTCGAGGCCACGGTGCTGGCGCTGGGCTGGCTGATGGGCGGCACGGTCGGGGTGGGCACGATCCTGTTCGTGCTGACCACGGGGCCGCTGCTTCAGATCTTCCTGCCGATGTTCACCCGGCCCGAAACCGCCCCCGCGAGGGTCAGCCCCGTTCCTTCGTCTTCGTGAAGGCCACTTTCGGGAAGCGTTCGCCGACGTAGCCGGTCTCCCAGCTCGACTTGGCCAGGAAGACCGGGTCGCTGTCGATGTCCGTGGCCATCTGACCGCGGTACTTGCCCATGAAGTCCTCCAGGTCGGCCTTGGCTCCGCCGATCCAGCGCGCCTCGGCGTAGGGGCTGGGCTCGAAGATGACCTCCAGCCCGTATTCCTCGCCCAGGCGGTCGGCCATGACCTCGAACTGCAGCTGACCGACGGCGCCGACGATGAAGTCCGAGCCCAGCTCGGGGCGGAACAGCTGGGTCACGCCTTCCTCGGCCAGGCCCTCCAGCGCCTTCTTCAGGTGCTTGGCCTTGAGCGGATCCTTGACCCGGACGCGCTGCAGGATTTCGGGGGCGAAGTTCGGCAGGCCGGCGAAGCGGATCATGCCGCTTTCCGACAGGCTGTCGCCAACCCGCAGGACGCCGTGGTTGGGAATGCCGATCACATCGCCGGCGAAGGCGTCGTCGGCCAGTTCGCGATCCGAGGCGAAGAACATGATGGGAGCGTTCACGCTCAGCTGCTTGCCGGTGTTCTGCACCTTCAGCTTCATGCCGCGCTTGAACGAGCCCGAGGCCATGCGGAACATGGCGATCCGGTCGCGGTGGTTGGGGTCCATGTTGGCCTGGACCTTGAAGACGAAGCCGGTCACCTCGGCCGAGCCCGGCTCGACGGTCAGATCGATCGGGGCGGGGGCGTTGCGGGTCTCGGGCGGGGCGGCCTTCTGGGCCTTCATCACCTTGGGCGCCGGGGCCCATTCGCCAATGGCCCTCAGCAGTTCATCGATGCCGAAGTGGCGCAGCGCCGAACCCCACAGCACCGGGGTCATGTGGCCTTCGAGGAAAGACTGGCGGTCGAAGACAGGATAGCCGGCCTCAACCAGTTCCTGCGCCTCGATCAGGGCCTCGTGCTCGCCCGCCTCGAAATATTGCGCGGCGTCGGCCAGCGGCAGGGCCTCGGGGTGGGGCACGTCCTCGGTCGAACCGGCGGGCTTGCGGGTGTAGGGCTGGAAGCGGCCGGTGCCCATCTCGACCATGCCGCGCAGTCGGTTGCCGCTCTCGGCCGGCCACCAGATCGGGGCGGGGTCCAGCTGAAGCCGCGACGCGATCTCGTCCAGCAGGGCCATCGGGTCCTGGGCCTCGCGGTCCAGCTTGTTGATGAAGGTGATGATCGGAATGTCGCGCAGGCGGCAGACCTCGAACAGCTTCAGCGTCTGCGGCTCGATCCCCTTGGCGGCGTCCAGCACCATGATGGCGCAGTCGGCGGCGGTCAGGGTGCGATAGGTGTCTTCCGAGAAGTCCTCGTGCCCCGGCGTGTCCAGCAGGTTGAACATCTTGCCGTCGTGCTCGAACGTCATCACCGAGGCCGAGACCGAGATGCCGCGTTCCTTCTCGATCTTCATCCAGTCGGACTGGGTGCGCCGGTTCTCGCCGCGCGCCCGCACGGCGCCGGCCGCGCGGATGGCGCCGCCCGACAGCAGGATATGCTCGGTCAGCGTCGTCTTGCCGGCGTCAGGGTGCGCGATGATGGCGAAGGTCCTGCGGCGCAGGGCCTCCTGTTCGAGAGTGAGCTTCGACATGGTGGGGCGCGATAGCGCGCGCGGGCGCGTCTGTCGATGCGTCCAGCGCTGTCAGCCGGCCGGGACTGGAGCCTCGACGTTCGCTGCGGCCTCGGCCGGAGGGGCTTCGTCGGCCTGCACCGGCTGGCCCGCGGCGGTTCGCGCGGCCGCCACCAGGGCGCGGGCGCGTCGCGTCCAGCCGCCGCCGTGCGGGCTGTTGGCCACCGGAAGGGCGGTGTCGATCGCCTCGCGCGTCAAACCCTTGGTCAGGTAGGCGTCCGCCAGCCGCATCCGCATGTCGTACGACTGAGGCGCCAGGGCCACGGCGACTTCCAGTGTCGAGATGTCGTTGGCCGACGGATAGTTGCTGTCGAACCGGCGGGACTGGTTGAGACCGCCATAGATGCGGAAGTCCAGCGGCGCGACCTCCAGCGCTCGGGCCAGGTAGGTGCGGGCCTCGCGGCGATCCGCCAGAGCCTCGGCCGCGTCAGTCTTGTTCCGCGCCTGATCCATCAGCATCTCCGCGGCGAGCCGCAGCGCGATCGGATCCTGGGAGCCCGAGGCGATCAGCGGCTCCAGCACGGCGAAGGCGGCGACGGGATCTCCCTTCAGACGGAGCCCCCGGGCCTCAACCAGGGCGGCCATTCTGTCGCCGGGGTGGCGGGCGGCGCCGGCCGAGGCGTCGCGAATGAGGTTGACCCGCGCCTCGGCCCTCTCCCGGGCCTCGCGTTCGCGCCGGGCGATGACGGCGGGGGTCTCGACCTCGTCCGGATTGCCCTCTTCCACCTCGTCCTCGACGCGGGGCTCCATGGAATCCAGCCGCAGGTCCAGCCACGCCAGATCGCCCTCGGCCTCGGTCAGCCGTGTGACGGCGACCTCCGGCGTGGGCAGCTGAATCTGTGGCGTCAGCACGCTGATCGTGCCGGTCAGATAGATCCGGATATCGTTCTGAAGCTGGTCCGGCGTCCGGCCCGTGGCGGCCTGCATCGCCTCGATCGAGCCCGTGCCGCCCGCGACCGCGGCGAGATACCGCCGCAGCATCGCCTGCCGCTCGGGCGTGCTCATCAGATAGTGGGTCAGGGCCCAGGACTGGGCGTAGTAATCGAACCCGCGATAGCGGCCGGATGCGGAGATCCGCCACGTCAGCACGTCCGCAAGCGGCGCCCACTGGTTCGCCGCCTGAGTCAGCGAGTTCATGCGGCCGGGGCTGTGACGGCCGAACTGGATCCGGTCGGACCGGATCTCCGCGGTCGAATAGTATTCGGCGAAGCCCTCCACGAACCAGGACGGATAGGCGGTGGCCGCCATCTGGAACATGAAATGGTGGCCGTACTCATGGAACATCGTCTCGTCGGCCTGACGGCTGGCGGTGTTGCTCACGGCGTGGATGCGGGCGTTGTTCGGCGTGTAGTAGCCGGCCACCGTGGAAGGGATCCCAGGATAGGCCCGCTCCATGTCGCGGGCCCCGTTGGCCATGAAGATCTCCAGCTTGGGAATCTCATGGTCGACCTGGATCGGATAATAGGTTCGCAGGAAGGAGTCGAAGCGTTCGATTTTCTGCGCGTAGTTGCGGATTTCCCGCTCCGACGTGTCTCCGTAGATGATGAAATGCGCGGTTTCGGCGCGGAACCAGTCCGCCCGGGCCGGCGACGCGGCGCAGAGACAAAGGGCCGTGAACACCAGAACAAGCTGGCGCATCGTGATGATCGACATGGTGCTTCCTCCCCCACCCCTGGGCGAACCTCTCCAGCTAGCCGCAGGCGCGCTTGCAGATCAAGGTTGTTTCAGACCGCGCATCCAGGCCGACGATCTCCGCGGTGAATAACCCCTCGCCAAACGTGGCTTTTGGAGTCATCGTCCCTTCAGGCGAGACGTCCGGTCACGCAATCGGGCGCCGCCTTTGGAAACGAAGGAACGGAAATGGCCCTGCATCACCCCCTCGACGACCGTCCCGCCGCTCGCGAAGGCGGCCCGCACCCCGCTCTCTGCCTGACGCTTGGCTTCGCGGTCATCGTCGTCGGCGCGATCGTGGTGCACGTCGTCTTCAACTCCCTGATTTAGGGCGTTCTACTCCGCGGCGGGTTCCGCGACAGGATCCGCCTCTTCCTCGTCGGTCTTGGCGTCGGCTGCCATGCCCGCCTTCTCCCGCGCCTCCTGCAGGAGGTCGCGCAGTTCCGTCAGCCGGTCTCCGCCGTGGGGATTGTTCGCCAGCGGCTGAAGATAGAGGACGGCCTCCGCGTAGCGCTCGCGATGCATCATCGCTTGAGCGGCCAAATAACGCAGCGACGACACCTGGGGAGCCAGTTCCACGCCGGTGCGCAGGATGGCCAGATCATTGTCGGAAGGATAGGTCGCCGCGCCGTTACGGTTCCGCGCCAGCGCCAGATAGGTCCGGTAGTCCATCGCATCGGCGGCATAGGCGCGCGCCAGCGCCCCGCGCGCTTCGACATAGAGCGCGTCGCGTCGCGTGGAATCGCCGGCCTCGTCGGCCTTGTCGCCCGCGTCCATCAGCGCCGAGCCGAAGAACCGGAGGCTCAGCGGGTCGTCGGGGTGGCTTTCGACGATCGGCCGCATCACGGCGACGGCTTCGTCCGGCTGCTGCATGTCGAGATGGGCCTGGGCCAGCACCCGGGCGGCCAGCGGGTCGCCGGGATAGCGACCGGCGATCCGCTGGGCCTCGGCCAGATTGCCCGCGCGCAGGGTCTCGGGGACGAAGCGCGCCAGTCGCAGGTCCAGCCAGATGAGGTCGCTCTCCGCCGGGCTCAGACGCTCCACCGCCACTTCGGCCACCGGGAAGTCGTGGGCCTGCGACAGGAAGTTGATGCTGCCGGTGATGTAGCGCCGCACGTCGTCCTGCAACTGCGCCGGGGTGCGATTGATCGTGCCGTTCAGCGCTTCGACGGGATCGCGCCCGTCCATCACGGCGGTGAGGTACAAACCCAACATCTGTCGCCGTTCGGGGGTGCTCATCAGGTAGTGGGTCAGCGCCCACGATTGCGCGTAATAGAAATGGCCGCGCGAGCCGGTGTCGTACGAGCGCGACTTCAGGACCTGATCCATCGGCATCCAGCTGTTGGCGCCCATGGTCAGGGAGTTCATGCGCCCCGGATTATGCAGACCGACCCGCATGCGGCCGGGGGACAGGTCCGCCGTGGCGAAATATTCGGCGAAGCCTTCCACGAACCAGCCGGGATAAGCCCCGGTCAGGTTTTGCTGCATGTAGTGGTGGGCGTACTCATGGAAGAGGGTGTGGTCATTGTCCGGGCCCGTTCCGCCCGTCACGGCGAAGATGCGCTCCTCGCCGGGCGTGTAGAACCCGCCGACGTTGGCCGGCATATCGGGCCAAATCTTCAGCATCTCGGCCCGGCCGTCCGCCAGATAGATGGGCAGGCGCGGCGCGATCAGGTCAGAGTCTCGAGGCGGGAACCAGGTGCGCAGGAGATGGTCGAAGCGTTCGACCTTCTGCGTGTAGTTGCGCAGGGCGCCTTCGCTGGTGTCGCCGTAGACGACGAAATGCTCGCTTGTGGCCTTGCGCCATTCGGCGTGGGCCGGCGCGGCGGCCAGCATGAAACAGGTCGCGGCCAGCAGCGCGACCGCCCTCAGCACCTTCATCATCGTCGAAATCCCCCGGCTCCCCAGCTCCGGGAGCAACTCTAACGAGGGGAGCGGGCGCGATACAAGCGCGACCTTACGCCGCCAGACGCATCCAGACCGCGCGGTCGGCGGCGACGGCGTCCAGCTTGCCCTTGGTGGCGCGGGCCTTCAGCTGGCGCATGACCGGCTCGGGCAGGGCGCAGAACTGCGGCTCGACCAGATCGGGATTGCAGCCGGCCGCCGGCGCGGCGAACAGGGCGGCGTTCACGTCCGGCGAGCGGTCGTGGATCAACCAGGCCAGACGGCGCGCGCGCTGCGGGTCGGTGTGGTGCAGCAGCGGGTCTTCGGCGAACAGCTCGCAGCCGAGCTCCAGCACATAGTCCAGATCCAGCGCTTCGAACCGGCGCGCGTCGACGGCCGTGACCGGGCAGGCCTCGTCCAGATCAAACACCACGTCGTTCAGAAGAAACAGCATCCGGAAACACCCACCATCACGCCGGGCTCATCTGGCCCGTTGAAGGTGACCCTAAAGCCCTCCGCTTGAGGTTCCGTGTGCGAACGCGGTTAAGGATTTCGCACCGGCGGCGGGGGCGTTAACCGGTCGCTCAGGACGATTCCCCCGCCACCTTCTCGGTGATGAAATGCCGGCCCTGCCGATCCTCGATCTCGACGATCCAGAGGTCGGGATCGTATCTGATCTGCCGCTGGAGATAGTCGTCCAGCTCGCTCTCGAATTCGCTTTCGACCGGCTGCATCCACAGCCGTTCGCCGTCGGGACCGAAGGCTTCACTATAGAGTCTGGCGCGACGGTTGGAGGTGTCGAACACCTTGACGATCACCGTGCCCGCGCGCGCGTCGCCCTTGCGCGCGACGGTGGCGAAACCCCCGCCGATCTCGGCGCGGCGGATGAGGGCGGACACCCAGACATCGCTTGAAAGAAGCAAATCGCTAACCCTGCTCGGACACCGGACCTGAACGCTCGATGCGTAGGGTGCGGGGCATGACGATACGGCAGAACGCCCCGAAGACCCAGCCGCGCATCGTGACGGCCTTGCTGGTTGCAGCGACCCTGTTCGCGCCCGGCGCCGCCTTCGCCGGTCCGGCCGACACCTATTATGAGCGCGCCTTCGTGGTCGCCGCCGACGCCCGCTGCGACCTGTTCCAACCCCATATCGGACGCGCCCTGGTCGCCGCCACCGCCCAGGCGCGTGGGGCGGCCCTGCGTTCCGGCGCCGCCGCCGCGGATCTGACCGATGCGGCCTACCGCGCCCGCGCTCGCGCCGGCGCCGTCTCCTGCCGCGATCCCCAGCTGACGGTGGTGAAGAGCCGCGTCGATGGCGCGTTCGAGGGCTGGGCCCGCACGCCGCGCATGACCTTCCCCGGCGACCGGCTGGACTGGATCGCCAACCGCACGGGCTACGCCCGTCCGACCTGGCGCCTGCAGCAGGCCTCGATGGTCGGCGCTTCGCCGGTCACCTTCGGCTACGCGGGCAAGGGCGACGAGGCCGCCCTGACCGCCGTGGTCAGCTGGTACGGCCGCCCACGCCCCACCGCCGCCCGGCTGGTCTTCCGTGATCCGGCCAAGGCGCCGCGGCCTTGGCTGGCCGGAAACAACCTGATCCCGGCCTCGGCCCGGGCCAGCCTGTGGGCGTCAGAGGTCTCCGCCGCCGATCCCATGCTGTTGTCGGCGGGCAAGCGCGCGGGCGAGGCCTGGCGGTTCGCACCCTTCGCCGCCGACGCCCTGGACCGGCTGGACCCGCGCGAGGCCTTCGCCATCGAGTTCCACTTCCGCGACGGCAGCGTGGCCACCGTGCCGTTCGAGGCTGGCGACTTCGCCGCCGGCCGCGCCTTCCTGGCCATGGGCAGTCTCTAGGCCGTTCGGGCGTACTCGCGCGCCAGGTCGATGAAGGCCCGCAGCTTGGCCGGGGCGTGCCGCCGTCCGGGATAGTAGAGCTGCAGCCCCGGATAGGACGGCGTCCAGTCGTCCAGGACCTGCACCAGCCGTCCGGCCCGGATGTCGTCGAGCACCGAGGCTTCGGTCAGATAGACCAGCCCGACCCCCGCCAGGGCCGCCTCTCGGATCAGGCCCGCATCGTCCAGCGTCAGATCGCCGGGCACGTCGATGGTCACCACCTGGCCGCGCTTCTCGAACTCCCAGTGATAGACCTTTCCCGACGCCATGCGGGCGCGCACGGCGCGGTGGTCTTTCAGGTCCGACGGCGAGCGGGGCGGGACGCGGCCCTCGAAATAGGCGGGCGCGCCCACGACGATGGAGCGGATGGTCGGGATCACCGTCACCGCGGTCATGTCGACGGGCACGACCTCGGCCAATCGGAAACCGGCGTCGAACCCGCCGGCGACGATGTCGACCAAGGCGTTGTCGGTGACCACTTCGACCTGGGTGTCCGGATAACGGCGCAGGTACTCCAGGATCAGCGGTCTCAGCAGCAGTTGCGCCGCGCCCAGCGCCGCGTTGAGCCGCAGCAGCCCTGTGGGCCGGTCGCGATGCTCGTCCACGTTCTCCATCGCGCCGTGGATGGCGCCCAGGGCCGGGGCCACCTGTGCGATGAACTGTTCGCCGGCCGAGGACAGGGACACGCTGCGGGTCGTCCGGTTGAACAGCCGCACGCCCAGCCGCGCCTCCAGCGCCGCCACCGCATGGCTGAGCGCCGAGGGGGACATGCCCATGTCCAGCGCCGCCGCGCGGAACCCGCCACGCCGCGCCACCGCCACCACGGCTTCCAGCTCGGTCAGGCCGGTGCGATTCATTGTGTGATTATGCTCATCAGTGCGTGCCGATTTGTACGGCTTATAGCCGGAAATGCGCGGGACTACATCGGCTCCGTCAACGACAGGAGCTTCCCCATGCGCACCCTTGAACAGATCTACATCGACGGCGCTTTCGTCACCCCGCACGGCGACGAGCTGTTCGACCTGCACAACCCGGCGACCGAGGCCGTGATCGGCCGCGTCCGGCTGGGCGACGTGATTGACGCCCGCGCCGCCGTCGCCGCCGCGAAGCGCGCCCTTCCGGCCTGGGCCGCGACCACCAAGGATGAGCGCATCGCCGTTCTGCATCGCCTGCACGACGCCATGGCCGCCCGCCAGGCCGATCTGCTGGCCGCCATCGTCGAGGAGTACGGCGCGCCGGCGGCCCGGCTGGAATGGATGGCGAGCATGGCCGCCGGCGCCTTCCTCGAGGCCGCCCAGACGCTGGAGACCTATGACTTCCACCAGACCATCGGCCGCGCCGAGGTGGTGATGCAGCCGCTGGGCGTCGTCGCCGCCATCACCCCCTGGAACAGCAACGCCAGCTTCATCTGCGGCAAGATGGCGACCGCCATCGCCGCCGGCTGCACCGTCGTCATCAAGCCCAGCGAGATGAGCGCCCTGCAGACCCAGGTGGTCATGGAAGCCCTGCACGAGGCGGGCGCCCCGGCGGGCCTGTTCAACATCGTCACCGGCCGCGGCGACGTCGTGGGCGCCGAGTTCTCCAGCCACCGCGACGTGGCCAAGGTGACCTTCACCGGCTCCACCGCCGTCGGCCGCACCATCCTGCGCGCCGCCTCCGAGACCCTGAAGCGCGTCACGCTGGAACTGGGCGGCAAGAGTCCGCAGATCGTGCTGGACGACGCCGACCTCGATGCGGTCCTACCGGCGATCGTCGGCGCCGGCTTCATGAACAGCGGCCAGGCCTGCGTCGCGGGCACCCGCGTCCTGGTCCCCGAAAGCCGGATGGCGGAGTTCCTGCCCAAGCTGAAGGCCGCCGTCGAGGCGGTTCGGGTCGGCGATCCCAATGACGCCGCCACCGACATCGGTCCGATGGTCAGCCAGCGCCAGTACGAGCGGGTGCAGGGCTACATCCGCCTGGGGCTGGAGGAGGGCGCGACCCTGTTGACCGGCGGCGAGGGCCGCCCCGAGGGGCTGGAGCGCGGCTGGTTCGTCCGCCCCACCGTCTTCGTCGACGCCACCAACGACATGCGGGTGGCGCGCGAGGAGATCTTCGGTCCCGTGCTGGCGGTCATCGCCTACGCCGACGAGGAGGAGGCGGTCCGGATCGCCAATGACACCGACTACGGCCTGCAGGCCTATGTCCTGTCGTCCGACCTCGACCGCGCCCGCCGCGTCGCCGCCCGGATCGAGGCCGGCCGCGTCCACATCAACGGCGCCCCGCACGAGCCGCAGGCGCCCTTCGGCGGCTTCAAACAGTCCGGCATCGGCCGCGAACGCGGCGTCTTCGGACTGGAGGCGCACATGGAGCCCAAGGCGGTTCTCGCCTAGCCGTCGATGTCCCAGCCGAGCGCCAGGCGGCCGTTGTAGCGCAGCTGGGGCGTCTCCTGCAGGGGATGGAAGCGGGCCGCCTGCACATCGCGGAAGGCCCGTTCCAGTCCCGTGCTGCGGTAGAAGGCCGCTCCGCCGGCGGCCTCCATGGCCTTCTCCACGGTCTCGATCGCGCCCTTGGCCAGCAGCGTCCGGGCGGACATGGCCCGGCCCGTCGCCTCGGGTCCCGGCGCACCGGTTTCAGCGTTCTGGACCATCCGCTCCCACGCCATCTCGGTCAGGGCGAAGGCGTTCTCCATCGCGCCGACGACGATAGGCAGGGTCGGGTCTTCGGGGCGTTTGCGGGCGATCTCCAGGGCGCGGGCCCGTGCGCCTTCCGCGACCCCGACGTAGGCGGAATAGATCAGGGCGAAGGCGATCATGCTGATGATGTGGAACAGCGGGTGCCAGGGCCCCGCGGGCCGTCGTCCCGACACCGCCGCCTCCGGCACGAACACCTCGGTCAGCACGATGTCGTTGGACCCCGTGCCCCGCATCCCCAGCGTCTTCCAGGTGTCGAGGATGCTCACGCCCTCGGCCTTCAGAGATACGCCGAAATGCAGAACGGTCGGGCCGCCTTCGGGATCGTTCCAGACCGCGCTGGTCATCAGCAGGTCGCCGCCCAGGCAGCCGCTGGAAAAGGGCTTGCGCGCCGTGACCCGGAAACCGCCGTCGACCTTCACCGCCGCCCCGCCGCTGGCCAGCCAGTCCGAACCGCCGCTGGACACCAGCACCAGATCCTCCGCCGCCACCCGCTTCAGCAGCCCCTCGGTCGGCGCGCCCTGATGCGCGTGTCGCCACGCCGCCACCGCCACCAGATGGCTGTGCATGGCGAAGGCCAGGGCGGTCGAGCCGCAGCTCGCGCCCAGCCGGCGGATCACCCGGCACAGGTCGGTCACCGTCGCCCCGCCGCCGCCGAAGTCCACGGGGACCAGGGCCTTGAACAGGCCCTCGGCTTTCAGGCGCGCATAGGCGTCGGCGACGAAGCTGTCGTCGTCGTCGTGGCGGGCGGCCTCGGCGGCGATGGCGGCGGCCACGCGGTCGGCGCGGGCCAGCCAGTCTTCGGAGGTGGAGATCGGGGTCGTCATGGGGCGTCCTTGCTGCACGTTGTCGCTCGAACGGCGATATGACGGAGCTCCTCCGCGCGCAGCCAGTTCAGGAACTGAACCGGCCCGGTACAGAAACTGAACTGGAGCCCTGCCGGCCCCAAGCGTAACATCGGAATGTGGGAGGTCGCGAATGTCCGAAACGCGCAGTTATCGCCAGTTCTGTCCGGTCGCCATGGCCGCCGAGATCCTGTGTTCGCGCTGGACCATCGTCCTGCTGAGGGAGCTGGTGGCGGGAACGACCCGCTTCAACGACCTGCGGCGCGGGGTGCCGCGGATGTCGCCCGGCCTGCTGTCGCAGCGGCTCAAGGATCTGGAGGCGGCGGGGGTGGTGCGGCGGTCCGCGTCCCGTTCCGACCCTGCGGTCTTCGAATATGAGCTGACCGACGCGGGCCGGGAACTCGGCCCCCTCGTCGAGGCCTTCGGCGTATGGGGGCAGCGCTGGATCGAAAGCGACGTCTCGCTGCAGCAACTGGATGCCCAGCTGCTGATGTGGGACATGCGCCGCCAACTGGACCTGACGCCCCTGCCGCGCCGCCGCAGCGTTATCCATTTCCAGTATCCGGAGCAGCCGAAGGAACGCGCCTGGTGGCTGCTGGTCGAGCCGGAGCAGGCCGAGGTCGATCTCTGCTCCGTCGATCCGGGCTTCGACGTCGATCTCTATGTGGTCTGCGACCTGCGGACCATGACGGCCATCTGGATGGGCCTGGACACGGTCCCCGCCGCCCGGGCGAGCGGGCGGCTGATGCTGACGGGCGATGCGGACCTGATGGCCGACATGCAGACCTGGCTCGGCCTCAGCCCCTTCTCGCGCACCGAGCGGATGGTGGCCTGAGCGCTCAGCCGCCGTTCGCCACCGGCAGGGGGATGATCTCGGCGCCGCCCTCCGGCGCGGGCGCCCGCGCCACCAGGGCCACCGGCATCCGCACCGTCACCGCCGTGCCTTCCCCCAGGGTGCTCTCGATGCTCATCCGGCCGCCGTGCAGTTCGGTGAAGGCGCGGACCAGCGACAGGCCCAGGCCGGTGCCCTGGCGCCGCTGCTCGGGCGCGCCGGCCTGTTCGAACGGGCGGCCCAGGCGTTTGACGTCTTCCGGGGCGATGCCGACGCCGGTGTCGGCGACGATGATCTCCAGGTAGGGGCCGACCGCCTCGACCGTGACGGTGACGGCGCCGCCCTCGGGGGTGAATTTCACCGCATTGGACAGCAGGTTCAGCGCGACCTGTTTCAGGGCGCGGCGGTCGGCCGAGACCTCGACCGCATCGGCGGGCAGGACGCCGGACAGGTTGACGCCCTTGTCCTCGGCGTTGACCCGGACCAGGGCCATGGCGTCCGACACCACCTCGCGGGCGTCGAATTTCTCGACGGTCAGGGTGTAGCGTTCGGCCTCGATCTTGGAGACGTCCAGCAGGTCGTTGATCAGGTCCAGCAGGTGGCCGCCGGCCTGGTGGATGTTGTCGGCGTATTCGGCGTAACGGTCGGGGATCGGCCCGAACAGGCGCTGGCGCATGATGTCCGAGAAGCCCAGCACGGCGTTCAGCGGCGTGCGCAGCTCATGGCTCATATTGGCCAGGAAGCGGGTCTTGCCCTGTTCGCGCGCCTCGGCCTCGTTGCGCGCCACTTCCAGTCCGAGTTCGCGGGCGTACTGGGCCGTGGCGTCGAACACCTGGGCGATCACGCGCGGGCCCGTCGAAGGATCCTCCAGCCGGCGGATGACCAGCTGGATCCGGCGATCCAGCGCCATGCGCGGGGCCAGGGTGGCGGAGCCCTCCAGCCCCGCCGCCGCCCGGGCCAGCGCGGCCAGCAGGCGGGGACGGTCGGGGGCGTGGATCGCGGCCACCAGCCCCTGCTCGAACAGGGGATCGACCGGCAGGGACGGCGGCGGCGCGCCATAGGCGGCCACGACGCGGCCCGAGGGTTCCAGGATCAGGGTCAGGCCGGGCTGGGCCGCCATCAGGGCCTCGACCCGGCGCACCTCGGCTTCGGCCGTGGCCATGCGTTGCTCGCGCTGCCGCCACGACAGGCGCACGGCCAGCGCCGCCGCCGCCGCGGTCAGCACCGCCGACAGGGCCGCCAGCGCGGGCAGGTGAGGGCCGGGGCCGCCCAGCATCCAGCTGGTCGCCAGCCCGGCCAGCGCCGCGACGCCGACGCCCAGGGCGCCGACCTGCACCGGGCGCGGACCGCCCAGGGCGATGCCCGCCGTCAGGGGCAGGAAGACGAAGCCGGCCAATGGACCCGTCAGGCCGCCCGACAGGGCCGCCGTGGTCGCCGCGGCCATGCCCCAGACGCCCAGCAGGATCATCCGCTCGCGCATGCCGTCGCGCTGCAGCAGGTTCAGGCCGATCAGGCCCGGCACGATCATGGCCAGGACGCTGTAGAAGATCGGGCCTTCGACGCCGCCGATCCAGCGCGCGCCCAGCGCCAGCAGGGCCGCGGCCACGGCCCAGCCGGCGTGCCACGCGGCCAGGGCCGCGCGGTCGCTGCCCCCGGCGCGGGGGGCGCTTTCGGCCGGCTCGGGTCTGGAGCTGCTGTTCAAGGGCGGGCGAAATGGGAGGAATGGCGACAATACCGACGGCCAGCCTAGCCGCCCGCTTGAGTCGTCCAAAGTCCGCACCCTTATGAGGCGACTGCCTGAAAGGCCGTCCGGACCGATTTCGGGGGATGACCGGCGTGGTTGTCGTTAACGCGGCATCGGCCTATCTGCCCCCGATGACCACCCCGCCGCCCCCCATCGACGCCGTCCTCGCCGAACTGATCGAGGAGTTCGACCTGCTCGGCGACTGGGAAGGCCGCATCGAATACGTCATCGACCTGGGCAAGGATCTGGCCCCCCTGCCGGACGCCGATCGGGTCGAGGCCAACAAGGTGCCGGGCTGCGCCGCGCAGGTCTGGCTGGCCGTGCGTCACGAAGGCGATCGGCTGGTCTTCCTAGCCGACAGCGACAGCGCCATCAGCAAGGGCAACATCGCCTTGCTGCTGAAGCTCTATTCGAACCGCGCGCCGGCCGAGATCCTGGGCTTCGACGCCCGGGCGGCGCTGGATCGGCTGGGTCTGCCCTCGGCCCTGACGCGTCAGCGCGCCAACGGGCTGAACAGCATGGTCGGCCGCATCAGGGACGCGGCGGCCTCGGTTCAGAAATAGAGGCCGCGGATCGTCAGGGCGGGGCGTTCGCCGTTGTCCTCGACGACGCGCACTTCCAGCCGGCGCTCGTCAGGGTTCCGGACGCGCCGGTCCCACTGGTTCGGGGCGGTCTGGTCGGTGGTCCAGTACTGCTCGTTGCGGAACGCCCGGCGGCCCAGGTCGGCCAGCTCGCGGGCGCTGGCCCGGGTCGAGGACAGGGTGCAGGTCACGGCGTAGGCCTCGACGTCGCCGACCGGGACGGAGCCCTCCTCGAGACGCACCCGCCAGGCGCCGTCCTGCGACACCAGATTGATCTCGGAGGCATACTCCTCAAGCACCTGGCCCCGCTCGTTCGCGGGACGGCGGAACTGCAGGTCGCGAGCGGCGCGGATGGCCTTTTCGAAGCTCTTGGACCGGTTGGCGTATGGCAGGCAGACGTCATCCAGAATCTGAGCCGTGAGGTGCTGTTGCGCCATCGCCGGCGTCGCCGGTGCGGCGGTCATGCCGAGGATCAGCCCCGCCGCAAGGCTGGATGCCAGTACTGTTTTCACGCCACTTCCCCCGACAAGCCCGGCGCCGGTGAGAGCGACGCCTTAAAAACGCGGACGCGCCCCTTTCGGAGCGCGTCACGGGGGCCACCCTAGGACCGATGTTCGTCGGACAAAAGTTACCAGCTTGTAAGGTTCGGCGCTTCTGTCGCGGTTCGGCGATCACGCCAGCCGGTAGTGCCGGGCCAGCGCGGCCAGTCCCTGCTTGAGCATCGCCTTGCCCGTGCGACGGCGCAGGCCCAGCGCCTGTTCGGCGGCCTGCAACGGCGTCGCCTCGATGCAAATCGTCCGCACCATCGTCCGGGCCGGGCCGCAGGCGGCCAGCGCCGCCTCCACCCGGCGGGCCGCCGCCAGCGCCGCGTCGCCCGGCTCATGCCGCCGTGCGCCGCCGCCTGACCGGGAGCGGGGCGGGGCGTCCCAGCGCATGGTCAGGCCGGGTCCGCGCAGCGCCGCTTCGGCCTCCAGTCCCAGCTGTTCCGCCGCCGCGATCTCCGTCCGGCTCAGCCAGGGGCGGCCGTCCGCATCGGCCCGGCCCGCCAGCCAGGCGACGGGCGAAACCGTCAGATTGGCCCTCAGCGCGGTCGGGCCCCCGGCCTCCATGATCGTGCGCAGTCCCTCGGTCACGCCCGGCCGACCCGCGGTGGAGGCGGGCAGGGCGATCGCCCCGCGCGCCGTCCAGCCGCCGCCGTCGCGGGTCTTCAGTCCCGGCGTTTCGGCCAGGGCGCGGAACTCGGTCTCGTCGAGCGTCAGCATCACGCGCGCCCGCCGGTCCCGCCCTGTCCGCAACGCGTAGCCGCCGGGGACCGCCTCCAGCCACCCGTCCGGCAGGGCCAACAGCCGCCGCGCCCGCTCCAGCCTGTGTCCGCCGCTCATACCGGCAGCTCGCAGCGCGGCGCGTCCAGCAGGTCGCGGACCGCCCGTTCCAGCCGGTTCAGCAGATCGTCCAGCCAGGGTCGATCCCGTTCGTCCTCGGCCCAGCGGCAAGCCTGCGCCGCCGTCGCCCGGTTCATGCCGAAGGCGTGGCCCACCCGCTCGATCGGCCAGCCGAAGGTCACATGCGCCAGATACATGGCCAGCCAGCGCGCCCGGCACGCCTGCCCGCTCCGGCGCACCCCGCCGCTCATCGTGTCGACCGGCACGCCGGTGGCGGCGGCCACCATCTGCAACGCCAGTCCCGCCCTCAGCCGGTCCCCGCCCGTCGCGGGGGTTCGATAAAGGTCCTCCATTGTCCCATCTCCATGCTCGTCATGGGCCGGTCTGATCGCCGGCCTTGGAGTAGGACTATATTCCTGCGACACGTCGGAAATGGACGTATGGGCGGCGCCTTCGAAAAAAGTTCGGCTGCTTGACTCGCGACTCTCGACGGCGATTCGCAAATCAGCCTAGATTCGCCGTTAACCACTCGTGTTAACCCTTCTTAAGGTTTTGAAGGATTAACGTTCGAACAAGGTTACCCGGAAACGGTACCAATACATTTACGGCCAAGCTCTGCCTGGAGGGGCACTCATGCGCGTCCTGCTAATCGAAGATGATCACGCGACGGCGCAAAGCATCGAGCTGATGCTGAAGTCGGAAGGCTTCAACGTCTACACGACGGACCTCGGCGAAGAAGGCATCGATCTGGGCAAGATCTATGACTACGACCTGATCCTGCTCGACCTGAACCTCCCGGACATGAACGGCCTGGAAGTGCTGCGCCAGCTGCGCGTCGGCAAGGTCAACACGCCGGTGATGATCCTGTCGGGCACCTCGGAAATCGAGACCAAGGTGAAGACCTTCGGCGGCGGCGCCGATGACTACATGACCAAGCCCTTCCACAAGGACGAGCTGATCGCGCGCACCCACGCCGTGGTCCGTCGTTCCAAGGGCCACGCCCAGGCGATCATCCACACCGGCGAGATCGCCGTGAACCTGGACGCCAAGACGGTCGAGGTGAACAGCCACCGCGTTCACCTGACGGGCAAGGAATACCAGATGCTGGAGCTCCTCTCCCTGCGTAAGGGCACGACCCTGACCAAGGAGATGTTCCTGAACCACCTGTACGGCGGCATGGACGAGCCCGAGCTGAAGATCATCGACGTCTTCATCTGCAAGCTGCGCAAGAAGCTGGCCACGGCCGCGGGCGGCAAACACTACATCGAGACCGTCTGGGGCCGCGGCTACGTCCTGCGCGACCCGGCCGAAGGCATCCAGCCGGCGTCCGCCGCCGCCTGATCCCTTCAGGGAAGACACGACGGAAAATCAGACGCCCGCCGGATCGCTCCGGCGGGCGTTCTGCTGTCTGGCGCAGACCTGCGAAAGACGCTGTTCACCGACCAGGTGAACATTGATCACATTGCTGCGACAAAACCTTCAATCCGTTGCAGCCAAAGGACCGGACGCGCATTCCCACCGTGCCTCCCCGGCATAGTTATGGAAACGCCGCCCTCCCCCCGGGCCTCCGAAAGTAAAAAGTAATGACCCCCACCAAGTCGCTGTTCACCGGCGTGGCTCTGGCCACGCTGGCTTTGGCCGTCGCCGCTCCGGCCGCGGCCCAATCCTACTATCTGCAGGAGCAAGCCGCCCGCGGCGCCGGTCGCGCCTATTCCGGCGAAGCCGCCGACACCGGCGTCGCCTCCCTGTGGTGGAACCCCGCCGCCATCGCCCGCAGCGGCCGTGAAGTGACCGTCGGCCTGCACGCCGTGGCGGTCAATTCCGAGGTCCGCGACGCCGGCTCCAGCCTGACCTATCCGGGCGGCGTCACCGTCCCGGTCTCCGGCACGAGCCCGGCGTCCAGCCCGATCGAGAGCGGCATCGTTCCGAACTTCGCCATCGCCACCCCGATCGGCGACCGGTTCGCCGTCGGCCTCAGCGTCGCCGCCCCCTACAACTTCACCACCAAGTACGAGCCGGACTCGTTCGCCCGCTACGACGCCCTGACGTCCGAGCTGCGCTCGGCCAACATCAGCCTGGTCGGCGCCATGCGCGTCACCGACTGGCTGGACGTCGGCGTCGGCTTCGACGCCCAGTATGTGAAGGCCAAGCTGACCTCGGCCCTGCCGAACCTGTCGCCTGCCCTGCCGGACGGCTTCTCCTCGTTGGAAGGCGACGGCTGGGACTATGGCTGGAACGTCGGCGCCCAGGGCCATTTCGGCAAGCTGGACCTCGGTCTGAGCTACCGCTCGGCCATCGAACATGAGCTGGACGGCGATGTGGTCATCTCCGGCCTGCTCGGCCCGCTCGCCGGCGCCAACACCAGCGCTTCGGGCGTGGCGGGCTTCAGCACCCCGTCCTACATCGCCGCCTCGGCCCGTTATGCGGTCAACGATCGCCTGACCTTGAACGCCCAGGTCAACCGCATCGGCTGGTCCGAGTTCGACGCCATCGAGGTCGCCTATCCGACCGGCGGCCAGACCATCCGCCTGGACTACAAGGATGTCACCACCGCCGCGGTCGGCTTCGACTACGTCGCCACCGACAAGCTCACCTTCCGTGGCGGCCTCGGCTACACCCCGACCCCGACCCGCGAGAACGAGCGCACGGCCCGTATCCCGGACTCGGATCGCTGGCTGATCTCGGGCGGCCTGACGGCCAAGGCCACGGACCGGATGTCGGTCGACTTCGGCCTGACCTACATCGCCTTCCAGGACGGCGACGCCCACAGCGACCGGACCCAGTATCCGGGCACGCCGGCCGCGACCCTGTCCAGCCTGCGCGGCACGACCGAGGGCTACGGCCTGGTCTGGTCGCTCGGCACCCGCATGGCCTTCTGATCCAGGCTGTTCATCGGGCCGCTGACCGGCCTTGATGCAAAAACGCCCGCCGGAGCGATCCGGCGGGCGTTCTGCCTTGTCTCAGGTCGTCTGGCCTATGCCTTGGCGGCGTAACCCTTGCCGCCGTTCGACGGCTTGCGGCGACGCGGACGGCGCTTCATCTCGCCGACCGGCTTGGGCTCGTTGGACGACGGGGCCGAGGAGTGGCGCGGGTCGTTGTTGGTGTTGCGCGGCCGGTCGCGGGCCATCGGGTCGAAGGCGCGTTCCGGGGTCGGACGGGCGTCGCGGCCGGGGCCGGCCTTGCGGACGCGGTGAGGTTGCCCGCCGCCTTCCAGCTTGACGCCGTCGCGGCGCGGATTGCGCGGGCCGCGCTGCTGCTGGCGGTCGCCGCGGCCGTCGTCGGGCATCGTCGCCTTGGACTTCACGCCCGAGGCGATGATCGACTGGTCCAGCAGGGCCAGCGACTTGTCGTTGCGGCGGTCGCTCGACGGGATCTTCTGGCGGGTCACCTTCTCGATGTCGCGCAGCAGCTTCATCTCGTCGCCGGCGACGAAGCTGATGGCCGAACCGTCCTTGCCCGCGCGGGCCGTCCGGCCGATGCGGTGCACATAGGCTTCCGGCACGTGCGGCAGCTCGAAGTTCAGCACGTGCGAGACGCCGTCCACGTCGATGCCGCGCGCGGCGATGTCGGTGGCGACCAGCACGCGCAGCTTGCCGGCCTTGAAGGCGGCCAGGGTGCGCTCACGCTGCGGCTGGGACTTGTTGCCGTGGATGGCGCCGGACTCGACGCCGCCGGCTTCCAGATAGGCCGCGACCTTGTCGGCGCCGTGCTTGGTCTTGGTGAAGACCAGGCAGCGCGTGTACTCGGGGTCCGAGAACATCTCGGTCAGCAGGGCGCGCTTGCGGCCTTGCTCGATGTGGATGACCGACTGGTTGATGCGCTCGACCGTCGTGGCCTGCGGCGTCACCTGGACCTTGACCGGATCCTTCAGCAGCTCGCCGGCCAGCTTGCCGATCTCCGACGGCATGGTGGCCGAGAAGAACAGGTTCTGGCGCTTGGCCGGGATGCGCGACACGATCTGGCGGATCGGCTTGATGAAGCCCAGGTCCAGCATCTGGTCGGCTTCGTCCAGGACGAAGATCTCGGTCGCGGACAGGTCCAGGTTCTTCTGCTGGATATGATCCAGCAGGCGGCCCGGGGCGGCGACCAGGATGTCCAGGCCTTGGTTCAGCGAGCGTTCCTGCCCGCCGTACTTCACGCCGCCGAAGATCACGGCGACGCGGAAGCCCAGGTGCTTGCCGTAGGCCTTGAAGCTTTCGCCGATCTGGGTGGCCAGTTCGCGCGTCGGGCTCAGCACCAGGCAACGCGTGGTGCGGGGCAGGGGGGCGACGCGGTTGGCGGCCAGGCGATGCAGGATCGGCAGGGCGAAGGCGGCGGTCTTGCCGGTGCCCGTCTGGGCGATGCCCAGCAGGTCGCGGCCGGCCATGACGTCCGGGATGGCCTTCTGCTGGATCGGGGTCGGCGTGGTGTAGCCTTCCGAGGTCAGCGCCTGCAGCAGGGCCGGATTCAGGCCCATGGATTCAAAGGTGTTGTTGCTCACGGAGCGGTTTCTTTCGCATGCGGCGACGCGCATCAGCCATGGCTCGAAAGCCGTAAGGGCCGCGCACCGCCAGTCCCGATAAGGGTCTCAAGGTGAGACCTTCGGGGTGGATCGGGCGCCGCCCCGCGTGTCCGGGCAGCGAATGAACTTGAGGAGCCGGCGGCTGCTACAGTCAGGTCTTCGGGGAGGAAGACCCACACGCGCTGGAGACGCCGGAGATCGCAAATGGTGCGATGCAGCAGGCAAATGGCCCGCAAAGGTGTTCAAGTCAAGGCGTGGCGGCCAGCGCCTCTGAGACGGTGAGCAGGCGCCAGTCGATATCGAAGACGTCCGCCCGGGCGGCAGCGGCGGCGATCTGGATGACGTACAGGTCCACGTAATCGCCCAACATGGTAGCGTGCGAGAAGACGAGGGCGCCGGGATGTCCGCCGCGCACCTCCCTGAATTCCTGGTAGCGCCGCAGGCGCCGGCGCGGGTGACCGCTCGCGCGAACGGTGACCTCAAGCACGGCCGATACCGAACCCGGAAGGCGTTCCTGCCAATCGGCGATCAGCGCGATGTTTCGCGTCTGAACCCGTTTGACCAGCCCGTCGAAGTCTAAGGACGGTGGCGCGCGACGTCTGACCCTATCGAGCAGGGCTTCGAAATTCACTGCCCGCCCCCCAGCAGCCCCACCGCCATATTGACCGTCAGGGCCACCACCACGGTGTTGAAGACGAAGGCCGCCAGGCTGTGCACGGTCGAGGTGCGGCGCACGCCCCGGTCGGTGATCTGCACGTCCGCGGTCTGCGAGGCGACGCCGATGATCAGCGAGAAATGCAGGAAGTCCCAGTAGTCGGGCTCCGGGTCGTCGCCGGGGAACAGCAGGCCGCCGCGGTCGCCCTTGTCGCCCGCCGAATAGAAGACGTGGGCGTAGTGGAAGGCGAAGATCACGTGCACGAACAGCCACGACAGCACGACCGTCGTCAGGGCCAACACCGCCGATCCGCCGCCGCCCTGCGCCGCTTCCCCGACCACCACGACCACGCTCGCCACCGCCGCGATCAGGGCCAGCGGCAGGATGGCGGGACCCGCTTCGTCCAGCGCCGAGGCGCGCTTGCGGATCGCATCGGCCGAGCGGGTGCGGATCACCTTCACGGCGCTTTCGATCAGGAACAGGCCGACGCCGATGTCCCAGGCCAGCGCGATCCGCGACAGCCAGCCTCCGGACAGGGGCCACAGAACGCCCGAGGCCGCGATCAGGATCAGTACGGCGAGAGGCCAGTGGAGGCGGAGCCAGGTCATGGGGACACTGCATCACCTCTCCATTCCCCATACAAGGCGATGAGGAGGCGGGACGCGTCCGTTCCTGACGCACCGGCGTGCGAAGATGGGCGATCTCGCACCGCATCCTGTTTTTCGTTGTTTCCGATCCGCACGAGTTTGGCGCTCTTCGCACTCGTTTTTTCCGGGTGCGAAATCCCTTCGCATCCGCGAAATGGCCCTCGACTTCCCCCGCGTCATCACGGAATGTTACAGCCTCGCCCCACGGGAGACGCCCATGTCGATGACGCCGCGCGCCGGACTTCAGGTCGCACAGGAACTGGCCGATTTCATCGAGACGGAGGTGCTTGCGGGCCTCGACGTGGACGCCGACCGCTTCTGGACCGGGGCCGCCGACCTGTTCGCCCACGCCGCCGTCCGCAACCGCGCCCTTCTGGATGTGCGCGACGACCTGCAGGCCCGGATCGACCGGTGGCACATCGACCGCGCCGGCCGGCCGCAGGACCCGGCGGCCACGACCGCCTTCCTGCGCGAGATCGGCTATCTGGTCCCCGAGCCCGCCCCCTTCGCCATCGCGACGACCAAGGTCGACGCCGAGGTGGCGACCCTGGCCGGGCCGCAGCTGGTCGTGCCGGCGCTCAACGCCCGCTTCGTCCTCAACGCCGCCAACGCCCGCTGGGGCAGTCTCTACGACGCCCTCTATGGCACGGACGCCCTGGGCGACCTGCCGCCCCCCGGTCCCTATGACGCCGCTCGCGGCGCGCGCGTGGTCGCCCGCGCCAAGGCCTTCCTCGACCAGGCCGTGCCGCTGGCGCGCGGATCATGGGCGGACCTCGGCGACCCCTCGGGCGGCGTCGCCCTGAAGGATCCCGGCCAGTACGTCGGCCAGACGGAACAGGGACGCGTCTTCCGCCACAACGGCCTGCACATCGAGGTGGTCTTCGACCCCGCCCATCCCATCGGGGCGACCGACCCGTCCGGGATCTCCGATGTGGTGCTCGAGGCCGCGCTCTCGACCATCGTCGATCTGGAGGACTCGATCGCCGCCGTCGACGCCGCCGACAAGGTCGCCGCCTACCGCAACTGGCTGGGCCTGATGCAGGGTGATCTGGTCGAGACCTTCCAGAAGGGCGGCCAGACCCTGACCCGCGCCCTGAACCCGGACAAGGTCGTCACCGCGCCGGATGGCTCGGCCGTGACCCTGCCGGGCCGGTCGTTGCTGTTCGTGCGCAACGTCGGCCACCTGATGACCACCCCCGCCGTCCGTCTGGCGGATGGCTCCGAGGTGTTCGAGGGCGTGCTGGACGCGCTGGTCACCGCCGCCGCCGCCCTGCACGACCTCAAGGGGCGGGGCCGCTTCCGCAACAGCCGCGAAGGCTCGATCTACATCGTGAAGCCCAAGATGCACGGGCCGGACGAGGTCGCCTTCACCAACGATCTGTTCGGGCGGGTCGAGGACATCCTCGGGCTCGACCGCTGGACCCTGAAGGTCGGCGTCATGGACGAGGAGCGCCGCACCTCGGCCAACCTCGCCGCCTGCCTGAAGCAGGTTATGAACCGGCTGGTCTTCATCAACACCGGCTTCCTGGACCGCACCGGCGACGAGATCCACACCGCCATGCGGGCCGGTCCGGTGGTGCGCAAGGCGGAGATGAAGTCCTCCGCCTGGATCAGCGCCTACGAGGCCCGCAACGTGGCCATCGGCCTGGCGTGCGGCCTGTCGGGCAAGGCCCAGATCGGCAAGGGCATGTGGGCCGCGCCCGACCGCATGGCCGACATGCTGGAGCAGAAGGCGGCGCATCCGAAGACCGGAGCCAACACCGCCTGGACGCCGTCGCCGACGGCGGCGACCCTGCATGCGCTCCACTATCACCAGACCGACGTCTTCGCCCTGCGCGAGGCCATCGCGGCCCAGCCCGTTCCCGGGCTCGAGCCCCTGCTGACCGCGCCGCTCGCCGAGGGCCGCAACTGGTCCGGGGAAGAGGTCGCCGAGGAGCTGGAGAACAACGCCCAGGGCCTGCTCGGCTATGTCGTGCGCTGGATCGACCAGGGCGTCGGCTGTTCCAAGGTGCCTGACATCCACGACGTCGGCCTGATGGAGGACCGCGCCACCCTGCGCATCTCCTCCCAGCATATGGCCAACTGGCTGCTGCACGGCGTGTGCACCACCGAACAGGTCGAGGCCGCCCTGCTGAAGATGGCCGCCAAGGTCGACGCCCAGAACGCGGGCGACCCTCTTTATGAGCCCATGGCCCTGAACCCGGACGCCAGCCTCGCCTTCCAGGCCGCGCGGGCGCTGGTGTTCGAGGGGACCGAACAGCCCAACGGCTACACCGAGCCGCTGCTGCACCGGTTCAGGGCGGAGAAGAAGGGTCTAGGGGCGAGGGTCTAGGGACGAAGCCAGGTGGGCGAGCCGGAACAGCGCTTCCCTAACCCCTAACCCCTAACCCCTAACCCCTAACCCCTAATCTCTGGGTCCTACTGCTCGCTGCCCGAGCGCCACAGGTTGTTCGTCAGCGGCTCCAGCAGATAGGCGAGCGCCGTCCGCTTGCGCAGCAGGATGACCACCTGCACCGGCGCGCCCGGACGCAGGGCCTCGGCGCCCCGGCCCAGCTTGGCCAGCTCGTTGGCGGGGACGACGATCTCGGCGCGGTAGTAGCTGGCGCCGCTCTCCTCGATCGTGAAGCTGTCAGCGGAGATGCTCTTCACCGTGCCGTGGATGATCGGCGGATTGCGCTCGCGCAGGCCCGGGAACTTCACCTCGGTGGTCTGGCCGATGCGCAGGTTGTCGATGTCGGTGGGTCTGACCTGGGCCACGATCACCTGCGAGGCGTCGTTGGGCACGATCTCCATCAGGGTCTGGCCCGGCTGGATGACCCCGCCCTGGGTGAAGATGGTCAGTCCCACGACCTGGCCCGAGGCCGGCGCGCGCACCTCGTTGCGGGCGATCTGGGCCCTGAGCTCGATCATGCGGGGGCGCAGTTCGTTCAGCTGCACGTCGATCTGGCGCAGCTGGTCCGCGACGTCCTCGCCCATCTTGGTGTTCACGCCCGCCATCTGCAGCCGGGTCTCGCCCACGGCCTCTCGCGAGCGGGCGATCTGGGCGCGCAGGGAGCCGAGCTCGCCGTCCAGCTGGGCGGCGGTGCGTTCCAGCGCCCGGACGCGGGTCTGCGGCGCATAGCCCTTCTCGGCCAGGCCGCGCATGCCGGTCAGCTCTTCCTGGATCAGGCGCTGCTGTTCCTGGTTGGACTCGATCTGGCGCTGATAGCCGTCGATCTGGTCGTTCAGCTGGGCGATCCGCTGGCTCAGCACGCCGGTCTCGGTCGAGCGGCCGGTGCGGCGGGCGCTGAACTGCAGCTGCTGGATGCGCAGCGACTCCTGAGCCAGGGCGGCGTCCTCGGGCTGCAGGTCGGCGAACTCCGGCGGGGTGGGGATCGAGCCCATCCGGTCGCGCTCGGCGACCAGCCGGGACCGCTGGGCGATCAGGGCGTAGACCTGACTGGCCACGCCACGCTCGGTCGCCTTCAGCTCGCCGCTGGACAGCTGCAGCAGGATCTGGCCGCGCTGGACGGTGTCGCCTTCGGCCACGAGCAGGGCGCTGACGACGCCGCCCTCGCGATGCTGCACGGCCTGGCGGTTGCCCGAGACGGCGACCTGGCCGTCCGCATAGGCGCCGGCGTCCAACGGCGCGATGGCGGCCCAGCCCAGGCCGATGACGAAGAAGACGAGGATGATGACGCCGCCGATCCACAGCTCCAGTCGCGGCGTGTCGGCGACGGCCATCGGACCGGGCGGCGCGTCGGGCAGGGGAAGGGGCGGCGGCGCGGCGGCGGTCTCCGGCGCGGGGGCGGCCGGGTCCTGGGGCGCTGTGGCGTCGGTCATTGGCTGCGTCGCGGCGGCTGGGCGGGGCTGGCGATCCGGCCCTGGGCTTGCTGGGATTGACCCGGCGCCTGCTGCGGCGCGGTCGTGCGCGGCGTGGCGGCGCGCATCTTCTCCAGCACCTCCTCGCGTGGGCCTTCCAGCTGAACCATGCCGTCGCGCATCATCAGCAGCCGGTCGACCCGGGCCAGGACCCCGGCGCGGTGGGCGATGATGACCACGGCCGCGCCGCGGGCGGCGGCGCCCAGGATGGCCTGCATCAGGGCCGCCTCGCCTTCCTGATCGAGGTTGGAGTTGGGCTCGTCCAGCACCAGAAGGACGGGTTCATTGTACAGCGCCCGCGCCAGCGCCACGCGTTGCGCCTGACCGGCGGACAGGCCCTGACCGAACGGTCCCAACAGGGTGTCATAGCCATTGGGCAGGCGCAGGATCAGCTCGTGGGCGCCCGCCTGCACGGCGGCTTTCACGGCCGCGCGGTCTGCGGTGTCCTGATCGACGCCGGTTGCGGTGGCGAAGCGCGAGATGTTGTCCTTGATGGTGCCGGCGAACAGGCTGGGCACCTGCGGCAGATAACCGATCCAGCGGGCCAGCTCGTCGCCCTCGCGCGCCTCGTACTCGGCGCCATCCAGGCGGATCGCCCCGGATTGCGGTTTCAGCGCGCCGGCGATGACGCGGGCCAGGGTGGTCTTGCCCGAGCCGCTGGCGCCCACGACGCCCAGGGTCTGGCCGGGTTTCAGCGCGAAGGCGACGCCGCGCAGTTGCGGGTTCTGGGTCTCGGGGAATTTCACCGACACGGCCTCGACCTGCAGCCGGCCCTTGGGGTCGGGCAGGGCCGTGCGTTCGCGCTCAACCGAGGCGGTGCTGCCGAACAGGTCGGTCAGGGTCTTCCAGCTGGCCACGGCCTGCACCAGGCTAGGCCACACTCCGACCAGCAGTTCGACCGGGGCGACGGCGCGGCTCAGCAGCACCGAGGAGGCGATGATGGAGCCCTGCGAGATATCCCCCTTCACCGCCAGATAGGCGGCAAGGCCCAGGGCGGCGGACTGCATCACCAGACGCAGGAATTTGATCGCGCCGGAGTAGCGCCCCCCGGCCAACTGGGCGTCGGCCTGGGCGGCCGTGGCGTGGCGGCGCTGCTCGACCTGACGGGCGATGGAGGACTGGCGCATCCCCAGGGCGCGGACCACCTCGGCCTGCCCGGCGATCCCCTCCTGGGCGGCGTAGGCGTGGTTCTGCGACTGGATGGCCCGGTTCAGGCGCGGGCGGGTGTCGCGCTCGTTCAACCAGGCGAGGGTGAACAGGGTGAGCCCCCCAACCAGGGTCAGGACGCCGATGGCCGGGTGCAGCAGGAAGCAGCACAGCAGGTAGATCGGGGTCCATGGGGCGTCGAACAGGGCCAGCATGCCCTGGCCGCCGATGGCGCCGCGCACATTGTCGAACTCGCGCAGAGCCTGGGTGTTGGGCGCCTTGGCCTGCAGGTCCATGACCCGCTGCAGCACCTTGCCCGACAACATGCGGTCCAGCCGCAGCCCGGCGCGCAGCATCAGCCGTCCGCGCAACCAGTCCAGTCCCGCCAGCGCGCCCAGGGCCAGAACGGCCACGCAGGTGATCAGGGTCAGGGTCAGGATGCCGCCGGTGGGCACCACCCGGTCGTACACCTGCATCATGTACAGGGTCGGCGTCAGGTAGAGCAGGTTCACGAGCGCCGAGAACACAGCCGCCCACACGAAGTGCGAGCGGCATGCGATGAGCGCCTCGGCGAGGGGCTCCGTTCCCGGTTTGCTGGGCAGCAGGTTTTTCAGCACGTGTCGGGTCGGGTCCAACGGAATTGCGTGGCCACTCTAACCCGTGGAACGCCAATCCCATAGCGGCGCCGCGCGCCGGCCGGGCGAGCCCATTTCTGACCCATGTTTAACTTGCCGCAGGAAGGACGGCGCGACAGGGTGCGCCCCTTCACGGAGGGCGTGGCATGCTGACGATCGAGAACCTGACCCATATCTACGGCAACGGAACTCGCGCACTGGATGATGTCAGCCTGACCATTCCCAAGGGGATGTTCGGGCTGCTGGGACCCAACGGCGCCGGCAAATCCACCCTGATGCGGTCGATCGCGACCCTGCAGACCCCGACCTCCGGCTCGATCCGTTTCGGCGACATCGACGTCGTCAGCGAGCCGGAGAAGCTGCGCCGCGTGCTCGGCTACCTGCCCCAGGACTTCGGCGTCTATCCGCGCGTCTCGGCCTACGACATGCTCGACCACATGGCGGTGCTCAAGGGCATCGCCAACGGCAAGGATCGCAAGGCGACCGTCGAGGCCCTGCTGCAGCAGGTCAACCTGTGGCCCGTGCGCGGCAAGGCGCTGGCCGGCTTCTCGGGCGGCATGCGCCAGCGCTTCGGCATCGCCCAGGCCCTGATCGGCAACCCCGAACTGATCATCGTCGACGAGCCCACCGCCGGTCTGGACCCGGAGGAGCGCAACCGCTTCCTCAACCTGCTGGCCGAGGTGGGCGAGAACGTCGTCGTCATCCTCTCGACCCACATCGTGCAGGACGTGACCGACCTGTGCCCGCGCATGGCCGTGCTGGCCGGCGGCAAGATCCAGCTGGAGGGCGCGCCCACCGAGCTGCAGCACGACCTGGAGGGCAAGGTCTGGGAGCGGACGATCGACAAGTCCGAACTGGCCGAGTTCCAGAAGCGCTACACCGTCATCTCCACCCGCCTGTTCGCCGGCCGCACGGTCGTGCACGTGCTGGCGGACAACCACCCGGGCGACGGCTTCAGCAGCACGCCGGGCGGGCTTGAGGACGTCTATCTGGCGACGGTCGCCAAAACCCGCCGCGCGGCCTGATCCCCATGTTCGGCAAGATCGCGAGCTTCGAGTTCCGCTACCAGCTGCGCCAGCCGGCGTTCTGGGTCATCGCCATCGTCTTCGGCCTGCTCGCCTTCGGCGCGGTCGCCAGCGACAACGTCGCGCTGGGATCGGGCGGCAACGTTCACAAGAACGCGCCCTACGCCCTGGCCATCGCCCACATCATCTTCAACGTCTTCTTCATGCTGGCCACCACGGCCATCGTGGCCAACGTCGTGGCGCGGGACACCCAGACGGGCTTCGGGCCGATGATCCAGAGCACCCGGATCACCAAGGGCGCCTATCTGTATGGCCGCTTCTTCGGGGCGTTCGCGGCGGTGGCGCTCTGTTACCTCAGCATCTCCATCGGCACCTTGCTGGGCACGTTGATGCCCTGGGTCGATCCCGAGACGGTGGGGGCGTTCCGGCCGCAGGACTACCTCTATGCCTATGGCGTCTTCGGCCTGACGGGGCTGTTCCTCACCTCGGCCCTGTTCTTCACCCTCGCGACCCTCACCCGGTCGATGATGGCCACCTATGTCGGCGTGGTCGCGGTGCTGATCGTCTATCTGGGCACCACCGGCGCCCTGGGGACGAAGCCCGAGTTCGAAACCGCCATGGCCTGGGCCGAGCCCTTCGGCAGCGGCGCCTACGGGCTGGTGACCAAATACTGGACGGCGGCCGAGCGGAACACGCTGAACCCGCCGCTGGAAGGCGTGCTGCTGTGGAACCGGGTGATCTGGGTCGCGGTCGGCGCCGCACTGCTGGCCGGCGCCTATCTGCTGTACCGGCCCGCCGCCAAGGGCGCGAAGCCGAAGAAGCAGGAACGCCTGCGCGCGCTGGCCGAGGCCGCCGCGCCCGCATCCGCCCCGCTGGGCGCCCTGCCGGCCCCGAGCCATGGTTTCGCCAGCGGCGTGGCGCGGCTGGTCTCGCGCACGGCTTTCGAGACCTCCCTGATCTTCAAGAGCCCGGCCTATGTCGTTCTGATCCTGCTGGGCTTCGCCTTCGCCATGACGACCCTGTTCTTCACGGGCGAGATCTATGGCGCGCCGCTGCTGCTGGTCACCCGGGTGGTGATCGCCGGCCTCACCGGCGCCTTCGGCCTGATCTCCATCGTCATCGCCATCTACTATTCGGGCGAACTGGTCTGGCGTGACCGGGACCGCAAGGTCCACGAGATCATCGACGCCACCTCGACCCCGGACTGGACCTTCCTGGTTCCGAAGGCCCTGGCCCTGGCGCTGGTGCTGATCTCCACCGCCCTGATCGGGGTCCTGGCGGGCGTCGTGACCCAGACGATCAAGGGCTACACCGACTTCGAGTTCGGCAAATACCTGGTCTGGTACGTCTTCCCGCAGGCCGTCAGCTTCGGCCTGCTGGCCGTGCTGGCGATCTTCATCCAAGCCCTGTCGCCCAACAAGTTCGTCGGCTGGGCGATCATGGTCGTCTACATGATCTCGACGATCGTGCTGTCCAACCTCGGCTTCGACCATGTGCTCTACGCCTACGGCCGTGGCATCGGGGTGCCGCTGTCGGACATGAACGGCACGGGCGACTTCGCGGTCTTCTCGGGCTGGCTGGACACCTACTGGACGGCCTTCGCCGTCGTGCTCCTGGTCGTCGCCTACGGCCTGTGGCGCCGTGGGACCGAGACCCGCCTGTGGCCGCGCCTGAAGCGCTTCCCGCGGCGGCTGGCGGGGCCGGCGGGCGTGATCGGCGGCGTGGCCCTGGCGGCCTTCGTCGGCCTGGGCGTCTTCATCTATACGAACACCAACGTCTGGAACGAGTACCGCACCGACAGCCAGACCGAACGGCTTCAGGCCGACGCCGAGAAGACCCTGCTGCGTTACGAGACCCTGCCGCAGCCGTCGGTCGCCGACGTGCGTCTGGTCATGGACCTGCATCCCCACGCGCCCAAGCTGACCACGCGCGGGACCTATGTGCTGGAGAACAAGACCGACCAGCCCCTGCGCGAGGTGCACCTGCGCTGGAGCGACGATCTGGAGATGAAGCAACTGGTCGTGCAGGGCGCGGCGATCGCCCGCCAGTGGCCCGAGTTCGACTACCGCATCTATCGCTTCGACACCCCGATGCAGCCGGGCGAGCGCCGCACCGTCCAGTTCGAGACCGTGCTGGAGCAGCGCGGCTTCAAGAACAGCGGCAACACCACCCGCCTGGTCGACAACGGCACCTTCGTCACCAACGGCGAATTCGCGCCTCAGGTGGGTATGGATCGCAGCGGCCTGCTCACCGACCGCACCAAGCGCCGCAAGCTGGGCCTGCCCGCCGAGCTGCGTCCGGCCAAGCTGGAAGACGAAAGCGCCCGCGCCCACAACTACATCGGCGCCGACTGGGTGACGGCGGACATCACCGTCACGACTGACGCAGACCAGACCGTGGTCGCGCCCGGAGACAAGCGTTCGGACGTCACGGCGAACGGCCGCCGCACGGCGCGCTTCGTCACCGAGTCTCCGGTGCTGAACTTCTTCTCGATCCAGTCGGCGCGCTACGCCCAGACGCGGCGCGAACACAACGGGGTCGAGCTGGTGGTCTTCCACGACCCCGGCCACACCCGCAACGTGGGCCGGATGCTGGACGCGCTGGAGTCGTCGCTGGACTACTTCCAGGCCAATTTCAGCCCCTACCAGTTCCATCAGGCGCGGATCGTGGAGTTCCCGGACTACGCGTCGTACGCCCAGTCCTTCCCCAACACCTTCGCTTGGTCCGAAGGGCTCGGCTTCATCGCCGACCTCAGCGATCCGACCAAGATCGACTACGTCACCTATGTCGCCGCGCACGAGTTCGGCCACCAGTGGTGGGCGCACCAGATCGTCGGCTCCAACCAGCAGGGCATGACCACCCTGTCCGAGACCCTGGCGCAGTATTCGGCGCTGATGGTGATGGAGAAGAAGTACGGCCGGGATCAGATCCGCCGCTTCCTGAAGTTCGAGCTGGACCGCTACCTGCGCTCGCGCGGCACCGAGCGCCTGGAAGAGATGCCGCTGTTCCGCAACGAGAACCAGCAATACATCCACTACCAGAAGGGCGGGCTGGTCATGTACCTGCTGCGCGATCAGATCGGCGAGGACGCGGTCAACCGCGCCCTGCGTCGGGTGCTGGCGCAATACGCCTTCAAGGGCGCGCCCTATCCCCGCTCCCTGGACCTGGTCGCCGCCCTGCGGGCCGAGGCGCCGGCGGACAAGCAGGCCCTGATCACCGACCTGTTCGAGAAGATCACCCTGTATGACGTCAAGACCACCGGTTCGACGGCGACCCGCCGCGCCGACGGCCGCTGGGACGTCACGATCACCGTCGACGCCCGCAAGCTGTATGCGGACGGACAGGGCAAGGAGACGGACGCGCCGCTGAACGAAAGCTTCGACGTGGGCCTGTTCAGCGCCGAGCCGGGCAAGGGCCGCTTCAACGAGAGCGACGTCATCCTGCTGGAGCGCCGTCCGATCCGGACCGGGGTGCAGACCCTGCGCTTCATCACGACGAAGAAGCCGTCGTTCGCGGGCGTCGATCCCTACAACAAGTGGATCGACCGCAACTCGGACGACAACGTCAGGACGGTGGATTAGGGCGAAATCGGTTGAGCTGGACGCGGTCCAGCTCAACTCGGGCTTCTAGGAGGGCGGCCCCGCCGGGGCGGGGCTGTCCTCCAGGTCGGAGAGACAGCCCCGCCACTCGGCGAGCAGTTCCGGTCGGCCGCTGACATCGATCCGGAAGCGCTCCAGCGCGGCGTCCGGGCTGGATTGGTAGGCGACCTCGCCGATCCCGAGATCCGCCAGGCGGCTGAAGAAGGCCGAGGTCTGCGGACCCATCCTGTAGACGAACATCTCGACCCCCGTGCCGTCGGACGCCTCGCGTCGGATGAACTCGCGCGAGGTCTCCGCGCCGTCTCCGATGAAGACGCCGTGAGACAAGGGCCGCAACTGCCTGTCCGGTCCGGAGATGCCCAGCCGCAGGACGGCGGCCTGTTCTCCGCTCATATGATTCAGCACCATCACGGACCCCGCGAAGGCTTGGGTCGGGGGCTGATCCGGCCCGGCCCGGCGCAGGACGAGGATGTTCAACTCGCACCCGAAGAGCAGTCCCTCCCTGCGATGGGGGGTGACCCGGGCGCTGCGGATGACGTCCTCGGGCGCGGCGGCGACAGAACCCGGGACGCTCGCGACGAGCATCCCGATAAGACTGGCCAGGACGACGGCGCGCCGCATCATCGCGTCCCGAACAGCCGGTCGCCGGCGTCGCCCAGGCCCGGCACGATGTAGCCGTGGTCGTTCAGCCGTTCGTCCACGGCGGCGACCCAGACGGGTACGTCGGGGTGCCAGCCGCGCAGCCGTTCCAGCCCCTCGGGCGAGGCGACTAGGCAGACGAAGCGCAGGTTGGTGACGCCGCGCTCCTTCAGCCGCTCGATGGCCGCGACCGCCGTATTGGCCGTGGCCAGCATGGGGTCGATGACGATGCAGAGGCGGTCGCCGACATCTTCCGGGGCGCGGAAATAGTACTCCACCGCGTCCAGGGTCTCGGGCTCGCGGTACAGGCCGACGTGGCCGACGCGAGCGGAGGGGACGAGGTCCAGCATCCCTTCGACCAGACCCAGGCCGGCGCGCAGGATGGGCACGAACACCAGCTTCTTGCCCTCGATGCGGGAGCCGGTGGTGGGCCCGACCGGCGTCTCGACCGGATAGTCTTCCAGGGGCAGGTCGCGGGTGACCTCGTAGCAGAGCAGGGTCGAGATCTCGCGCAGCAGGGCCCGGAACCGCGCGGTCGAGGTGTCCTTCGAGCGCATGATCGACAGCTTGTGGGCGACCAGCGGGTGATCGACGACGGTGACCCCGTCCATCTTGAAGGCGGCTTTCGGCATCAGAAGACGGTCCCGTCGGAGAGGATGGTCAGGGGCGGTCCGCCCCCGGGTCTGCGTTCGGCGGCGGCGCGGCGTCCGGCGGCCCAGGTGCCGCCCTCCAGCACGCTGGCCAGCGGCATGGCCTCGGCGGTGACGCCCAGTTCGGCCCGCACCAGAGGCGCGATCCGATCCAGCAGGGCCACGGTGATGGCGCGCCAGCCCACCACCAGGGGGTCGGACACCGGCCAGGGCTTGTCCGCGTCCGCCGGATCCTTGAGCGTCAGCACGCCCAGGTCGGTGAACAGGCCGCCGTTGCGGTACTCGGCCAGCCCGGTCAGGCCGTCGAGATCGGTGATCCTCAGCCCCGCGGTCTGTAGCGGTTCGACCAGCGAATAGCTGAGCCACTGGGACAGTTTGTGGATCGGCACGAGGCCGTCGGTGGCGTCGCCGCGCGTCATCGCCGGATGCTTCCAGCAGTCGCCCAGATCGACGCCGCCCAGCGTCAGCCGGTCCTGCCACACCGGGCCGAAGGCCTCGAGCAGCAGTTCGAGGATGGCGGGGGCGGGCAGGGCGCCGTCGGCGGCCTGGGCGAGCAGAACGTCCGCGAGGCCGCCCGGTCGCGGGGTGTCGGCCGTCGCGAACAGGTCGGGCCGCTTCAGGCACTGGTCGCCCAGCCGACGGAGCAGGGCCGCGCGGCCCTCCAGCCCGGCCAGGGGATTGGCGTCCGAAACCTGGAAGCCTTCCGCCAGCGCCTCGGTGGTCAGGGCGGCCAGCGCCCCGGCGTCGACCCGCCACGGGTCGCGCTCCGTGATCGAGAAGACCCCGGCCTCGAACATCCGCAAGCTGGCGATGGCCAGGCCTTCGGAGCGGGTCAGGGTCACCCCCGTGCGTGCGTCGCGATAGGCCCAACCCGGACCGGATCCGGCGTCCAGCAGCACCGAGACGATCGCCAGGTCGAACTCGGTCCGCGCCCGGTTGGCCGCGTCGGGCCAGGCCCGGGACTCCGCCACCGGCGTCCAGAAGTCCTGGCCCTGGATGGCGAAATGCCGCCAGCGGGCGTGGAAGGGCACCGCCAGCGTCGGATACTGGTCGCGGATGACCGCGGCAACGTAACGCGCCGTCTCCGGCAGACGGTCCAGATCGACCCGCCAGTGATCCAGGCCGCCGGCGACGCCGATGGCCAGCATCTCATGAGCCCGCTCGCGGACGGCGGCGGGGGTCAGCAGGCCCTTGGCCTGCTCGGCTTCAGAACTGCTCAAGATCGCGGCCCACCACGCGGGTCAGTTCGTCGGCGGACTTGGCGCCTTCGGGAGTGAAGTAGCCGGCCGCCTTCTTGGCCTCCATCTCGACCGAGGCGTCGGGCGGGATCAGATAATCGGGGATCGGCACGCGCTCGCCGATCTCGATGCCCGAGCCGGTCAGGGCGTCGTGCTTCATGTTGGACATGGAGACGAAGCGGTCGATCTTCGTGATCCCCAGCCAGTGCAGGATGTCAGGCATCAGCTGCTGGAAGCGGGCGTCCTGCACCCCGGCGACGCATTCGGTGCGCTCGAAATAGGTGGCCGCCTGGTCGCCGCCCGGCTGGCGCTTGCGGGCGTTGTAGACGAGGAATTTGGTGACCTCGCCGAGGGCCCGGCCCTCCTTGCGGTTATAGACGATCAGGCCCGCGCCGCCGTTCTGGGCCTCGTGCACGCACTCCTCGATGCCGTGGGTCAGATAGGGGCGGCAGGTGCAGATGTCCGAGCCGAACACGTCCGAGCCGTTGCACTCGTCATGCACCCGGCAAGTCAGGCGCCGCGCCGGGTCGGCGATCGCGGAGGGATCGCCGAAGATATACAGGGTGATGCCGCCGATGGGGGGCAGGAAGACCTTGATATCCGGGCGGGTGACCAGGTCGGCGTACATGCCGCCGGTCTGCTCGAACAGGGTGCGTCGCAGGGCGGTCTCGGTGACGCCGAAGCGTTCGGCGATGCCCGGCAGATACCAGACCGGGTCGATGGCGGCCTTGGTCACGGCGACGTCGCCGGTGTCGTGAACCACGGTCCCGTCGACCTTGATCCGGCCGGCGGCGATGGCCTCGTTGATCTCGCTCAGCTGGAGGCGGGCGCGAGTGACGGCGATGGTCGGGCGGATGTCGACGCCGTCCTGGATCTCGGCGGCGAAGTCCTCGGCCACGCGGGCGCCCCAGGGATCCAGCGAGACGATCTTGCCGCCGTCGGTCCACTGCGGGAACGGCCCCATGGGGGTGGTCGGCGAGGTGTTGGTCAGGTCGGGCCGGTTGTTGGCGCTCATCGCGCCCGAAGACACGGCCAGGGCGCGATAGACCGAATAGGCGCCGCCGTGGGCGCCGATGGCGTTGCGGTCGCTGCCCGAATTGACGGTGCCGATGACGGGGCCGCGCTCCTGCGCGGTCGGCGCGCCCCAGTTCAGGGGAAAGCGGCTGACGGTTCCCGCGCCGGGGTGGGAGTTGAGCCGGATGTGGCTCGGTCGGTTGGTCATGTTTCCTCACTCGATCCGGCTTGTTGTTTTTCTTGCGCCGGACTCATCAGGACACACCCGGAACGCGAGGTTGTCCAGTGGGTTGAACGAGTCCCGGCGACCGGCGTTTTCAGCGGGTATCGAAGGAGTTCGCCATGGCCGCCCGCCCCACCTGGCAGGGACATCTTAAGCTGTCGCTCGTGACCTGCCCGGTCGCGCTCTACACGGCAACGTCCACCGCCAGCCATGTCAGCTTCCACCTGATCAATCCGGACACCAACAACCGCATCCGCATGATCCCGACCGATCCGGACACCGGTCCGATCGAGCGGTCCGATCTGGTGAAGGGCTATGAGGTGTCCAAGGACGAGTACGTCCTGATGGACGACGCCGACTTCGAGAAGGTGAAGCTGGAAAGCACCCGCACTATCGACATCGGCCAGTTCGTCGATGAGGACGAGATCGACCGGCTGTATTGGGACGATCCCTTCTTCGTCGTGCCCGAAAAGGGCGTCGGGGCCGAGGCCTTCGCCGTCATCCGCGACGCCATGAAGGCGGCGGGCAAGATCGCCATCGGCACCCTGGTGCTGCGCAACCGTGAGCGGCAGATCGCGCTGGAGGTGCGGGGCAAGGGGCTGCTGGCCTGGAGCCTGCGGCCGCACGACGAGGTGCGCGACGCCGGCGACTTCTTCGACGACATCCCGGCGGTGAAGGCCGACAAGGACATGGTCGAGATCGCGACCCGCATCATCGGCCAGAAGGAGGCGGACTTCGATCCATCCGGGTTCAAGGACCGCTACGACGACGCCCTGAAGGCCCTGATCAAGGCCAAGCAGAAGGGCGGCAAGAAGGCCCTGGTCGAGGCGCCCGAGCCTGACGACACCAATGTCATCGACCTGATGGCCGCGCTGCGGAACAGCCTGAAGGGATCCGCGACGGGCGCGTCGAAGAAGGCTTTGGTGAAGGCCAAGAGCCCGGCGAAGAAGGCGGCGACCAAGAAGAAGGCAGCCTAGGCTCACCTCCGATTACTGAGAGAACCGCCCTCCCATCGCCTTGAACGGGCGACGGGGAGGTGAGCGCTTGACTCCCTCATACAGTATGTCGCATACACTGTGTGTCACACACTATGTGACGCAACAGGAGGGACGGCATGGACGCCGATCCGGACCTTTTTGAAAGCATGCGGCTGGAGTTGCGCCGTGGGTCGCTGGTGCTGGCGGTGCTCGCCTGCCTCAGGACCGAGCGGTACGGCTACACCCTGCGCCAGGCCTTGGCCGCCGACGGGCTCGAGATGGAGGAATCGACCCTCTATCCGCTGCTGCGCCGGCTGGAGAGCCAGGGCCTGCTGGAGAGCGAATGGCGCGAGGAGGAGAAGCGCAAGAAGCGCTTCTACCGCCTGTCGCCGGGGGGCGAGTCGATGCTCGCCGCGCTCACCGACGAATGGCGGGGCATCAACGCCTCGCTCGACAAGATTCTTTGAAATTCCAGGGACGAGGGGAAAGTCTGATGAACCTGATTGATCGTTATCTGAACGCCGTCGCCGCCCAGCTGCCGCAAGACCAGCGGGCCGATATCGTCGCCGAGCTGCGCGACATGATCCTGAGCCGCTTCGAGGAGAAGGAGGAGGCCCTGGGCCGTCCCCTGACCGAAGCCGAACAGGAAGAGATCCTGCGCGATGTCGGCCATCCGCTGTCGGTGGCGGCGCGCTACGGCTCGGGGCCGCAGCATGTGGTGGGGCCGGAGCTTTATCCGTGGTGGATGTTCGGCGTGCGCGCCGGCCTGATCGCCATCGTGGCGATCACCGCGATCGGAGCGCTGGTGCGCATCCTGATCGGCGACGAGGAAATCGGCCGGGCCATCGGCCAAGCGTTCCACAGCATCTTCAACGGCGCGATCATGCTGATCGGCTTCGCCACCCTCGGCGGCTTCATCATCGAGCGGCAGAAGGAGAAGCCCAGCTTCCTGCGCGAATGGCGGGTCAAGGACCTGGGCCTGTTCGAGTTTGGCGGCGGGCTGAACGCGGAAGCCGTGTCACGGGGGCTGACTGAAGGCGACTGGAGCATGAAGACGCCGCACAAGGGCCGCCGTGCGTCCCCGATGGCGCGGGCCGTGGGCAGCGCCGTGGGCTGGAGCGTGGTCCTGCTGTGGTGGATCGGCTGGCTGCCGCTGACGCACACGACGCCCGAGACCCTGGGCGCGGTGGTGGGCGGCGTCGACTATGGCCGGATGCTGAGCCAGATCCACGCGCTGCTCTACTGGCCTGTGATCGCCTTCGGGCTGGCGCGCATCGTCTTCGACGTGATGCGGGTGGCGCGGCCTGACGGGGTGCGGTTCACCGCCCTGGGCGACATCGGCTTCGGCCTGGCGGAGGGCGCGCTGTTCGGCTGGCTGTGGCTGTACTCGCCCCTGTCGAAGGTGGTGTTCGTGCCGACCATCGAGGCCTTCGCGTCGCGGGTCACCAACACCATTCAGGAGGGTTGGTGGCCGCTGTCGACTGTCCTGATGCTGTGCATCGCCTTCGGCTTCGCCAGCGCGGTGGTGAAGGTGGCGCGCTCGGCCTTCCGTCTGGCCACCGGCTATGACGAGCGGCTGCCGAAGGTCTGAGCGGCGGTCACGCGGCGTGGAGTCTGACCCCGGCGGCTGTCCAGCCGCCGGGGTTTCGCGCGAGAGGGTCTCCTGATCCCCCGGACGGCGGGGAGCGATCACACCCATGTCCGAAAACCGCGAGCGTTCGCGTTCGGACGGGCCTATCTTCCCGGTCATGGAAAACGCGAACGAACTTGATCAGGAGGCCTGTTACCGCGCCGTGCTGACGCGTGACGGTCGGTTCGACGGGCGGTTCTTCGGCTGTGTGAAGACCACGGGCATCTACTGTCGGCCGGTTTGTCCGGCGCGGACGCCGAAGCGTGAGAACATGATCTTCGTGGTCACGGCGGCCGCGGCCGAGGAAGCGGGCTTCCGCGCCTGCCTGCGCTGCCGCCCCGAGACGGCGCCGGACATGGGCGCGTGGCGCGGGACCTCCAACACCGTCAGCCGGGCGCTGGCCCTGATCGAGGCGGGCGCCCTGGACGAAGGCGACGTAGACGGCCTGGCCGGACGGCTGGGGGTCGGCGAGCGGCACCTGCGCCGCCTGTTCCGCCAGCATCTGGGCGCCGCGCCGGTCAGTGTGGCGCAGACCCGTCGGGTGCTGCTGGCCAAGGCGCTGATCCACCAGACGGACCTGTCGATGGCGCAGGTGGCGCTGGCCTCGGGCTTCGGCAGCGTGCGGCGCTTCAACGAGACCTTTCAGGCCCTGTACGAGCGCCCGCCGTCGGCGCTGCGGCGTCGCGGCGAGCGGGCGCATGAGGGCGGTGTGGTGCTGAGCCTGCCTTACCGTCCGCCCTATGACTGGGAGACCCTGCTGGCGGCGCTGGCAGGGCGGGGCGACACGGTCGAGGGCCGCAAATGGTCACGCATCCTCGCCCGCGAGATTGACGGCGCCGAGGGCTCGGTCTCGGTCGAGCCGGGCCAGCCGGGCCGGGTCTCGGTCTGCGTCCAGACGGCGGAGCTGAAGGCTCTTCCCGGCGTGCTGGCGCGGGTGCGGCGGGTGTTCGACCTGTCGGCGGACCCGGACGCCATCGCCCGCGACCTGTCCACCGACGCTCTGCTGCAGCCGCTGGTCGCGGCGCGACCGGGGCTGAGACTGCCGGGCCTGTGGGTCGATGAGGGCGCCGATCCGCCAAACGACCGGCTGGAAGACGAAACCCTGACCGCGCGCGCCGAACTGTGGCGACCGTGGCGGGCCTATGGGGCGCTGCACCTCGCGTTGGCGGGGATCACGGGCGCCGAACTGATGGAGAGAAACGATGCGAAACACGCAGCCTGAGACCCTGACCCTGGACCGGGTCGCCACGCCGGTGGGCGAGGTGCTGCTGATCACCGGCCCCGAGGGCGCGGTGCGGGCCCTGGACTTCGCCGGCTATGAGGATCGGATGCACCGGCTGCTGCGGCGGCACTGGGGCGAGCCGATCCTGGTCGAGGGGCGCGCGCCCGAGGCGGTGCGCCGTTCGGTCGAGGCCTATTTCGGCGGCGACGTGCGAGCGCTGGACGGGCTGGCAGTGAAGACCGGCGGCACGGACTTCCAGAAGTCGGTGTGGAGCGCCTTGCGCGGCATCCCGGCGGGCGAGACGCGCAGCTACGGCCAGCTGGCGGCGGCGATCGGCTCGCCCAAGGCGGTGCGGGCGGCGGGCCTGGCCAACGGCCAGAATCCGATCGCGGTGATCGTGCCCTGCCACAGGGTGATCGGCTCCAACGGAACGCTGACCGGTTATGCGGGCGGGCTGGAGCGCAAGCGCTGGCTGCTGAAGCACGAAGGCGTGGCGGTGGCTTGACGGACACTCGGTCCCGGAGGGGCGTGATGCGCTCCGGGGCGGAAGTCCGAAAATGACCAGGAGCCTTCTGGGCCGGCCGCTGATCGCGATGTGACCGCAGGGCTTGAATTTCTCCGCCATCGGCCTAGATTGTTCCTGCTTATGCTGAAAGTGAGCATAAGTCGGCGGCGGGCCGATGAGCCGGGCCGCCGTTCTTCGGAACTCTGATTTGCTCAATTGGAGCAAAAGGGTGGGTGAGATGGCGGACGGCATGTTCGGCCTGTCGAAGGACCTGGAGCGGGAGACCGCCCCGGTCTGGGCCAAGATCAAGGATCACGTGACGCCGCTGGAATGGCCGGCGCAGGCGGCGCTGATCCACGAGATCAACCAGCTGAAGCGCGAACGCGACGCGGTGATCCTGGCGCATAACTATATGACGCCCGAGATCTTCCACGGGGTCGGCGACTATGTCGGCGACAGCCTGGGACTGGCCAAGGAAGCCGCCCGGTCGAAGGCGAAGGTGATCGTCCAGGCGGGCGTGCACTTCATGGCCGAGACCTCGAAGATTCTCAGCCCCGACAAGACGGTGCTGATCCCCGACCTGCGCGCGGGCTGCAGCCTGGCCGCCTCGATCACCGGCGCGGACGTGCGCCTGATCAAGCAGCGCTACCCGGGCCTGCCGGTGGTCACCTATGTGAACACGACCGCTGATGTGAAGGCCGAGACCGACATCTGCTGCACCAGCGCCAACGCCGTGCAGGTGGTGGAATGGGCGGCCAAGGAATGGGGCGTCGACCGCGTCATCCTGATCCCCGACGAATATCTGGCGCGCAACGTCGCGGCGCAGACGACCGTGGGGATCATCGCCTGGAAGGGCCGCTGCGAGGTGCATGAGCGCTTCACCGCCGACGACATCGCCGACATGCGCGCCGCCTATCCGGGCGCCGAGATCCTGGCTCATCCGGAATGCCCGGAGGACGTCCTGGCCGCGTCGGACTTCGCCGGATCGACCGCGGCGATGGTCGACTATGTCGAGGCGCGCCGTCCGAAACAGGTGGTGCTGATCACCGAATGCAGCATGGCTTCGAATGTCGCGGGCGACGTGCCCGGCGTGCAGTTCATCGGTCCGTGCAATCTGTGTCCGCACATGAAGCGGATCACGCTGGAGAACATTCGCGACTGCCTGTTGAAGATGCAGTTCGAGGTGACCGTGCCGGAAGAGATGATCGAACGCGCGCGGCTGGCCGTGCAGCGGATGGTCGATCTGCCGCCGCCTGCCGTTCCGGCCCGCTACGACCTCATCAAGGCGCGGCATCACGTGGCGGTGGAGCTGATCTGAGGTGCATTACGTCCCGCCCGTCCGCATCGTCGCCGGGGTCGACCACAAGACCCTGCGGCTTCTCGCCGTACTGGCCTTGTGGCTGAGGACGGAAAAGGCCACGTCGCAGGGATGAGCGACATCGACACCCCCCGCCGTCCCGGTCCCTGGGATCCCCGCCCCGAAGAGGTCCGGGCGCCCGGCGCTCCGGTTTCCGGCCCCGCCCGCGTCGGCGAAGCGCCGCTGGACAAGGGGCAGCATCCACTCTGGGCGTTGATATCGACCCTGCTGCTGGGCGGGCTGATCTATTACTGGTCCGGCAGCCTAGTGATCGTGGCGGCCGTGCTGTTCGGCCTGCTGGTCCACGAGTACGGGCATGTGCTGGCGATGAACCGGCTCGGCATGGGCCCGGCCCGCATCTACATCGTGCCCTTCCTGGGCGGGTTGGCGAAGGGCCAGCGGCTGCCGGTCAGCGAATGGCACGGGGTGCTGGTGTCGCTGGCGGGGCCGGCGTTCGGCCTGCTGGCGGCCATCCCCTTCTACGGTCTGTATCTGTGGAGCGGGCAGGGGATCTGGCTGCAGGGGGTGTTCGCCATCGCTTTCATCAACCTGATCAACCTGGCGCCCGCGCCGCCGCTGGACGGCTCCAAGGCGCTGGGCCCGGTGCTGGCCCGCATCCACCCCATGCTGGAAAAGGTCGCCCTGTTGGCCGTCGGCGCGTTGGCCGTCCTGTGGGGCGTGTCGAACGGAAGCTGGCTGTTCGCGGGCTTCCTGGCGTTGGCGCTGTTCAGCCACCTGCGCCGCGGCGCCTGGAGGCCTGAAGGGCGTCGCCTGACCTGGGGCGAGGCGGCGAAGTCGACCGGCCTGTTCGTGCTGACCACCTTCGCCTGCGTCGGCGTGGGGCTGGCCGCGCTGGCGCCCGGGATGGAGACGCTGACCGAAGGCCTGACCCACGGCGCCCGCGTGTTCGAGTTCGGCCGTTGAATCGCATCCGTCATGACGGGCCGCTGATCATCGGCGGCGGGCTGGCGGGCCTGTCGGCCGCGCTGGAGGCCGGGCCGCGCCCGACGCTGGTGGTGACGCCGGCGCCCCTGCTGCAGGCCTGTTCCTCGGCCTGGGCCCAGGGCGGGGTCGCCGCGGCCCTGTCGGCGGAAGATCGCCCGGCGCTGCATGCCGCCGACACCGCCTCGGCGGGGGCGGGGCTGGTCGATCCGGAGGCGGTTCGAGCCCTGACGGACGACGGAAAGCAGACGGTCGAGTGGCTGGCGTCGCTGGGCGCGCCCTTCGATCGCGACGCGGACGGCGGTTTCGCGGTCAGCCTGGAGGCCGCGCACTCGAAGGCCCGGGTGGCTCGGGTCGGCGGCGACGGCGCGGGGCGGGCGATCCTGTCGGCGCTGGTCGCCTCGGTTCGGGCCGCGCCGCATATCGAAGTGTGGGAGAACGGACGCCTGCGCGCCCTGGTGCAGGACGCCACGGGCCGCGTGCGCGGGGCCGTGATCGAGCGTGACGGGCGACTGACGGAGGTGCTGGCCCCGGCGGTGGTGCTGGCGACCGGCGGCGCGGGCGGCCTCTACGCCCGCACCACCACCCCGGCGGCCCTGCTGGGCGAAGGCATGGCGCTGGCCTGGCTGGCGGGCGCGGAGATCCTCGACCCCGAATTCGTTCAGTTCCATCCGACCGCGATCGACGTCGGCGTGGATCCCATGCCCTTGGCCACGGAGGCCCTGCGCGGCGAAGGCGCCCGGCTGATCGACGCCCATGGCGACTTCCTGCTGGGCGACGCGCCCGACGCCGACCTGAAGGCCCGCGATATCGTCGCCCGCGCCGTGCATCAGGCCCGGGCCGAGGGGCGCGGCGCCTATCTGGACGCCCGCACGGCGGTGGGGGCGCATTTCCCGACTGAGTTCCCGGCGGTGTTCGCCGCCTGCATGCATGCCGGGCTGGACCCGCGCGAGACGCCGATCCCGGTCGCGCCGGGCGCCCACTACCACATGGGCGGGATCGCCGCCGGACTGGACGGGCGCACCAGCCTGCCGGGCCTGTTCGCCGTGGGCGAATGCGCGGCGACGGGCGTGCACGGGGCCAACCGGCTGGCGTCCAACTCCCTGCTTGAGGCCGCCGCCTTCGGACGGCGCACGGGCCGGGCCGCCGGTGCGGAAACAGGCGGAGACGGGAAGGTCGTGAAGGCCGTCGTCGCCCCCGATCTGGCGCCCGAAGCCCTGACGGCCCTGCGCGTGGCCATGAGCGACAATGTCGGCGTGGTGCGCGACGCGGCCGGGCTGACGCGGGCCCTGGCCCTTATGGAGCGGCTGGAGCAGGAGGCGCGCGGCGCCCTGCCGGTCATCGCCGCCCGCCTGATCGCCGGGGCCGCGCTGGAGCGGCGCGAGAGCCGCGGCGGTCACTACCGGTCTGACTATCCCGAGACGGACGCCGATGCGCGCCATACCCGCCTGAGCCGCGCGCCCGTCGTCGCCCCCGCCGCCGTTCTGGCCGCTGAGTGAGCCGCATGATCCCGACCCTGCCTGACCTGTTGATCGAGCCCGTGGTGCGCCTGGCCCTGGCCGAGGATCTGGGCCGGGCGGGCGATGTGACAGCCAAGGCCTGCATTCCCGAGGGCGCCCGGATGCGGGCGGTGTTCGCGGCGCGCAAGGCCGGCGTGCTGGCCGGGATCGACTGCGTGCGGCTGGCCGTTCTGGCCATGGACCCGCAGGCGTCGATCGAGCTGAAACTGCGTGACAGCGACGCCTTCGAGGCCGGCGCGGTGCTGGCCGAGGTCGAGGCGGACGCCCGCGCCTTCCTGTCGGCCGAGCGGACGGCGCTGAACCTGCTGGGGCGGCTGTGCGGCATCGCCACCCTGACGCGCGCCTATGTCGAGGCCGTGTCCGGGACGAAGGCGCGCATCGCCGACACCCGCAAGACGACACCGGGCCTGCGCGCGCTGGAGAAGCACGCGGTGCTGTGCGGCGGCGGGCTGAACCATCGCTTCGGACTGGATGACGCCATCCTGATCAAGGACAACCACGTGGCCGTCTGCGGCGGCGTGGGCGAGGCCGTGCGGCGGGCCAAGGCGGCGGCGGGCCATCTGATGAAGGTGGAGGTCGAGGTCGACGGACTTGACCAGCTGGATGAAGCCCTGGCCGAACGCCCCGACGTGATCCTGCTGGACAACTTCACCCTGCCGATGCTGCGCGAGGCCGTGGCGCGGACGGCCGGCCGAGTGACGCTGGAGGCCTCGGGCGGGGTCAATCTGGAGACCGTGCGCGCCATCGCCGAGACCGGCGTGGACGCGATCTCGGTCGGCGCCCTGACCCATTCCGCGGCGTCGCTGGATATCGGCCTGGACGCGGTCTGAGACCGTCCGGCGAACTCCGCTACGGAACGACCTGGGCGCAGGACGGTTTTCTTCCTGATACGGAAGGAGACTTCGGATGACGCACGCCCCCAGGATTCCCAAGGAACAGCGCAGTTTCGCTGACCGGGGCGGAAAGCCGCTGGACGAGGCCAAACAGGCCGACGGTCGCGACCTTGAGACCGGCGTCCAGTCAGGACAGCCGGGTGATGAGGACGTAAATCTCAACGAGCAGGGCCGGTTCGGCAACCTGCGTCAGAACCTGACCACCCACTGGAAGGTGCAGGAGCGCTGAGGATCAGGCGGCGGGCGCGACCGGGGCTTCGGGCGCCGGGGCGGCGGCAGTCGCCGGAGCGGCCGGAGCGGGCGTTTCAGCCTGCGGCGTAGCGCGGCCTTCCTGCGCCACCAGGAGGTTGTAGGCGACAGCGCCGACCTCACGCGCCGGGCCGGTCGGATCAAGGCTGGCCTGGATCAGCTGCGGTGCGGCATCAGCGGCGGTGGAGCGGCGGGCAGCGTAGGAGAAGGCCCCGCTGGCGCCCGAACGACCGCCGAAACGATAGAACAGATGGTCGCCGACCTGGGTCACGCGGATCAGGGAGTTGCGCCACTGCGGCGCGACGCCGGTGGTGTGGAAATGGGTGGCGTTGCCGACGCCGCCGAACACCGAGCCGGACAGGGCGGCGGACGCGATCGCGCGGGCCTGGTCCCAGGCGCCGCGGTTGACGCGGCCGCGCATGGAGCCGTCACAGGTGAAGCTGAACTGGCAGCCGGTCTGGCGACCCGCGCCCTGGAAGACGACACCGCAGACGGTCTTGGGGAAGGCGGGGTGACGCACGCGGTTCAGAACCACCTGGGCCACGGCGCGCATGCCGTCGCGGCCTTCGCCGCGGGCTTCGTAATAGGCGGCCTGGGTCAGGCAATCGAGATCGCGCGAGGCTTCAAGGGCGCCGCCGAGGCGGAAGGGCTGGGCCGCGATGGGGGCCGAGAGATTGACCTGACGCAGGCCGTCGGCGCGCAGCGGGGCGTTCCCGCGCAACTGTTCCAGGCGGGCGGTCAGCAGTTCGGCCTGGCGGTCGCGCTGGGTCGGGCCGGCGACAGTATAGGGGTCATGGCGGCGCGCGATCGTCAGCGCGCTTTCGTCCAGGCCGCCGGCCGCCGCGGCCAGGGCTTCCTCGGTGAAGCCGGCGGAGGTCGCGCCGTCGATACGTTCAGCCTGGGCCTGCACAGTCGAAGCCTTGGCCGCCGCGCCGCCCAGATAGGCGCCACCCACAGCCAATCCCACCAGAGCGCCGAACATAGCCGCCGCCGTACCGGGCCGGATGCGGGCCACGTGTTCAGCAGTCGGGTTCGCGCGCGTCTGAGACGGTTTCGACAAAGGCTCGGTCCTGTTCGGCAGGGCGCAGTGCCGCCCCCGGGTAGTCTCGCCGCCGGGCGATGCGAGGATCGCGGACCGGCTGCAGCAGTTTCGATGTTCGGCGAATGGGCGGAAATCGAAGGACGCGCCTTAAGCCAGCCGTTTGTGGCGCCAATGTGGTTGATTCGCAAGAATTGGGTGCGGCGCAACATCGCGTGATGCCCGCAGTGAAGTCGACCGGTTAAAGAGGTTTAATCCAGACTATATGGAGCCAGTTAATGTGGCCATGACTGTATTATTCTTCGTCATCTCATCCTTTTGGCGCGGCCCGGTTGGCGGCCGTAGTCTTTTCGGGACGACTGGTCTGTTATCGCGCGGGGGTCGGGGGCGTCGTGCGACTTCTGGTTACAGCGTGGAACCGCTGCGGCGACGCTGACGTTTGATAAACCGAACAGGAGAACCATCATGCGCCGTATCGCCACCGTATTCGCCGTCGCCGCCATCGCCGTGGGAGCCGCCGCCTGCGGGCATACCATTGAACAGAAGGCCGCCACGGGCGCCGTCGCCGGCGCCGTTGTGGGTGGTCCGGTGGGCGCCGCCGTCGGCGGCGCGGCGGGCGCCGCCGTGGGTCACGCACAGCGCCCCAACTGACACACTGCGCGGGGCGGATGCGCTCATCCGCCCTCGCAACCTTGCTTTTCGCGCCCATATGGGGTTAGCGGACCGGCCCGGGGCTGAGCCATGCTCGCTCCGGCGTACGCGCATCTGACAATCGATCAAGGATACGACGACTCCACGCATGAGAGATCTGAAACAAACCGGCTTCACCGATCGCCTGACCGCCCAGCAGGAGGCCAAGAAGGCCCTGCTCGCCAAGTTCAAGCCGAAGGCCGCCGCCCCCGACCCTGAATTCGAGAAGCTCGCCGCCAAGCGCGCCGCCGAAAAGGAAGCCCTGCGCCAGCAGCACGAGCTGGCCAAGGCCGAGCAACGCCGCGAGAAGGCCGAAAAGGACGCCGCGCGTCTGGCCGCTCAGCAAGCCGTCCAGGACGAGCTGGACGCCGAGAAGCGCGCCGCCCGCAAGGAGCGCAAGCAGCTCACCAAGGAAGAGCAGAAGGCCGCGCGCGACGCCCGCTACGCCGCCCGCAAGGCGCGTTCGCGCTGATCTGCTTCTGACGATCTCCCGCGACCGCCTGGGCGGTCGCGGGCGTCACTCCGCTCCGGCGGGAACCTGCCCCAGAATGTCGGCCAGTTGCGCGCCTGAGTAGGGCTTGCGCAGGAACGGCCACGGCGCGTCCGACAGGGCCTCGTCCACATCTTCGCCGGCATAGCCCGAGGTCAGGACGATCCGCATGTCCGGCCACTTCTTCGCACATTCGCGCGCCAACTCGATCCCGGTCATGCCGCCGGGCATGGCGACATCGCTGAGCATCAGGTCGAAGCCTTCGACCTGCAGCATCTCCAGCGCGCGCGGACCTGTGTCGGCGGTCGCCACGTCCATGCCCATGGCCGTCAGCAGGTCCAGCGCGATGGCGGCCACGCCGGGATCGTCCTCGACCAGCAGGATGCGGCGGGCCGCGACCTGCGGATAGGGCGATATCCCGCGCTCGACGGTCTCCAGCTCGCTCAACCGGTCCAGCGGCGGCAGGTAGAGGCGGATTTCGGAGCCCCGGCCGGGGGTGGAGGCGATACGTACGCCGCCGCCCGACTGCCGTGCGAAGCCGTAGACCTGGCTGAGGCCCAGACCCGTGCCCTTGCCGATGGCCTTGGTGGTGAAGAAGGGCTCGAACACACGACTGATCACCTCCGGGTCGATGCCCGAGCCGTTGTCCGCCACGGTCACGCAGACATAGTCGCCCGCCGCCAGTTCCGGCACGTCGCCCGCACGGACCTTGCAGCTCTGCGTCTGGACGGTGATGCGGCCGCCCTTGTCGCCCACGGCGTCGCGGGCGTTGACGACCAGATTGAGCAGGGCGGCCTCGAACTGGGACGGATCGACGTTCACGCGCGCTCCGCCGCGTCGCAGCTTCAGCTTGAACTCGACGGCCTCGCCCACGGCGCGGCGCAGAAGGGGCTCGCTCTCGCGGATCAGGCCGTTGAGGTCCAGGGACTCGGGCCGCAGGGCCTGACGGCGTGAGAAGGCCAGGAGCTGGTGGGTCAGGCCTTCGCCGCGGCGGGCGGCGGCCAGGGCGGCCTCGCCGAGTTTCTTCTGGCGGGCCAGGTCGTTGGGCGCGCGCAGCATCATGTCCAGCGCGCCGATGACCACGGTCAGCAGGTTGTTGAAGTCGTGCGCCACCCCGCCGGTCAGGCGGCCGACGGCCTCCATGCGCTGGGCGTGCATCAGGTCCGCCTCGGCCTTGGCCTTCTCGGCCATGGCCTCGCTGACGCGCTCCTCCAGCAGTTCGTTGATGCGCTTGAGGTCTTCTTCGGCTTGCCGGGCCTCGGTGATGTCGATGTTGGCGCCGACGTAGCCCTGGAAGTGACCGGCCCCGTCGAAGCGGGGAATGCCCTCGCAGCGCAGCCAGCGGCGGCCCATCTGCGGGTGGACGATCTCCATGATCCCTTCGTAGCGGTCGCGTTGCGCCAGGGCGGTCAGGAAGGCGGAATGGAAGGTCTCCAATCCGTTGGCCGACATGGTGGCGGCCCAGTTGGCTTGAAGGTCCCCGTCGCGGCGGACACCGAAGAAGGTGCGGTAACGCCTGTTGGCGAAGACGACGGCCCCGGTCTCGTCGGTCATCCACATCTGGGCCGGGGCGCTGTCGGCGATGGTGCGGAAGCGGGTTTCGGATTCCATCAGCCGGGCCTGGGCCTCGCGGATGTCGGTGACGTCAAAGCCGACGCCCACGAAGCCGATGACTTCGCCGTCAGCGTCCAGGCGCGGCCGCGAGAAGGACTTCAGCCAACGGTACTCGCCATCATGGCGCAGGTAGCGGGCCTCCATCGAGAAGGGTTGGCCGGTGGCTTCGCCCGCGATGGATTCCTGCAGGATGCGGTCGTGGTCGTCGACATGGATCACGGCGCGCCAGTCGGCCAGCCGAGCCTCCTCATAGGAACCGCCGTTGTAGGCGACATAGGCCTGGTTCACGAATTCGCGCACCCGGTCGGCGCCGGTGACCCAGATCAGCACGGGGGCGGTGTCGGCGATGGCGCGGAATCGTTCCTCGCTCTCGCGCACGGCGCCCTCGGCGCGGGCGCGTTCGATCTCCGTCCAGGTGCGACGCCCGACCTCCTGCAGCAGCTTGGCTTCGGCGTCGGTCCATTCCCGGACCGTCGCGTTGTGGACGTAGAGGAAGGCCCGCAGACGGCCGCCGCGATGCAGGGGCGCGCGCATCAGCGCCCGGGTGCCCAGCCGCTCGAACGCCTGGAGCGCGTCGCGCGTCCGCCGGTCCTTGTGCACGTCGGCGATGCGGATCAGCCGGCCCTCGGCCAGATCGCTGATCAGGTCGGCGCCGAGTTCACCGAGGCTGAACTGGCCCTGGGCGCTGACCGCGCCGGTGGTCCAGTCCCGGCTCATCGACACCACGCCGCGCTCCTGATCGACCTCGCCATAGCCGACGCGGTCGGCGCGGAGCTCGTCGCCCAGGGAGCGTTCAACCTCGGCCATGATGTCGTCGGGCGTGGTCAGGTCGCGCAGGCGGTCGGTCAGGGACAGCAGGAAGGTCTGGCGGCGTTCCTGGGCCTCGAGCGCCTGCATGGCGTTGCGGGTTTCGGTGATGTCGAATGACATGCCGACGTAGCCCAGGAAGGTTCCGGCGGCGTTGAAGCGCGGATTGACCGCGATCCGCATCCAGCGCCAGTCGTTATCGTAGCGAAGGAAGCGCGCCTCGAAGCCGTAGGGGTGATGGCCCGGCCGGGCGACCTCCATGACGGCGGTCATGTCAGCCACGTCGTCGGGGTGGACGCTCTGGCGCCAGACCGAACCGAGAATTCGCTCGGCGGGGCGGCCGTAGAACTCGACCAGCGCCTTGTTGACGAATTCGACTTCGGTGTGGGCGTTGGTCATCCAAACCGGCGAGGGTGCGGTGTCCGCCATCAGGCGGAAGCGGCTCTCGCTCTCCCGCAGCGCGGCTTCGGCGGCCTTGGCGGCGGTGATGTCGACGACCACGGCGATGAAGCCCATCGGCTCACCCGCGGGGGAGGTCAGGGCGCGCAGACTGGTCAGGGCCCAGACGGTCGAGCCGTCAGGCCGCAGGTAGCGCTTCTCGATCGATCCGTCGCCGCCCGCACGGGCGGCGTCCAGGGCGCTCCGGGTCAGGGCGATGTCGTCCGGATGGGTCACGTCGCCGGTGGTGATCCCGACGGCCTGGTCGGGCGTCAGGCCGAGGATTTCGGCGAAGCGGGCGTTGCTGCTGAGAATCTCGCCGTTGAGTCCGACGCGGGCGATGCCGGCGGACGCCTGCTCGACCATGGCGCGCAGTTCGGAGGTGGTTTCGTCAACCAGGCTGTCAGAGGCGCGCAGGCGGCGGACGGTGTCGTCGAGATCGCGCAGGGTGGAGCGCAGCGAGGCGCCCAGCACGGTGCCGAACAGGCCGGCGAAGATGAAGCTGGCCACGCCGACCGCCAGGTTGATCGCGTTGAACGCGATCAGACCGCCGGCCAGCTGGGTCAGGGCGACCGCGCCGATGATGCTGATGATGATGGCGGCGTAGCCGGCGAACGGGCCGCCCCACAAGGCTGCGATCAGGACGGCCGGCAGTAGCACGGTCAGGCCGCTGGCGCCGCCGAACAGGGGTTGCAGCATCGCGCGGATAGCCAGCCCTACGGCGCCGCAGAGCAAGCCGGTCAGGACTGCCTGACCGGGGCGGCCGGGCTGGGCCAGCGCGAGTTGTCTGAAGAACCTGTCCGCCCCCAAACTGCTTCTTCCCTGCGCGGCTGTCGATCAGCGCGACAGACTGCAACGCTTTCTCGTCAAGGGCGTTCCCGAACGCCCAACATATCCCATTGTGTCATCAAGGACGCCTATGGTCGGACTTGGCCGCAGCCGTCCGGGCGCCTAATTGTATCGCCGACCCTACAGCCTTTCTGAGCAGGACTCACCATGACCGTGACCATCGATACCGGCCTGAGCAAAACCGAACGCAATGACGTCGCCACGGAACTGACCAAGGTTCTGGCCGACAGCTTCGCGGTCTATCTGAAGACGCACGGCTATCACTGGAACGTCCGTGGACCGGAGTTCTTCGGCTACCACAACCTGCTGGAACAACAGTACCGCGACATCTGGGCCGCGCTGGACGATATCGCCGAGCGCATCCGCGCCCTGGGCGTGCTGGCCCCGCAGAGTTTCTCGGGTTTCGGCAATCTGACCTCGATCAAGGACGGCGATCCCGAGAAGGAAGCCGGCCCGATGCTCAAGGAGCTGCTGGCTGATCACGACACCCTGATCGCCACGGCGCGCGCGGCGTTCGAAGTGGCCGACAAGGCGGGCGACGAGGCCTCTGCCGACCTGCTCACCCAGCGTCTGGCGGCGCATGAGAAATTCGCTTGGATGCTGCGGTCGACCCTCGGCGGCCGTTAAGGCTGGTCGAACGGCGCTTTTCCGCCCGAAAAGCGCCGCCCTTCGCGGGCATGAACCCTGCTCCGGTCCCGTGACCGGACGCTTTGGAGACGGACGCTGAACAGGACGACCCTGACCTCGGCAGTGAAGGCGGCGCGACGGCTGGGGCCGGCCGTGCCTGTTGCGATGGCCGTTTTCGGGGTGGCCATGGCGGCGTCCTCGACCCCCCGTCCCGAAATCGACCGGCGCGTCGAAGCGGTGCGCCAGCTGACCGGCGGCGATCTGTCCGACAAGGGGCTGAGCGCCATCGCCGGCCGGATGACGCCGTCGCAGCTGGCGCTGGCCGAACGGTTCGATCCCTCGCTCCGTCGCGCGGCCCTCTATGGCCTGACCCCGGGGTGGGAGAGCCTGACGCTGGCGGGCAAGCCGACGCTGGACTTCGGCGAGACCGGCCTGGACGCGATGCGCCTGAACGCCGCCACGCCGACGACGTCCGGGCTGTTGCGCGCGGCCCAGCCCTTCGCCTTCCGCCCCGCCTCGGCTGAAGACCGCCGCCGCGCCCAACGTTGCCTGACGCAGGCGATCTATTACGAGGCGGCGCTGGAGCCGACCGAGGGCCAGGAAGGCGTGGCCCAGGTGATCCTGAACCGCGTGCGCGACCCCAACTACGCCAACACCGTCTGCGGCGTCGTCTTCGAGGGCGCCGAGCGGACGACCGGCTGCCAGTTCAGCTTCACCTGCGACGGCGCCCTGGGGCAGGCCCCGGTGGCCTGGGCCTGGGACCGGGCGCGCAAGGTCGCGGACCGGGCCCTGGCCGGTTACGTTTCGACCAGGGTCGGGACGGCGACCCACTATCACGCCGACTATGTCCACCCGTGGTGGGCGCCGACGCTGAACAAGCTGACCCAGATCGGGGCGCACATCTTCTATCGCTGGAAGGGCGTCTACGGCGAACCGGCGGCCTTCCGTCAGGCCTACGCCGGGCGTGAGCCGCTGATCGACGAGGCGCGCTTCTCGCGGCCCCGCATCCAGATCCCCGACGCGACCACGGCGGCCGAGGCGGACGCCGCCCTCACCCTGGCCGCCGCCAACGGCCAAAGCGCCATGCGTACTGTCCAGATCGATGGACAGACCCGCGTCGTCGGCGTCACGTCGCTGGGCGGGCGTCGTCAGGCCACCGCCCAGGATATCGCCGCCATCAATCAGCGGCTGGCCGCATTCGAGACTCCGGCCCCCGCGGCCGCCCCGCCCGCGCCACCGGCGCCCGGCGTGACGCCGATGGCTGTCGAGGAAGTCGGTCGCCCTTCGTCCTGATGATTTCGGGCGTCATTGCAACGCTGTGCAGCCGACCGCATTGATGTGGGCCGGGCGTCATTCGCCCGCCATCAGAGGTCCGCTTGTCAGCTCCTTCCGATCCGCCGCCCGTCTGGACCGAAGCCGACCGTCTGGCGGCGCTCCGCGCCTACGATATTCTCGACACCGAACGTGAACCGGCGTTCGACGGGATCGTGAACCTGATCGCCCGGGTCTTTGACGCGCCGATCGGGGTTGTGAACCTGATCGACGAGGAGCGGCAATGGTTCAAGGCCGAGGTCGGGCTAGGCGTGCGGGAGACGCCGCTTGCGACGTCCTTCTGCGCTCATGCTCTTCTCGAACAGGACCGGATGATCGTTCCGGACGCCACCATCGACGAACGGTTCGCCTGTAACCCGCTGGTGACGGGCGAGAACGGCCTGAGGTTCTATGCGGGCCAGCTGCTGAAATCCGTCGAGGGATTGCCGATCGGCACCCTGTGCGTGCTCGACACGCGGGTCCGGCACGAAGGGCCGACGGCCCTGCAGCTGGAGACCCTGGAGGTGCTCGCCGCCCAGGTCATGGCTCAGCTGGAACTCCGTCGCGCCCTGCGCCTGCAACAGCAGTCCGAGTCCCAGTTCCGGGCGGTTACCGACGCCATGCCGCAGATGGTGTGGTCGACCCGGCCGGACGGCTTCCACGACTACTTCAACGCCCGCTGGTATGAGTTCACCGGCGTGCCGGCGGGCTCGACCGATGGCGAGGGCTGGAACGATATATTCCATCCTGAAGACCAGGAGCGGGCCTGGACCCGCTGGCGTCATTCGCTGGCGACGGGGGAACCCTACGAGATCGATTACCGGCTGCGGCATCGCTCGGGCGTCTATCGCTGGACACTGGGCCGGGCCATGCCGATCCGTGACGAGAGCGGCGAAATCACCCGGTGGTTCGGCACCTGCACGGACATCGACGACCTGAAACGGATGGAGCAGTCCAAGGAGCTGCTGAGCCAGGAACTCAGCCATCGCATCAAGAACATCTTCGCGGTCGTGTCGGCTCTGATCGCCCTGTCGGCGCGGCAGTTCCCCGAGGCCAAGGGCTTCGCTTCGGCGCTGCGGACGCGGATCAATGCGCTGGCCCGCGCCCACGAGTTCGTGCGGCCCCACACCGAGACCTCGCGGCCCACCGTGGGGACGATGACCCTGCACGCCTTCCTCGCCGATCTGTTCCAGGCCTACGCCGGCCCGGACGGCGCCGCACGGGTGCGGCTGTCAGGCGATGACGCCGCGTTTGACGATCAGGCCGCGACCTCCGTGGCCCTGCTGTTCCACGAACTGGCGACCAATGCGGCCAAGTACGGCGCCCTGTCGGTCGAGGGCGGCCATGTCGATCTGGAGACGCGCAATGACGGCGCGCGTTTCATCCTGACCTGGCGGGAGGCCGGTGGGCCTCCGGTGGCGGGGCCGCCTGAGCGTTCGGGCTTCGGCTCCTCGCTCGCCACCCTGTCCGTCGAGGGGCAACTGGGCGGGCGGCTTGAACGGGACTGGGCGGCCGAGGGCCTGCGCGTGGTCGCTGATCTTCCCGCCACAGCCTTGTCCCGAAGGCGAGCGGCCCTGAATGTCCGGTAGACGACATTGGCGCGAAACCTGCTGACGACCTATGCGTTCTCGTCTGCGTGTCCAGAAAGTGCACGCTGAAACTGTTTTGAAAGTCCGCGTACAGCGCCGTTTATGACTGCCCGTATCCTTATCATCGAAGACGAAGCCCTCGTCGCCATGGAGCTCCGCTACGTGCTGGAGGACCTGGGTCACGAGGTGGTGGGCATGGCATCGGACGCCCGTACCGCCCGCAATCTGGTGCGTGAGACGGAGGTCGATCTGGCGCTGGTGGATATCCACCTGTCGGATGGGCCGACTGGCGTCGATCTGGGGCGCGAGTTGGGTCAGGATCTGGGCGTCTCGGTCCTGTTCATGACCGCCAATCCCGGCATGGTCCGCAACGGCGTGGCCGGGACCATCGGCGTGCTCTGCAAGCCGACCGACGAATGGGCGGTGCAGACGGCCGTCGACTACGCTCTGCGTCGCCGCACCGGCCAGTTGATCGAGTACGCCCCGCCGGGACTGCAGCTGTTCGGCTGACCGGAGCGGCGCCTACCAGACCCCGATCTTCTCCGCTTCCTTGTGCGTGATCGGGTGGTGGGCCTTGGCGTGGTCTTCCTCGGCGAGGAAGCGCACGGCCTCCAGCGCGGCCATACAGCCCATGCCCGCCGCGGTGACGGCCTGGCGGTAGACGTCATCGGTCACATCGCCGGCGGCCCAGACGCCCTCGATGGCCGTGGCGGCGGTGCCCGGTTTCACGACCAGATAGCCGCCCTGCTTGGTTGCCAGCTGGCCGGCGAACAGTTCCGAGGACGGGGCATGGCCGATGGCGATGAAGACGCCGTCGGCGGTGATGTCGCGGGTCTCGCCCGTCTGGACGTTCTTGATCCGCGCGCCGGTGACGTTGACGCCGCCGAAGCTGTTGGTCTCGCCCAGGATCTCGTCGATGGCGTTGTTCCAGACCACCTCGACCTTCGGGTGGGCGAACAGGCGATCCTGCAGGATGCGTTCGGCGCGGAACTCGTCGCGGCGGTGCACGACGGTGACCTTGGAGGCGAAATTGGTCAGGAACAGCGCCTCTTCCACGGCGGTGTTGCCGCCGCCGACCACGATGACGTCCTTGCCGCGGTAGAAGAAGCCGTCGCAGGTGGCGCAGGCGGAGACGCCGAAGCCCTGGTATTTCTGCTCGCTTTCCAGGCCCAGCCACTTGGCCTGGGCGCCGGTGGAGATGATGACCGTCTCGGCCAGCATCTCGGTTCCCGAATCCAGGGTCAGGCGGAACGGACGCTGCGACAGGTCGGCCTTGACCACGATGTCGTGGATGACCTCGGTCCCGACGTGCTCGGCCTGCTTCTGCATCTGCTCCATCAGCCAGGGGCCCTGGATGACATCGGCGAAGCCGGGATAGTTCTCGACGTCGGTGGTGATGGTCAGCTGGCCGCCGGGCTGCAGACCGGCGATGACCACGGGCTGCAGCATGGCGCGCGCCGCATAGATGGCGGCGGTCCAGCCGGCGGGGCCGGAACCGATGATGGCGACGCGAACGGTACGGGGAGTGCTCATGGGCCCTATTTAAGGGCTGATTCCGCTTTTCGCGATGGTAGGTTGAGCCCGTAGCCACGGGAGTCGGGGATGAAGACGAACAAAGGTGCGGCCTTCCTGCCGCTCGGGATCGCCATGGGCGTCAGCATGGGGACGGCGATCGGGGTGGCGACCGACAATCTGGCGCTGGGCCTCAGCCTGGGCATCGCCATCGGCGGGGGCCTGGGCCTCGCCCTGATGGGCGCCGTCAACGCGGCCAAGGACAAGGGCAAGAGGGACGGCTCGGACAGCAGCGGGACCGTCTATCCGGGCGACAGCCACCGCGGCGGTCACGACAACGGTTCGGACGGCGGCTCCGACGGCGGCGGTTCCGATGGCGGCGGCGGCGGCGGCGGCGGGGACTAACGCCCCCGCTTCTCCAGGATCATCCGCGCCGCGCGGTCGGTCTCGGCCAGCGGTTCATAGCTCCAGCTTTCCAGTACGCCGTTGAACGGCCGCGCCGCGCCGCGTTCGCGCAAGTCGGCGTGCAGGCGGGCGAACTTGTCCGCCGGCTTGGTCGCCACCATCGGCAGGATGTGCACCGGCTTGCCGGTCGAAGCGGCTTCGGCGGCCATGTTGGCGCTGTCCTCGGTGACGAGGATATGGTCGGCGGCCTGCAGGAAGGCGAAATAGGGGTTGGCCCCGCTCCCGTCCCAGATCAGGCCCGGCAGGTGCGACAGACGCGCCGTCATCGCCGCCTTCGCCGCCTCGGGCGTGCGGCGCGAGAAGGTCAGCATCAGCGACCCGCCCGCCGCCGTGATCGCCGCGGCGATGCGCTCGGCCAGGTCGGCGGCCTGGGCCTCGGGCAGGTCGTGGGCGCGGGACTTGCCGCCGATCAGCACCGCCACGCGCGGGCGGGGCAGGGGATCCAGCCGGTCAGCGAAGGCCGACGCGCTCTCGGCCAGCCGTGCGGCGGAGACGCGGTGCGGCGAGCCGGTGATCGACAGGACGTTGGGTCCTTCGATCCCGTCATGCCGGGGGGCGACCACCAGATCATAGTCGCCGGTGCGCCAGCGCGGATCCTGGGTCTGAACGACGAAGGTCTTCCCGCCCGAGCGGCGCTTGGCGATCAACGACAGAGGCAGGGTCGCCCGACCGGTGGCGATCCACACGTCCGGCCACGTCTCGCCGGATGCGGGGAATGGATCGTCCGAGGCCGGGTCCAGCATCCACGGCGCCTTGAGGGCCGACGGCAGCTTGTCGAAGGCCTTGCGCCACTGCACGCGGCGGACGGTGATTTCGGACGGCGAAAGGCGCTGGAGGGCTTCCGCCAACCCCAGCGCCTGATTTTCCATGCCGACCCGACCGTCAGAGACGACCCGGATCGAAAGAGGCTTTTGCGAGCCTACTTCCACTCGACCTTGAGGATTTCATAGGCCTTCACGCCGCCGGGCGTGTTGACCTCGACCACGTCCCCGACCTCTTTGGAGATCATGGCGCGGGCGATCGGCGAGGCGATGGAGATCTTGCCCTGCTTCACGTCGGCTTCATGCTCGCCGACGATCTGGTAGCGGCCCTCTTCCTCGGTGTCCTCGTCGACCACGGTGACCGTGGCTCCGAACTTCACCTGGGTTCCGGACAGCTTGGACACGTCGATCACCTGGGCGCGCGACAGCTTGTCCTCGATGTCGGCGATCGAGCCTTCGATCCAGCCCTGCCGTTCCTTGGCCGCGTGATACTCGGCGTTTTCGGACAGGTCACCGTGTTCGCGAGCCTCCGAAATGGCCGCGATGACGCTCGGCCTTTCGACCGACTTCAATTGCTTGAGCTGATCGTCGAGGACACGGTAGCCCTCGGCCGTCATCGGCACTTTTTCCATATGTCGTGAATTTCTTGCTTCGCCCGACTGACAGACTACTCGGCACAGAGGTCGCTGGGCGCACGCGACCGGCCCAAGAGGGTAGGGCGCCAGGCCCAAAGGTTCAAGGGCGCGTGGCGTCCGCCGTTCTGCGGGCTTGAATCCGGGCCTGCCGGATCAGGCTCCAGGCCAGCCAGGCCACGGCCGCGAGGCCGAGGGCCATGAACAGGCCGGAGAGCAGCAGGACGCCCGCGGCGATAAAGGCCAGGACGAAAGCGAGGGCCGCGACGAGGGCGGCGATGATCTGGACGGTCTTCAGGCGCATGAGTCGTTAACGCGGCCCGGGCCCGGGGGTTTCGCCCACCGGACGATCCCCCGCGCCTGTGTCATTTCCGCCCGGCCGGTCAGGCGTAGGCGTAGGGGCCGCCGCGCTCCAGAGCGCGCTGATAGGCCGGGCGGGCGTGGATTCGCTCGAGGAAGGCCTTGGCCTTGGCCATCTTCGGCCCGAACGGCGCGCGCGAGCCGGCGGCCTCCAGCGGGAAGCTCATCATGATGTCGGCGGCGCTGAAGCGGTCGCCCGCGAACCATTGGCCCTTGCCCAGTTCCGCCTCCCAGTAGGCCATGTGGTTGGCGATCTGCGGGTCGATCAGGCTGGCCCCGACCTTTTTCGAGATGCCTTGCGCGATGGGGCGGATCAGCAGCGGCGAGCGCTGCGGGATGACGCTGAAAATCAGCTTCAGCAGCAGGGGCGTCATGGCCGAGCCCTCGGCATAATGGAGCCAGTAGGTGTAGCGCCGGGCCTCGGGCGTGCCGGCGGGCGGCTTCAGGCCCGGATCGGGGAAGGTCTCCAGCAGGTATTCGACGATGGCGCCGGTCTCGGCGACGATGATGTCGCCGTGCTGGATCACTGGGGATTTGCCTAGCGGGTGGATGGCGCGCAGCTCGGGCGGAGCCAGCCGCTGGGCGTTCCGCTCATAGCGTTTGACCTCGTACTCGACGCCCAGCTCCTCCAGCAGCCACAGCACACGCTGCGAGCGCGAGTCGTTCAGATGGTGGACGATGATCATGGCCGGGCTCCGTCAGGGGATCACCGTTGTGCGGCGTTGACGCTGCGTCCGTCCAGAGGCGAACGCACAAGATGGATGGCGTCCGGCGCAAACCCCGCCTAGCTTCACCGCATGGCCGTTTCCCGACTTCGTTCCGCCCTGAAATCCCTCAGCCTCTGGGTGATGATCGCCCTGTTGGCCGGCCTGTTCGCGGGAGCGGCGGCCCAGGCCTGGGGCCTGCCGGGCGGGGAAGGCACGGCGACGCTGATCGCCTCCATCGGATCCCTGTGGCTCAACGCCCTGAAGATGACGATCATTCCGCTGGTCTTCAGCCTGCTGGTGACCGGCATCGCCTCCATCGCGGACGCGGCCTCGACCGGACGGCTGGCGTTGAAGGCGCTGCTGGTGTTCGGCCTGATGCTGCTTGGCGCGGTGACCTACGCCTTCCTCGCGTCCGAGGGGCTGCACATGCTGTGGCCCATCAGTCCGGAGGGCGCACGCACTCTGTTGGCCAGTGCGCCGGACGCTTCGGTGGTTATCAGCAGCGCCCACGGCGGCGGCCTGCCCGCCTTCCTGGCCAGCCTGGCGCCGCCCAACGCCGTGCGTGCGGCGGCCGAGGACGCCATTCTGGGCATCGTGGTCTTCGCCATCGCCTTCGGGTTCGCCACCACCCGGCTGGAGGCCCGTCTGCGCGCGCCGCTGGTGACCTTCTTCGAGGCCCTGTCCGAGACGATGATCGTCATCGTCCACTGGGTGCTGCTGGCCGCGCCGATCGGGGTGTTCGCCCTGTCGATGGGGGTGGGGCTGAACGCCGGCCTGGGCGCGCTGGGCGTGCTGGGCCACTACGTCGCCCTGGTGGTGTTGGCCCAGGTCGGACTGATCATCCTGATTTATGTCGTGGCCGTGCCGTTCGGGCGGATCGGCCTGAGCCGGTTCGCGCGCGGCGTGGCTCCGGCGCAGGTCGTGGCTTTCTCAACCCAATCCTCGCTCGCCAGCCTCCCAGCCATGGTCGAGCAGGCGCGCGCCGCCCTGGGCGTCTCCACGGCGACGGCGGGGCTGGTCCTGCCGCTAGCGGTGGCGGTGTTCCGCATCACCAGCCCGGTCGCCAACCTGGCCGTGGTCATCTACGTCGCCCACCTGCACGGCATTCATCTGGGGCCGGCGCTGTGGATCGCGGGCGGCCTGACGGCGCTGGCGGTGTCGGTGGGCACGGTCGGCCTGCCCGGTCAGGTCAGCTTCTTCGTCTCCATCGCCCCGATCTGCCTGGCCATGGGCGTCCCGGTGCAGGTCCTGCCCCTCCTGCTGGCGGTCGAGGTGATCCCGGACATCTTCCGCACCATCGGCAACGTCACCGCCGACCTGGCCGCCGCGCGGATCGTCGAGGGCCGCGACGCCGATCTGGACCCGGAGCCGGGGGCGGGGATCTAGGGGCGGGCGCTCAGGCCTTGGCCGACACCGATGCCTTGCGAGGATGCTCGCCGGCCCTTTGCGGGATCAGCAGGATCAGGGCGACGATGGCCACGGCGAGCACCGCCGACGCCAGAGGCCGGCTGAGCGCCAGCCCTCCGTGATCCAGCGGCTTGTCCAGAAAATCGCCGACGACCGCGCCCAGAGGCCGGGTCAGGATGAAGGCGGCCCAGAACAGCAGAACGCGATTGACCCGCGTCCAGAGGGCCAGTCCCGCCACGACGGCGAGCAGGCCTCCGAACACCACGGCGGCGCCCAGATAGCCCAATCCGCCCGTGTCCGCCGCCCAGTCGCCGAGGGCGGTCCCGAGGGTCTGGGACAGGGTGATGGTCAGCCAGTAGAAGATCTCGACCCGGGGGCCGGCGATGCGGTCGGACGACACCGAACCGAGCGTCAGCTTCCATGCGGCCAGGGACGCCAACACCGCCGCGAGCAGTAGAGCCGACCCGCCCGTGTAGCCGATCCCCAGCGAGCGCGTGGCGTAGTCGGCCAGGGTCGTGCCCGCCGTGGTCGAGGCGATGATGGTGGCCCAGTAGAGGAAAGGGTGAAACCGCTTCGCCCGAATCTGAAGGACGACCAGCAGGATCAGCGCGCCGGCGAAGATGGCGGTGCCGGCCAGATAGCCGAGCTTCATCGTCATGCTGACGGTGTCGCCCCCCGTCTCGCCCAAGGTCGTGGCCAGGATCTTGATGACCCAGAAGCCCAGGGTCACGGCGGGGACCTTGGACAGGGTGTTGAGGCGGTCGGCTTCGGTCATCGGCTGAACCCCGCGCCTTTAGCGGCGCGTCGGAACGATCCGCCGCAAAGGCGGCGAGATTACGCCGTTAGGGCAGGGTGAACATGGCATGCACCCAGCCCACGTCCTGGGCGTGTTCCAGGGCTTCGAACAGGGGGATGACGAGCAGGAAGGCCAGGCCGTCCCGCAGGGTGGTCAGGAACAGGACGGGGCGGATTTCCAGCGTTTCCTGATCGCGCCACTTGCTGAAGTCCGGCCAGAAGCGAGGCGTGCGGGCCATATAGTCTTCGTAGACCGATCCGAAGGTGGCCTTCAGCCAGTCCTCCTCGCGGCGCACGGTGGCGTAGAAGACGAAGAAGGCGATCACGACGAACAGGCAGGCCATGACGATCGAGCCCGTCTGAGCCCCCATGCCGAAGGCGCCGATGAAGCTGAAGACGTACAAGGGGTTACGGCTGATCGAATAGGGGCCGCGATCAACGATCTCGGCCTTCTTGCGCCCACCGATGTAGAGCGAGCACCACGACCGTCCGACGATGCAGATGCCGATCAGGGCCAGACCGACCGATTCAATCGCCTCGTGCAGGTCGTGCTCGCCGCTCAGCGTGTGGCTGATCGCGGCCAGGCCGCAGACGGCGACGAGGCAGATCGCGAGAACGCCTTTGCGGATCAGCTGGACGCGCCGCAGGTGATGAGGATCGGGAGCGGTCATCAACTCGTTTTCGTCCTGGAGTTTCAGGTTCTCGATACGCCGCAGCCCACGGCGGGTCCAGCGGCGTCCGCTTATCGGGCTAACCCCCAGACCACCGCCGCCACTCCGATCAGATGAAGGATCGCCGCCCCGGTCATCAGGGCGCGGAACGGTCGCTTGCGCGTCTTGTGGCGCAACAGGACGGAAGCCAGCCAGGCCCCGACGCCGCCCCACAGGGCGGCGAGCAGAAGGGTCCGCTCGGGGATGCGCCGTCCACCGCCGCGCGCCTGGGCCTTGTCGTGGGCGAACAGGACGAAGGCGATGGCCTCGAGCGCGGCGATCCCGATCAGGAGGGTCGCGATCACGCCCGGACCAGCGCCGTGATCAGATCGGCCGCCGCTTCCGCCCCGTCCTCCGCGCGAGCCGTCGCCGCCACAGCCTCCGCGCGGGCCAGAACCACCGGGTCGTCCAGCAGGCCGCCCAGAACACGCGCCACCGCCTCTCCACGATACTTCCCGCGCGCCAGCGTCGCGCCGCAGCCCAGCCGGACCACGCGGGCGGCGTTGTCGTACTGGTCGCCCAGATGCGGCACGATCAGCTGGGGACGGCCGCCTCGCAGCGCCTGATGCACGGTGCCGACGCCGCCCTGGTGCACGACCGCCGCCGCGCGGGGGAAGAGCAGGGAGAAGGGGGCGTAGCGGGCGACGTGGATGGCCGGATCATCCCCGGCCACCGACAGATCACCGTCGGGTCCGACCAGCAGGACGGCGCGGCGACCGAGGATGCGGGCGGCCTTCAGGCTCTCGACATAGAAGTCGCCGGGGATGTGCACCGCCGCGCTGCCAAGGGTGAAGACCAGCGGCGGCGGCCCGGCGCTCAGGAAGGCCCCCAATTCGGGCGACAGGGCAGGCGGCCCGCTCGTCTCGCTGTCGTAGGGCGCATAGCCGACGACGTGAAAGTTCTGAGCGGCGTCGGGCTGACGCGGGCTCAGCAGGGGCGAGTACAGGCCCAGCGACAGGTCCGCCGACCGGCCCGCGTCGAAGATGATGTTGTCCGTCGTCGGCGGCAGGCCGACCGAGGCGCGCACGGCGTTCATCGGACCGGTCCAGCGGGCGGTGCTCATTCGGCCCAGCGCGCGGGTCAGGTCGTTCAGCCACAGCTGCGGCCCGCCGGTCGCCGGTTTGAGCCACGGAGCGGCCGGCAGGAAGGGCGGGTCATGGCGGGAGAAGACCATGGTCGGTTGCAGGGACACGGCCACGCCGGGGACGCGCCAGTGCTCGGCGGCCATCTGGGCCCCGATGGCCAGCGTCGAGCCGACCACGGCGACGGCGCCTTCCGTGACGGCGATCAGCTGGCGCGCCGCCTCTCCGGCGCGGGGCAACATGATCTCGCCGAACAGGAAGCGGTCCGACTTCGCGATGGCTTCCGTCAGGGCCGACAGGTCCATGCCGGTGTCGTGCATCAGGTCGGCGACGCTGGGCCCGACCTGATGGAAGGCCAGGCCCGTCGCCTCGATCTTCTCGCGGTAGTCGACCGCCGTGGCGACGCCCACCTCATGGCCGCGGGCTTGGAGGGCGCGGCCGAGGGCGATGAAGGGATGCAGATCACCGAGGGAGCCGCCGGTCGCGAGGACGATGCGACCGGCGTCCATGATCAGGCGTAGTCCTGGATCGGGCGGACATCCAGTTCGCCCGCCTTGATCGCCCCTATCGCCTGGGCGGCGGCCAGGGCCCCCGCGGCGGTGGTGTAGTAGGGGATCTTCATCATCAGGGCGGTGCGGCGCAGGCTGAAGCTGTCCTGCAGGGACTGCTTGCCCGAGGTGGTGTTGAAGACCAGCTGGACCTCGCCGTTCTTCATCGCGTCGACGATGTGCGGACGGCCTTCCAGCACCTTCTTGACCAGCCCGACCTCGACGCCTTCGCCGACCAGATAGGAGTGGGTGCCCTCGGTGGCGATCAGGGTGAAGCCCTCGGCCAGCAGGGTCTTGGCGGCGTCGAGGATGAAGGGTTTATCCTCGTCCTTGACCGAGATGAAGGCGCAGCCCGCGGTCGGCAGGGTGGTGCCGCCGCCCAGCTGGGACTTGGCGAAGGCGCGGGCGAAGGCGGGAGCCATGTCGGCCTCGCCGTCGCGCTTCCAGTCCAGGCCCATGACCTCGCCGGTCGAGCGCATTTCCGGGCCCAGGATGATGTCGACGCCGGCGAAGCGGGCGAAGGGGAAGACCGCCTCCTTGACCGCGATATGGTCGTACGGCTTGTCGGCCAGGCCGAAGGATTTCAGCGGCACGCCGGCCATGACCTTGGCGGCGATGGCGGCGATCGGCTGGCCGATGGTCTTGGCCACGAAGGGCGCCGTGCGGCTGGCGCGCGGGTTCACTTCCAGCACGAAGATGCGCGGGGTTTCGCTGTGCGGCTCCTCGATGGCGAACTGCACGTTCATCAGGCCGCGCACCTTCAGCGCCCGGGCCATGGCCTCGGTCTGACGCTTCAGCTCGGCGACGATGGCCGGGGACAGCGAATAGGGCGGCATCGAACAGGCGCTGTCGCCCGAGTGGACGCCCGCTTCCTCGATGTGCTCCAGCACACCCGCGACGAAGACGGTCTCGTCGTCGCACAGGGCGTCGACGTCCACCTCGGTGGCGCGGTTCAGGTAATGGTCGATCAGCACGGGGTCATCGCCCGAGACGCGCATGGCCTCGTGGACGTAGCGGTCCAGCTGCTCGCGATCATGCACGATCATCATGCCGCGTCCGCCCAGCACGTAGGACGGGCGCAGGACGACCGGATAGCCGACTTCTTCCGCCTTTTGCGCGGCTTCCTCGGCGCTGCGGGCCAGGCCGTTGGGCGGCTGCTTCAGGCCGATGTCGTTGAGCATCTTCTGGAAGCGCTCGCGGTCCTCGGCCAGGTCGATGGAATCGACCGTGGTGCCGAGGATCGGCACGCCGTCCTCCTGCAGCGCATGGGCCAGCTTCAGCGGGGTCTGGCCGCCGAACTGGACGACCACGCCGATCAGTTCGCCCTTCGAGCGCTCGACGTCGATCAGCTCCAGCACGTCCTCTTCGGTCAGAGGCTCGAAATAGAGGCGGTCGGAAGTGTCGTAGTCGGTCGAGACGGTTTCGGGGTTGCAGTTGACCATGATCGACTCGACGCCGATGTCGTCGAAGGCGAACGCCGCGTGGCAGCAGCAGTAGTCGAACTCAATGCCCTGGCCGATGCGGTTGGGACCGCCGCCCAGGATGATGGCCTTCTTCTTGTCCGACGGCGCGGCTTCGCATTCCGGGACCTGGCCCAGGGCGCCGGTCTCATAGGTCGAATACATATAGGCCGTGGCCGAGGCGAACTCGGCGGCGCAGGTGTCGATGCGCTTGAAGACCGGGCGCACGTCCAGCGCGCGGCGGGCCTTGCGGACGGCCTTCTCGGTCGAACCGGTCAGCTGACCGAGACGGGCGTCGGAGAAGCCCTTGGCCTTCAGCCTGCGGAAGTCGGTCGCGGTGGTCGGCAGGCCCTGCACGACGACATGGCCCTCGGTGCGGACAATGTCGGCGATCTGGCGCAGGAACCACGGCTCGTAGGAACAGGCGGCGTTGACCTCTTCGACGGTCAGGCCGTGGCGGAAGGCCTGGGCGATGACGCGGATGCGGTCGGGGGTCGGCTGGCCCAGCGCCCGGATGACGGCGGCGCGGGCCGAGGCGTCGTCCTCGACATCGGCCACGCCTTCGATCTCGATCTCATTGAAGCCGGTCAGGCCGGTCTCGAGGCCGCGCAGGGCCTTCTGCATCGATTCCTGGAAGGTCCGGCCGATGGCCATGACCTCGCCCACCGATTTCATCGAGGTGCCCAGCAGGGGCTCGGAGCCCGGGTATTTCTCGAAGGCGAAACGCGGGATCTTGGTGACGACATAGTCGATGCTCGGCTCGAACGAGGCGGGCGTGACCTTTGTGATGTCGTTCTGCAGTTCGTCCAGCGTGTAGCCGACGGCCAGACGCGCGGCGACCTTGGCGATGGGGAAGCCGGTGGCCTTGGACGCGAGCGCCGAGGACCGCGACACGCGCGGGTTCATCTCGATCACGACCATGCGGCCGTCGGCCGGGTTGATGGCCCACTGGACGTTCGATCCGCCGGTCTCGACGCCGATCTCGCGCAGGACGTTGATCGAGCCCGTGCGCATGCGCTGGTACTCTTTGTCGGTCAGCGTCAGGGCCGGGGCGACGGTGATGCTGTCGCCCGTGTGGACGCCCATCGGGTCGATGTTCTCGATCGAGCAGATGATGATGCAGTTGTCCGCCGTGTCGCGGACGACCTCCATCTCGTATTCCTTCCAGCCCAGCACCGACTCTTCGATCAGCACTTCGGTGGTCGGCGACAGGTCGAGGCCGCGCAGGACGATCTCCTCGAACTCCTCGCGGTTGAACGCGATGCCGCCGCCGGTGCCGGCCAGGGTGAAGGAAGGGCGGATGACGGCGGGCAGGCCGACGAACTCAAGTCCCTCCAGCGCCTCTTCCATCGAGTGGGCGGCCTTGGAGCGGGGGCTTTCCAGGCCCAGCTTGTCCATCGCGTCGCGGAATTTCTGACGGTCCTCGGCCTTGTCGATGACGTCGGCCTTGGCCCCGATCATCTCGACGCCGTATTTCGCCAGCGCGCCCGAGGCTTCCAGCGCCAGCGCCGTGTTCAGCGCCGTTTGGCCGCCCATGGTCGGCAGCAGGGCGTCCGGCTTCTCCTTGGCGATGATCTTCTCGACGATCTCGGGCGTGATCGGCTCGATGTAGGTGGCGTCGGCCACCTCCGGGTCGGTCATGATCGTGGCGGGGTTGGAGTTGACCAGGATCACCCGGTACCCCTCGGCCTTCAGCGCCTTGCAGGCCTGGACGCCGGAATAGTCGAACTCGCACGCCTGACCGATCACGATCGGGCCCGCGCCGATGATCAGGATCGACTGGATGTCTGTGCGTTTGGGCATGGGCCTGAGGCTCTTCTTCTTTGGATCGTCAGTTCGTCACGACCGCGCACTCCCAGCCGTCGTAGTCGAGCTGGAAGGCCGCGGCCCAGGATTGCATCATGGAGGAAACGGGCGCGAATGAAGTCTCGTCCACCGGGATCGTCGTTTCCAGAACGGTCATGTCGTCCTGCCCCCGGGTCACGAAGCCGGCGCGCCGCGCCACCTCGTTCAGGTCGTCGTGGTCGCCCTCGCCGTAGAAGTAGAACAGCGTGTGCCGGGGCGTGACGCCGTTGTCGCCCTGGGCCGCCAGGGCCGCGCGCACGGCGGCGTCGCGTTCGTCATGGCTGGCGTCGGAGGCGGACACGGGCGGGGGAGGCTCCTTGCGCGCGCGAACCCGGCGCGAGCGGCTGCCGGCGCGGTTTCGTTCGGGTTGTCGGTTAAGCGGCCCGTCTAGAGAAGGGGGGCGTCGGCGGCAAGGTGAAAAGACGCCCCGGCGGCGCCCGGACTTCAAGCCGTCCGGGGGCGTTCGCATGGGGTGTGTCGATGATGTGACAAATCATTGCCGGAATTCTCCCGCAAGACGAACACACTCAAGGCAAATGGAACAAGTTCCCGCCGCTTTGGGTTGCCCAACGGACGTTCGCAGGGGGAGTTTCTGCGAGCGTCCAATTTTGCGTCACTCAATCCGGCCGTCATTGGCCGCATTCATCGGGGTCCTAAATTCATGTCATTCCGCAATCGCCTCCGCGATTCGTCAGCGCTGACCGGCGGCCTCCTCGCCGCCGCGCTGCTCGCCACGCCCGCCTTCGCGCAAGATGCGCGCGGCCAACAGCCTGCTCCGCAGGACGAAGCGACCGAGATCGAGGAGGTGGTCGTCACGGGCTCGCGCATTCCGCGCCCCAATCTTGAACAACCCACCCCGGTCGCGACTGTCTCCCAGGAAGCGATCCAGACCGCGGGCACGCAGGATCTGGGCCAGATCCTGTCGGAGCTTCCGGCGCTGAGCGCGAACTCGACCGTTCGCGCGAACTCCGACAGCTTCGGCGACTCGGGCGGCCTGAACTTCCCCAACCTGAGGGACCTGGGCGCCGCGCGGACCCTGACCCTGGTGGACGGCAAGCGCCACGTCGGCGGCGACGCGGGCAATGCCGCAGTCGACCTGAACTCGATTCCGGCCGCACTGGTCGAGCGTGTTGAAGTGATCACCGGCGGCGCATCGGCCATCTACGGCTCGGACGCCGTGTCCGGCGTGGTCAACATCCTGCTGAAGGACGACTTCGAAGGCGGCGAGATGACCGCCCAAGCCGGCGGTGTTCCCGACGGCGGCGGCCGCACCTGGTCCCTGAACGGCGTGTACGGCCGTAACTTCATGGATAATCGCGCCAACGCGACCGTCAGCCTGTTCTACGATCACTCGGACCGGGTCATGGCCAGCGAGGTCGGTGCGCTGCGCGACTACGGCTCGATCATCAATCCGCTGGACACCGGGCCCAACGACGGCATCCCGGACCGTATCATCGTGCCGAACGTGCTCACCGACTATCTCGATGAGAACGGCGTCATCATCGACGCCAATACGTTCGAGATCATCACCGCGCTGCGCAACAACGGGTCGCCCGTTCCTCAGCAGCCGCGCATCGGTGAAAACAGCTTCGCCTTTGGCCAGTTCGGCGACTGTGAGACCTGCACCTCGCTGGAGGACTACGTCACGCTGGTGCCCCGGACGAACCGGTACGGGACCAACGTCCGGCTTCGCTATGACTTCTCTCCCAATGTGACGGGCTATCTGGACGCCAAGTTCGTCCGGTCCGAGATTCAGGACGCCGTCCAGCCCTCCTTCACCTTCGGCGACTATCTGATCGAGCCGGACAACGCGTTCATCACGCCGGAGCTGGCCGCTGTCATCGCCGGCCGGGACATCACCTTCGGCCGCTTCAACGCGGACATGGGCGCGCGGGTGAACAACATCGCGCGTGAGACCTATCGTGTCGTGACCGGCCTGCGCGGCACGTTCGAGACCGGCTTCGCCGACATCGGCTGGGACCTGTCGTACAACTATGGCGAGACCAAAAACCAGTTCGACAGCACCGGCGGTATGATTCCGGGCAACTACGCCGCGGCGATCGATGCGATCCGCCTGCCGACCGGCGAGATCGTCTGCCGGAACATGACCCCTGGTCCGAACCAGACGTCGGAACCCTGTGTGGCCTTCAACCCGTTCGGCCGCCAGAACTCCCAGGCCGCCATCGACTACGTGACCTACGAGGCGACCCGGAACCACACCATCACCCAGGAAGTGGTGACCGGCCTGTTCAACTTCGACACCTCGAAGTTCTTCAGCCTGCCGGGCGGTCCGCTCGCCTTCGCCGGCGGCTTCGAATACCGCAAGGAAACCAGCGACAACGTCAACGACCCGTTCGTCAAATCGGGCCTGACGGAGAACGCGGCGCAGCCGGACGCCTATGGTGAGTTCGACGTCACCGAAGTGTTCCTGGAGTTCAACGCTCCGCTGCTCGCCGACCTGCCCTTCGCCTACCGGCTGTCGATCGACGGCGCGTACCGCTACGCGGACTACTCGACGGTGGGCGGCGCGGAAGCCTGGAAGGTCGGCGCCCTCTACGCGCCGGTCCGTGACCTGACGTTCCGTGGAACCTACTCGCGCGCCGTTCGAGCCCCGAACATCACCGAGGCCTTCCTGCCGACGACGGCGGGCTTCTTCTCGGTGGTCGATCCCTGCGACGTCAACAACATCAATGCCGATCCGGATCGGGTGGCCAACTGCGCGGCCGCCGGCGTTCCGGTGGGCTTCAACTCCAACACCAACGCCTCGATCAACGGAACGTCCAGCGGCAACCCGAACCTGAATCCGGAAGAGGCCGAGAGCTTCACCTACGGCCTGATCTTCCAGCCGCGCTGGATCCGGGGTCTGGCCTTCACGGCCGACTACTATGACATCAAGATCGACAAGGCGATCGCGTCGATCGGGGCCCAGGACATCATCGACAACTGCTACGGCGCCACCGGCGGTCTGGACGCGAACTTCTGCTCGCTGCTCACCCGCGGTGCCGACAACAACATCAACTTCGTCGAGACGACCTTCATCAACGCGGCGTTGCTGACCACCAAAGGCTGGGATTTCGAGCTGACCTACCAGCGCGACCTGGACGCTCTGGCGGCGGATTATCCGAAGCTGTTCGGCGGACTGCGCGGCCGGCTTTCCGGCAGCCTGACTGCTAACTACCTGGACGAGCTGAACTTCTTCGCGTTCGCCGACCGTCCCGACGAAATCGACATCGAGAAGGGCGAGATCGGCAACCCCGAATGGTCCTACAAGTCCCGCCTCACCTGGGACGGCGGCGGCCTGGCCGTGACCTGGGAAACCCGGTTCGAGGACGAGGTGGCGCGCTTCGACGTCACGCCGAAGGCGGGGGTGAACCCGGCCGAGTCGATCTACCCGAACTACGTGCCGAGCCAAGTCTACCACGACATCATCGTGCGCTACCGGATCGACGGCGGCTTCGGTGGAGTCGACAACGTCGAGCTGTTTGCCGGGGTGAACAACATCACCGACGAGCAGATGCCCTACGGCTTGAGCGGCAACGGCACGGCCTCGACCTACGAACTGTTCGGTCGGTCGGTCTTCGGCGGTATCCGCGCCCGCTTCTAGGACGTCGCGCGGAACAGAATGAAGGGGCGGCGTCGATGACGCCGCCCCTTTTTTGCGCCCGCTCGTCCGACGATCGCGTCAGGTTCTGGCGGCGATCCAGTCCGGGAGGGCGTCAATCGCATCCAGCGCGCCGTACCGGGCATGGCCCTCGGGCGCTTCGGCCAGTTCGTGCGCCCAGGTGATGGCGTAGGGAATGTGGACGGCGAAGGCGCCGGCCTCGAGCGCGGGCAGGACATCGGACTTCATCGAGTTGCCGACCATCACCGCCTCTTCCGGGCCGGTCCCGTGGCGGGCGAAGACGCGCTCATAGGTTCCGCGATCCTTCTCGGACACGATCTCGACGGCGGCGAACAGATCGCCCAGGCCGGAGGCCGCGACCTTGCGCTCCTGATCCATCAGGTCGCCCTTGGTGATCAGAACAAGGCGATACTTTTCCGACAGCGCGGCCAGGGCCTCATCGACGCCGGGCAGGGTCTCGACCGGATGGGCCAGCATCTCGCGGCCCGCCGCCAGGATTTCACGCACCACCACCGGAGGCGCTTCTCCGCCGGTCAGCTCCATGGCCGTTTCGATCATCGACAGGGTAAACCCCTTAACCCCGTATCCGTAGAGACGCAGGTTCCGCCGCTCGACCTCGGCCAGGCGGCTCTCGATCATGTCGCGGTCGCCGTGATCGGCCAGAAGGGCGACGAACCGGTCGTGGGTGAGCCGGAAGATCGTCTCGTTGTGCCAAAGGGTGTCGTCGGCGTCGAGGCCGACCGTGGTGATGCTCATGTCGCGTTCCCTGAACCGGATTCGCGCGCCCGTCGAGCGGGGCGCAGGGCGGTTAATGGTCAATGCGATCTTGACCACATTCGTCAGGGATATGTTCGCAAACCCGGTTCAGCCTCAACCTCGAGGCAGATCCCGGGGGGCCGCGCGAACGGAGCCGGTCATGGGAAATGAAGCGGGGCGGATCGGTCCGCCCGAGACCACGGCGTGGGGTGATGAGGACCTCCCGCCGCAAACGACGCCGGAGCGGCGCGCCTATGCGCCGCCCGACACGGAACAGCCGGACGCGATCCAGCCCCTGGGGCGGCGGTCGTATGCCGCGCCGTACGAGAGCCTGACCTTCACCATGGTCACGCGGGCGCGGCGTGAGCTGACCGTGACGCTGGCCGCCCAGCCGGTGTTCGACCTGGCTCGCTCTCTGCCGGTCAGCCGTCGCATTCGCCGCACCATCCGCCACCGCGGCGGGGAGCGGGCGCTGGCGGGACTGAACCGCCGCACCCTGGAGGCGACCGACCTGCAAAGGATCGACCTGCAGACCCTGCGGCACGGGCTGGACATGCTGCGCCTGGGCCAGAACGACAGCGGGGTGCTGCCGGTGTTCTGGCGGACCGTGGCGACCAGCCGGGGCCGCTTCTCGCTGCTGTGCTCCGAGATGCAGCACGAGAACACGCCGGGGACCCTTCTGGTCGAGGTGATGGGCGGGCTGGAAAGCGCGCCCGTCGAGGCCATCCAGTCGGCCATCGGCCATTTCGAGACCGACGCCCAGGGGGTGATCCTGCACGTCGCTCCCGACATCGCGGCGGTGCGGCGGCTGGCCGGGACGCCGGGCCGTTGCCTGTCGATCGACTTTGCCGGGGTCAGCCACGAGGCCGCCCAGGACTGGCGGGAGGCGGCCGCCCTGATCGGGGCCGCCCGTCAGGTCTGCGGCCAGGTCATGCTGCTGAACCTGAGGCCGGACCGCGGCTTGGCCGCGCAGGCCGCCGGCGCGACCCATGCGGTCTTCGCCGGCATGGATGCCGTCACCGTCTGACCTCTCAACCGCCGTTCAGGGCGTCGCGCAGGAACTGTAGAACGCGGGGCCAGCCGTCGGCGCGTGCGGCGACCAGGCCGGGCAGGGTGCCGCCCAGGGCGAGCGCGCGCTCCAGCCCCGGCGCATCGGCGGCGACCGGGGCGCCGAAGGCGGCGTGGCCGGCGTCCGGATAGCTCAGGTTGATGACCGGATGACGGAAGCCGTGGGCCTGCAGCCGTTGCTCCACCCGCCGGGCCATCTCCGATGAGGGCCAAAGGCCGTCGGCCTGGCCGGAGATCATCAGCACCGGGCCGTTGATCGCCTCGACCGGAATTTCCGCCTCGGCGGAGGCGGTCGCCAGGCTGTCGTTGTAGAGGTTGAACACGCCGGTGAAGCCGTTGGACATGTTGTAGGGGACGTAGGCGAGCGGTTGGCCGCCGGCGGTCCAGGACGAGCCGACGGCGCCGCCGGTCTGATCGATGCCGGCCCAGACGACGTGGGAGGGTACGCCGGCGACGACGGCCCGGATCTCCGGATTGCGGCTGGCGGTCAGCAGGGCCAGTTCGCCGCCCTTGGACACGCCCATGACGGCGACCGGGCCGTGGATCTCCGGCCGGGCCTTGAGCCAGGCGAGAGCGCGGTCGACCGGTTCGATGGGAATCTCGTTCAGGATCGGCTTCTGGCCCGGCTCGCCGAAATAGGAGACGGCGATGGCGGCGAAGCCCGCGTCGGACAGGCGGCGGGCCAGGCCGCGCCCGCCGCGCAGCCCGCCCTCCGAACCGCCCAGGACGATGACGGCGCCGGCGGAGGCCTGCGTTCCGGGCGCGGGGGCGAAATACTCGGCGACGAGGCCCTCCTCCCGGATTGTCACGTCGGCGGCCCGGGCGGCAGGCGCCGCGACGGGGGCGGCAGCGACGGGCGGGGGCGTCTGCGCGGCCGCTGGAGCGGTCAGGACGAAGGCGCCCAGCAGCAGGGCGGCGACGGCGGCGGGAAGGCTGGCGGACAGCGCGAAGGACATTGGGATCTCCATTGATCAAGTACTTTAAAATGCAAAGTGAAGAGGAAGTCAATGAGGCTCGCAAACCCCCGTCATCCGACGCCTGTTGACGCCGCGGCCTGAGCCGATGCACCTCTGCGGCATGAGCCACGTCGAACACTCCATCCCGCTGCCCGAGGACCCGCTCTCGGACCGGCACAAACTGGGTTGGGGGCTGGCCGCGCTGGTGGTGGCCGGGAACATGATCGGCTCGGGCCTTTATCTGCTGCCCGTCAGCCTGGCCTCGACCGGCAGCTCCAGCCTGATCGGCTGGCTGGTGGCGGCCGTGGGCGCGGCGACCCTGGCGCTGGTGTTCGGTGCGCTGGGCCGGGTCGCGCCCAAGGCCGACGGCCTGTCGGGTTTCGCCGAGCTGGGTCTGGGCCGGTTCGCGGGCTTCCAGGTCTCGCTGGCCTTCTGGATGGCCTGCCTGATCGGCAATGTCGCGGTGGCCGTGGCCGCGACTGGCTACCTGGGCTTCTTCTGGCCCGTGCTGAAAGACCCGGTCGCGGCGACGCTGTGTAATTTGGGTCTGATCTGGATCGCGACCCTCGCCTACATCATCGGCGCCCGCACGGCCTCGTGGCTGGCGGCCGTGGCGCTGGTGGTGGGCCTGATTCCCATCGGCATCGCCGTGGCGGCGGGTGTCGTCGCCTTCGATCCGGCGGTCTTCGCGGCCTCATGGAGCCCGTCGGGCGAGCCGTTGCTCAAGACCGTGCCCGCCTCGCTGGCCATCATCTTCTGGGCGTATCTGGGCGTGGAGAGCGCCGCGGCCCTGTCGCATCGCGTGCGCCATCCGGCCACCGACGTGCGCCGAGCCTCGGTCGCCGGCGCGCTTCTGGCCACCCTGGTCTACGTCAGCGCGACGGTCGCCGTGTTCGGCGTCATTCCCGTGGCCCAGCTGGCCCATTCGACCAGCCCCTACGCCGACCTGGCCGGGCGGGTGTTCGGCGCCTCGATCGCCGGGATCGTCGCGGTGTGCGCCATCACCAAGACCCTGGGCACCATCGGCGGCTGGACGATGATGGGCGGTGAGACGGCGCGCGCCGCCGCGCAGCAGGGCTATCTGCCCTCGGGCTTCGGCTCGCCGACCAAGACGCCGATCGTCACCCCCCTGCTGGGCGCGGCCTTCATGAGCGTGATCGCCGTCCTCTCGGGCCAGCCCACCCTGGGTAAGCAGTTCGGCATGCTGGTGGGCGTCACCTCGGTTCTGAGCCTGACCATCTACGCCGTCTGCGCGCTGTCGCTGTTCCGGTTGGCGAAGACGCCGGGCGCGCGTTCCATCGCCGTTCTGGGCATGGTGTTCGCTGTCGCCGCCGTGGCGGCCGCGGCGCCCGGATACATCCTGCCGACCGCGGGTTTCGTCGCCCTGATGACCGTCGCTTGGTTCGTGTTTCTGAGAAAGTCCGGATCGCGCGTTGACCCTGAGGGTCAGGGGGCCTAACCACCCCGCCGTTTGTTCGCCGGATTACGGCCTTACGGAGCCCGCCATGACCCAGACCCTTCTTCCCGGAGTCACAGGCGTTCTGGCGCTGGCTGACGGCACGATCTTTCAGGGCGTCGGCTGCGGCGCGACCGGCGCGGCGCTGGGCGAGGTGGTCTTCAACACCGCCATGACCGGCTATCAGGAAATCCTGACCGACCCGTCCTACATGAGCCAGATCCTGGCCTTCACCTTCCCGCACGTCGGCAACGTCGGCGTGAATGTCGAGGACATCGAACAGATCGGCGGCGGGTCGGACACGTCGGCCAAAGGCGCGATCTTCCGCGACGTGCCGACCGATCCGGCCAATTACCGCGCCGAGAGCGACTTCGACGGCTGGATGAAGCGTCGCGGCGTCGTCGGTCTGGCCGGGATCGACACCCGCGCCCTGACCGCCCGCATCCGCGACACCGGCGCCCCGCATGCGGTGATCGCCCATGACCCGAACGGCCGGTTCGATCTCGACGCCCTGGTCGCCGAGGCCAAGGCCTGGACGGGCCTCGTCGGTCTCGACCTGGCCAAGCCCGCCTCGACCCTGCAGGCGTTTGAGTGGGACGAGGGGCTGTGGGAATGGCCGGCAGGCCACCCGCGGGTCGACGCCGCCGACAAGACAGTTGTGGTCATCGACTACGGCGTGAAGCGCAACATTCTGCGGGCGCTGGCCTCGACGGGCGCGAAGATCACCGTGGTCCCGGCCACGACGACCGCCGAAGACGTGTTGGCCCGCAATCCGGACGGCGTCGTCCTGTCGAACGGTCCGGGCGATCCCGCCGCGACGGGCGTCTATGCGGTTCCGGAGATCCTGAAGCTGGTCGAGAGCGGCAAGCCGGTGTTCGGCATCTGCCTGGGCCACCAGATGCTGGCGCTGGCGCTCGGCGCGAAGACCGTGAAGATGGATCAGGGCCACCACGGCGCGAACCATCCGGTGAAGGACCTGACGACCGGCAAGGTCGAGATCGTGTCCATGAATCACGGCTTCACCGTCGACCGCGACAGCCTGCCGGAGGCGGTCGAAGAGACCCACGTCAGCCTGTTCGACGGCACCAACTGCGGCATCGCCCTGAAGGGCCGCCCGGTGTTCAGCGTCCAGCACCACCCGGAAGCCTCGCCGGGACCGACGGACAGCCTCTATCTGTTCCAGCGCTTCGCGGATTCGATGAAGTAAGGAATCTCCTTCCCTCATGGGGAAGGCGAAGCGAAGTCAGGGCAGGGGGATGAAGTCGGCGCCTTCGCGCAGGGCGCAGGCCTTGCGCACGGCGACCGGCGCCGCGTGCAGCCAGTAGTCGGCATCCTCGGGACGGTTGTTCCGACGTCTCTCGAGCCCGCGCATCCGCCGGAGCGCGGCGTTCTGCAGCAGTCGGGCATGCAGGGCGCGCGGCGAGGCGGAAGGGATGGCGGGGGAACCGGGGACGGCGACGGCGTCGGGGCCTTCGGGCTCCACCGCCGGGCGGGCGATGGCGATGAACATGGGCAGCTTTCAATCCGGGCGATCCCACAGCGTCCGCTGGGAAGTCGTCAGGTTCCGTCCCGCTTCTGGAACGGTCGCGTGGATAATCCACAAGGCCTGTGGATTGTTCCCGAAAATTGTGCTTTGAATCAGTCTCTTAGGGTCGCTGTTTTGCCTTCTTGGTTAACGAAAGGTAAATCGCCCCGTTTGGCTGAGTCGCGCGCTATAAGGCGGCTGTGCGCTTTGACGAACGCTTCATCGAGGAACTGAAGGCCCGCCTTCGCCCGTCCGACATCATCGGACGGTCGGTGAAGCTCAAGCGTCAGGGACGCGAGTACGTCGGCCTGTCGCCCTTCTCGAAGGAGAAGTCGCCGTCCTTCTTCGTCAACGACGACAAGGGCTTCTTCCACGACTTCAGCTCCGGCAAGCACGGCGACGTCATCAGCTTCCTGCAGGAGACCGAGCGGCTCAGCTTCGTCGAGGCCGTGCAGCGGCTGGCGGCGGAAGCCGGGATGCAACTGCCCGCCGAAGACCCGCAGGCGCAGGAGCGCGAGCAGAAGCGGCAGGGCCTGAACGACTGGATGGACCTGGCCCAGAAATGGTTCGCGGCCAATCTGCGCCGTTCGACGGGCAAGGCGGCGCGCGAATATCTGGAGAAGCGCGGTCTGCCCGAGGACCAGTGGGAGCGCTTCGGCCTCGGCTATGCGCCGAATGACCGCGAGGGGCTGAAGCAGGCCCTGGTCCAGCGCGGGGCCAAGCCGGGCGATCTGGTCGAGGCCGGGATGCTGATCTCGCCCGAGGGCGGCGGTCAGCCCTACGACCGGTTCCGCGACCGGCTGATGTTCCCCATTCTCGACGCCCGCGGGCGGATCGTCAGTTTCGGCGGGCGGGCGATGAACCCGGACGATCGGGCCAAATATCTGAACGGTCCCGAGAGCCCGCTCTTCCACAAGGGCGCGACCCTGTACGGCCTGCCCGAGGCGCGACGCATCCTGGGAGCCGAGTCCCGGGGCGAGCAGGGCATCGTCGTGGTCGAAGGCTATATGGATGTGATCGCCTGCCAGCGCGCGGGCATTCCGGCCGTGGCGCCGATGGGCACGGCCCTGACCGAGGAGCAGATGGAGCGGCTTTGGCGGGTGTCGGCCGAGCCGGTGCTGTGCTTCGACGGCGACGCGGCCGGGCGGCGGGCCGCCTATCGCGCCATTGACCGAGCCTTGCCGCAGTTGAAGCCGGGGCGTTCGTTCCGCTTCGCCCTGCTGGAGGGCGGGCAGGATCCGGACGACATCCTGCGTGACCGTGGCGCTCCGGCCCTTCGTCAGGCGCTGGCGACGACCAAGCCCTTCGCCGAGGTGCTGTTCCAGAAAGAGGCCGAGGCCGAACCGCTGGACTCGCCCGAGCGCCGCGCGGGCTTCAAGGGCCGACTGCGCCAGCAGGCCTCGGCCATCCAGGACAAGGATCTGGCTGAGCAGTACCGCCGTGACATGTTCGAGCGGTTCGATGCGGCCTTCCCCTCGCGCCGTCCGCCTCAAGGCCAACAAGGGGGGCAGGGCTCCTATGGAAAGGGCCGTTTCGGCGGTCCGCCGCCCAAGCTGGGCCAGACCGTGGAGGGGGCCCAGGCCATGCAGTCGCTGAGCCGCGCCATCGAACCCGTGGCCGCCGCCCTGGCCCACGGCGCCATCGACGACCCCGAACGGATGGACGACCATCTGGAGGCGATCGCCTCGCACGGTTTCGGCGATCCGTCGCTGGATGGACTGGCGCAGGAGATGGTCCGGTTGCGGTTCTCGGGTCAGGACCTTGACTCCGCGGCGCTCCGTCGCCATCTGGCGCAATCGGGTCATGACGTCTTAATGCGTGAGGTCGAGAAGGCGGCGGCAAAGTCCGGCGCGCCTTTCCTGGCTGCAGACAAGCCCCTCGGCGAGACGAGGATCCGATGGTCGCAGGCGTTCGACGCGTTAACCCGTGTCGCCGCCTTGGAAGACGCCCTGTCTTCGGCGCGTAGCGTGCCGGGGCAGGACGAGGCGTTTCGCCGGCTGAAGGCCGAGCGGGATGCGCTTCGCCGTGCGATCAAAACCGGTGAGATTTGGGAAGACAGCGCGAGTTCGTAACCAACGACCTCGCCACACGTTGTATTGGCGGCGGGCCTGATCAGCCCTCCCCGCGGAGAAGAGACTGAATGAGCGCCCAGACCGAGACGCAGGAAGCCGAAGTTCAGAGCGACGGCCCGCTGCTCGACCTTACCGACGCCGGCGTCAAGAAATTCATCAAGCAAGCCAAGGCCAAGGGCTATGTGACGATGGAGGAGCTGAACAAGGTCCTCCCGTCCGAAGAGGTGACCCCCGACGCGATCGAGGACACCTTGGCCATGCTCAGCGAGATGGGCGTCAACGTCGTTGAGGCCGAGGAAGACGCCGAGCAGAAGGAAGGCGAGGGCGGCGAAGTCGCCGAGCGCGCCGAGACCAACGTCGCCGAGACGCCGGCCAAGGCCGCCTATGACCGCACCGATGACCCCGTGCGGATGTATCTGCGCGAAATGGGCTCGGTCGAGCTGCTGAGCCGCGAGGGCGAAATCGCCATCGCCAAGCGCATCGAGGCCGGCCGCGACGCCATGATCTCGGGTCTGTGCGAAAGCGCGCTGACCTTTGAGGCCATCATGGTCTGGCGCGACGAACTGGCGAACAACCGCATCCTGCTGCGCGAGGTCATCGACCTGGACGCCACCTACGGCGTGCTGAACCCCTCGTCCCTGCCGCACAACCAGCCGCCGGCCGGTGAAGCGGTCGAGGAAGAAGTCGAGGAGAAGGCCGAAGGCGAAGAGAAGCCGGAATCTGACGACGACGACGAGGATTTCGACGACGGCGGCGGCATGTCGATCTCGGCGCTGGAAGCCGAGCTGCGCGACGGCGTCATGGAAGTGCTGGACGCCATCGCGTCGGACTTCGGCGGCTTCCGCAAGCTGCAGGACAAGCTGGTTGAGGCGCGCCTGAAGGGCGAGATCCTGAACGCCAAGGACCAGAAGGCCTATGACACCCTGACGGCGACCATCTCGGGCCGCCTGAAGACGATGAAGCTGAACAACAACCGCATCGAGGCGCTGGTTGAGCAGCTGTACGCGATCAACAAGCGTCTGATGGGGCTGGAAGGCCGCCTGCTGCGTCTGGCCGACAGCTACGGCATCTCGCGTCCCGAGTTCCTGAAGGCCTACTTCACCAAGGAACTGGATCCGAACTGGGCCGACAACGTCAAGGAAATGGGCGTCCGCTGGACCAAGTTCAGCGACAACGAAGCCGGCCAGATCGCCCAGATCCGCGCCGACGTCGCCGCCGTGGCGACCGAAGCCGGCCTGCCGATCGACGACTACCGCCGCATCGTTCAGACCGTCCAGAAGGGCGAGCGCGAGGCCCGTCAGGCCAAGAAGGAAATGGTCGAGGCCAACCTGCGCCTCGTGATCTCCATCGCCAAGAAATACACCAACCGCGGCCTGCAGTTCCTGGACCTGATCCAGGAGGGCAACATCGGCCTGATGAAGGCGGTCGACAAGTTCGAGTACCGCCGCGGCTACAAGTTCTCGACCTATGCGACCTGGTGGATCCGTCAGGCGATCACCCGCTCGATCGCCGACCAGGCGCGGACCATCCGTATCCCGGTGCACATGATCGAGACGATCAACAAGATCGTCCGCACGAGCCGCCAGATGCTGCACGAGATCGGCCGCGAGCCGACCCCGGAAGAGCTGGCTGAAAAGCTGGCCATGCCGCTGGAGAAGGTCCGCAAGGTCCTGAAGATCGCCAAGGAGCCGATCTCGCTCGAAACGCCGATCGGCGACGAGGAAGACTCGCACCTGGGCGACTTCATCGAGGACAAGAACGCCGTCCTGCCGATCGACGCCGCCATCCAGTCGAACCTGCGCGAGACCACGACCCGCGTGCTGGCGTCGCTGACGCCGCGCGAGGAACGGGTCCTGCGCATGCGCTTCGGCATCGGCATGAACACCGATCACACCCTGGAAGAAGTCGGCCAGCAGTTCAGCGTGACCCGCGAACGGATCCGTCAGATCGAGGCCAAGGCGCTGCGCAAGCTGAAGCACCCGAGCCGGTCGCGGAAGCTGCGGTCCTTCCTGGACAGCTGAGAATGAGGAAAGGGCGGTTCGAAAGAGCCGCCCTTTTTCGTTGAGGCGCCCTCGCTCTCTCGTGATGCAGCCGGACCGCAAATCACCCTAGCGTCCCGCCCGATGCGTCTTCCCTTCCGCACCCTCGCGACCGCCCTGTCCGGCCTGCTGCTGCTGGCGAGCTGCAGCCCCATGCTGCCCGAGCGCCGGCCCGCGCCGACACGCTATCCAACCATGCCTTCGCGCACCGAGGCGCCGCTGGTGGGCAATCTGGTCGACCAACCCATCGGCGCCGGCTCCCGCGCGGCGGTGATCCGCGAAAGCGCCGATCTCAGCCAATGCGTCGCCCAGCTGACGGCGGCCAGGGTGACCTTCCGTCCCGTGCCCGACCGGGGCGACCCGCAAGGCTGCGGCCTGACCGCCGGAGGCGTGCTGGGGCCCGACATGGGCACGGTGGCGCGGATGGCGCCCGGCGACGTGGAGATGACCTGCCGCACGGCGCTGGCGGTCAGCCTCTGGCGGCGGCAGTCGTTGGAGCCGGCGGCGCGGGAGATCCTCGGCTCGGATGTGGTCCAGATCGATCATTTCGGGGCCTACGCCTGCCGAAACATCAATACGGGCGGCGCCAGCACCCGGATCAGCGCCCACGCCCAGGCCGCGGCGCTGGATTTCGCGGGCGTGCGGCTGCGCGACGGGCGGCGGATCAGCGTCAAGGAGCGTTGGTTCGGCGGCGACGAGGCCGAGCAGCGCTTCCTGCGCCGCATCCGCGACGACGCCTGCCGGATCTTCGGGACCACGCTGAGCCCCGACTACAACACGGTCCATGCCGACCACCTCCATCTGGAGGCGACGGACACGCGGTTCTGCCGGTAGGCGGCGGCAGCGTCGCCACGACACGAGGACGCTGCCGCGGGGCGTCTCAGTTCTCGGCGATGACGTCGAAGCCGGCGAAGATCATGCGCTTGCCGTCGAAGGGCGGCTCGTCCCCGCCCATCATGCGCTCGTCCTGCATCAGCTTTTCCCAGCCCGTGTCGCGGGTCGCCTTGTCGGGCCAGGTGATCCAGCCGACAGCGACGGTCTCGCCGTCCTGCAGAGCCACGGCGCGCTTGAAGTCGGTGACCTTGCCGTCCGGCACGTCCTCGCCCCAGGTCTCGGTGACCGACAGGGCGCCTTGCTCGCGGAAGAGGGGCGACATCACGGAGGAGTGCTTGAGATAGGCGTCTTTTTTGGCGGTGGGCACGGGGATGACGGTGATGTCGAGGAAGGGCATGTCTCTCTCCTGGGGTTTGAGCGCGGCAGGCGGCGCTTCATCTTGCGCCGGCGTCTTGCGGCTTGAGAAATCTGACTTGGAATGTTACTAAACGCAAGCATGAAGTTAGAAAAGATAACCAAGCAGCCGGCGCGGCGTTATGAGGACGCCTGTGGAACCGCGCACGCGCTGGACCTGGTCGGCGAGCGCTGGGCGCTGCTGGTGATGCGCGAGCTGATGCTGGGCCCAAAGCGGTTCGGGGACCTCAAGGCGGGTCTGCCGGGACTGAGCGCCAATGTGCTGACGCAGAGGCTGGAGGGGTTGGAGGCCGCCGGGCTGATGGTGAGGCGCCGCCTGCCGCCGCCGGCCTCGGTGCAGGTCTATGAGCTGACCGACTGGGGTCGGGAGGCCGAGCCGATCATCGGGGCGCTGGGCAAGTGGGCGGCGCGGTCGCCGGCCCACGACCCGACCCTGCCGTTGAGCTCTGTCTCCATGATGCTGTCGCTGAAGACGATGTTCGACGCGGACAAGGCCGGCGACGTCTGCCTGTCGATCGGCTTCCGTTTCGGCCCGGAAGAGTTCGTCGTGACGGTCGCGGACCGCGTGCTGACCGCGGAACGGGGCGCGGCGGAGACGGCGCAGGTCATGCTGACCGCGCGGCCTTCGGATGTGGCGGCTATGGTCTACGGCTTCCGGACGCTGGACGATCTGCGGGCCTCGGGCGAGGTGGCCGTCGCGGGCGACGCGGCGGTCTTCGAGCGGTTCACCGGCTTTTTCGAACTCCCGGCCAAGGCGGACGTCTGACCGCCAGACCGCTGTTCGGCAAGTGGACTTGGACGCCTGGTCGGGCCATGCTCGGGGCATCGCGGAGTCGTCGCCATGATCAGCCTGGCTCATCTGAAACGCCGTCTGGGACAGTACGCCGCCCTGTGGGTGGGAGCCTTCCTGCTGGCGGGGGCGGGGGTCTGGCTGGCGGCGGTGTTCGTGGACCTGATCGACGCGGCTGACCTGGTGCTGCCGGCGGTGATGATCGGGGTCCTTCTGGGCCTCGGGGCCGGCGTGATCGCCAGCCTGCTGTCGCCCCAGACCTTGGGGACCAAGCTGGCGGTGCTGGTTCTGGCGGCCCTGCTGGCGCTGCCGCTGCTGTGGGCGCCGGTGTCGGCGGCGGTGGCCATCGCCTTCTTCGCCGACCGCTCGATCGAATACTCCCAGGCCTACGCCGCCTTCCAGATCGGGGTGGCGCGGCTGCTGTTCCCGATCAGCGAGGCGATCGGCGACGGCGACCTGTTCGGCTGGGTGTGGACGGCGTTCCAGTGGGTCTCGAGCGTGGTCGGCTTCTTCTCGGCCCTGGCCAACATCTGGCCGATGATCCGACGGCTCCTGGGGCCGGAGCCGGCGGAGGTCTAGGCGAGGATATCCAGCAGGCTGCCGTACATCTCGTCGGCGGTCTTCAGCACGGCGACATTGGCCTTCAGCGCGACCTCGGCCTCAATGCGTTCGACGCTTTCGCCCGCCAGATCGTCCAGAGGCGCGCGGGCGGTGCGTTCCGCGCTGGCGGCGAAGCGGGCCGTGGCGTCGGAGATGCCGGAGGCGGCGATGGAGAAGGCCTGCATGGAGATGCTCCCGTCGAGGCCGGCATCATGGGATGCAAGGCCTTACCCGGCGGCTGACAGGGATGGTGAACGGGCGGCGCTTGACCGCGTCGCGTTCCGGGCGGAACCTTCGCTCCCATGACCAGCCAGCCCGCTCCCGGCGAACGCTACCAGTCGTTCAGCCAATTCTATCCGTATTATATCCACGAGCATTCCAACCGGACGTGCCGGCGGATTCACATCGTGGGCAGCGCCCTGGTGCTGGGGGTCGTGGTGCTGGCGATCGCGACGCTGAACCCGTGGTGGCTGCTGCTGATGCCGGTGATCGGCTACGGCTTCGCCTGGGTGGGGCATTTCTTCTTCGAGAAGAACCGGCCGGCGACCTTCAAATACCCGCTGTGGAGCCTGATGGGCGACTGGCGGATGTTCTTCGAGACGGTCTCCGGCAGGCGGAAGTTCTAGAAAAGGAACCCCGGCGTGCTCAGGGCCGCCGTCGCCAGCCTGCGTCATAGGCGTGGCGGACGGACGGGGGCATGGCCCACATCAGCTGCACTCGCATGGTGGTCGGACAGTACCGCGCATTCGCACGCTGATGATGGGGCGTGACCACCTCGGCGTGGTCGCGGCAATAGTCGGCGGCGGCGCGGGCGACGCGAACGACCAATTCGTCCTGATCCGTCGGGCGGCGCAGGTTCAGGTCGCCGTAGATGAAGCGAGCCTGCGGGGCGAGCGCGTCGTCATGGGCCAGGGCGGCGGTGACGGGGCAGGCGGCGAGCAGCAGCCCGCAAACGATGGCGAGGGGTCGCATCGGGTATCTCCGGTTTGGGGGGGGAAGATCCTGCCGTCAGGCAAGGGGGTGGCGTGACGCCGTGGGAGCGGCGTGGACGAAGGCGGTCAGGGGGCGGGGATCAGGTCAGTCGGACATCGTGTCGGCGGCCTGCTGATCAAGATCGTCGGCCTGCTGGCGGAGGGCGGAGGCGTCGTTTCGCAGGTTGACGGCGTGATCGGCCGCCTCCTGCGTTCGCGACCTATCCTGCTCGATCCGTGCGGCTTCCGCGTCCATCCGGGCGGCCTGGTCGCGCGTTCGCCCGGCCCCCTCGCGCAGCCCGGCGGCGAGCCCCTCGCGGGCCTGCGGCGGACCGGCGGGCGTTACGAGCGGGACGGGAAGGGGCAGGGCGGCGCCGGCCTCTACACCCACGGGGATATTGGCGTTCACCGGCAAGTCCATGCCCATCTGTGCCGGCATGGCGAGCAGGCTCTGCAACTCGCCGGCCATCTGACGCTCCTCCTCCTCCGACATGGGTTTCAGAGTGGCGGGATCGCGGGCGGCTAGGTCGCGGGCCTGGGCGCGCAGCCCGGCGGCCTCACGGATCAGGTTGTCAGCCTCCTGCGCCATTTCGGCCCGTTCCCCTGGGTCGGGCACAAGATTCATATGCCGGCGGATCTGTGCGGCGCCGGCCTCCATTGTGCGGGCGCCGGCTTCGAACATGGCCAGGCCGCGATCACGCTGGCGGATGAGGGCGGCGAGCGCGTCGGGGGATGGGGGCTCGGCCGGGCTCGCGCCGGAGGGAGTCGCGAGACCCTGCGGCAACAGGGCGACGACGGCCGCGGCGGTGGTGGGAGCGGCGGAAGCGGCGGAGCCAGACGCCGGGGCGGCGGCGGGACGCAGGGGCGCGGGCAGGGCTTCCGGCGTCCACTCCAGCGCCGCCAACGGACCGGCCATGCCGACACAGGCGGCCGCGGCCACGGCGGTCGACCACGGGCGGCCCTTGCCGCGAGACGCATCCAGGATGGCGGCGACCCGGCGCGCCAGGTCGCTGGCGGTCGGTCCCGCCATGCCCAGCGCGGCGTGCGGGCGGGCGCTCCGGGCCATGGCGACCAGGGCCCCCGCGTAATCCGTCCGGCCGATACGGCGAACGGCCCAAGCGTCGGCGGCGTGCTCGGACTGGCGCGCCAGTTCCTTCTGAAGGAGCCAGACGAATGGGTTGAACCACTGCATGGCGACGAGGGCGTGCGACAGCATCAGGAACAGCCAGTCATAATGGCGGATATGGCCCATCTCATGCGTCAGGACGGCGTCGGCGCGGTCAGGTCGCGACAGGGTGGCTTCGTCGATCAGGATGACGCCGCGCGGCCAGCTCCAGCTCAGCGGCGAAGCGATGCGCGACGAGACCTTGAGGCGTGGCCGCCGGCCGCCGGCGATGGCGCGGTCCAGCGCCGCGCGCCAGGCCGGATCGTTCACTGGATCGGCGCGGCGGGTCCACAGGGCCAGCGCGGCCACTCCGGCCAGCAGGCGCAGGAGCAGGACCGCGACACCTGTCGCCCAGACGACGCCGAGCATGGCGAGCGGGGTGATGCGGTGCGGAGGCGCGGCGCGCGCCGGCGCGACCGCAGCGGCGGGGCGGGGCGGAGCGGCGGTGGTGATGGAAGGGAGAGGGACGGGCGCTGGGGCGACGGCGGGAGCGGCGGCCGGAGCGGGCACGAGGCGAGCGAGGGCCGGGGCCTGGATCCGCAGGGCCGGAATGACGGTCGTCAGCAGGGGCAGGGTCAGCACCACCACAACGCCGAGCCGCAGCAGGGCCACGCGCTCGGCCGACGGGCGGGATCGCACCAGGTTCGCGGCGGCGAGGACGGCGGCGGCGACCACCCCGGACTTCCACGCCATGTCGAACAGGACGGCGGCGCTCACAACCCCCGCTCCCGGGCCTGATCTATGGCCTTCTGAAGGGCGTCGAGTTCTTCGTCCTTCAGGCTTTCCGCCATCCCGAGCAGGGCGGTGGCGGCGCTGGCGGCGGAGCCGTCGAAGAAGGTGCGGACCAGCCGTTGCAGCGCGCCCTCGGCGATCGAGGACGCCGCGGGCGCGGGCGCATAGACATAGGCCTGATTGACCGTGCGGTGGATGATCAGCCCCTTGGCGACCAGCCGGCCCAGCAGGGTGCGAACGGCGGAGTCGCTGGGCGGATCGCTGAGGCCGGCGCGAACGGCGCTGGCCGTGGCGGACTCCAGCCCGCACAGCACCTCGAACACCTCGCGCTCACGGCGGGGCAGGGACTCGATCACGGCGACCTCCTGTACTCTGCTACATATGTAGCATGTTACAGGTGTAGCAGGGAGTCACATTAAATCGGTGTCAGGTAGGCTTGGGCGGGTCTAGTTGGATGCGCCGTTGGTGCGGGCCGAGGCGGCCATCAGCGGGGCGCGGCTGGGGGCGGCGTCCCACGAGGGCGGGCAGCCGTCGAAACGACCGGCGTCGGCGATGGTCAGGGTGCGCATGTTCAGGCGCATGGCCTGCTGCATCGAACCGCGACCGTGGCCGGTGTAGAGGTCGACCTTCTGGCCCTTGATCGCGCCGCCGGTGTCGGAGGCGTACCAGTAGCCGTCATGGATGGTGCCGTCGGCCAGGCGCAGCCCAACCGTCTCGCGGATGAACAGCACGCTGCGGCGCGGAATGTAGCGGGGATCGACGGCGACGGTGCGCATGGCGATCGGGCGGCAACCGAGGCTATCGTTGCCCGTCGCGCCGCCGCCGCCCGCGTGATAGAGGCGCGCCGAGGCGCTCCAGCGGGCGTCGCCGTCCATCAGGGCCTGTTGTTCGGAGGTCAGCTCGACCACGGCGCCGTCGTTGGAACCTTCATCGGTCGCGGAGGTTTCTTCAGCACCCCACGATTGCGACGACGCCGCTTCGTAGGAGACCGGATCTTCCGTGACGTCCGCCTGAGCGGGGAAGGCCATCGCCCAAAGCAGGGCGAACGCGGCGGCAGTGCCGAGCATGAACAGACTCGCGGAATCACCGGCCCCGACTTGTCCGGCGATGGGCTTTTCGTTTCCAATTGTGTCAAAAGACAGACATTCGCACCCGGGTGCGACCTCCTGTCCGGATCGTCCGTGGATAAGTGGGGCTTCTGGATGGTTAAGCGGAACTGTGCTTGGCTGACGATGACAAGTCTGTAAGCTGTATTCGCAGGTTACAAACTCTTTGCTGGTGCGCGATGCTTACTGTCTATGGTGATATTCGTTCCGGCAACTGTTTGAAGGTCAAGTGGTTGCTCGATTGGTTGCGGCGTGATTATCGCTGGATCGAAACTGATGTCACAACCGGTGTGACCCGATCTCCACAGTTTTTGACCCTGAACCCCGCCGGGCAGACGCCGACGATTGTATTGGAGGACGGTCGGGCGCTGGCGCAGTCGAACGCCATACTTGTCCACATGGGCGAGGGGACGGCCCTGATCCCGACCGACGCCTACGAGAGGGCCAGGATGTTCGAATGGCTGTTCTGGGAGCAGTACAGCCACGAGCCCTATATCGCCGTGGCGCGGTTCCAGCGGGTGCTGGCCGGGAAAACGGCGGACGAGATCGAGCCCCGGCTGATGGAGCGCGGCCATGCGGCTCTGGCGCGTATGGAGGCGGGGCTGGCCGGGCGCGACTGGCTGGCGGGCGCGGCGGCCTCGCTCGCCGACCTGGCGCTGGTCGCCTACACCCGCGTGGCGCATGAGGGCGATTTCGACCTGTCAGCCTATCCGGCGGTCAGGGCGTGGGTCGACCGGACCGAGGCCGCGTTCGGGATCGGCTGACGCCCCTACTGCCGCGGCTGCGGCCGGCCGCCTTCGACCCAGTCGGGCTTGAAGTCGCTGGAGGCGAGCCAGCGCATGGGCTCGACCAGGGACTGGATCGCCCGGGTCATGAAGGGAATATCCAGGTTGGCGATGGTGTCGTCGGCCGTGTGGTAGTTAGGAATAGTGGCCCAGCCGGACACGGTGTGGGCGACCACGCCCTGCAGGGCCAGCTGGTAGTTGTCCGACCGCTCGAAGAAATGCTGGTCCGGATAGATGTCGGGCGCGATCAGGGCGCCGCGCTCCTTCAGGGCCGGGCCGAAATTGGAGCGCTCGAAACCGGTGATCATCATGACGCCGGCGGGCATGTTGGGGTCCTGTTGGCCGATCATCTCGATCTCGAGATTGGCGACGATGTCCGAGATCGGCACCGGCGGGTTGCGGGCGAACCAGAGGGAGCCGAGCAGGCCCATCTCCTCGGCGCCGTAGCAGACGAACAGGATGGAGCGCTTCGGCTGCTCGCCCCCGGCCAGGGTGCGGGCCAGCTCCAGCACGGCGGCGACACCGGAGGCGTCGTCATTGGCGCCGTGCATGATGACGCCGTCGCGGACGCCGAGGTGGTCCAGGTGGGCCGAGATCATGATCACGCCCGCCGACGGGTCCGAGCCCTGGAGCCAGCCGACGGCGTTGGTGGTGATGCGTTCGGCGCCTTCGGGGGCGATGACCTCCCAGCGCGCGCGGCGGCTAGGGGCGACGGGCTCGCGGCGAACGACGCCGGCGGTCTGCAGATAGCCGTTCATGCCCGGCGCGGGCTTGAGGCCGTATTCGGCGAAGCGGGCGGCGACATAGGCGGCGGCGACGGCCTCGTCCGGCGAAGCGCTGCCGCGGCCGCGCAGGGCGTCGCCCGCCAGGAAGGCCTCATGCGCCTCGACCCGGGCCTGATCGACGACCAGCGGCGCCGGCGCCGCAACGGGCGCCGCGGCGGTCTGGGCCTGGGCGGCGGTGGCGAGGGCGATCAGGCCGGCGGCCAGCAACAGGGAACGTTTGAACACGACGGACCTCACAACAGGGATGACCAGCGTTAGGGCGGGCGCGAGGCTGCGGTCAAGCTGGCGTCACAAGATGCCGCTGGACGCCGCCGCGAGGGCGATCTAACGCGATCACATCCACAATCCGGACCTTGCCCCCCATGAAGCGTTTCGCCCTCGCCGCCGCCGCTGTCTGCGTGCTGGCCGCCGTCGCCGTTCCCGCCGCCGTGCAGGCGTGGGGCAACACCGGCCACCGGCTGATCGGGATCGCCGCCATGCGCGCCCTGCCCGACGACATGCCCGCCTTCCTGCGCACGCCGGGCGCGGCGGCCGACATCGGCGAGCTGGCGCGCGAGCCGGACCGTTGGAAGGGCGGCGGCCAGCCGCACGACCGCGAACGGGACACGGCCCACTTCGTGGACATGGACGACAACGGCTTCATCATGAGCGCCGCGGGCCCGTCGATCGACGCCCTGCCGCGCCTGAAGTCGGAATACGACGCCGCGCTCACGACCGCCGGGCTCGACGTCAATGACGCGGGCTACCTGCCGTATGCGATCTGGGACGGCTATCAGAACTTGGTGCGCGACTTCGCCTACTGGCGCGTGCTGAACGCCCAGGAAGCGCGTGAGACCGATCCGACGAAGAGGGCTTGGTACCGTGTCGACCGCGAGCGGCGCGAGGCCCTGATCCTGCGTGATATGGGCGTGCTGGGCCACTACATCGGCGACGGCTCGCAGCCGCACCACACGACCATCCACTACAACGGCTGGGACCGGAACACGCCGAACCCCGAAGGCTTTACCACCTCGCGCCAGACCCACAGCCAGTTCGAGGGCGCCTTCACCGCCAAGGTCGCCCGTCTGGACGCCATCGAGGCCGCCATGGCCGCACCGAAGCTGGACGGCTTCGACCTGCGCGCCCGGGTGCCCGCCTATCTGCGCGAGACCCTGTCGCAGGTGACGCCCTTCTACCGGCTGGAGAAGGCCGGGGGCTTCGGCGACGGCGACGCGCGCGGCGCACAGTTCACCATCGCCCGACTGGCCGCCGGCGCCTCGGAGCTGCGCGACTTCTACATCCTGGCCTGGCGCGACTCGGCCGACGACAGCATCGGCTGGCCGGCGGTGAAGGTGGCCGAGGTCGAAGCCGGGACCGCCGATCCATGGCTGGCCATGATCGGCGAGGACTGAGGGTTTCGCCCGACGGTCTGCGGGGGTAGGGACGGCCCATGTCCGACCTGACCCCGCCCGTCGTTATCCTCGACAAATCCCAGCTGGCCGACAACATCGGCGCGGTGGCGCGGGTGATGGCCAATTTCGGCCTGAGCGAACTGCGCCTCGTCAGCCCGCGCGACGGCTGGCCGCAGGAGCGCGCCTGGGCCACGGCCTCGGGCGCCGACTGGGTGCTGGACGAGGTCAAGGTGTTCGACAGCGTGGCCGAGGCGGTCGCGGACCTGAACACCGTCTTCTCGACCACGGCCCGCCCGCGCGAGACGCGGATGCCTGTGCGCACGCCGCGTGAGTCGGCGCGCATCCTTTACGACGACACCGCCTCGGGCCTGAAGACCGGCATCCTGTTCGGCGGCGAGCGCGCTGGACTGGAGACGACCGACATCGCCCTGACCGCCGGGATCACCACCATTCCGATCGACCCGAAGCACCATTCGCTGAACCTGGCGCAGGCGGTGGCGATCAACGCCTATGAGTGGCGCACCCTGATCCTGGACGCCCCGCCGCCGCGCTTCCGCGAGATCGACCCGCCGGCGTCCAACGAGCTGTTGATCGGCATGTACGAGCATTTCGAGGCGGAGCTGGAGGCCGGGGGCTTCTTCTTCCCGCCCGAGAAGAAGCGGTCGATGAGTCAGAACCTGCGTGTCATGCTGGGCCGGTCGGCCTTCAGCGAGCAGGAGGTCGCCACCTTCCGCGGCGCCATCCACGCCTTGGCCAAGGGCCGCGGCCGGGTGCTGGCCAAGATGGCGGAGGCGCGGGCGGCGGCGGACCGGAAGGTCTCGGACGATGACTGAGGATCAGGTCGGGGCGCTTCTGAGCGAGCTTTGCGTAGAGCTTGGCTTCTGCCTGTCGCCGGATGGCTATGACCGGATTGCTGATCATCCGCCTGAAACCGCCGATGCGTTTGCTCGCGCGGTCTTCACCGCCGAGGGGTTCGACTACGATGGTGATCCACGAGATGGCTTGAAGGCTGCCGTGCGGGATATGGCGGCGCGGCATCTGGACGCCGCGCGGTGAAGGCCATGTGGATCTATCCGCTGGCGGCGCTGGCGGAGATCGCGGGCTGTTTCGCCTTCTGGGCCTGGTTGAAGCTGGACCGCTCGCCGCTGTGGCTGGTTCCGGGCGTGGCCTGTCTGATCGCCTTCGCCTGGCTGCTGACCCTGATCCCGACGGCGGCGGCGGGGCGGGCGTTCGCCGCCTATGGCGGCGTCTATATCTGCGCCTCGCTGATCTGGATGGCGCTGGTCGAGAAAAGCCCTCCGGACCGCTGGGACCTGATCGGCGGCGTTGTCTGCCTAGCCGGGGCGGGGATCATCCTGTTCGCGCCGCGCGGATAGGCCCGGTTGATCCGGCAAATCGACTCCTGTAGGAGCCGCCTCGTTGGGGAGTAGCCGCCGGCGACGTTCAGCCGGGATCGCGTCAACACACTCGCAGTCTCCGGACTCGTGGTGCGATCAGTGGACCAAGTGTCCGCCTGGCGAGACCAGCGTGCTTCGCGAGCCGTCACCGGCAGGGTTCGCGAACGCGCTGTCTCGTGCGCCCGGCGGATTCGTTTTCATGACCCCTCTTTCCATCGCGGTGCTGTCGCTCAGCATGTCGACGGACGCCTTCGCCGCCGCCGTGGGGCGTGGCGCGGCTCACCGTCCTCCCTTCGCCACGGCCGTCCGCAATGGCCTGGTCTTCGGCGTCATCGAGGCGATCACGCCCCTGATCGGCTGGGCGCTGGGCCTGATCGCCGCCGGCTTCGTGGAGCAGGTGGATCACTGGATCGCCTTCGGCCTGTTGGGCGCGGTCGGGGCCAAGATGCTGTGGGAAGCCTTCCAGCCGGTCGACGAGGAGGACGGCGGGGCGCGGGCGGCGCGCAACGGCGTGCTGGCCCTGGTCGCCACGGCCATCGGCACCTCGATCGATGCGGCCGCCGTGGGCGTGGGCCTGGCCTTCATCGGCGCCAACATCTGGATCATCGCCCTGTCGATCGGCTGCACCACCTTCGTCGCGACGACCATCGGCATGCTGATCGGCAAGGCCGTGGGCGCGCGCATGGGCAAGGTGGCCGAGTTCCTGGGCGGGGTGGCGTTGATCGTGATCGGCGCCTCGATCCTGGCCGAGCACATGGGCTGGCTGGGCTAGGCCTTCGCGAGAAGGCGATCGACGAAGGCGGGCACGGTCTCTGTCGCCGGGCCGTAGAGGCCGTCGTCGAACTGGCGGGCGCCGGGGGTGGGGTCGAGATTGATCTCGACGGTTCTCGCCCCGGCCATGCCGGCCAGCTGGACGAAGCCGGCGGCCGGATAGACCGCGCCCGAGGTGCCGATGGAGACAAACAGATCGGCCTCGGCGATGGCCGCCTCGATCCGCTCCATGCGCAGGGGCATCTCGCCGAACCAGACGATATGCGGGCGCAACCAGCCTTCGCTGCTGAAGGGGCTGTCGTGGCGCGGGTCCAGGTCGCCATGGCAATCCTGCACCCGACCGGTAGCGGTGCATTGCGCCTTCAGCAGTTCGCCGTGCATGTGGATCAGCTCGAAGCCGGGGCCGGGCGGCTGGGCCACATGGGCGCGGTCATGCAGGTCATCGACGTTCTGAGTCACCAGCAGGAAATCGCCCTCCCATCGCGCGGCCAGTTCGGCGAGCGCGTGGTGGGCCAGGTTGGGCTCGACCTCCGCCAGTTGGCGGCGGCGCTTGTTATAGAAGTCCTGCACCAGGGCGGGGTCGCGGGCGAAGGCCTCGGGCGTCGCCACGTCCTCGATGCGATGCCCCATCCACAGGCCATCGTCGGCCCGGAAGGTGGGAACCCCACTCTCCGCCGAGATGCCGGCGCCGGTCAGGATGACGAGGTTGCGGTGGGTCATGCGGCTATTAGAGCCCTTCTCCCCCCTCCCTCAAAGCCCACCCCCTTGAGGGAGGGGGAGATATGCGATGACTCATACGACCGATTTTTACGCGCCTACCCGGTAGGTTGGTTGAGGTCGCGGTGCTGGTGTCAGGCAGACGTTCCAAATGTGCACTTATGTGCACTCAATTTTTTTTGAGCGCATTTTTGGCGCGGCCGCGGGCTGGCCTTTCCGACGCGGCTCGTGACACACAGGCGAAAATCCAAGGAGCCCGACCCATGAAAACCCGCGCCGCCGTCGCCTTTGAGGCCAAACGTCCGCTGGAGATCGTCGAGGTCGATCTGGAAGGGCCGCGCGCCGGAGAGGTGCTGGTCGAGATCAAGGCCACGGGCATCTGCCACACCGACGCCTATACGCTGGACGGTCTCGACTCCGAGGGCATCTTCCCCTCGATCCTGGGCCACGAGGGCGCCGGCGTGGTGGTTGAGGTCGGGCCGGGCGTGACCTCGCTGGCCGTCGGCGACCATGTGATCCCGCTGTACACCCCGGAATGCCGCCAGTGTAAAAGCTGCCTGAGCCGCAAGACCAACCTGTGCACCGCCATCCGGGGCACCCAGGGCAAGGGGCTGATGCCCGACGGCTCCAGCCGCTTCAGCTACAAGGGCCAAGCCATCGCCCACTACATGGGTTGCTCGACCTTCTCGAACTACACCGTGCTGCCCGAGATCGCGCTGGCCAAGATCCGCAAGGACGCGCCGTTCGACAAGGCTTGCTACGTCGGCTGCGGCGTGACGACGGGCGTCGGCGCGGTGGTCAACACGGCCAAGGTCGAGCCGGGCGCCAACGCCGTGGTCTTCGGCCTGGGCGGCATCGGCCTGAACGTCATCCAGGGGCTGAAGATGGTCGGCGCCGACATGATCATCGGCGTGGACATCAATGACACCAAGGAGGAGTGGGGCCGCCGTTTCGGCATGACCCATTTCGTGAACCCGAAGAACGTGTCGGACGTGGTCGCCCATCTGGTCGAGATGACCGGCGGCGGCGCGGACTACACCTTCGACTGCACCGGCAACACGGTCGTCATGCGTCAGGCGCTGGAGGCCTGCCATCGCGGCTGGGGTGAGAGCATCGTCATCGGCGTGGCCGAGGCCGGCAAGGAGATCGCCACCCGCCCGTTCCAGCTGGTCACCGGCCGGGTGTGGCGCGGCTCGGCCTTCGGCGGCGCGCGCGGCCGCACCGATACGCCCAAGATCGTCGACTGGTACATGGACGGCAAGATCGAGATCGATCCCATGATCACCCACACCCTGCCGCTGGAACGCATCAACGAGGCCTTCGACTTGATGCACGCCGGCGAAAGCATCCGCAGCGTGGTGGTCTTCTAGGGCGGAGGCCCTGACGATGGCGAAATGGTACACCCGGCCGGTCCTGTTCGTGACGGACGTCGACGTGGCGCTGGAGTTCTATGGCCGGCTCGGTTTCGCCGAGGCGTGGAAGTTCGGCCAGGACGACGCGCCGTCGCTGCCCGCGCCGTCGACGCCCGGTGGACCGTCCATCGTCGCCCAGGTGCAGCGGGATGAGTGCGAGATCATCTTCAGCAAGCAATGGCCCGACAAGGTCGGGACGGGAATGCTGTTCATTGAGCTCACCGATGAAGACTGGGCGGCGCTGCCTGAAGCCCTCGCGGCCCGCGGCGTGGAGTTTTCCCGGGGCTGGTGGGGCTACCGCTCCCTGATCGTGACTGATCCGGACGGCAACCAGCTCTACTTCCCCGATCCGAGCGATCCGGGCGGCGGCTGAGATCTCGCCAGATCGGCTTGCGTGTCGAGATCAGTTCTCTAAAAAGACTAACCATCAGCAAAGCGGGGAGGGAAAGCCATGTTCACCCACATGACAGTCGGCGCGAACGACATCGAGGCGTCGCGCAAATTCTATGACGCCGCGCTCGGCGCCCTGGGTCTGGAGCCCGCGGCCGGGCCGGATCCCAAGGGCCGCTACTGGTGGCGTTCGGCGCGCGGCGCCTTCGCGATCGGCAAGCCCATCGATGGGGACCCGGCCTGCCACGCCAACGGCGGCACCATCGGTTTCCACGCCAAGACGCCCGAGATGGTCCAGGCCTTCCACGACGCCGGGGTCGCCGCCGGCGGCCGTGCGATCGAGGACCCGCCCGGCGAGCGCATCGGCCCGTTCGGCCCGATGATCCTGGCCTATCTGCGCGATCCGTCGGGCAACAAGATCTGCGCCATGCACCGGCCGGGGTGAACGAACGCGTGGAAACCACCAAGACCCACGCCGTCCACGGCGGCGTGCTGCGTTATCTGAAGCATGACAGCGTCACGACCGGCACGCCGATGACGCTGTCGGTCTTCACCCCGCCCGGCGAGGGCCCGTTCCCGGTGCTGATCTGGCTGTCCGGCCTGACCTGCACCGAGGACAATTTCACCACCAAGGCCGGGGCCTACGCCGCCGCCGCCGCGCACGGGGTGATCATCGTCGCGCCCGACACCAGCCCGCGCGGCGAGGGCGTGGCCGACGACCCGGCCTATGACCTGGGGCAGGGCGCGGGCTTCTATGTCGATGCGACCCAGGCGCCGTGGGCCCCGCATTTCCGCATGGAAAGCTACATCATCGGCGAGCTGATCGAGCTGATCGACGCGAACTTCCCGACGACCAGGACACGCTCGATCTCCGGGCACTCCATGGGCGGGCATGGGGCGCTGACGCTGGCGTTGCGTCATCCGGCGCTGTTCCGGTCGGTCTCGGCCTTCGCGCCGATCAGTTCGCCGACCCGCTGTCCCTGGGGCGAGAAGGCCTTCACCGCCTATCTGGGCGCGGACCGGGCGGAATGGGCTGAACACGACGCATCCCGGCTGATCGAGAGCGGCGCGGCGCGCGGCGTCTATGACGACATCCTGGTCGACCAGGGCGACGCGGACGGCTTCCTGGCCGAGCAGTTGAAGCCGGAACTGTTGCTCGCGGCGGGCAAGGCGAGTGGGCAGACGGTCACGGTGCGCATGCAGCCCGGCTACGACCACTCCTACTTCTTCATGGCCAGCTTCATCGCCGACCACGTGGCCTTCCATGCGGCGCGACTGAAGGCGTAGGCTCCGGGCGAACCGGAGCGACGCCGATGAAGTGGCCTGTACTGATCCTGTCCGTCCTGGCGCTGGCCGGGCCCGCTCTGGCGCAGGAGCAGATGGGCGATCCGTCCTTCCATCCGGTGGTGACGCGTCCCGCCTATGCGGGCGAGGGACCCTTGATCCAGCTGGATGCGGCGCACGGCAGCGTGCAGACCATCGGCGGGCGCTATGCCGGCTTCGCGGCGCTGGTGCGGGCGGACGGCTATCGCATCCGGGCGGGCGAGCAGAAGCTGGACCAGCCGGGCGCGCTGGACGGCGTGGACGTGTTGGTGATCTCCAACGCCGTGCGCCCCGCCGCCGACGGCAGTCCTGACGCCTTCACCCCGACTGAGATCGCGGCGCTTGACGCATGGGTGCGCGCGGGCGGCTCCCTGCTGCTGGCGGCGGACCATGCGCCCTATGGCAGCGCCAACGAGACCCTGGGCCGGGCGCTGGGCGTCGGCATGGGCAAGGGCTACGCCTTCCGCTTCGAGGATGGTCAGATCACCTCGCAAATGAACTTCTCATCCGAAGACGGGACGCTGGGCGACCATCCGATCCTGCGCGGGCGCGACGCGTCGGAGGCGGTCAGCCGGGTGCGCAGCTTCACGGGCCAGTCGCTGTCCGGGCCGCCGGGATCGACGGTGCTGATGGCCCTGCGGCCGGACGACCATGAGGCGGCGAACGTTCAGGTGCTGGGGCAGATCAACAACCGGGTGGAGGGCGACTCCTCGACCCGGGACGCGGTTCTGGCCGAACTGGCGCGACCGGCCCTGCCGGCGCAGGGTCTGGCCTTCGAACACGGGCGCGGTCGGGTGGTGGTGCTGGGCGAAGCCGGGATGCTGACGGCGCAGGTAGTGAAGTTTCCCGCCGATTCCGGGCGCGAGGACATGGTTTTCGGTCTACAGACCCCCGGCCACGATGATCAGCAGTTCGCGTTGAACCTGCTGCACTGGCTGAGCCGCCTTGAGGGCCTGAGATGACCGACGCTTCCTATGACGACATGTTCGCGGCCCTCTGCACCGAGGTGGGCTTCTGCCTGCACGACAAGGGCCAGAAGCGCGTGATCGCGGCCCTGCCGCAGGGCCTGGACGCGGCGACCAAGGTGGCGTTCGAAGCCGCGGGTGTCGACTATATGGCGGCGTTGGGGGACCACCGCCGCGCCGTGCGCGACTGCCTGAAGGCCAATCTGCCGACGGCCGGTTAGTCCTCGTCGTCGCCTTCCTCGGCCGGTTTGGCCGGGGCGGGACTCGTGGTGGTGGTTGTGGTCGTCGTCGAGGTGGTCCGCGATGAAGACCAGCTGATCGAACAGCCGGTCGGCACGTTCACATACTCGCCCGTGCTGGTGTGACAGGTCGACCGGGCGTTGGCCGGATCCTCGAGCCCCGCGCAACCCGCGAGGAGCACGCACAGACCGACGGCGGCCCCTGGAACGATCCTGTTCATCTTCGTCTCCACCCAGCCGTCATCGGGGGCAGGATGTTGCAGCCGTTCCACGGGCGCAAGCGCTCCGCCGCCGAAGATTTCCACCGCCGCGCCTTGGGTCACGGCCCCGGGCCGCCTACATGCGGACCAGAACTCAACCTGTCGAAAGGAGCCTCCCCATGGCCTTCACCCTTCCGCCCCTCCCGTATGCCTATGACGCCCTGGAGCCGGCGATCGACAAGGAGACGATGACCTTCCATCACGACAAGCATCACCAGACCTATGTCGACAACCTGAACAAGGCCGTCGACGCCGACCCGGCTCTGCAGGGCAAGTCGCTGGAGGAGCTGTTCGCGACGATGTCGAAACTGCCCAAGGCCGTCCGCAACAACGGCGGCGGGCACTGGAACCACAGCCTGTTCTGGGAACTGCTGGCCCCGCAGGGCGAGACCGGCGAGCCGTCGGCTGAGCTGGCCGCCAAGATCGACGCCGAGCTGGGCGGGCTGGACAAGTTCAAGGCGGACTTCGACGCCGCCGGCGCCGGCCAGTTCGGCTCGGGCTGGGCCTGGCTGATCCTTCAGGACGGCAAGCTGAAGGTCACCTCGACCCCGAACCAGGACAACCCCTTGATGGATCTGGCCGACGAGAAGGGCGCGGTCCTTCTGGCCGCCGACGTGTGGGAACACGCCTATTATCTGAAATACCAGAACCGTCGGGTCGACTACCTGAAGGCCTTCTGGTCGGTGGTGAACTGGAACAAGGTCAACGACCTCTACGCCGCCGCCACGGCCTGATTAATCCAGAAGCCGGGAAGGCCGGGTCCCCTTGCAGGGGCCCGGCCTTTTGCTTGCGTTTCTTCAGAGAGCGATCAAAGCAGGAAGAACCTGGTATTTGTACGTAAGTATTCACGTCGCGATACATTTATAAGTTGTATCGAGTAGATATATTCTATTCGTAAGTGTTTATTGTGTAAACGCGGGTTAATCGTAACGGTTAGGCAGAATATTATCGCTGTGAATTAAAGCAGGATCGCTTTTCTTCTTTCCGAAGGTCGCGATGCGCATCCTTTCCTGCCTTGTCGGCGAACATAATCTCTTTCTGGTCGGTTTGGCGGCGCTGATCTGCGTACTGGGAGCGTTCATTACGATCCGCCTGTACGAGAAGCTGCGGACAGGCGGCCGCGGGGCCAGGTTCTCCTGGGGGTTCATGGCGGCCATCGCGGGAGGCGCCACGATCTGGTGCACCCACTTCGTGGCCATGCTGGCCTATCAGCCTGGCGCCGAGACCACCTATGAGCCCATCCTGACCGGACTGTCGCTGCTGGTCGCCATGATCGGCTGCGCGGCGGCGCTGATGGCGGGATCGTTGCCGATGCGCGGCGCCGACGTGCTGGGCGGTGTGCTGTTCGGCGTGGCGGTGACCGCCATGCACTACACCGGAATGGCCGCGTTCACCGCGGACGCCTTCGTCACCTGGTCTGTTCCCTACGTCGTCGCGTCGGTCCTCGCCGCGACGGTCGGCGGCGTCCTGACCTTCGTCCAGGTCCGTCGCGGGCTGGAGGGGCGCGCGGCGCTGATCGCGCCGGGGTTGATGGTGCTGACGATCGTCGCTTTGCACTTCACGGCGATGGGCGCGTTGGTCGTGCAACCGCTGGCCCCGCTGGAGGGCGCGGCGACCGGCGAGACCGCCCGCGGCCTGATGGCCGTCGGCGTCGCGACTGTGGCCTTCCTGATCCTGAGCGTCGCCATGGCCAGCCAGGCGCTGGAGAACCAAACCCGGCGTCTGGCCCAGAAGCGCCTGAGTCATCTCATCGAGGGCAGCGTCGACGGCATGCTGGTCGAGAGCGACGGCGGCATCCTGGTCGCTAACGCGGCCTTCGCCGATCTTTGCGGCGTGCCGGCCGAGGCCTTGAAGGGCACGGCGGTCTCGGCCTGGATCGACCAGGCTCAGGAGATGCAGGGCGGCATCCTGGTGCAGAGCGAGCTGAAGGCGCGCGACGGCCATGCGATCCCGGTCGAGGTCGCGGTACGCGAGGAGCGGCGCGATGACGGCCAGGAAGGTCATTTCCGTGTTTTCGCGGTGCGCGATCTGCGCGCCCGACTGGCCCAGGAGCGGCGCATCGCCCACCTGGCCCGGAACGACAGCCTGACCGGCCTGCCCAACCGCGCCTCTTTCCTGGAGAAGCTGAACCGGCAGATCGTGGTCGCCGAATCGGGACAGCAGTTCGCGCTCCTGGCCATCGACCTGGACCGGTTCAAGGAGATCAACGACCTCTACGGTCACGCCGTCGGCGACCAGCTGCTCGTGCACGTGGCGGGCCAGATGAAAGAGGCGACCCAAGAGGGTGAGTTCGTGGCGCGACTCGGCGGCGACGAGTTCGTGGCCATCGTGCCGATTGAAGACCGGGTGGAGGCGTTCAACGCCGCGGAGCGCCTTCGCAATGCCTTGGTGACGCCCGTCGAGGCCGAGCACGCCGAGCTGCAGTGCGGCGCCAGCATCGGCATAGCGATCTGGCCGAGCGACGCCGCAGAGGCCTCGATCCTGATCAATGACGCCGACCTGGCGATGTACCGGGCCAAGTCTTCACTGACGGACGACATCTGTTTCTATGAAGGGGCCATGGACGAGGCGGTGCGCGAGCGCCGGCGCATCACCCAGGGGCTTCGCGAAGCGATGGATGCCGACCGCTTCGAGTTGCACTACCAGGTCCAGGCTTCGCTGGAGACCGGCAAGGTGACGGGCTTCGAGGCGCTGCTGCGCTGGCGGCAGCCGGACGGGAGCTTCATTCCGCCTTCGGAGTTCATTCCCATCGCCGAGGAGACCGGGCTGATCCTGCAGATCGGCGAATGGGTGCTGCGTCGGGCCTGCGCCGAGGCGGCCGGTTGGCCCGAGCCTCACAAGATTGCGGTGAACCTGTCGCCGGTGCAGCTGTCGCATACCGATCTGCCGCGGCTGGTCCACCAGATCCTGGTTGAGACCGGCCTGTCGCCCAGCCGGCTGGAGTTGGAAATCACCGAGACGGCCATGATCTCGGATTTGAACCGGACCACCCACGTCCTGCGCCAACTGAAAATGTTGGGCGTGTCGATCGCCATGGACGACTTCGGCACCGGCTATTCGTCGTTGTCGACGCTCAGGGCCTTCCCGTTCGACAAGATCAAGCTGGACCGCTCCTTCATGTCGGAGGTGGACGCCAGCCCGCAATCGCGCGCGATCATCCGCGCCGTGCTGGCCCTCGGTGAGAGCCTCGACATCCCGGTTCTGGCCGAGGGCGTGGAAACCAGCGGTCAGCTGCAGTTCTTGCGTGAACAGGGCTGCAACGAGGCTCAGGGCTATCTGCTGGGTCGCCCCGAGCGGGACAGTCAGAGCGGCACTGCGATCGATGCCTTAATCATCGCGCCGGACGGCGAGAACGGCTCAGTAGAGCGGGCGCGAGCGGTGCTGACGGGCTAGCGGTTCGGTCCGTACTCCCAGTCGTAAGGCACGCCGGTCTCGCCCAGGATGAAGCGGACCAGGTCGGCGAAGCCGGGCTCGGAGCGGACATCGTTGGACAGGATGACCACGCAGCGCAGGCCGCGCTCGAGACAGACCATGGTGTTGCCGGTCGTGTCGTTGTGGCCGCCCTTGAAGAAGCCGGGCCCTTGCGGACCGGTGAAGGTGACCACGCCCAGCCCGGACTGAAGGTCGGGGCGGCGTTGCGCCGGCGGCAATTCCTCCTGGAGGGTCGGGAACTGGCTGGCGGTGGTGATCGGCAGCTGAGGCCGGGCCAGTTCGGCGCGCGAGGCGGGGCTGAGGCCTTCGCCGCGGATCAGGGCGGCGGCGAAGCGGGACATGTCGGTGATGGTGGTGTCCATCGACCCGGCGGCGCGGACCTTGGACCGTTCGTCATGCGGCTCGGTCGATCCGTCGATCTTCCAGCCGTCGGCCATGTTGGCCGCGAAGTCGGGCCGCCAGATCAGACTGGTCCGAGTCATGCCCAACGGAGCGAAGGTGCGGTCGCGGGTCCAGTCGCCCAGGTTCGGCCCCGGCCCGCGGTCGATCATGAACTGGAGCAGGGTCAGGCCCTCGCCCGAATAGGCGAAGCGCGAACCGGGATCGAAATGGATGTGGAGCTTCTCGTCCGGCTCCAGCCAGTAGAAGTTCGCGAAGCCGGTGCTGTGGGTCAGGCTGTGGCGCGGCGTGATGGCGCGCCAGCGCGCGTCCTCGGCCAGGCCGCGATAGTCGGAATAGAGGTCGGCGAGACGCTCGTCGTAGAGCGACGGCAGGTCGGGCAGGGCGGCGGAGATCGGGCGGTCGAGATCGACCAGGCCCTCATCGACCATCTGCATGACCGAATAGGCGAAGACCGCCTTGGTCAGGGAGGCGCCGTACATGATGGTGTCGGATGTCAGGGGATCGCCGGCGGCGTTGCGCTGCCCATAGGCCTTCACATGGGCGACCTGACCGCCGTCGATGACCGCCACGGCGACGCCCCGGGAGCCGGTCTGCTGCATCAGGCGGGCGACGGCGGCGTCGATTTCGGGACCGGCGGGGGGCCGATGGGCGGTCTGGGCCACGGCGGGGGCGGCGCAGAGGCCGAGGGCGGCGGCGAGGGCGGCAAGCAGTCGGGACGTCATGTCGGGGCTCCTTGAAGGTCAACTTCGCCGTAGCACGGGTCGGCGACGACGTTGACTTAAGGATCGTCCATGGGCATAAGCGCCGCCTTCGCGCACCCGACTCCGGTCGGGCGCGGGATTTATGACGGATGATGCGTGGACCGCCGTTGGGATTGTCTCTCCAGTTGGGGAGAGACCGGGCCGCATCGCTGAAGAAGAGTGACACATGTCCAAGCGCCACAGCGCCAAGTACAAACTCGATCGGGTCATGGGTGAAAACCTGTGGGGCCGTTCCAAGTCCCCGGTGAACAAGCGTTCGTACGGCCCCGGCCAGCACGGTCAGCGCCGCAAGTCCAAGGTCTCTGACTTCGGTCTGCAGCTGAAGGCCAAGCAGAAGCTGAAGGGCTACTACGGCAACATCACCGAGAAGCAATTCGCCGCGACCTACACCGAAGCCACGCGCCGCAAGGGCAACAGCTCGGAAAACCTGATCGGCCTGCTGGAATCGCGCCTGGACGCGATCGTCTATCGCGCCAAGTTCGTCCCGACCGTCTGGGCCGCTCGCCAGTTCGTCAGCCACGGCCACGTGACCGTCGACGGCAAGAAGGTCGATATCGGTTCGTACCGCGTGAAGCCGGGCCAGGTCATCGAGGTCAAGGAAAAGTCCCGCGCCATGGCGCTGGTGCTTGAAGCTCAGCAGTCGTCGGAACGCGACATCCCGGATTACCTGGAAATCGGTGATCGCGGCTTCTCGGTCCGCTACGTCCGCGTGCCGGAACTGGCCGACGTGCCGTACCCGGTGAAGATGGAGCCGAACCTGGTCGTCGAATACTACTCGTCGTAAGGTCCGGCGCGTCAGCGCAATCAAAGTTGAAGGGCCCCGGAGCAATCCGGGGCCCTTTTGCTTTTCCGACCCCGTACGCCGGTTCACTTCGCCAGAGAACACGCGCACAATCCGGGGGTTCAGGATTTCAGGCGGGAGGTTTGGATGAGGTCGAAGTTTGGCCGACGTTCGCGTCGCTGCTTATCCGTGGGTCCCTGCCTTCCGGCCGGTTCGGAGGCGCGGCGATGACCGCTGAAGTCTTTGCGGATGGGATCGGAAGTCTCCGGATCGTCGGTGACACCGCGCGGATCGATTTCGTGAGCCTGACCGGCGACGCCCGTTTCGAGCCGCGCGTGCGGGTCGTGGTTCCCGTCAGCAACCTGGGCAGCATGATCGAGATCCTGACGAAGGCGCGGCGCAGCGGGCTGACGACGGCCGATGTCGCGACGGAGATCCAGGAATGAAACGGGCCGCCGTGTTCGCCGTGCTGTCGCTGTCGCCGCTGATGTCGGCGTGCGCCCTGATGGGCAGCCTTCTGCCCGACCAGGCGGTCGGTACCGCCGAGGGTCAGATCGAGCCCATCCATGCCGCCGCTGTCGCTCGGGACCAGGCTGTCTTCTGGGTCAGTTCGAATGGCTGCACTCGCAAGAACGACCTGACCGTCGTGGTGCGGCGCTCCGGGGACGCCTCGGTCATCACCCTGCGCCGGATCAAGCAGGATCTCTGCGCCGACATCCAGCCGGAGGGCGTCGAGATGCGCTGGTCGTTCGAGGAGCTGGGGCTGAAGCCCGGTTCGCGGGTGACGGTCGAGAACCCCTATCAGCTGAGACCGACGGCCTGATCGTCCGCCGCCGTGAGGCGGATTTGGGTGAGCGGCCGCCTTGCCGATTGTTCACGTGCTATTCAGCCCGACGAACGGCACATTGTCCGCAAGCTTCATAAAGAAGCGCTCTCATCATCTGGAAGGGGATTTCCACATGCGCCGTATCGCCCTCGTTCTCGCTCTCGCCATCGCTGCTCCGGTCCTGAGCGGCTGCATCATCGTCGCCACCGACAAGCCGACCACCCGCGTGGTGCACCAGGCCCCGGCGGAAGCCGGTCAGTGATCCGAGTCCTGATCGCGGCGGCGCTTTCGGCGCCGCTGCTTTCGGGCTGCGTCATCTATGCGGATGACTCGGCCCAGAAGGACGTGATCGTCAGCTGGAGCGGCGATCAGTCCGCGCCCGCGCTGGAAGCCGTCCGCTCGGCGCGGATCGCCGATGGTCGCCTGACCGTGCGGGTGGAGTCGAACGGCTGCACCGACGCGTCTCACTTCGCGGTCGACCTGACTCCGGCCGGCGACGGCTGGACCGACATCGCGCTGCGCCGCAACGCCCAGGACCTGTGCAAAGCCCTGGTTCCGGACGGTGTGGAGGTCAGTTGGACGCTGACCGAGCTGGGTATCGAACCCGGCACCCAGGCGCGGCTGATCAATCCGACGAAGCTCTGAACCCATGAGGGTTGAAGCCCGGTCGCCGGTCGGCGATACGGGTTTCAGCTCTTGGGGGAGGCTGTCGTGATTTCCATTCTGATGCTGTTGCTGGCCGCGCAGGATCCTGCGCCCACGGCGCCGGTCGAGCCCATTGCCGTGGAAGCGGCGACGGAGACACCGGCTCCTCTGCCCATCCTGACCGTGCGGCCGGTGGAGACCAACAGCGAGGCGGGACAGGCCGCCGGCCACGCCGGCTCGGTGATCGTCGAGATCGACCTGCAGCCGGACGGGACCAAGGGCGCGGCGCGTGTCGCGGAGTCTTCGCGATCCGACATCCTCGACGCCGAAGCCCTCGCCCTGATCAACGGCGCGACCCTGCGGGCGCCGGCGACCGCGACCCGTTACCGGATTGAAGTCGAGTTCCAGCCTTACGGCTTCCTTGAGATGAAGTGCAGCAGCCTGACCCGGCAGACGCGCTGGTTCGAGGCGACGTGGCCGGAAAAGAACATCAAGGACACGATCCTCTATACGGCCTCGGTCGGGATGATCGCTCTGGTCGCCATGAACGGCGGCGCCGGCGGCGCTGACGCCGTACGCGCCGGCGGAAGGGTTGAAGCGGCCTGGCCGCGTCTCATCACCGAGTGCGAGCGCCAGCCGAACCGGCTCTATGTACAGGTGCTGGCCGGATTGTTGCGCTGAGGCGCGTCAGCGCTTCGCGAAGGCGGGCAACATGTCCGCCGGAATGCGGTGCGGGCGCATGGTCTTGGAATCCACCAGCACCCATTCCGAAACGCCCTGGGCGCACAGCCGGCCTTCGCTGTCCTCGATGCGGACATAGCGGGCGAAGCGTGGTCCTTGCGGATCACCGACCCAAGTGCGCGCCCTGACGCCGGTCGCGTCGGGCATCAGGGGGCGGAAATAGTCGATCTCATGCCGGACGCCGACCCACGACCACTTGGTGCGGGTGGCCTCGTCGAAGCTGGCGTTCCAGTGGGCCGTGCCCGCGTCCTGCAGCCAGCCGACGTAGACCACGTTGTTTACGTGGCCGTTCTCGTCGATGTGCTCGGGACGGACCTCCAGCGGAAGGACGAAGATCTCGCGGTCCTCGCGCGGCTCCAGCTGGGCGCGGGCCATCAGTCTTCCTGGCCCAGCGGTACGCCCTTCTCGGTCATCAGGGCCTGGAGCTCGCCCGCGTTGAACATCTCGCGCACGATGTCCGAGCCGCCGACGAATTCACCCTTCACATAGAGCTGCGGGATGGTCGGCCAGTCGGTGAAGGCCTTGATGCCCTCGCGCAGGTTCTCGTCCTGCAGCACATCGACGCCAACGAACGGCGCGCCGATATGGTCGAGAATCTGAACCGCCAGCGAGGAGAAGCCACAGCGCGGCGCATCCGGCGTGCCCTTCATGAACAGCACCACGTCGTGCTGTGCGAGCGTGTCGGCGATGAAGGTGTGAACGGGGTCTGCGACAGCTTGATCGGTCACTGGGTAGGCCTTTCGGTGAAGGGCGTCAGCTAGGGACCGATGAGGCAGGGGTCAAGGGCGTGCGGCGTTACGCCGGGACGGGCGCGCGGGCGCCGACGGCCCGGGAACCCGCGGTACAGGGCTCTCTTCAAGTGGAGAAGGGCGGCGTTGTCAGGCCGCCTTGGCGCCGGCGACGCGGGCCATTTCGATCTGGGCGGCGAGACCGGGGGGCAGGTCGCGGTCAGGAACGAGCGCCAGGGTGTTGAGCCGCTCGATGTCCGAGGCCTCGATCAGGATGCTGGCGACCGAGGGATCGGTCAGCGAATAGGCCAGGCAGATGGCTTCGGCGGTCCAGGCGTTGGTCTGGTGCAGGAAGGCGAAGGTGCCGGCGCCGGCCAGTGGATCGGCCTTTGGTCGGGACGACTTGCCGAAGCCGAAGAAGCCCTTCTTCTCATCCTCGTGCGCCGTGGAAGCCTTCTTGGCGGTGTCGAGGCTGTCGGGGAAGTAGCCGTAGACGAAGATGGCCATGTCGCGTTCGCGGGCGTCGCGAAGACGCGAGCGGATCTGCCAGGGCGAGTTCACGTGGAAGGGTGTGAACAGCACGTCGAAGGCGCCGGTCGAGACATAGGTGTCCATCACCTCGCTCTCGCCCGAGATGCCCAGCAGGCGGACGCGCTGCGTGGCGCGCAGGGCCTTCAGCGCGTTCAGCGAGGACTGGGGCAGTTCGTGGTCGTCCGGTTCGTCCAGCACCGCCAGGTCGAACCAGCCCAGGCCCGAGGCGTGCAGGGCGCGGTCGATGGCGCTGGTCATGCCCTCGGCGGAGAAATCGCGGTCCGAGCCGCGACGGCCGTCGCCGGCGCCGAGCATCAGCGACACCTGCACCAGCTTACGGTCGACGTGGCGCAAGGCCTCGCCCAGCACCTCGGCCAGCACGGGGTCGGCGGACTGCAGGCGATAGCTGTTGATGCCGGCTTCCAGCGCCGAATAGATCAGCTCGCGTCCAGCCTGGGGGCCATCGGCGATGTCGCGGGCGCCCAGGCTGAGGGTGACCACCGAGACGGCCTGGCCGAGGTTGCCGAAGGGACGATAGCGCATGGGGTCAGCCCTCCGTCGGGACCGAGGTTTCGAGGGCCAGGGCGTGCAGTTCGCCGCCCATCTTGCCCTTCAGGGCGGCGTAGACGAGTTGGTGCTGTTTCACGCGGGGCATGCCCGCGAAGGCCGAAGAGGCGATCCGCGCGCGATAGTGATCGCCGTCGCCCGCCAGATCGTCGATGGCGATCTCGGCGTCGGGAAAGGCTTCGGTCAGATGGCCGCGAAGATCTTCGACGGACATGGGCATGGGCGGACGCACTCCGGATTCAGCGGGGAGACTGGCGGATAAACCTTAATGTCCAGCTACAGGGCGACACATGGGCATCCTTAGGCCGACGTCCAATGCAGAAGCGACGCCGCGAACCCCGCCGGTCGCCCCAGCGCTGGGAGTCTAGCTGGGCTGCATCGTCAGGTTGCGTCAATTGGATAATCCTGAGGTTGTGTCATGGTGCGCATTGCGTGCGGTTTTCATGGCACAACCAGGAGTGACACATGCCTCTCATCATCGGTACGCCCGGCAACGACACCCTCAACGGCACTGCGACGGCCGACCAGATCCTCGGCGAAGGCGGAAACGACTACATCATGGGCAGGGAGGGCGACGACGTCCTGTGGGGCGCGGACGGCAGCGATACCCTCTACGGTCAGTCAGGCAACGACACCCTCTGGGGCGACACCATGAGCTCGTCGACGGGTGGAAACGACTTCCTTTATGGAGGGACCGGTCAGGACGAAATGCACGGTGGAGGCGGGGACGACCGTCTGTACGGTGATGAGGACCAGGACTGGCTCTACGGTGACGATGGCGCCGACCTCCTGGTGGGCGGGAGCGGCGTCGACCATCTGTACGGCGGGATAGGGAACGACCACCTGGAGGCGGGAGCCGACCACGACGACCTTTCCGGGGGCGACGGCAACGATTTCCTGATCGGGGGGTCGGGCAGCGACACGCTGAACGGCGGCGCCGGCCGGGATATCGTCGGCTTCGACGAGGGCGGCTCGGGCAGCGTCTACGTCAACCTTACGACGGGCTCGGCGACGGACGCTTACGGCTACAGCAACACCCTGAGCGGTATTGAGGACGTCATCGGCGGTCAGTCGAACGACACCATTATCGGCAGCTCGGTCAACAACGAGCTATTCGGATTTTTCGGCAATGACGTGATCAGCGGCGGCGCCGGCGACGATCTCCTCTGGGGCGACCACCTGTGGACGGGGTCGAGCTATCAGGAGCTCGGGGCGGGCGGAAACGACGTGATCAGCGGCGGCGCGGGCTACGACGTGATGGTCGGGGGCTCCGGCGTCGATACGGCGGACTACAGCACCGCGGCGGCGGGCGTCGACGTCGACCTGTCCGCAGGCTTCGCCTACGCCGACGGCGACGGGTCGCAGGACGAGCTCTACGAGTTCGAGAACCTGACGGGGTCGAGTTTCAATGACCTGTTGGTCGGCAACGCCGGCTCCAACGTCCTGCGCGGAGGCCATGGCGACGACATCTTCGTGGGCCTGGGCGGGAACGACCAGATCTTCGGCGGAAGCGGCTACGACGAGATCCGGGTCCGCGGCGCGCAAGCGGATTATACCGTCGTCGCGGAGGGGGCGGGATATCGTATCACCGACAGCGTCGCCGGTCGGGATGGCTCGACCTATATCGAGGAGATCGAGTCGATCGTCTTCCTGAACCTGGCGCCCCGCCCGCTGGATTCGCCAACGGCCCCCTCTGGTCCCTTGGAGTCCGGTCCTCTGGATGCGGGCCTGTCCTTGATCCAGCCCCACGATCCGTGGGGCTGAGCGGCGCAACTCAAGCCGAGATCCGCTCAAGCAGGATATTGAGTCCGCCCTTGTAGACGGTCTCCGCGTAGGGCGTGTAGCCGAGGCGTTTCGCCAGGGCGTGCGATGGTGCGTTGTCCTGTGAGATCAGGCAGACGGTGCGCGGGGCGTTCAGCGCGTCGTCGCACCAGGCCAGTGCGGCCGACACGGCCTCGAAAGCCAGGCCCTGGCCCTGGAAGCGCGGGGCGATGCCCCAGCCCAGCTCTGGCGCATCGATGGCGGGCGTCAGAACGCGTCGGTAGTCCAGAACACCGACACCGCCGACATACTCGCCGGTGGCGGTCTCGCGGATCGACCAGTTGCCGTAGTTCAGCACTTCCCAGTGGCCGATGTCGCGCAGCAGACGGAACCAGACCTCCTCGGAGGACAGGGCGGCGGGAAAGATGGCGGTGGCGAAGGCCGGATCGCTCCACAGCTTCACAAGGTCCGGGAAGTCGGCGGTCTGCACCGGGGACAAGGTCAGGCGGTCGGTGATCAGGGTGGTGGTCATGCGCCGAACAGGTCCCGCATTTGCCCCGTCACATCAATCCCAGCTGCTTGAAACTGGCCACGCCGTCGCGGCCGACGACGAGATGGTCGTGGACCGAGATCTCGAGCGCGCGGGCAGCGTCCACCACCTGACGCGTCATGTCGATATCGGCGCGGGACGGGGTCGGATCGCCGGAGGGATGGTTGTGCACGATGATCATCGACTTGGCCGACAGCTCCAGCGCCCGGCGCACGACCTCGCGCGGATAGACGGGCGCGTGATCGACGGTGCCGCGGTTCTGGACCTCGTCGAGGATCAGCTGGTTGCGGTTGTCCAGGTAGAGGACGCGGAACTGCTCGCGCGGCTCGTGCTGCAACGACAGCCGGACGTAGGACAGAAGCGCGGTCCATGAGGAGATGACGGTGCGCTTGCCGGCCTGTTCCTTCGCGACGCGGCGGGCGACCTCGTGCAGGGCGGCGAGGTCCAGGGCGGTCTCGGCGCCGACGCCTTTCGCACGGCCGCGGGAGTCCTCCGCCCGGACAGTCATCAGGTCCTCGATCGAGGCGGCGAGGACGGCCGCCAATGAGCCGAAGCGCGCCAGCAGGGCCTTGGCGACGGGTTTGACGTCGCCCTGCGGCTGGCTGCGGAACAGGAACAGCTCCAGCAGCTCATAGTCGGGCAGGTTGTGGACGCCCGCGCCGCGGGCGCGGTCGCGCAGCCGTTCGCGATGACCCGCGTGATGAGGCGCCGCAGACTTGGAGGACGGGGGCCGGGAAGGGTCGGGCATGGCGCATCCTGTGCGGACCAAAGGTGCACCACGATGTCGTCTTGCTCAACCTCAGGTCATGCTCAGGCGGCGGGCCGGGCCATTCTCTCCATAGTGTTAGCGATTTATGAACTTGCCGGAGAGCTTGGCAGTAGATATCGCAAAAATAGAACGGGCTTCATACGAAGCTCGTTTTCCGTGCTGCTCGCATGCGCGGTCAGTTCAAGTATCGGTGGGGGCTCCGTGTTGGTTGGTGGTGTTGTAAAGGCGTTCGCGCGCCTGTGGTCGTTTGCGGCCGTTTTCGTGGTCGTCATCGCTTCGGCGTTGTGTATGCCGGTTGAGGCCCAGGCGCAGGGCATCACGATATCGCCCCCGGGCTTGCCGTCCATTCTTAACGGCGTCCCCTATAATCAGACGATCACGGCGTCGGGGCGAACGGCGCCCTACACCTTCACCGTCTCGGCGGGTGCGCTGCCGGATGGGCTGGCGCTGAGCCCGGCCGGCGCCCTGACGGGGACCGCGACGGTGGACGGCACCTACAACTTCACAATCCGCGCGACGGACGTGAACGGTTTCACGGGCTCGAGGCCCTACCGGGTGCTGGTGCGTACGCCTACCATCACCCTGTCGCCGAACAGCCTGCCAGCCGTGAACGGCCAGCCCTATAACCAGAGCCTTTCCGCCTTCGGCGGTCGCGCGCCCTACACCTATTCCATCGTGGCCGGAGCCCTGCCGCCGGGACTGTCGCTGGCGTTCTCCAGCATTACCGGCGTTTCCAACACGCCGGGCATTCATAACTTCACCATCCGCGCCGTTGACGCGGACGGCTTTTCGACGACCCGCGCCTACAGCATCGAGGTCAACAGCCTGTTGCTCAGCGCGATGCACAACACCTCGGCCACCGCCTACGAGCCATACGGCGCCATCTACAGTGCACAGACCTCGCTTCCCTACACCGTGACCCTGGACGCGGGGACCTTGCCGCCCGGTCTGACCCTGTCGCCGTCGGGAAGCCTTTCGGGCCAGCCGACGACGCCGGGGAACTACAGCTTCACGATCCGGATCACCGACAGCAATGGTCTGACCGGCACCGGCTCGTACGCTATCTCGGTCCAGGCGCCGTTGATCCGGGTCGCGCCGAGCTACTTCACGAGCGCCGCCGTTCCGGGGGCGCCGTTCAGCGAGCAGATCACCGCCACGGGCGGCGCGGCGCCCTATACGATGTCGGTGGTCGCCGGAGCCCTGCCCAACGGCCTGACCTTGTCGCCAAGCGGGCTGCTGGCGGGAACCCCCGACACCGTGGGCCTTTCCTCCTTCACCGTCCGGGCCACGGACGCGCACGGGTTCACCGGCGAGAACGTCTACTACATCGAGGTCGAGACGCCGGTGATCACCATGACGCCGTCGCTGTCGAACGGGCGTGTCGGGAGCTGGTATCAGGAGCAGATCTACGGTTTTGGCGGTAACGGCGTTTACACCTTCGCCGTCACGTCGGGAGCCCTGCCGCCTGGCTTGACGCTGAACGCCAGCGGCGGGGTCGAAGGCACGCCGATCAGCGTCGGAACCTTCAACTTCACCGTCCAGGCGACCGATGGGCGAGGCTTCCGGGGCGACCACGCCTACACCTTCGTGGTTGACCCGGAGGTCATCACGGTTTCGCCCGCCACCCTGCCGTCCGCGATCGCGGGACAGAGCTACACACAGACGCTCGTCGCATTGGGTGGAACCGCGCCCTACACCTTCGTGGAGACTTCGGCCTTCCCGCTCGGTTTCGGCCTGAGCAGCAGCGGCGTCCTGAGCGGCACGCCGCAGGTCGAAGGTTTGAACCAGATGACCTTCCGGGTGACGGATGCGAATGGCGTGAGCGCCATCAGGATCATCCAGGTGACGGTGCTGCCGCGGGTCGTGGTGACCCTGACCCCGTCTTCCCTGCCGGCGGGCGTCGCCCACGTCGCCTATGCCCAGTCGATGTCCGCCAGCGGGGGGACCGGTCCCTATACCTACAGCGTGACGGCGGGCGCCCCGCCTGCCGGCATCGTCTTCAGCAGCGACGGCGTCTTCTCGGGAACGCCGACCGTGACCGGTAACTTCAACCTGACCATCACCGCCACGGACGCCAATGGCGTGACGGGACTCATGCCCTACTTCCTGACGGTAGGCGCGCCGATCATCCGCGTGACGCCGCCCAGCTTCCCGGCCGTCACGGTCCATGAGGCGTTCAGCCAGACGGTTTCGGCGACCGGCGGGACCGGTCCGTACACCTATTCCGTCCTCTCGGGCCCCCTGCCCGCAGGGATCACGTTCAGCGGCGCCGGACTTCTGTCCGGTACGCCGACCGCCACTGGAAACTTCAACGTCTCGATTCAGGCGACGGACGCCAACGGCTTCTCCGGCACGATGTCCTACGGCCTTTCAGTGGTTGAACCGACGATCGTCCAGGGGCCTGCGATGCTGCCGGGCGGCGAGGTCGGCACGGCCTACAGCGCCACTCTGACCGCCAGCGGCGGGACGGCCCCGCACACCTTCACGGACGCGATTTCGCTGCCGGGAGGCCTGACGCTCTCGAGCGCGGGCGTGTTGTCAGGCACGCCGACCCAGGCGGGCTCCTTCGACGTAATGGTCCGGGTGCGCGACACCAACGGCTATGGCGGGATCTTCACCTATTATGTGACCGTCGCGGCGGCTCCGATCCCGCAGTTGACTCTGACGGCCCGGGTCCTGCCGGACGGTCTGGCGGGCGAGGCCTATAGCCAGACCTTCACGGCGACTGGCGGCGTGGGCGGTTACCGCTTCGCGACCAGTGATCCCCTGCCGCGAGGCGTCACGCTCGGCGCGACCGGCGTCCTGTCGGGCGTCCCGCTTGAGGTCGGGACCTTCCCGCTGACCGTCCAGGTGACGGATACCGTGGGCGCCTCCACCTCGGCGAACTTCACCCTGCGCATCACCACGCCGCCCATGGTTCTGACGCCGACCACCTGGCCGGCCGGGAACGCAGGCGTACCCTATACGGTGCAACTGAGCGCCACGGGCGGCCTGGCGCCCTACACCTTCATTCAGCTTCCGGCGCCGAGCGATCCGGAAGGGCTGCGGATCAATGACGCCGGCGTCGTGTCCTGGGCCAATCCGACCCCGGGGGTCTACACCATCTACTTCGGTGTGATGGACAGGCTCACCCACCGGGCCGACGCCCACGCGACGCTGACGATCGCAGCGCCGACCGTCACGGTGACGACGCCCGTCACGGGCGCCCTGCCTGCGGCGATCGCCGGAACCGCCTATAGCCGGACCTTCACCGCCGCCGGCGGGACGGGTCCGCATGTCTTCACCGTCGCAAGTGGAAGCCTGCCGCCCGGTCTGACTCTGTCCGGCGCCGGGGTGTTGTCCGGCGCGCCAACCCAGGCGGGAACCTTCAACTTCGCAATCCGCGCGACCGATGCCAGCCCCGGTCCGGCCGGACCGTTCAGCAGCGCGGCGGTCAGCTACACGATCGAAGTCAGCGCGCCCGCGCTGACCCTGACTCCGACGACTGTCCCCGACGGCCGGACGGGCGAGGCCTACAGCCAGACCTTCACGACCACCGGCGGTGTCGCGCCCTATGCCTATGACATCGTGGCGGGCGCGCTGCCGGCCGGACTTGCGCTGACGGTGGAAGGCGTTCTGTCGGGCGCTCCCACCACGGCGGGCGCCTACAACGTCACGATCCGGTCGACCGATGCGAACGGCTTCATCGTTTCCGCGCCGTACGCCCTGGCCGTCCACCCGTCGGTGGTTGTCCAGCCGCCGGTGCGGGCGGAAGTCCTGGCCGGTGAACCGGTCGTGGTCGACCTGACCACCGGTGCGCAAGGCGGACCGTTCACGGGTGCGACCCTGGTCAGCCTGAGCCCGTCGAACGCAGGCTCGGCGGTCATCGGTTCGGGTGTGTCGAGCGCCGGCTCGGCGCTCATCAACAGGGCGGCGGCGGGGGTTTATACCTTGACCTTCACTTCGGCCCCCGGCTTCTCGGGAACGGCCACGGCCACCTACACGTTGACCAATGCGACTGGCGTTTCGGCGCCGGGCACGGTGACCTTCGTCGTTGAAGCCCGGCCGGATCCGACGATCGATGCCGAAGTCGCCGGCCTCATCGCGGCTCAAGGCGAAACGGCCCGTCGTTTCGCCGCCAGCCAGATCGACAACATCGGCGGTCGGATGGACGCGCTTCGCCGCGGCGGCGCCTCGGGCGGAGCCAGCCTCCAGCTCGGCTTCAGCGGCGGGAGCCGAGACTATGACTATGGTCTGGACCCGTCGGTGCGTCGCCTTGATCGCTCCGAGAACGATCTGCGCGACAGCCTAGCCGAGCAGATCGCGGCCAATGCGGCCCCGGGAAGCCTGGGGTTGTCGGGCCTGTCGCAGAGCGGGCAGGCGTCCAACGGACCGCTGGGAGTCTGGGCGGCCGGGGTGGTCGACTTCGGCCGCCATGACGAACGGTCTGGCCAGGAAGGCGCGAAGTTCACGACCAGCGGCCTGACCGCCGGGATCGACTACCGGATCAGCGAACAAAGCTGGCTCGGCCTCGGCCTCGGCTACGGCCGGGACGTGACCCGGATAGGCGAGGACGGTTCGCGCAGCGAGTCGAACGCCTTCAGCGCGGCTGTGTACGGCGGCATTCGCCCGTCGCCGACCAGCTTCCTCGACGGCATCATCGGTTATGGCGTGCTGGACTACGAAGCGACCCGCTACATCGGCGCTACCGGCGACCTCGCCGACGGCCAGCGGGACGGCGATCAGTGGTTCAGTGCGGTGACCGGGGGCTGGGATCTGGACCGCGGCGATTGGAGCGTGTCGCCATATGGCCGTGTCGCCCTGTCCCGGTCCGTGCTCGAAGCCTATGCGGAGACCACGGGCGGTCTGTACGCGCTGGCCTACGATGAGCAGGTCCTGACGACGACCACCGGCAGCTTGGGCCTGCGGGCCGAGCGGGGCTGGCAGATCCGGGACGCCGGTCTGACGTCGCGGTTCCGGCTTGAGTACAGCCACGACTTCGACAACTCAGACGAAGCGGGTCTGTCGTATGTGGACTGGGTCGGCGGCCAGACCTATCAGGTCGCGCCGCGCGCCTACGGGCAGGATCGGATCCTGCTGGGCGCTGGGCTGGAGCTGCTGAAGCGCCAGGGGCTGAAGCTGGGCCTGGACTACCAGGTCCAGGCCGGCAGCGACCTGATCCAGCATCAGGTCGGGGTCCGGCTGGAGACCCCGTTCTAGCCAAGAGAAAGGGGCCGGAAGCGATCGCTTCCGGCCCCTGTTCTTTTCAGACCTTCGCCAGATTTGGCGTCCCGCGTGACGTCGTCAGAACTTCGGGCGGAACAGACCGGTCGGGCTGGCGCTGAACAGTTCGACGCCGTCGTCGGTGACGCCGCAGGTATGTTCGCACTGGGCGGACAGGGACTTGTCGCGGGTCACGGCGGTCCAGCCGTCGGACAGGACCTTCACGTGCGGCTTGCCCAGGTTCACCATCGGCTCGACGGTGAAGAACATGCCCTTTTTCAGCGTCGCGCCCTCGCCGCGTCGGCCGTAGTGCAGGACGTTGGGGCTGTCGTGGAACAGACGGCCGATGCCGTGACCACAGAAGTCGCGAACGACGGACATGCGTTGGGCCTCGACCACCTGCTGGATAGCGTAGCCGATGTCGCCGAAGGTGGCGCCGGGCTTGATCACCGCCAGACCGGCTTCCAACGAGTCATAGGTGACGTCGATGAGCTTCTTCGCGCGGGCGTTGATGGTCCCGACCGCGAACATGCGGCTGGAATCGCCATGCCAGCCGTCGACGATGACGGTGTGGTCGATGTTGACGATGTCGCCGTCCTTCAGAACCTTGTCGCCCGGAATGCCGTGGCAGACGACGTGGTTGATCGAGGTGCAGACGGTCTTCTCGTAGCCCTTGTAGCCGAGGCAGGCGGGCAGACCGCCGTTGTCGAGGGTGAACTCGCGGATCAGGTCATCGATCTCGCCGGTGGTGACGCCCGGCACGACATGCGGGGTGATCATGTCCAGGGCGCGGGCGACCAGATTGCCGGCGGCGCGCATGCCCTCCCAGGCTTCCTCGTCCTGGTGGACGCGGATCTCGTGGGTGCGGACGAAGGTGTCGGCGTCCAGTTCGGGGGTCTCGTACATGCGTCGTCTTTCGGTGCGACCCCTGTATCCCCGACCTCTTCGTCAGGAGTTGGGCCGCCATGGCAGGGCGCGATCCAGCCGGATCGCTTCAGGCGTGAGGTGGCAACTGTAGCATAAAACCTCAACCCCGTGGGAGGCGGCCTCGCGTAATGCGGGTCCGTAGGCCTTGTCGATGTCATCGGCGGTGGTGAAGGCCGTACAGTCCATGCGCTGGACGATGAACAGCATGACCGCCCGGCCGCCCACGTCGACCACCCGCTCCAGCGCCTTCAGGTGTTTGACGGCGCGTTCGGTCTTGCAGTCGGGAAATTCGGCGAGACCGGCGGCGCGGCTGAAGTGGACGTTCTTGATCTCGACCCAGGCGGATGGGCGCTGCAGGGCGTCGGCATCGCTCTGCAACAGGATGTCGATGCGGCTGTTCTCATCGTAGCGGACCTCGCGCCGCAGGATGGGATAGCCGGCCAGTTCGGGAATCAGATCGTCGGCGATGGCCGCTTCGCCGATGCGGTTGGGGTTCATGGTGTTGACGCCGACGAGACCCGCGCCGGGCAGGTCGACCATCTCCAGCGTCAGGGCCAATTTGCGCTTCGGATCCGGCGAGCGGGACATCCACACCGGCAGACCCGGCTCGGTCAGACCCAGCATGGCGCCCGGGTTGGGGACGTGGATGGTGGTCTCCGACCCGTCGGTCAGCGCGACGTCGGCGAGGAAGCGCTTGTAGCGGCGGATCAGGGTTCCGCGTTCGAGGGGCGACTTGAAGCGCATGCGGCAACCTCTAGCTTGGAGGCATGACCGACGCATCCCCCACCGCCGCCGTTCTGATCATCGGGGACGAGGTCCTGTCCGGGCGGACGCAGGACACCAATCTGAACACCATCGCGCGGTTCCTGACAGCGCTGGGCATCGACCTGATCGAGGCGCGGACGGTCGGGGATCGGACCGAGCAGATCGTCGACAACCTGAACGCCCTGCGCGACGCCCACGACTATGTCTTCACCACCGGCGGCATCGGGCCGACGCATGACGACATCACCGCTGATGCGGTGGCGAAGGCGTTTGGGGTTGCCTTGCCGGAGCATCCGGACGCGGTGGCGATCCTGGAGAAGCGCTATGGACCGGGAGAGTTCAACGCCGCGCGGCGGCGGATGGCGCGGATCCCGGAGGGCGGGACGCTGATCGCCAATCCGGTGACGGACGCGCCGGGCTTCCAGATGGGCAATGTCTTCGTGATGGCGGGCGTGCCCAAGATCATGACCGCTATGCTGGAGGACGTGGCGCCGCGCCTGCGGACCGGGGCGGTGGTGCTGTCACGGACCGTTCGGGTCAGCGGCGTGGGTGAGGGCGCGATCGCCGACATCCTGACGGCGGCGGCGAAGGCCGAGCGCGAGGTCAGCTTCGGCAGCTATCCGTTCGGGCACGGATCGGTCGGAGAGGTCGGGACCCATCTGGTCGTGCGCGGACGTGATGAGGCCAAGGTGGCGGCGGCGGTCGCTGGACTGCTGGCGGACCTGGCGTCGGCGGGGATCAGCGCGGCGCTGATCTAGGCGCCCGCCCGTCCCGTGAAGGCGTCCACCACCGCCTGATACGCCGGGTTGCCCCGGCCCTCCGCATCCAGCAGCAGCGGGCTGTCCTTGCTGCGGCCTTCGCGGACCAGCCAGCTGTCGATGTCGCGCAGGCCCCAGGTGGTGAAGGCGTAGCGCTGGCGCTCGGGCAGGAGGGCGAAAGCTTCAGCCAGTTCGCCGACGCGGGCGGCCTGCTGGGCGCGCTTTTCGGTCATGGAGCGCAGGTCGGGCATGCGCCCGTCTCGCTGCATCGGGAAATCCAGTTCCGACACATGGATCGGCAGGCCCAGCGAGGCGGCGTCGCGCATGAAGCTGGTGATCTGTCCGGCCGGAATCTCGATATCGAGGTGCGACTGGGTCCCAATGCCGCCGATGGGGGCGCCCAGTTTCAGCAGGCGCTCGACCAGTTTGAGGAAGGTCGCGCCCTTGGTCGGGATGTTCTCGAGATTGTATTCGTTGAGGAAGAGGATCGCGTCCGGGTCGGCCGCCTTGGCCTGTTCGAAGGCGCGGACCATGTAGCCGTCCATGCCCAGCGCGCGGCTCCAGTGGCAGTCGCGCAGGCCGTTTCCGTCCTCGGCGACCGGCTCATTGACGACGTCCCAGCCGGCCATCTGACCGCGATAGCGGCCGACGAAGGTGGAGATGTAGCGGTCATACTCGGCGGCGAAGCGGGCGCGCGGAACCGCAGCGTCGTTGAAGACCTCGGCACCCTGTGAATACCAGATCACGGTATGGCCGTGGACGCGCAGGCCGTTGTCGCGGGCGAAGGCGACGACCTGGTCGGAGGCGGAGAAATCGTAGGCGAAGCCGGCGCCCAGCGTCCGCTCCATCTTCTGTTCCCACTCGGGGGTCAGTTGCGAGCAATGGCGGCGGACGGCGGCGATCCAGTCGGGCTGGTCCAACTGCCAGGTCATGCCGGTAGCGCCGAAGGGGGCGGGGACGATGCCCTTCAACGGCGCGGCGATCGGACCGGGCGCAGGCTGGGCCGAGGCCAGCCGGTCGCAGGCGACGAGGGCCAGGGGGGCGGTCAGGCATGTCCGGCGCGAGATCATGGACGCAACCTAGGGCGCCGGTCGTACCCATTTGGTGAAGACGGGGCTGTCGTCCCTCAGGAGCCGCCGGACAGGCTCTCGAACCAGGTCAGGGTCGGCGCGTAGCTTTGCGCCGCCGCACCCATGTGGTCGGCGCCCGGCACGGTTTGCGCCGTGACCGTCCCGCTCCGTCGGGCATGGTCGAGAAGCGCGCGGGACGAAGCGGGTGGCACGTCCTCGTCCGCCTCGCCGATCACGAGCCGCAGCGGGGCGCGGGGCGTCCAGGCGGCAGTCTGGTTCTCGCGCAGGGCCCGGGCGAACCAGCCGGTCCCGGCCTTGAGCGCCGCCAGGGCCTCGGGCCGGAACAGCCGGCGGGTGTCGGAGGGCAACTGGCCGACGATGTCCTCGGGCGAATGGGTCCCGTCGAACAGGCCCGGGACGATCCGCGCCAGCTCGGGCGTCAGCAGGGTGTCGAGGGGGTGATCGTAGTAGGCGGCGTAGGCCGTGGCGGCGAAGGCCAGATAGGCCACGTTGCGCGGGCTTTCGGCGTCGGGCCCGTCCAGCTTGCCGACGACCGCGCCCAGCAGGTCGTGCGGACCGGCGATGGCCACGGTGGCTGCCAGGTCGTAGCCGCCGGCGGGGCGCCGCTCGAGCGCGCGATGCAAGGCCGCGGCGCTCTGGCCGCCCTGCGAGAAGCCCATGAGGAACAGGGGCAGGCGCTCCGGGAGGCCGGGAACGCCGCCCACCCCGCGGATCGCCTTGAGCATGTCGACGGCGGCGTCGACCTGCGGCTGCGCCACCAGATAGGCCTGCGGCAGGTCGGACTCGCCCAGGCCGACGTAGTCCGGCAGCAGGGTGATGTAGCCCGAGCCGGCGAAGACCGCCGCCTCCTGGTCGCCGTCGGCCCGGCCGGGGAGGGAGGGCGAGACGGCGCGGGTCGTCGTGGTGCCGTGCAGATAGACGACCACCCCCTTGGGCGCGCCGCCGCGTGGAATGGCGACGAGGCCCGAGACCGGGACGGGCCGTCCCTTCACCTGGGTCCAGTAGACCAGCCGATACAGGTCGACGTCGTTGCGGACCCGGATCGCGCCCGGCAGGTCGTCGGCGGTTCGCTGAAGGGCGGCGCGGTCCCGCGTCTCGATTGGGTCGAGGCGGATCACCCAGCCGGGGAGCGGGGCGCCGGCGGCGGGGGGGGGACGCAGCAGCGGCTCGCTCGGAGCGCCGACACAGCCGGCGAGCAGGCCCAGGGCGACGAGGCCGGACACCAGAACACGAAGACGCATCACCGAACTCCCACATGCGCGAAACGCGGCGCCAAGGCCATGTGAACGGCCAAGCTAAAGGATAGATTTCGGGGGACTGTGGCGGATGTTGGCCGTGCGACGGATCAGCTCGCGCGGCGGCGCAGGCCCATTTCGTCGAAGGCCGCCGTCTCGCGCTTGCCGGCGGCGATCATGGCGGCCAGACGGGTCGTTTCGGCGACGTGCTCGAACTTCTTCAGTTCCTCGAAGGCGCCGGTCAGGGCGTCGCGGGCGCCCACTTCCTCGGCGTCGATTTCGGCCACGTCATTCTGGGCGGCGGACTTCCGCAGCTTCCAGCCGTTGAGATAGGCCTGAAGCAGCATCGCGGCGTCGGCGTCCTGACGAGCGCGCTCCTGCTCGACCTCGACCTCGGCGTCGAGCACGGCCAGCCGCATTTCGGCGGAGGCGCGGCGCGCGGTGATCTCGGCCAGGCGCTTCTGCAGCGTCTCGACCTCGTAGTTGGAGATCCGGATCAGCGATTGGGCCCAGGCGGTCATAGGTAAACTCCAGTCACTGGCTGATCATGCCTTGGTTCAGAATTGCTTCCAGCCGGGTAAAGGAATCGGAAAGACCGGTGTGGTCGTCCTTGTCCTGGCCCAGGAAAGCTTCCAGCGCGGGGTTCAGCGCGATGGCGCGATCGACGATGGGGTCGGCGCCGGTGCGATAGGCGCCGATCTTGATCAGCTCCTCCATGTTCGCATAGGCCGACAGGCATTGGCGGGCGCGCTTGTTCAGCTCGCGCTCGGGCGGCGTCTGGCAGCCCGGCAGGGTCCGGCTGACGGACTTCAGCACGTCGATGGCCGGGAAGCGGCCGCGCTCGGCGATCTTGCGGTCCATGACGATGTGGCCGTCCAGGATACCGCGCACGGCGTCGGCGATGGGCTCATCATGGTCGCCGCCGTCCACCAGTACGGTGAACAGGGCGGTGATCGGCCCCGCGGTGGTGCCGTCGGGGCGGACCGGGCCGGGGCCCGCGCGCTCCAGAAGCTTGGGCAGTTCGGTGAAGACGGTCGGCGTATAGCCCTTGGTCGTCGGCGGCTCGCCGGCGGCCAGGCCGATCTCGCGCTGGGCCATGGCGAAGCGGGTGACGGAGTCCATCAGGCACAGGACCTCAAGATCCTGATCGCGCAGGTACTCCGAGATGGCCAGGGTCATGTAGGCTGACTGGCGGCGCTTCAGGGCCGGTTCGTCGGAAGTGGCGACGACGACGATGGCGCGCTTCAGACCTTCCTCGCCCAGGGTCTCCTCGATGAACTCGCGGACCTCCCGGCCCCGTTCGCCGATCAGGCCGACGACGACGACATCGCAGGTGGCCTGTTTGGCCAGCATGGACAGCAGCACCGACTTGCCGACGCCCGAGCCGGCGAAGATGCCGAGGCGCTGGCCCCGGCAGGTGGTGGTGAAGACATCCATGGCGCGCACGCCGAGGTCGAGGCGCTCGCCGACCCGGCCGCGTGAGTGGGCCGGGGGCGGGGGCGCGCGCAGGGGATAGGAGGCCGGGCCCTGGGGCAGCGGGCCCTTGCCGTCGATGGGATTGCCGAAGGCGTCGATGATGCGGCCCAGCCAGGCCGTGGTCGGGCGGACGCTGGCGGCGGTGTCGATGATGCGGATGTCGGCGCCGGGGGCCACGCCCTCGACCGGGCCGAAGGGCATCAGCAGGGCCTTGGCGTCGCGGAAGCCGACGACCTCGGCGGGCAGGGCGCTGAGGCCGCGTCCGCGCTCGATCTCGGCGCGGGCGCCGACGGCCAGGCGGCTGAGTCCGCCCTTGGACTCGATCAGCAACCCGCTGACGCCCGCGACCTTGCCGGTCACGACCAGCGGATCGATCGCTTCGACGGCGGCGGCGAGATTGCGCAAACGGGACCCCTGAACAGGCCTCCACGGATGCGGGATCGTGGTTAACCGGAGGTGAAGATCGGCCTAGTTGGCTGTGGGAACCGGGGCGTCGGACGGTGTGTCGCGACCCGTGGTCAGGATGGCGCCGACCGAGGCGACGATGATGCAGCCGATGGCCAGCCACTGCAGGCCGCTGAGTTGTTCGTGCAGCAGGATCAGGCCCGCGATCGCGCCGATGGCCGGCTCGCCGGAGAGCAGGACGCCGAAGGTGCGCTTGGGGATGTGGCGGAGCGCGATCATCTCAAGCGAATAGGGCAGGGCGCTGGAGGCCAGCGCCACGCACAGGCCCACGATCAGGACGGCGGGGGCCAGCAGGTTCATCCCGGCGGTGGCGACGCCGAAGGGCAAGATGACCAGGGCGGCGGTGCTCATGCCAAGCGCGACCGACTGGCCCGCATGCATGTGCGACAGGCGTTTGCCGAAGACGATGTAGAGCGCCCAGAACACGCCCGCGGCGGCGGCGAAGGCCACGCCGACGGGATCGAGCGCGTGGGTCCCGCTCCAGATCGGCAGCAGCATGCCCAGGCCCGCGACGGCGCAGGCGATCCAGACGAAATGGATCAGTCGCCGCGCGTGGATCAAGGCCAGGACCAGAGGGCCTGAAAACTCGATGGCGATGGCCAGGCCCAGCGGGATGGTGCGCAGGGACATGTAGAAGCTGAGGTTCATCAGACCCAGCACCAGACCGTAGAGCAGCACCCGCCCGGCGTCGGCGCGGTTCAGCCGGAACCGCCAGGGCCGCCAGATCGCGACCAGCACGAGAGCGGACAGGCCGACGCGCAGGGCCGAGGTGCCTTCGGCGCCGACGATGGGGAAGAGTTGCTTGGCGTAAGACGTGCCGACCGCCAGCGACACCATGCCCAGCAGCAACGCCAGATAGGGCATGGCCGTCAGGAAGGCGGGGGAGGACAGGGAGCGGCGGGCGGCGGTCATATACATAAGCAAAGCATAGCTCGGAACCGATTGCGCTTCCCGGCGATTTCAGGCTCCAATGCAGCTGAAATCGTCACAAAAGTTCTCCATATGACGGAATTCGTCACTCTCGACGCATTTGACCACGAGTTGCTGACGCGCGTCCGGCGCAACAACCTGGAACCGGCACGGGTCACGGCGGAGGCGGTCGGCCTGTCGGAATCGGCCGTGCTGCGTCGGTTGCGCCGGTTGCGAACGGAGGGGGTGATCGTCGCCGACGTGGCGGTGGTCGACCCGGCGCGGGTGGAGCCGCGCATCGTGCTGCATGTGCTGGTTGAGATGAACACCCAGGAGCGCCGGCACACCGACGCCTTCAAGGCCGCGATGGCGGCCAGCCCCGAAATCCAGGCGTGCTGGGATGTGACGGGAGAGACCGACTTCCTGTTGAACGTCTCGGTGCGGTCGATGGCCGAGTACGAGGCCTTCTGCCAGCGGGAGATGACGACCGACACCCACGTGCGGGCGTTCAAGAGCATGATCACCATTCGCGAGGTGGTCGGCTTCGACCCAGCCCGAGCGGTCTTGTCCGGCCAAGGCTGATTACCTCCGGGTTAAGAGCAATCTACGCGTTTATCCGCGAGGCATGGACAACCAATCATAAAGTTACACGGCGGCAGCATGCAATCAGGGGTGGCGATGCGATCGTGATCGCCCGATGCGGGAGACTGTCATGTTCACCGGGCGTCGTCAGAATACGGAACTGCTGGACAAGGTGTCCGAGCTTGAAGGGCGGATGGCGGCGATCGGCCGTTCGCAGGCGGTCATCGAGTTCAATCTCGACGGCACGATCATCAACGCCAACGAAAACTTCCTTCTGGCGATGGGCTACAGCCTGGACGAGATCCGCGGCGCGCACCACCGCACCTTTATGGATGGGGACGAGGCGGCCTCGGCGGAGTACGCGGCCTTCTGGCGCTCGCTGAACGAGGGGCAGTTCGCCGCCGGCAAGTTCCGGCGGTTGGCCAAGGGACGCCGCGAGATCTGGCTGCAAGCCTCCTACAATCCGATCATGGGGCCGGACGGTCGCCCGGTCCGGGTCATCAAGCTGGCCGTCGACATCACACGCGAAGAACAGGAGAGCCGTCGCAGCGAGGCCGCGCGGATCGAGGCGGAACAGGCGCAGACGACGCTGGTCGACGCCCTGGCCTCCAGCCTGTCGCGCCTGTCGGACGGCGATCTGACGACCTCGATCGAGGGGCAGATGAGCGGCGGGCACCAACGGATCTGCGAGGACTACAACTCGGCGGTCGGCAGCTTGCGGGCGGCGCTGACGCAGGTGACGGAGGCGGTCGGCGGATTGCGCGGCGGATCGGATGAGATCTCGTCGGCCTCCGACGACCTGTCGCGCCGTACCGAGCAGCAGGCCGCCTCGCTGGAGGAGACCGCCGCCGCCTTGGACGAGATTACCGCCACCGTGCGGCGCAGCGCCGAGGGCGCCCGGCAGGCCTCGACCGCGGCGGCGGGCGCGCGCTCGGAAGCCGAGCGCTCGGGCGAGGTCGTGCGCGACGCCATCTCCGCCATGGATGAAATCCAGAAGAGCTCGGTGCAGATCGGCGAGATCATCGGGGTGATCGACGAGATCGCCTTCCAGACCAACCTGCTGGCGCTGAACGCGGGGGTCGAAGCGGCTCGGGCCGGAGACTCCGGCCGCGGTTTCGCGGTTGTGGCGTCGGAGGTCCGGTCGCTGGCGCAGCGGTCGGCGGAGGCCGCCAAGGAGATCAAGGCGCTGATCTCGGCCTCGACCAGCCAGGTCGCGGCGGGGGTGAAGCTGGTGGACGAGGCGGGATCGGCCCTGTCGGCCATCGTCGTACGGGTCGCGGAGATGGACGCCCTGGTGTCCGAAATCTCGGCCTCGGCGCAGGAACAGGCCACGGGTCTGCAGCAGGTCAACAGCGCTGTGAACCAGATGGACCAGGTCACCCAGCAGAATGCGGCCATGGTCGAAGAGACCACGGCGGCGGCCGCGAACCTGAAGACCGAGGCCGCGCAACTGGCCGCCCTGGTCGAACGCTTCGAGACCGGAGCTCGGGCGGGGGGCGCGGCGCCGACGGTGCACACCCTTCGGCCTCGCGCCGCACCGCCCGCGCCGCTGGTGCGCGAGCGGGCGCGTATCGTCGCCTTCGCCGGCGGCGGCGCGGCGGCCGGCGGGACGGTGCAAGAGGACGGCTGGCAGGAGTTCTGATCGCCTGAACAGGCGTCAGACTGACCGCGAAGGCTTCATCCGGCCCTTGCGTCATGACGCGCCTACCCCAGATCGGAGAGGTTCAGCCCCGCAGAACGTGCTTTAATGTCACGCTCTGATCGCCGCCCGGAAACCTCCTCATGACCGACGCTTCGTACGACGCCAGCCGCCACCGCAAATCGGGCCGCGGCAAGATCTATGACTCCATCATCGACACGATCGGCGACACGCCGCTGGTGGGGTTGCCGCGCCTATCGGCCGAATACCAGCCCAAGGCGCGGGTGCTGGCCAAGCTGGAGTTCTTCAATCCGATCGCCTCGGTGAAGGATCGCATCGGCGTGGCCATGATCGAGGCGCTGGAGCAGGCCGGGAAGCTGGGACCGGGCAGCGTGCTGATCGAGCCGACCAGCGGCAACACCGGCATCGCCCTGGCCTTCGTGGCGGCGGCCAAGGGGTACAAGCTGATCCTCGTCATGCCGGAGAGCATGTCGATCGAGCGCCGCAAGATGCTGGCCCTGCTGGGCGCCGAACTGGTCCTGACCCCGGCCGAGAAGGGGATGAAGGGGGCGATCGCCATGGCGCAGGATCTGATCGAGCGGACGCCCGGCGCCGTCAGCCCGGCCCAGTTCGACAACCCCGCCAATCCGGCCATCCACCGCGAAACCACGGCCGAGGAAATCTGGGCCGACACGGGCGGCGCGGTCGATATCGTCATCTCCGGCGTGGGCACGGGCGGCACCATCACGGGCGTCGGCCAGGCGCTGAAGGCGCGCAAGCCCTCGGTGCAGATGATCGCGGTCGAACCGACCGCCTCGCCCGTGCTGTCGGGCGGCGAGCCGGGGCCGCACAAGATCCAGGGCATCGGCGCGGGCTTCATCCCGACCATCGTCGACCGCTCGGTCATCGACGGCGTCGAGCAGGTGTCGAACGAGGACGCCTTCGAGATGGCGCGCAAGGCGGCGCGGGTCGAGGGCATCCCGGTCGGCATCTCGTCCGGCGCGGCCCTGACGGCGGCCTTCCGCGTGGCGTCGCGCGAGGAGAACGCCGGCAAGACGGTGGTGGCGATCATCCCGAGCTTCGCCGAGCGGTATCTGTCGACGGCTTTGTTCGAGGGGCTGTAGGCGGATCAGCCGGCGCTTATGGGCGACGGAAGAACAGGCTTTACTTCAGGTTGTCGGATGTCGGCGGTCGTCACAGGCGGTTAACCGCGCCCGATTTATCGTGGGCACGATATGTCCGAGCCCGCCGTCCAGCCTGAGGAGACCGCGCCCGTCGCCGGTCTTCGCGCGCGCCATGCGTTGCTGAAAAGGCTGGCGGACGTGGTGTCCCTGCCGGCCAGCCGGATCAATGCGTTTGAACGGTCGGTGACCGGCGACCTTCTGGTCGAGATGCTGCGTCTGGCCTCCCCGGAAGACCGACGCAGGGTGGCCGCGCGACTGGCCCCGCTGGCGGAGCTTCCCAACGCCCTGGCGCGGATGCTGCTGCGCGACGAACCGCAGATCGCTGGCCTGCTGATCGAGCAATGCGCCTCGCTATCCGACGCCGATCTTGTCGCCTGCGCGCGGGACGCCGAGGTCGAGCACCGCTTCCTGATGGCCAGCCGTCGCGGCCTGTCGGAGGTGGTCAGCGAGACCTTGCTCAGCTTCGGCGAGAGCCAGGTCATCGAGGCGGTGCTGCGCAATACGACGGCGCGACTGAGCCAGGTGGCGGTCGAAGGGGTGGTGAGTCTGAGCCGGACGGACCGGCACCTGTGCGCCCACCTGCTGAAGCGGCCCGAGCTGCGACCATCGGGCGCCTACGTGATGTTCTGGTGGAGCGGTCCCGAGGATCGCCGGACCATTCTGCAGCGGTTCGCCGTGTCGCGGGAGGTGATGCAGGAGGTGTCCGAGGACGTCTTCGCCATGGCCGCCGAGGAAGGCTGGCAGGACCCGGTGTCGCGCAAGGCGCTGCAGTTTATCGAGCGTCGCCAACGCAATCGCGCCGCGATCGCCAAGAGCCCGTATGGCGGCCTGGAGGAGGCGGTGGCCGCGGCGGGCCAGATGGGGCTGTCGCGCGAGATCGCGACCGAGATCGCCTACCTGTCCGGGGTGAAGCCGATCACCGGCGCCAAGATCCTGGGCGATCCGGGCGGCGAGCCGCTGGCCATCCTGTGCAAGGCCACGGGACTGGGCCGGGGCGAGCTTCAGCTGCTGTGGCGATCCATGCGGCGTCCCGAAACCTTGCTGGACGGCTCTACCGATCCGGTCTGGGAACGGGTGCAGATCACCTATGAGATGCTGGCCGTCGACCGGGCGCAAACGGTTCTGCGCTATTGGAACTGGTCGCTGTCCTCGGCCCTGACCCCCGCTCTACTGAGGGCGATCCGGGACGGCGAAGAGGAGGGGGTGGACGACTATTCGGCCCCGGAGCGCGCGGCGATGCTGGCGTTGGCGGAAAACTTCGGTCGCTGAAGGATCGAACCGCCGTCCCTCATCAGATTTGGGGCCCCAACACGGCGCCATTGCTTTCAAAACAGAAGCTCTCTATTCAAAGCGCCGACGATTGGTCGATGCTGATTCAGTCGAACCGAACAGAGATTGTAGGCGGGATGGCTATGGAAGAGACTTCGCAACTGCTCGAGATGACCGCCGATATCGTGTCGGCCTATGTCGGCAACAATAACGTGCAGGCTTCGGAAGTTCCTGGCCTGATTTCGAGCATCCACGCGGCGCTGTCGCAGGTTTCGACCGGTGCGGTCGAGCCGGAGCCGGAACCCCGCGAGCCGGCCGTTCCGGTCCGCAAGTCGATCACGCCGGATTATCTGATCTGCCTGGAAGACGGTCGCAAGTTCAAGTCGCTGAAGCGCCACCTGCGGACCAAGTACAACATGAGCCCCGAGGAATACCGCGCCAAGTGGAACCTCCCGAAGGACTATCCGATGGTCGCTCCGAACTACGCCAAGGCGCGTTCGGATCTGGCCAAGCAGATGGGCCTGGGCCAGGGCGGCCGCAAGCCGGCCCGCGCCGCGACCCGCGCCAAGAAGTAAGCGTCCGCAAGGACAGACGAAGACGCCCGCTGGATCGCTCCGGCGGGCGTTTTTGTTTTGGGATCAGGCGGCCTGGGCGCCGCGGCGCATACGCCAGAAGCGCAGGGTGCGGAGCGCCGCCTCGCGGCTGAGCTCGGCGTACATGCGGGCGTAGGAGTGGGCCTTGGCCATGGCGTCGCCGTCATCGTTCAACAGGACCACGGCGTAGGTCAGGAACAGGGCGCGATCGAGATCGGCCGCCTTGCAGACCACCGCGAGGGCGTCGAGCTCACGTCGGTCGACGATCTGGCGCGCGGTGTGGAAGTCGATATCCGACAACTGGGCCAAGGCGATCAGGAAGGATGTCCGGCCGCCCGAGCGGAGGAAGCGGGCCAGCATCTGGGGCGTCAGTTGCCCGGCGGCCTTCAGTTCCTCGACGTAGGCGAGACATTCCGAATAGTCGGCGGGCAGGGCGCCGTCGTCGGTGGCCACGCGCGTGCGGCCGGCGGCGAGGGCGGCGTCCAGGAGGGCCGGGTCCATGCGGGCGTTCTGTTCGAGAATCTGATTCCGCAGCCGGGCCTCGACGACGAAATACATATCGTTGAGCAGGTCGGCGGGCAGGCCCGCGCGGGAGACGGTGGCGTCATGCAGGGCCGGGTTGGCCTTGGCCCGCTCGACCGCGACCTCGGACGCCTTTCGCGACAGGCGGGCGCCGTCGTTGCGCAGCAGAGTCCCGAGCGTCTCGTCGTCGCCGCGCTCGACAATGACCTCGGAGATGGCCTCGGAGACCGAGGGCCGGGCCGAGACGGCGCGCAGGTGATCCTGACCGTGGTTGCGGACGACGCCCAGCAGGTCCTCGTCGGTGAGCACCGGCGAGTGGGCCAGAACGGCGCCGGCGACGGCGGCCTCGTCGTTGGCGAGGCGGCGGATCAGGGCGTGGGGGGCATCCGGGGTAGCGGCGAAGCGGCTGGAGAGCTCGGCGCGAACGGCCGTCTCCATGTCATCGGCCAGTTTGGCCAGGACAGCGCCGTACAGGGTGTCTTCGGTCGCGGTGCGGTCGGGCGAACCGAAGAAATGCTCAGTCAGCTCGCGCAGCAGGGCCCGGCGCTTCTCGCTCGACCCTTCTTCAGCGAGGGCGATCAGGTCGGGGAGGCGCGACACGGCCACGGTGTCGCTCACTGATAATCCCCTTCCGGCGCGGCGGGTTGGGCGCGGACCCGGCCCTGGGCATCGCGGATCAGGGTCGGCGCCTGCTCGGGCTGGGCCAGGTCCTGGGACGCGATGGTCACGGGCGTGGTGATGGCCAGGGCGTCGACATAGGTCGGCTGCGGCAGGGTCAGGGCGTCGGGTTCACGCCCGTTCTGACGATGCACCGAATAGTAGCGGGCGCTCTGAGTGGAGGGACGATCATCGGGATTGGCCGCGACCATGGCCACGCGGGGAGGCTGGGGCGCGGGGGGCGCGGCTTCGGCCCGTTCCTGGGGCTCCGGAGCCGGGGCGGTCTGCGCCGGAGCGGACGCCGGCGTTCGCTGTAGGCGGAAGATCGGAGCGTCGCGTCGCGGCGCCATCGGATCGTCCGACGGACCCGCGACGGCGGCGGCGGGAGGGGCGGCGGCGAGAGCGATCTCGGCGGGCGCCGGCTGGCCGCGCCCGCCCTGGTCCGGGAGGAAGTCGGGAACGGTACGGACCGCAGGCGCCGGCGGCGGCGCGGCGGGGGCCGCCATGACCATCGGCGCCGGTTCCGGAGCAGGCGCGGGCGCACGGAGCCAGGCGTTGGCCGGGGTCAGGGTGCGGCGCGGCGCCTCGGAGGCGACAGCTGGGGCTGAGGGAAGAGCCTCGTCGGCGCCGCCGTGGGGGATGACACGATTGGGACGGCGCGGCTGCGTGTTTGCTCTGGCCGAGATGTCGGCGGGCGCAGGCGTGGCGACGACGGCGCCGCGGCCGGCCCAGTTCAGATAACGGGCCTGGGGCGGCGTCGGGGCCTGGGCGGCGGCCGCGTTGACTGAGCCCGTCGTCGCGAGGACGAGGACCGCAAGGCCGAAGGTCTGGCAGCTGGCGCGACGCAAGGGGCGTCTCCGAACGCAGGGGGTTTGGAGAGGCACGGTATCCGCGGCGGGCTTAACCCGTCGCTAACGCCCGGATCAGGAGAGGTGCGCCCGCACGCGGCGCTCGACGAGGCCGACCAGACCGCTGAGCGCCAGCCCCATGGCCATCAGGCAGACCAGGGCCGCCAGCATGTCGGCGGTGCGCAGGCGATTGCCGGATTCGAGCAGCCGCCAGGCCAGACCCTGGGTCGCGCCGGAGCCGGAGACGAATTCCGCGACCACCGCTCCGATGACCGCCAGACCCGAGGCGACGCGCAGGCCCTCCAGCGCGAAGGGCAGGGCGGCGGGGATGCGCAAGCGGATGAGGCGCTGAATCCGTGAGGTGCCGTAGAGATCGAACAGCCGCTCAAGGTCGGGATCGGCGGATTTCAGCCCGGTCAGGACGCCCGAGAAGATGGGGAAGAAGGCGACGGCGGCGGCCAGGGCGATGACCGCGCGGTCGGCGTGGTCGAGGCCCGCCCAGATCAGAACCAAAGGCGCGATGGCGACGATCGGGGTCACCTGCAGGGCGACGGCGAGCGGGCGGACGGCATACTCGGCCGGGCGGCTGAGAGAGACCGCCAGCGCCAGACCGCCGCCGAGCAGGGCCGCGACGGCCAGGGCCTGCAGCGCCATGCGGAAGGTCTGGAGGGCGGAGCCCGCGAGGATGGGCGCGCGCTCGATGAGGGAGGCGGCGACCGCGCTGGGCGGCGGCAGGAAGTAGACGGGGACCTGCCACAGGCGGCAAGCGATCTCCCAGGCCGCGAGCAGCAGGATGATCAGCGCCAGCGGGGCGACAAGGCGGGTCACGCGACGCGGTCCGGCATGGCGTGAGCGAGGGCGGCGGCCAGGGTCTCGACTGTCTCGCGGTAGTCGGGATCGGCGCGCCAGCCCGCCTGGCGCGGGATATCGCCCGGCGTCGGGCGTGCCATGGCCACCTGTCCGCTGACGGCGTCGAGCACGACGGTGCGTCCGGCCAGGTAGACGGCTTCCTCGATGTCATGGGTGACGAAGACGATGGCGGGGCGCGGCGACCGTCCGGCCCAGAGGCTGTGCAGGTCCTCGATCAGGTGGCGACGGGTGACGCTGTCGAGCGCTGCGAAGGGCTCATCCAGCAGGAGCAGGTCGGGCTGCGTGACCAGCGCCCGGGCCAAGGAGGCGCGCATGGCCATGCCGCCCGAGAGCTGACGCGGACGGGCGGTCAGGCGCTCGCCGAGACCGACAGAGGCGAGGGCGGCGGCGGCCAGGGCGCGGGCCTCGTCCCTGGGTGTTCCGGACAACTCCAGCGGCAGGGCGACGTTGGTTTGGGCGTCGGCCCAGGGCATCAGGGTCGGGGCCTGGAAGACGAAGGCGGTGCGGCCCGGCGCCGTGGTGACCACCTGGCCCTCGGACGGACGTTCCAGTCCGGCGAGCAGACGCAAGGCCGTCGACTTGCCCGCGCCTGAGGCGCCGACCACGGCGACGATCTCGCCGGGGGCGACCGACAGGTTCAGCGGGCCGATCGCGGCCCGATCCGGATAGCGGACGACGGCGCCGGTCAGCGCCGCGACGGCGTCAGCCACGGCCACGGCCGGGCAGGTATTGGGTGGTGAAGGCCTGACGCCAGTCCAGGTTGGTCGGATAGACGCCGGCCTGGCTGGTGACGTCGAAGAAGGCCTGCCAGCGTTCGTTGGTCATGGTCCCGAGGCCGTAGAGGGCGGCGTCCCCGCCATCGACGATGCCGTTGGCCTTCAGCTTGGCGCGGGCCTGATCGAGGATGTCCTGCGTCATCTCCGGATTGTCCTTCCGGATCAGGGCGTCGGCGGCCTTGCCGTCCCCCTGGATGTAGTCGCGCCAGCCCTCGGCGGAGGCCGCAATGAAGCCGCGCAGGGCGTCGCCGTTGTCACGGGCGAAGGCGTTCGGAGCCAGCACCATGGTGGCGTAGGAGGGATAGCCCTCGTCGGCGAGCAGGAAGACGCGCGGCTCAAAGCCCGCCTCCTTCTCGATCGTGTAGGGCTCGGACGTCAGATAGCCCTGCTGCACGGCGCGTGGGTCGGCGAGGAAGGGCGCGGGGTTGAAGGTGTATTTGCGGACCTGGTCGTCGGTGAAGCCGTATTTGGCTTTCAGCCAGACCCAGAAGGCGTTGATCGAGGCGTCGGCCAGCAGGAAGGGGCGTCCTGCCAGGTCCGCGATGCTCCTCAACGCGGGATCCGGGTGGGCGATGAGAACCTGCGGGTCCTTCTGGAAGAAGGCGGCGACGGCCTTCACCGGCGCCCCCTCGGCGACCAGGCTCATGGGGATGAAGCTGTTGGAACCCATACCCAGTTCGACGGCGCCGGCGGCGAGCAGCTGGGGCACGTTTACACCGGGACCGCCTTGGATGATCTGGACGTTCAGGCCGCGCTTCTCATAGGCCCCCGAGGCGACCGCCTGGTAGAAGCCGCCATGCTCGGCCTGGGCGCGCCAGTCGGTGGCGAAGCGGAGACGGATGCGGCCGTCGGCGTCGGGTTCAACCTCGGAACCATTGCATGCCGCCAGCACGGTCGTGGCGGCCAGAGCCCCGGCTCCGGCGAGCAGGGTGCGGCGGTCAGGCGCGAAGCGGCGATTCCCACGCGAGGTCATGGCCTTATGTACGGCCAAGGCGATGGCGGCGAAAGGGCGAAGGAAGAGGATGCCGGACGCCGGAATTGAGCGAGGGGACGAAGGGCCTCGGCGAACCGGTGCTCCTCGTCCCCTCGCCAAGTCCGGGTTGGACTTGGCCTTTGAGGTTTTCAGACCCTGGCTTCGGCATCAGCAGGGCGAACCCCGACGATGGTCAGCTGTATCTTCTCGCGCTCCTGGTCTCCGGCGTTCCACAGGTCTGGCCTGCGCCGTCCTTTGATCCCGATCCGGTTCCCATCCGGTTCCGTCTCCAGCCGAAGCCTTCGACATCCCCTTGGGGCCTTGATCCTGCCTCCCGCCCGTTACGATCCGAAGACCGCCCGTAGCGTCGGGTCAGAGAGCCGGGCCGGTTCGCTTTGAGCCCCGGGTCTCCCCGGATTTCCGCGCCGCCGTGTCCCTCGGCCTGATCAAGCTCGCTCCAAATCCGGGATCCAGCAAGCACCCCGAATCATCCGGTTGTGGACGGTTTTCGGGATAAAACTTGTCCGAACCCTGTATCGACTTTCGCGCAACGACGAATTTCTTCGAATTGTGAAGCTATTGCGGCGTTATTCACAGGGGCGCGAAACAGGGTCAATTCTGATCTGAATTGCCCGGAAATTCGCTCAACCGGGGACGGTGCGGTCCAGCCAGTCGCTGATTTCCCTGAGCGCTCGCCGGGCGACGGGGCCGCCGAAATGGATGAAGCCGTGCGGGGCGAGAGGAATTTCGATCAACTCCGAGGGCGCGGCGGCGGACCAGGCCTCGGCCATCAGCAGGCTGTCGTCGCGCAGCGGATCCAGATCTCCGGCGATGAAGAGAGCGGGCGGCAGATCGCGCATAGGGGCGTGCAGCGGGGAGACGTCGGGACGACGGCGTCCCGCCTCGTCGCGATCAGGCAGCAGGCGACCGAGATCGGCGGCCAGGGTCGGACCGTTGAGGAGAAGGGCGTCGCGGCTCGCGGCGCGGACGGACGGCGTGCCGCTCAAATCGTAGACGCCATAGACGAGGACGCAGCCGCGCACCGCGCCGAGACGGCCCTCGTCGCGCAGGGTCATGGTGGTCAGGGCGGCCAGATGGGCGCCGGCGGATTGGCCGCAAATGAAGACGTCGGTCGTGCCGAAGCGGGCGGCGGCGTTGTCGACCAACCAGCGCCCGGCGGCGGCGCAGTCTGAGATGGCGTGCTGGAGCAGGACGCCGCGGCTTTCGCTGAGCAGGCGGTAGTCGACCGAGACGACGGCGAGGCCGGTCTCGGCGGCGATGTCGGCGTTGAGGTGATCGTTGAGGCCGGCGCTGCCGACCACCCAGCCGCCGCCGTGCATGTCGAGAACCACGCCGCGCGGCGGCCCGGGCGGATGCAGGATGCGCAGGGCGACGCCGCCGTCGGGAGAGGGGATGCGCAGGGTCTCGACGCGGACGCCGCGCCGGCGGAGCCAGGCGGCGGTCACGGTCTGGGCGGCTCCGCCGAACGCGCCGCTAGCCCATTGGCCGGCCTGTAGCCGCCAGCCATCAGTCTTGAGGCGCGGCATGACGCCGAGAGCCGCATTGATCCGAGCCGCGGCGCGGCGTTCGGACGGGGTCAGCTCAAGACGGCGGACGACAGCGGGCATGGGAGAAGGCTAGGCCGAACGGCCGCGCTTGGCGATGCGGCGTTCGGACGCCGAAATCAGGCGCCCAGCGCGGCCTTCTTCTCTTCCAGTTCGAGCCATTCCAGTTCGGCGTTCTCGAGCTGCTCGCGTGCCTGGGCGGCGGCGGTCATGGCGCGGTCGAAGGCCTTGGGATCGCGGCTGTAGAGATCGGGGTCGGCCAGTGTGGCGTCGTGTTTGGCGATCTGGCCGGGCAGGCTTTCAAGCAGGCCTTCCAGCTCCTTGAGGCGGTGGCTGTCCTTGAACGTCAGCTTGCCGGGCTTCTTCGGCGCGGCGGCGACGGAGGCCGGGGCGGGGTTGGCCTCTGCGCGCTTGGCGGCCTCCTTGTCCTGCGGGCGCGGATTAGCGCCGGGCTGGAGGAAGCCGGGATTCTGGCGGATGAAGTCGGTCCAGCCGCCGGGCGTTTCGACGATGTCGCCGCGGCCGTTCATGGCGATGGTCGAGGTGGCCAGGCGGTCGACGAAATCACGGTCGTGGCTGACCAGGATCAGGGTGCCGTCGTAGGACTCCAGCAGCTCTTCCAGCTTGTCGAGCGTGTCCATGTCGAGGTCGTTGGTCGGCTCGTCGAGAACCAGCATGTTGGCGGGCTTGGCGAGCGCGCGGGCCAGTAGCAGGCGGTTGCGCTCGCCGCCCGAGAGCGTCGAGATCGGCTGGCGCAGCTGGGCCTCGGAGAAGAGGAAGTCCTTGGCGTAGGCGGCAACGTGTTTGGATATGCCGCGCACCAGAATGCTGTCGCCGCCGCCGGGAGTGAGAGCGTCCCACAGCGTCATGTCGGATTTCAGCCCCTCGCGGGACTGATCGAGGTAGACCGGGTCCAGATTGGCGCCGAGGCGGACACTGCCCTCGTCGGCCTGGAGCTCGCCCAGCAGGACCTTGACCAGCGTCGTCTTGCCCGCGCCGTTGGGACCGACGATGGCCAGCCGGTCGCCGCGGATGACACGGGTGGTCAGGTTCTTGAAGATGACGCGATCGCCGAAGCGCTTGCTGACGCCCTTGAGGTCGGCGACCAGCTTGCCGGAGGTGACGCCGCTGTCGACCCCGAGTTGGAGCTCGCGCGGCAGGTCCTTGACCCGATCGGCGCGGTCGGCGCGCATGGCCATCAGGGCGCGGGCGCGGCCCTCGTTGCGAGTGCGCTGGGCGGTGATGGAGCGGTAGAAGGTATAGGTCTCGGCCTCGATCTTCTTGGTCAGGCGGCGCAGGGATTCCGCCTCTTCCTCCATGACCTTGTCGGCCCAGTCGTCGAAGGCGACGAAGCCCTTGTCGAGGGTGCGGACGCGGCGGCCTTCGAGCCAGTGCACCGACTGGGTGACGCGGTTGAGGAAGGCGCGGTCGTGGCTGACGACCAGCAGGGAGAAGCGCGCCGAGAGCAGTTCGCTTTCCAGCAATTCGATGGCCAGGATGTCGAGGTGGTTGGTCGGCTCGTCGAGCAGGAGCAGGTCCGGCTCTTCGGCGAAGGCCTTGGCCAGGGCGGCGCGGCGGGTCTCGCCGCCGGACAGATTGACGGCGGGCTTGTGCGGGTCGAGGCCGAAGGTGGTCAGCCAGCTTTCGGCGGTCCAGGGCTGGGCGCCGCCCGAGGCGGCGTAGTCGAGCAGGGTGTCGCCCGTGATGTCCGGCTCCTGCGGAACATAGGCGAAGCGGACGCCGGCCTGCACCGAGCGGTCCCCGGCGTCGGGCTCGATCAGGCCCATGACCATCTTCATCAGGGTCGATTTGCCCGCTCCGTTGCGGCCGACGAGGGCGGCGCGGGTGCGCGGTTCGATAGCCATGTCGACACCGTCGAACAGCGGGCGTTGACCGTCTTGAAGACGGACATCCTTGAGGGCGACGAGGGGGGGACGGGCAGCCATGGCGGCCATATAGAGGAGGGGGCGACGCATCGCCACGGCCTTGCGCGATTGACCCATACCGTCCAGCCGGTATGTAGGCCGAATGAACATCAAGACACGCCGCCGCGCGCCCGACACCACCCGCGCCGAGATCATGGACAGGGCGTTGGAGGTTGTTGCGGAATTGGGGCCGAAGGGCTTCACCCTGGACGCGGTCGCGGCGCGCACCACGGTCAGCAAGGGCGCACTGCTGCATCATTTCCCCACCAAGATGACCCTGCTCGAAGGCGTGGTGGACCATCTGGGCGAGATGTTCAGCGCGTCGATTCTGACCGAGGCGGCGCGCGATCCGGAACCCTACGGACGGCTGGCGCGAGCCTATCTGCGGGTGACGATCAACGATGCGGTGACGTCGGAAGACGTCAGCGTCGGGCGAGCGATCCTGGCCGCCTGCGCCATCGAGCCGTCCCTGCGGGATCGCTGGTCGAAGGCGACGGCGCCCGTGCGGGCGGACGATCCCACCGATCCGGTCGGGGCGGATGACGCCCTGCTGTTGAGGCTGGTGGCCGACGGCCTGTGGATGTCGGACATCTTCGGAGTCTACGACGTGTCGCCGGAGCAGCGCAGGGCGCTGCTGTCGCTTCTGACGCCGGGCCATGTGCTGATGGAGACGGCCCGATGAATCCCCTGACCTGGGCCGCCCTGGCCGGCGCGATCGGGCTGGAAGTGGCGGGGACGACGATGCTGCAGATGTCGCAGCAGTTCACCCGGCCATGGCCGACGCTGGGCATGGGCGTCTGCTATCTAATCGCCTTCTATCTGCTGTCGATCGCGTTGAAGCAGATTCCCGTCGGTCTGGCCTACGCCATCTGGAGCGGGTTGGGGGTGGTGATGATCGCGACCATCGGGGCGGTGCTGTTCAAACAGAAGTTGGACCTGCCGGCCATGGCCGGGCTGGCGATGATCGTCGGCGGGGTGTTGGTGATCAACCTGTTCTCAAAGTCGGTCAGCCACTGACGGTCAGGCCAGCGCGCCGGGGCGGCGCTTTTTCCGCGACTTCTGGCCGGGTTCGGGGAGGAAGGCGCCGATGCCGGTGAGGGCGCCCGCGATCACCACCCAAAGGGCGAGAGCGGCCGGCGCGGTCCTGTCCATGGCCCCCATGACGCCCGAGAGGGTGACGGCGCCCAGCCAGCCGAACATGAGCCAGCCGCGCCGGAGCTGGAAAGCGGGGCCGAAGCGATCTGTCGCCAGCGCCCGATCCATGAAGGCGAAGCCGCAAACCAGTCCGATGGCGAGGCCGGGCGCGCCGATCCATGCCGTCAGCACCGCCAGGGCGCCGACAGCGACGGCGCCGCCGATCAGGGCGAGCGAGACCCGACGCTGGCGGTCTGGGCTCTGATACAGCCACTCCTGCACAATGGCATGGCCGCCGAAACGGAAGGCCAGGGTCGCGCTGACGATGGCTGCGACCAATGACGGTTGCGAGGCCGAGCCGGGCGTGAGGACGACGTACAGGACGATGGGAACGATGCCGATGAACTCAGCGATCCGGTAGCGGGACACCGGCGGAGGCGGGATGTGGGCGGTGACGATCCGCGCCCAGGCGACGATGCCCAGCCCCGCCAGCAGGATTCCCGGCCATAGCCAGTCCACGCCCGTGAAGAGGGGCGCGATCGCCAACAGGGCTGCCGAGGCGGGCGCCCAGCCCAGTCGCTTCCACAGCGGTGCGTCCCACGGATAACGGTCCGCCCATTCACGGGCCGGTTTGAGCACGCCGTTGATCCAGACCGCGCCGATCCCGGTCGCGGCGGCCAGGGCGACGATCCAGACGGCGAGGATATTGGGCAGGGTCGTTGGACCGAACACGCCGGTGCTGACGACGATCAAGGCGAGGATCATCGGTGCGATCAGCAGGCTAAGCAGGAAAAGGGCGCTGAACCGGGGATGGGCCAGACGCGCTCGCCAGGTCGCCACGGCGTCCGGATCGAGGTGGCTGTACAGGTCCGGCAGATCGTGATCGGCGCGCGAGAGCAGATCGATCACCTGCCGCGACAGGAAGGGATCAAGTCGGTCGGCGATGCGGCGGAACAGGGTCTGCTTGGTCCGCAGGGCCTTCCACGCGTCGTGGCCGGCGGTCATGGGCCGGGCAAGCTGCTGGATGATCCGGGCCGTCTCGCGGCGCTGCAGGACGGGCTGGGCGTGAGACATGTCCACGCCGACCCGACCGCTATCCCAGCCGAAGAATTTGACCGCGGGCTCGATCAGGCTGTCGGCCGCCGGGCCGCCGCGGGCGATGGCGTGCGCCAGCCAGTATTCGGTGTTCGCATGAACCCGCAGGGAGTCCATCGCGGGCGAGCGGAAGATGCGCAGCATGACGCTGAGCGCATCGCCGGAGGGGGCGGTGGTCTGGCGAAGCAGGCCTTCCAGTTGATCGCACAGGGCGGCGTGCGCCTCTTGCCGGACCTTTTCGGCCTCCAGTTCGGCGGCGACCTCAGGCGACAGCGTCGGTTCAGGCGCGAGTGGTGGAGGGACCGGGTTCCAACGATCGGCTTCGGCTGCGGCCCAGCCCTCGCCGAGGCCGTCTTCAGGCTCGCTCCAACGGTTCGCGACATCGTCGGCCCAGCGGTCGTCGGAGGTCGGGGCATCGAAGACCAGCTCCGCTTCCTTGTCGCGGGACTTCCGCGCGGGGGGGACGGCCCAGCCTCGGCGGGCCATGTCGAGAGCGCGTTCGTAGGCTTCCCGCAGGGCCTGGAAGCCCTCGGCGTCGTCTTCGGGATGGACCTCTTTCAGACGGCGGGCGTAGGCGCGGCGAACTTCGCGTTCGTCATTGGTCGGCGCGATGCCGAGGATGGACCAGATGGATCCGCCTAGAGCCACGTCTGGCCCTCGAACTGGTCGAGGACGGTGGTGAGCTGACCGATGGCATGCTCGATCTCACGCGGATCCTGGCCCTCGACCACCAGTTCGAACCGGGTGATGTGGTCGCCGAGGAACTGGCGGGTTTCGCCGAGTGCGTCCTCGTAGCAGCGGTGGCCGCGGGCGAGGACGGTCTTTACCGCATCGGAATCCCGAGGGTGTTGCTTGAGCGCGGCCAGTGCGGCGCGGCGCTTTTCGAAGTCCGGCGCGGCGGCGACCTCGTCATCGACGATCATCAGCTGACGGGTCTCGCCGGTCTTCATCACCGTGACGTCGACCTCGAGCAGGCCGTTGATGTCGTAGGTGAAACGGACGTCGGTGGCGCCATCCTCGGCGCGGCCCCCGGCGAGGGGGACCTTGATCTCACCGAGGTGGACGTTGTCGACGACGTGGCGCGACTCGCCCTGATAGATGCGCAGGATCAGCTCGCGCTGGTGATCGCGCATCGGGGCGTAGTTTTGCGTCCGACTGGCCGGGATGACGGTGTTGCGCTCGATAATCGGCGAGAAGATGCCGTCGATGATGCGCCCGTTCGGCCCCCGCTCGGCGACCTCCACTCCCAAGCTGTAGGGGCAGACGTCGGTCATGACGACTTCCTTCAGCGCCACGTCGCGGGACTTGAGTCCGGCCTGGACGGCGGCGCCGAGAGCGACGGCCTCGTCCGGATTGACGGCATTGGCGGGGAAGCGGCCGAACATGCGGGTGATGGCCTTGCGGACCACCGGCATGCGGGTCGAGCCGCCGACCAGAATGATCTCGGACAGGTCTTCGGAACGGATGCCCGCGTCGCGCAACGAACGGAGGACCGGATCGCGCAGGCGGTTGAGTAGGCCGGCGCAGAGGGTTTCGAACTCGTCGGTGCTGATCTGCCGCTCGATCGCCTGGTCCTTCCAGACGATGGACATGGTGGTCGAGGGATGTTCGGTCAGGGCGCGGCGGGCCCGTTCGGCGGCGATGCGGATGCGCTCACGCAGGGTGGGGTCGGCGCGATCCTTCTCGCTGATGTCCTTGCCGGCGGTGCGGCGGAATTCGTCGATGAGAACATCGTTGAAGTCTTCGCCGCCCAGACGGTTGTCGCCGGTGGAGGCGCGGACCTCGATCACCCCCTCGAAGATTTCAAGCACGGAGACATCGAAGGTGCCGCCGCCGAGGTCGAAGACCAAGAAGCGGCTCTCATTGCCGAGTTCGTGGATGCCGTAGGCCAGCGCCGCCGCGGTGGGCTCATTGAGCAGACGTTCGACGCGCAGGCCAGCCAGTTCGCCGGCGCGGCGGGTGGCTTTGCGCTGCTTGTCGTTGAAGTAGGCGGGGACAGTGATGACCGCCTCCGTCACCGGTTCGCCCAGATAGGCCTCGGCGTCGGCCTTAAGGCGACCGAGGACGAGAGCCGACAGTTCCTCGGCCGTGAACTCGCGGCGGCCTAGCGGTGTGGCGCGGTTGGCGCCCATGTAGCGCTTGAAGGCCGTGGCGGTGTGGCCGGGGTGGGTGGACTGACGCTCACGCGCCGCCAGGCCGACCAGGACCTCGCCCGAGGTTTCGTCGAAACTGACGGCCGAAGGCGTCAGGACGTGACCGAGGCTGTTCGGAATCAGCTCCGCCTTGCCGTCGCGAAAGACACCGACCGCGCTGTTGGTCGTGCCCAGATCGATGCCGATGATCACGCGTATCCCCCGAACGCCACTCGATTTTCCCTACCTTGACGGCGGCTTTCGGGGAAGTGCCCCGGCGACACGAGGCCATGATCGGCGTATGGAGCCGCCGATGACCGCCTTCTGGGAAACCAAGACCCTCGACCAGATGACCCGCGAACAGTGGGAAAGCCTGTGCGACGGCTGCGGCCTGTGCTGCCTGGTGCGGTTCGAGGACGAGGACACCGGCGAGGTGATCCCGACGCGGGTGCACTGCAAGCTGTTCGATCCAGTGCGTTGCACCTGCTCCGACTACGCCAACCGCAAGGAGCATGTGCCGGACTGCATCAAGCTGACGCCCTGGAATATCGAGGCGCTGGAATGGATGCCGAAGTCCTGCGCCTATCGCCGCATCCACGAGGGCCGGACCTTGGCGCCGTGGCACCACCTTGTCTCGGGTAGCCGGGAGACGGTGCATGAGGCGGGCGTTTCAGTGCGTGGGCAGACGGTGTCGGAACTGGCTCTGAAAGAGGCCGAGGACGCGCTGGACTTCGAGGCCCCCGAGTGGCGCGAAGAGCGCGGCGTCTAGGGCCGCCGCGAACCTTCGTCCGATCTGGCGCTGAAAAGCACCTGAAGATCAGCCGCTTGCAAGAATGAGTCGGCGATCTTCCAACGGTCGGACGCTGGCGCCCCATACTCTTGGCAAGACGGAAAAGACCGGCAGGCGGCGACCCCGGTTCCGAGCCAACGGAGATCACCATGCTGAACTGGCGACGGCCCTTCGGGGACCGGCGACGTGTCGCCGCGCCGGAAACCAAGGACAGTCGGGTGGGCGCCCTGATCGCGCTGGCGGGTGGCGGCCGAGCGCGTTGGACGCCGCGGGACTACGCCAGCCTGGCCACGGAGGGTTTCACCAAAAACCCGGTCGCATACCGCTGTGTGCGAATGATCGCGGAAGCGGCGGCGGCGACGCCGTTGGCGGTGTTCGCGGGCGGTGTTCGGGCCGACGATCATCCTCTGGCGACGCTTCTGGCCCGGCCTAACCAGGAGCAGTCCGGGGTGGAATGGCTGGAAGGAGTTTACGGCGCGCTGCAGACGGCGGGAAACGCCTACGTCGAAGCGGCGGGGGACTCGACGACGGACGAGCTGTGGTCGCTGCGGCCTGATCGGATGAAGGTTGTGCCGGGGCGAAGCGGCTGGCCCGAGGCTTATGAGTATTCGGTGCACGGGCGGTCGGTGACCCTGTCGCGAGCGGCGGACGGCTGGATGCCGGTGCTGCACCTGAAGCTGTTCCACCCGGTCGACGACCACTACGGCTTCTCGCCGCTGGAGGCGGCGGCCTTCGCCATCGACGTGCACAATGCGTCGGGGCAGTGGAACAAGGCGTTGCTGGACAACTCCGCACGACCGTCAGGCGCCCTGGTTTTCTCGGCGCGGGACGGCGAGCGGCTGACCGACGAGCAGTTCGTTTCCCTGAAGGCGCAGATCGATGACCTGCACAGCGGCACGGCGAATGCGGGCCGGCCGCTGGTGCTGGAGGGCGGGCTGGACTGGAAGCCGCTGAGCTGGACGCCGGCGGAGATGGATTTCATCGCCGGGAAACACGCGGCGGCGCGCGAGATCGCGCTGGCCTTCGGCGTGCCGCCGCAGCTTCTGGGTATTCCGGGAGACGCAACCTACGCCAACTATCGCGAGGCCAATGTCGCCTTCTGGCGCGGGACGGTGGCGCCTTTGGTGCGCAAGACGGCGGCGGCGCTGACCGGCTGGCTGGGCGCCCGTTTTCCGGACGTGCGGATCGAGCCGGACATGGATGCGGTGCCGGCCCTGCAGCCTGAGCGGGAGGCGCTGTGGGCGCGGCTGGAGGCGGCGAGTTTCCTGACCGACGAGGAGCGTCGGCGCATGGCCGGCGTGGGGGCTTGAGCATGGACGGCGTGCGCAAGATTCCGGTGGCCCTGATCACGACGCTGGCGGTGCAGACGATCGGCGGCCTGGTCTGGGCGGGCGGCGCGGCGGCGCGGATCGGCACCCTGGAGGACCAGGTCGCCGAACAGAGGCTGGTCGCCGAACGGCTGGCGCGTTTGGAGGCCCAGGGCGAGGCGACTCGGGCGGCGATGGACCGGATCGAGCGACGGCTGGAGACGCAACGATGAGCCGGCTGGCGGAACGGCCGACGTCGGCCTTGTCGGAAGCGGTGGTCATCGAAGGTTACGCTTCGCTATGGGGCGTGGCCGACCTGAACCGGGACGTGGTGGCGAAGGGAGCGTTCGAGGCCAGCCTGGCCAGGATCGGCGCGGGCGGGGTGCGGATGCTGCACCAGCATGAGGGGCGGGCGGTGGTCGGCCTCTGGGACCGGATGATAGAGGACGATCGCGGCCTGTTCGTCAGTGGGCGGATCATGGACTGGTCGGCCGAGGCGCGGTTCGCGGGCGCGTTGGCGAAGGCCGGAGCGATGGATGGGCTGTCCATCGGTTTTCGCGCGGTTAGGGCCCGGCGCGACGGGGGGCTGCGGGTGCTGACAGAGGTGGATTTGTGGGAGGTGTCGCTGGTGACCTTCCCGATGCTGCCGGGCGCGCGGTTCAGTCCGTCCCGATGACCCGGGACGTTTGCCATCCATCGACCACCTTGCGGACGGCTGAGAGGACCTTCGGCTGTTTCACGGCCCGGCCCGCGAGGACGGCGAAGAAGACGCCCAGGGCGAACGGCAGGCGGAAGACGAACACGAGCAGGAGGGAGATCACGCCGATCAGGGCCCAGAGCCCGATCAGCAGCGACATCTGGTCCGTGGGAATCCGGGGTTGGGGCATGGGCTCGGGCGTCAGGAGCGAGGCCGGGAGGTGGCGCGGTGGCGCATCGACCTGCTGAACCCGCTGGAGCGCGCCGACATTGACGAGCGGGGGCGGTTCGATCGACCGGGCGGCGGGGTCATGGTCGTTGTGACGATGCAGGTCGAGCAAGGGGCTGGGCGGCATCTGCCGGGCCGGCTCGAAGGGAATGGAGTGGCCCTGGGCGTTGACGGTGAAGACCTGGTCGAAGGCCACGGTCGAGAAGTCGATGGCGCGAGTGTCTTGACCGTAGCTGTCGCCCATGAGGCCGAGCAGGACGCCATGGCGGACGCGGGCCTTGAAGGCGATCGGATCGGGCAGGTGGCCGACCATGACGTGGACCGTGCCGAAGTCCCCAGTCGGGCCCGTGGCCGGCGCCGGCCGAGTGCGATCGACGATCATCTCGGTGAACAGGCCGAAGCCGGAATTGCGACGCTGGCTGGGCCGGCTTTCCTCGAACTGGCCCGCCAGATCAGGAATCTCCGTGCGGAGGTCGTGGGCCAGGGCGTCCATGACGGCCCGTTCGAGACGGGTGTAGCGGCTCATCGGACGGCTCCCGGGAGCGCGGCCGTGAGGCGGGCGAGACGAAGAGTTCCGGGGCGGTTCACGTCCCGACCCTAACCGCGATCGGCGGTTCTTCAACACCGGAGACAGAATGAAAGAGACCAAACAGGCCCCGGCCACGCCGGAGGCGCGCGCCGCCATGCACGAAATGATGGCCGCGTTCGAGGCGTTCAAAGGCGCCAACGACACGCGGCTGGACGAGATCGAGCGCAAGGCGGCGGCCGATACGCTGCTGGAAGAGAAGGTGGCGCGCATCGACCAGGCGGTCGCCAACGCTCAGGCGCGGCTGGATCGAGTGGTCAGCGAGGGACGCCGACCGCCGCTTGGGGCTGAACCCAAAACGATCGAAGCGCCCGAGGCCAAGGCGGCCTTCGACGGCTATCTGCGCGCGGGCGGATCGTTCGGGCTGGAGTTGAAGGCGGGATTGTCATCGGCGTCGAACTCGGCCGGCCACGTGGTTCCCGAGCAGACCGAGCGGGCCATCGAGCGACGGCTGATGGCGGGGTCGCCGATGCGCGAAATATCGACGGTGCGGACAGTGCAGGCGGGCGTGTTCCGCAAGCCGGTGTCCATCGCCGGCGTGGGCTCGGGCTGGGTGGCGGAGACGGCGGCGCGACCCGAGACCGATCCGGCGACGCTGGCGCTGCTGGAGTTCCCGTCGGCCGACCTCTACGCCTGCCCGGCGGCGACCCAGTCCTTGCTGGACGACGCCCTGGTCGATCTGGATGAGTGGCTGGCCGCGGAGGTCGAGGACGCCTTCGCCGCACAGGAGACCCAGGCTTTCGTCAACGGTGACGGGAGCAACAAACCGCGCGGCTTCCTGAACTACACGATCGTCGCGGATGCGGATCAGGACTGGGGCGAGATCGGCTACGTCGCCTCAGGCGCGGCGGGCGCCTTCGCACCGACCAGTCCGGCGGATCGCCTCATCGATCTGATCTATGCGCCCAAGGCCCAGTATCGACCCAACGCCCGCTTTGTGATGAACCGGCGCACGGTCTCGGCGGTGCGCAAGTTCAAGGACGCGGACGGCAACTACATCTGGCAGCCGGCGCAGCGGGCGGGCGAGACGGCCTCGCTGCTGGGCTATCCGGTCACCGAGATCGAGACGATGCCGAACATCGCCGCCAATGCGGCGGCGATCGCGTTCGGCGACTTCCGGCGCGGCTATCTGATCGTCGACCGGGCGGGGGTGCGGGTGCTGAGGGACCCGTACTCGGCCAAGCCCTATGTGCTGTTCTACACCACCCGGCGTGTCGGCGGCGGGGTGCAGGACTTCGACGCGATCAAGGTGATGAAGTTCAGCGCGACCTAAGGCGCTGAGGGAGTGAGTAGTCGGTGGCGGGTGGCGAGAGGATCGCCGCTCGCCATCCATCGTTCGCCACCATCAAGCAAAACGAGGTCGATATGACCGCACCGGTGTCCCTCACCGAGGCGAAGCTGTTCCTGCGCGTCGAGCACGGCGCCGAGGATGGGCTGATCCAGACATTGATCGACGCCGCTCGGGCGCGGGTCGAGAGCGACGTGGGCCTGGCCCTGACCTCCACCTCGCCCGCCCCGCTGCGGCTGGCGATCCTGATGCTGACGCTACGCGCCTATGAGCGGGACGAGACCGAGATGCCGATCCAGCCGGTCGAGGCCTGGCTGGCGCCGTATCGCGAGGCGCGGCTGTGATCGCCGCGCGCCTGCCGCTGTTGGCCCAGGTGTTCGAGGTCATCGAGGCGGAAACTCCGTATGGCGGTCGCAGCCTGACCTATGAACCGATCGGTTCGGCCTGGATCCGGCCGGGGCCGGCGCGACGGCGGGACCGGAGCGAGGCGGGGACCCCGACGACGGTTGAGACCCTGACGGCCGAAAGCCGGTCGGATCCCCGGCTGATGGTCGGTCGCGTGCTGCGGTTCAACGGCGCGGACTGGCGGATCGTCTCGGGCGAGCCCGCCAACGGCCGGAGCATCCTCAATCTGGAGCGGACGCGATGAGCCATGAACTGGCCGTGCAGAAGGCGCTGGTCGCGCATCTGAAGAGCGACCCGGCGACCTCGGCCTTGCTGGGCGATCGGATCTGGGACGCGGCGCCACGGGAGCCGAGCTATCCGCACCTGTTGATCGGCCGCAGTGAGAGCCGGCCCGTCGCGGCGGACGGCGGCGGGATCGAGCACCTGCTGACCCTGACCATCGTGTCCCGCTTCCAGGGCGGAGAGGAGGCCAAGGCCGCCCTGGCGTCGGTCCGCGCCTGCCTGAGCGATGCAACGCTGGTGGCCGATGGGGTGCGGACGGTCAGCCTGGGCGTCCGCTTCAGCGATGTCTGGCGGTCGCCCACCGGTCCCCGAACCTATGCGGTCCTGCGCGTGCGGGCCGTGACCGAAGAGACCTGAACAGGACGGAGATTCACATGGGCGCTCAACGTGGCAAGGACATCCTGCTGAAGATCGAAAGCGAGGGCGGTGGTTTTACGACCGTGGCCGGGTTGAGGGCGCGAACCATCGCGCTGAATGCCCGGACGATCGATGCGACCGACGGCGACAGCGCCGGACGCTGGCGCGAACTGCTGTCCGGCGCCGGAGTGCGGTCGGCGGCGGTGAACGGCCAGGGCGTGTTCCGGGACGCGGCCTCGGACGCCCTGATCCGCGAGGCCTTCTTCAGCCAAGCGGCGCGAATCTGGCGTCTGATCGTGCCGGATTTCGGTCAGTTGGAGGGGCCGTTCCTGGTGGCGGCGCTGGAGTACGCCGGGGAGCACGAGGGAGAGGCGACCTTTGCGATCAGTCTGGCCAGCGCCGGCGAGATCGCCTTCGAGGCGCTGTGATGAACGGCGCGCGGGGAGAGGCGAGGGTTCGGCTGGCCGGCGAGGAACGCACGCTTTGCCTGACGCTGGGCGCGCTGGCGGAGATCGAGACGGCGCTGGGTGTCGCCGGGTTGGGTGGACTGGCGGACCGAATGCGCATGCTGTCCGCGCGCGACTTGGCGGCGGTCCTGGCGGCCCTGCTCAGAGGCGGGGGCGAGACGGCGTTGGCCGGTGACCTGGCCGCGGCGGCGATCGATCCGCGCGAGGCCGCTGAAGCGGTGGCGACGGCGTTCACGGCGGCGGCGGAATGAGCACCCGCTGGGGCGAGATGCTGCGGACCGCGGCGAGCCTGGGGATTGAGCCTACGGCCTTCTGGCGGTTGTCGCTGAGGGAATGGCGGATGCTGACGGCGCGGCCTTCCGGGCCGGAGCCCATGGGACGCGATGTGTTCGAACGACTGGCGGAGGCATGGCCGGATGAATGAGACGTTCAGGCCCGATGGGCTGGAGGATACGCCCCGACGGGTCGCGGAAGCGGCGGCGGCCCTGGACAGTCTGCGGGAACCCGCGGAGCGGGCGGCGGCGGCGGTCGAGGACGCTTTCGGCAGGGCGGCCGACGGACTGGCGCGATCGCTGGCGAGGGCGGCTGCGGATGGCGAGGTCACGCTGGCCGAGCTGGCGCGCGCCGTGCTGACGGTCGTCAATGGCGCGGGTGGCGGAGCATCGCCGGGGTTGTCGAGCGCGATCGCCAATGCGGTGTCGGGGTTGTTTTCGGGCAGCCGGGCGGACGGCGGACCGGTCTCCGGCGGGGGCGCCTATCTGGTCGGCGAGCGTGGACCGGAAGTGTTTCGCCCGATGGGTTCGGGGACGATCGAAACGGCGACGGGAAGCGCGGTGACGGTGAATGTCACCCTCGGCGGCGGCGCCCCGGGCTTGCTGCGCTCCGAGGCCCAGATCGCACAGATGCTGGCCCGGGCGGTGGCCCTGGGCGCGAGGAGGCTTTGATGTCTTTCCATGAGGTGAGGCTGCCCGCCCGTCTGGCGTTCGGATCGACGGGCGGCGTCGAGCGGCGGACCGAGGTGGTGACGCTGGGCTCAGGCCACGAGCGTCGGTCGACGCCATGGGCGGCCGGGCGGAGACGCTATCTGATCGGGGCCAACCTGCGGTCGCTGGACGACATGGCGACCTTGACGGCCTTCTTCGAGGCGCGGCGGGGGCGCCTGTACGGCTTCCGATTTCGGGATTTCGCGGACTTCAAATCCTGTGCGCCGGGCGCGAGCATCGGGGCGGGGGATCAGGTGCTGGGTCAGGGCGACGGCGGGCAAACGATCTTCACCCTGCGCAAGACCTATGGCGAGGGGCGGGAGGCGTGGAGTCGCCTAGTCGCCAAGCCGGTCGGCGGATCGGTGCGCGTGGCCGTTAATGGCGTCGAGACTTCGGCCTTCACGGTCGATACGACGACCGGTCGGGTGACGCTGGCGGCGGCTCCTGCAACCGGAGCGGCGGTCACCGCGGGGTTCGAGTTCGACACGCCCGTGCGCTTCGACTCCGACCGGATCGAGGTGACGCTGGAGAGTTTCGACGCCGGCAGGATGGCCGCCTTGCCGCTGATCGAGATCAGGATCTGAGCCATGCGCGACATTCCGAGCGAGATGGTCGCCCGTATCGAAAGCGGGGCGGCGACGCTGTGCCATGTCTGGCTGCTGACGCGTCGGGACGGCGAGCGAAAGGGCTTTACGGACCACGACCGCGACCTGGAGGTCGATGGCGTGATTTGCCGCGCGGCCAGCGGCTGGACGGCGGGGATGATGGAGAGCGCGGCCGATCGGGTCGGGACGGTCTCGGTGGCGGGTGGTCTGGATGACGCGGCGATCCGTGCGGAGGATTTGGACGTCGGCCTGTACGACGGTGCGACCATCGACCTGTGGCGGTTGGATTGGGCCAGGCCGGACCTCAAGGTACGGCTTTGGTGCGGACAGTTGGCCAGGGTGCGGCGGCAGGGCGAGGCTTTTACGGGCGAACTCGAAGGGCCGTTGGCGGCGCTGGATCGGGTCGTGGGTCGGACTTTCGGGCGCGGCTGCGACGCTGAATTGGGCGACGGTCGTTGTGGCGTGGTTCGCACGGCCTTTCCGGGCATGACCTGTGACCGGCGCTGGAAGACCTGCGTCGGAACATTCGGAAACGGGGCCAATTTCCGCGGCTTTCCTGACATTCCGGGCGATGACTTCCTCGCGGCCTCGCCTGTGGAAGGCGGTCGAAACGACGGGGGGAGCCGTCGGTGAGGGCGCGGGTGCTGGCGACCGCCCGGAGTTGGCTGGGCACGCCCTATCGGCATCAGGCCAGTATGAAGGCGCGAGGGGCGGATTGCCTGGGACTGGTGCGCGGTGTGTGGCGCGAGGTCATCGGCGCAGAACCGGAGCCTGCCCCCGCCTATGGGCCCGACTGGGCGGAAGCGGGCGGCGAGGAACTGCTGTGGGCGGCGGCGCGGCGATGGCTGGTCGAAATTCCAGTGACGCGCGCGCAGGCGGGAGACGTGCTGCTGTTTCGCATGGCGGCGGGTGTCCCGGCCAAGCATTGCGCCATCCTGAGTGATGCGACCGGCGATGGGAGGATGATCCACGCCTACTGGGGGCGGGCGGTGGTGGAGAGCTGGATGGGGCGGTGGTGGCGCCGGCGGCTGGTCGCAGCCTTCGCCTGGCCCGCGCCCAACGTCCCGGAAACAGACGGAGATTAGAGAAGATGGCGCAGGTGGTGCTGAGCGGCATTGGGCAGGCCCTGGGCGGCGCGCCGGGCGCGATGCTGGGCAATTTCATCGGCCGTGGCATCGATCAGGCGATCGTCGCGGGCCTGCAGCCGGCTCGACAACGCGGGCCGAGGCTGGAAGGCCTGAAGCTGCAGAGCACCTCGGAAGGCGCGCCGATGGCCTGTGTTCTGGGACGTGGCCGGGTGGTTGGGCAGATCATATGGGCCGCGCGCTTCCTGGAGGATCGCCACACGTCATCGGCCGGAAAGGGCGGGCCGCGTACAGTGGAGTACGGCTATTCCCTGAGCTTCGCGGTGGCGCTGTGCGAAGGCGAGATCGACGGGGTTGGAAGAATCTGGGCCGACGGCCAGCTGATGGATTTGTCCGGCGTCACTCTCCGGGTGCATCGGGGTAACGAGACCCAGGCGCCGGATCCCCTGATCGAGGCGGTTGAGGATGCGGCGCCCGCGTATCGCGGGACAGCTTATGTGGTGTTCGAGGATCTGCCTCTCGGATCGTTCGGCAATCGGATTCCGCAGTTGGCCTTCGAGGTCTTCAGGCGACCCCGGAGCGCGGAGGCGCGGCTGGAAGACCGGCTCGAGGGAGTCTGCCTGATCCCCGGCGCCGGGGAATTCGTATTGGCGACCGAGGCGGTCCTGCGGCGCGAAGGGTTGACGCGGACGACGCCGGAAAACGTCCATGGCGACGGGCGCGCCGATCTGGCGGTTTCACTGGATCAGCTCCAGGCGCAACTGCCGAATCTGAAGCGCGTCAGTTTGGTGCTCGGCTGGTTCGGTGACGACTTGCGTGCGGCGCATTGCCGGATCCGTCCCGGCGTCGAACGCATCGGGAAGGCGACCGAGCCCCTGGCCTGGTCGGTGGCCGGGCTGGGGCGGCAGAACGCGCACCTGATCTCAGCATCGAACGGCGGCCCCGCCTATGGCGGCACGCCTTCCGATGACTGCGTGCGACAGGCCGTGGCGGAACTGAAGGCCCGGGGGCTGGAAGTGACGTTGTATCCCTTTGTCTTCATGGACGTTCCGGCAGACAACACCTTGCCCGATCCATACGGCGGAGCGGCGCAGGCGGCCTATCCGTGGCGAGGGCGCCTGAAAGGGCGTGACGGTGTGACCGCGGCGGACGATGTGGCGGAGGTGTTCGGCGCGGAAGGTGGTTGGGGCCTCAGGCGTCTGGCGTTGCACTATGCAGCTCTGGCCGTGGAAGCCGGCGCCGACGGATTGCTGATCGGCTCGGAAATGCGCGGACTGACGACGACGCGTGATGCCGCCGGCAGCTTTCCTGCGGTTGGTGCATTTCGCGACCTGGCGGCCGAATGCAGAGCCGTGGTGGGGGACGACATCAAGCTGTCCTATGCCGCCGACTGGTCGGAGTACGCCGGTCCGCGCGATGGCGGAGACATCCGGTTCCACCTTGATCCGCTGTGGGCCGATCCGAACATCGATTACGTGGGCATCGACTGGTACCCGCCGCTGGGCGACTGGCGCGACGGGGATGGCGGACTGGATGCGGCGATCCACGGCGGCCCTGACGACCCCGCCTATCTGGCGGCGCAGGTCGCAGGCGGCGAGGGGTTCGACTGGTTCTATCGCGACAATGCGGATCGCGCCGCGCAGGTGCGGACCCCAATCGCCGATGGTCTGGCGGGTGAGGACTGGGTGTTTCGGGTCAAGGACCTGGCGGGCTGGTGGAGCCATCCGCATCACGAGCGGACCGGCGGGGTGCGGAGTGCGGCGCCAACGGCCTGGCTGCCCGGCATGAAGCCGGTGCGGCTGGTGGAGTTCGGCTGTGCCGCGGTGGACCGGGGCGGCAATGCGCCGAACCTGTTTCAGGACCCAAAAAGCACCGAGAGCGCCCTGCCGCCGTTCTCAACCGGGGCGAGGGACGACCGGATGCAACGGCGCGCACTTGAGGCGGTGCTGGGCCATTTCGCGACGAGCAACCCGCTGTCTTCCATCTACGGCGGGCCGATGCTGGAAGCCGCTGACGCCTGGTGCTGGGACGCCCGGCCATGGCCGGCCTTCCCCGGCCGCGACGATGTCTGGGCCGATGCATCAGGCTGGCGCTGCGGCCATTGGCTGAATGGCCGGCTGCATGGCGAGACGCGGGACCTGATCCACGCGGTGCTGGAAAGAGGCGGGCTGGACGCGTTCGAGATCGGCGCGGTGACGGGTCAGATGGATGGATATGTCGTCGACCGGCCGATGCGGTTGCGCGACGCGCTCGAACCTCTGCTGGCGGGTCTCGGGATGCGGCTGGTCGAACGAGGCGGGCGTGTCGCCGTGATCGGCGATGAACCGGTGATGGCGACCCTTCAGGCCAAGGCCCTCGCCTTGCCGGACGAGGGAAGCGCCGTCAGCGTGGAACGAAGCTTGGAGCCGCGTCCGGCCATCGCGCGGGTGCGGTTCATCGACGGCGCGCGGGACTATCAAATCGGCTCGGTCCTGGCGCGCACCGCCGGCGACGACGGGAGCGTCAATCTCGACCTGCCCGCGGTGTGCGGTCCGGCGCTGGCCTACGCGGCGGCGGAACGCGCTTTGATCGAGGGCGAGGGAGAGCGCCTGAAGGCGGTGCTCGGCCCGGTTGAGGCCTTAAGGCTGGAGCCCGGCGATGTCGTCACCGTCGAAGGATGGAGCGGGCTCTGGCGCGTCGGCGGTCTCGATATCGCAGAGACGGCGTCGGCGACGCTGGAACCGGTTCGAACGGTTCACCCCGGCGAGGACATGACGGTTCCGGATCGTCCCGATGATGGCGCGGTGGTCGGCGCACCCTTCTTCCGCATGCTTGATCTACCGCCCTTGCCGGGCGCGGAAGACGCCGCGGGTCCACTGGCGGTGGTCGCCGCGGAGCCTTGGCGGCCGATGCAGGTCCGGGCGGGGGTGTCGACCGACGCCCTGACCTTGCGTGCAGACATCGACCGGCCCGCGACGGTGGGCGTCCTGACCGCGCCCCTGCCGTCCGGTCCGCGGCATCGCTGGGACGAAATCTCGGTCCTGATGGTTCGGGTCGAGGGACGGGCGCCGGAGAGTCGAAGCGACGCCGCAGTGCTGGCCGGGGCCAATACGGTCGCAGTCGAGACTCCTGCGGGATGGGAGTTGCTCCAGTTCCGGCGGGCGGACCTGCTCGGTGACGGCGTATGGCGACTTTCGGGATTGCTCAGGGGGCAGCAGGGCGCAGAAGGGGCGATGCGGGCGGGCGCCGGCGCCGGAGCCGTCGCAGTGCTGTTGGACACCGCCCCGCCTAAGGTGCTGTCGCCTCGGTCGGAGCGCGGTCTGCCGTTGATCTGGCGTGCGGGGCCGACCGGCCTGCCAGGCGGGCGGGGCGTCAGCGACCTTCATTGGACGCCAACGGGGGTGCATGACCGGCCGTGGAGCCCGGCGCACCTGCGATGCCGGGCGCGATCGGAAGGCGGCTATGACCTGACCTGGATTCCGCGCGCCCGTCTCGATGGGGATCGTTGGGATGGTGAAGTCGCCGCGAGCGATCCTTCGCGGTTCCGGGTTCAAATCATTCACGAGGGGACGCCTGTCAGGACCTTTGAGGTCGAGGCGCAAGCGGCCGTCTACGCGGGTTCTGACCTTGTGGCCGATTTCCCGGCGGGGCTTCCCGAAGGCGTGATGATCTCCGTGGCGCAGTGGGGCGAAGGCTATGGTTGGGGTGAGCCCGCGACCGTGATGCTCTGAATTCGTCCTTGAACGACGGAAGAGGTTTGCGGAATCCGCCGGATGACCTAACTGAAACCCTCGGCATCCAGCGCAGGAGCGGACTCGAACGTGGCGGGCGATCCCTACAAGGAACTGGGCGTGGCCCGGGGCGCGAGCCAGGACGAGATCAAGAAGGCGTTCCGCAAGCTCGCCAAGGAACTCCATCCGGACAAGAACCCCGGCAACAAGGAAACCGACGAGCGATTCAAGCGCGTCACGGCGGCTTTCGACATCCTGGGCGACAAGGACAAGCGAACGAAGTTCGACCGCGGCGAGATCGACGCCGACGGGCGCGAGCAGTTCCGCGGTTATGGCGGAGGTTCGGCGGGCGGCGGGCGCGGCCCCGGCCAGAACCCGTTCGGCCAGGGCGGCCAGCGCGGTGGTTTCGAGAACATCGACCTGGATGAAATCTTCGGCGGCATGTTCAGCGGCGGAGCCCGTCCCGGCGGCGCGCGCGGCGGTGGGTTCGCGACCAAGGGCCAGGATCTGCGCGCGACGCTCGAAATCGGCCTTGAGGACTCCATCTCCGGCGCGACCCGGCGGATCCAGTTCTCGGACGGGCGCACCCTGGATGTGGCCATTCCCAAGGGCGCGGGCGACGGCCAGACGATCCGGCTGAAGGGGCAGGGCATGCCCGGTCGAGGCGCCGAGAACGGCGACGCCCTGATCGAGCTCAAACTGATACCGCATCCAATCTTCACGCGTGACGGCGCCGACCTGACCATGGATCAGCCGGTGCCGCTGTACGACGCGGTGCTGGGGGGCAAGGTTCCGGTCCGGACGCCTGAAGGCACGGTCAGCATGACGATTCCCGCCGGGTCGAGTTCGGGCAAGGTGCTGCGCCTGAAGGGGCGGGGCGCCTATGCCAACGGCAAGCGCGGCGACCTGCTGGCCAAGCTGATGATCGTCCTGCCTGAAGGCGATGCAGCGCTGACCAAGCTGGCGCAGAAGGCGCGGGACGAGGGGCCGATCCGGCCATTCCGGGACTAGGGCGGCGATGGCGAACAAACCCAATGCGAAGCCGGCTCGCCCGTGGTTCTCCTCAGGGCCGACGGCGAAACGACCGGGGTGGTCGTCGCAGGCCCTGCCTCACGACCTGCTGGGCCGCGGCATTCGCGCGCCGGAAGTGGTGGCCCGGTTCGCCCATGGACTGAAGCTGACCCGCGACCTGCTGCAGGTCCCGGCGGACTGGGTGCTGGTCTATGTGCCCGGCTCCGACACAGGCGCTGTCGAGGCGGCCATGTGGTCGATGCTGGGCGAGCGTCCCGTGCAGGTCCTGGCGTTCGAGAATTTCGGCAAGGTCTGGGCGACGGACGCGAAAACCCACCTGAAGCTGGAACCCGAGGTGCTGTCGGCGGCATGGGGCCAATTTCCAGACGTGTCGAAGGTCGATCCGGCGAAGGATTTGATCTTCCCCTGGAACGGCACGACTTCGGGCGTGAAGGCGCCGGGGGCCGACTGGATCGCGGCGGACCGCGAGGGGATCGTGATCTGCGACGCCACCTCGGCCGCCTTCGCCATGCCCCTGCCGTGGAACAAGCTGGATGTGGTGACCTTCAGCTTCCAGAAGGCGTTGGGGGGCGAAGCCGGGTTGGGTGTCGCCGCGCTGTCGCCCCGGGCGGTGGAACGGCTGGACCGCTATGAGCCGCCGCGGCCGGTGCCCAAGGTGCTGCGTCTGCGCGACGACAAGGGCTTCGACCGGCTGCTGGCGACCGGCTCGATGCTGAACACCTTCTCGGTCTGGACGCTGGAAGACTGGATCGACGGAGTCGAATGGGGGCTGTCGGTCGGCGGTCTGGACGCCCTGATCGCCCGAACGGACGCCAACGCGGCGGCGCTGGATCAGTGGGTGTCGCGCACGCCTTGGGTCGAATACTTGGCTGCGACCACCGACATCCGCTCGACCACCTCCATCTGTCTGAACATCGTCGATCCGCGCGTCACCGGCATGGACGAAGACGCCCGCCGCGATCTGGTCACCCGTATGAAGGCGCTGGTCGAGGACGAAGGCGCCGCTTTCGACATTGAGGGCCACCGCAATGCGCCGGCCGGACTGCGGGTTTGGTGCGGCTGCACGATCGACGTCGCCGACATCGAAGCCCTGACGCCGTGGCTGGATTGGGCGTTTGCGACGGCGATGGCGGAATATTCCGCCGACTGACGGGACACCCGGCGATTCCCCGGTTATAGGCTGCGCCCGCATTCCGGATACCGGACAAGCGGAGAGTGAACCTTGGCGAACGTCGCAGTGGTCGGCGCCCAGTGGGGCGACGAGGGCAAGGGCAAGATCGTCGACTGGCTGTCGAACCGGGCCGACATGGTCGTGCGGTTCCAAGGCGGTCACAACGCGGGCCACACGCTGGTCGTAGACGGCAAGGTCTACAAGCTGGCGCTGCTGCCGTCGGGCGTGGTGCAGGGCAAGCCTTCAATCATCGGCAACGGCGTGGTGGTTGATCCCTGGCATCTGGTCGGCGAGATCGAGAAGATCCAGGCCCAGGGCGTCGCCATCACCTCCGACATCCTGACCATCGCCGACAACGCCTGCCTGATCCTGCCGATCCACCCGGCGTTGGACGTGGCGCGCGAGGCCGCCGCCAGCGCGCCGGGCGCCAAGATCGGCACGACCGGCCGCGGCATCGGCCCGGCCTATGAGGACAAGGTCGGTCGCCGCGCCATCCGCGTCTGCGACCTGGCCAACGAAGAAGATCTGAAGGTCAAGATCGACCGCCTGCGGTCGCACCACGATCCGCTGCGCGCCGGCCTGGGGTTGGAACCGATCGATCCGGCGGCGCTGCTGGCGCAACTGCTGGAGATCGCGCCCAAGATTCTTCCTTACGTGAAGCCGGCCTGGCGGGTGCTGGATCAGGCCAAGAAGGACGGCAAGCGCGTGCTGTTCGAGGGGGCGCAGGGCGCCTTCCTGGACGTGGACCACGGCACCTATCCCTACGTCACCAGCTCCAACACCGTGGCCGGACAGGCGGCGGCGGGATCCGGCATCGGGCCGCGCGGCGTCGGCTATGTGCTGGGCATCGTGAAGGCCTATACGACCCGCGTCGGCGAGGGCCCGTTCGCCTGTGAACTGAATGACGAAGTGGGCGAGCATCTGGCGGTCGTGGGCCGCGAGGTCGGCGTCAACACGGGTCGGGCGCGGCGGTGCGGCTGGTTCGACGCGGTTCTGGTGCGTCAGTCGGTGGCGATCAACGGCATCGACGGCATCGCCCTGACCAAGCTGGACGTGCTTGACGGCCTGAAGACGCTGAAGATCTGCGTCGGCTATCGCATCAACGGCGAGGTGCTGGACTACCTGCCCTCGAGCCTGAAGGACCAGGCCTCGGCCGAGCCGGTGTTCGAGGAGTTGGAAGGCTGGACCGAGAGCACGGGCGGGGTGCGGACGTTCAAGGACTTGAACGCCCACGCGCTGAAATACGTGCGCCGGATCGAGGAACTGATCGGCGCGCCTGTGGCCCTGCTGTCGACCAGCCCCGAGCGGGACGACACCATCATGATGCGCGATCCCTTCCTCGGCTGAGCCGGGAAGCCAGCGTTCAAGGCAATTTAACCCGGCGCGGTCATAGGGTGGCGGACCTGAGGGAGGTTCGTGCGTGTTCGCAATTGATCGTCGTATCCTGGCCCGGATCGAACCGGTGACGAAGCGGGTCCTGATCGTGGATCCGAACCCTCACGCCGCGCGCCTGCTCACCGATATCGTCAAGGCGCTGGGCGCCCGCGACATCATTATCGAAGCCGACGAGGAGCGGGCGATGAAGGCCGCCGCGGCGCTGGAGCCCGGGATCGTCTTCACCGAACGCACCGGCCCGGGCCTGGCCGGTGAAAGCCTGTCCCGCCGCATCCGCCGCTCCGACATGGACTGCCGGCGCGCACCGATCATCATGGTGACGGCGGAGGCCACGGCCACGACCATTCTCGGCGCTCGCGACGCCGGCGTGCATGAATTCCTGCGCAAGCCCTTCACCAGCGGCGATCTGCTCAAGCGAGTCGAGAACGTGGCCCTGAAGCCGCGCGACTGGATCGAGGCCGTCGGCTACGTCGGTCCTGACCGCCGCCGTTTCAACTCGGGCGAATACACGGGCCCGGCCAAGCGCAGGGGGGATCGCGCCGCCAGCGGCGCCGCCGCCGTTGAAGCCGCCAAGGATCAGGCCATGCGCATCCTGGCTTCGGCCCTGGACCAGTTCGATCAGGATCCGATGCAGGCCGTCCGCGCGATCCGCGAGCAGGCCGCGACGCTCAAGACCATCGCCATGAAGGTTTCGGACACGCGGCTGGTGGTCGCCGTCGGCGCACTGGAAGTCAGCCTGGCCTCGGGGCCGGGCACGAAGGAGACGCTGTCTGCGCCCATCGGCGCCCTGCTGGCCATGCATCAGGCCCAGCCCATGAAAAAGGCGGGCTGAAACAGCCCGCCTTCGTCACTTCTGTTTGCGCTAACGCTTGCCGCCCGGCGGCGCGCTGCTTGAGCGCGTCTTCGCTCTGGATCAGGCGTTGACCAGGTTCCGCTCTTCGGCGGCGGCGCGCATGGCCTTCTGCAGCTTCTCGAAGGCCCGCACCTCGATCTGGCGCACGCGCTCGCGGCTGACGCCGTATTGGCCGGCGAGTTCTTCCAGCGTGACCGGATCGTCCTTCAGGCGACGCTCGGTCAGGATGTGCTTCTCGCGCTCGGTCAGCTCCTGCATGGCTTCCTGCAGCAGGCCCATGCGGAGCGACTTTTCCTCGCTCTCGGCCAGCGCCGTCTCCTGCGAAACGGCGGTGTCATCGGCCAGCCAGTCCTGCCATTCGCTCTCGCCGTCCGCGCGCAGCGGCGCGTTCAGCGAGGCGTCGCCCCCGAGGCGGCGGTTCATGCTGATCACGTCCTCATTGGTCACGCCCAGCTTGGTGGCGATCGCCTCGACGTGCTCGGGACGCAGGTCGCCTTCCTCGAAGGCCGAGATCTGGCTCTTGGCCTTGCGCAGGTTGAAGAACAGCTTCTTCTGCGCCGCGGTGGTGCCCATCTTCACGAGCGACCAGCTGCGCAGGATGTATTCCTGGATCGAGGCGCGGATCCACCACATGGCGTAGGTCGCCAGGCGGAAGCCCTTGTCCGGATCGAATTTCTTGACGGCCTGCATCAGGCCGACGTTGCCCTCGGAGATCACTTCGCCGATCGGCAGGCCGTAGCCGCGATAGCCCATGGCGATCTTGGCCACGAGACGAAGGTGCGAGGTTACGAGGCGGTGGGCGGCTTCAGGGTCCTGATGCTCAGTCCAGCGCTTGGCCAGCATGAACTCTTCGTCCTTGGCCAGCATCGGAAACTTGCGGATTTCCGTGAGATAGCGCGACAGCCCCTGTTCAGGCGACATTACCGCGAGAGATTTAGCGACAGCCATTTGGTCCCTCCGACCGAAACTATGAGCGGGTCCATCGGAAACGGCCACCGAATGTGCGCCGTCGCCTCACCCCTCAACTGATGAAGTAGGGACGGGTTTCCGTCTTTGTCAGAGGCGGATCGTCACACGAAAGCGTGACCGTTGCCCGGGCGCCACTACGCCAGTCGAGGGCGCTTATAACCGATAGTCAGTCCTCAATCAAGACTGACTATTCAGAGGCCCAGAATCTGGCGGTAGGTCGGGTGGACGACATCCGCATGTTCCGGGTGCTTCTGGAAATAGGCCGAGAAGAACGGGCAGACGGGCAGGATCAGAAGGCCGCGCGCGCGGGCGTCCTCGATCACATGTTTGGCCAGACGGCTGGCGATGCCGCGGCCTTCCAGCTTCACGGGCACCAGGGTCTCGGTGATCATCAGATTGGGTGGCGACAGGTTATAGGTCACCACGGCGATGTCGCCCTCGATCGGCAGTTCGTAGCGTTTGGCGTCGGCGTTATCGCGGATGTCAGGGTCGGCCATGGGGCGCTCCATTCAATAGAAGTCGATGTGGATGTGGTCGTCATGCCGCGCGGCCTGACATCCTGCAAAGCGTAGCTTGGGGTGGCCCCACAGGCCCAGACGCCGCTCAAGATGGGGTTCGATCAGGACGCGGCGAACCCGGGATTCCGCGATGAGGGTTTCCAGCAACGCCTTGGTCCGGGCTTCGTCGAGTCGCCAGGGGCGATCGGCGGGCGGATCCGGCTTTTCGGCGCGGCTCGGACGGCCGTTCGGGCAGGCGACCTGTTCGCCGACGCGCGGCGGCTCCGCGGGCCAGTAGCCGCCATATCGATCGGTCGACGGAAAGGCGTCCAACGGCCTGCCCCGGACGTCGGTATAGTAGAGACCCAGGTCGATCTGACGCCCGTCTCCATGACTGAGGTGCGGCGGAAAAGGCTTGATCCCTTTCGGCCCCGAGGCGTCCATGAAGCGCAGGACCTCGCCCGGATAACGCTCACGCATGGCCGAAGCGGCGGCGACGAGGGCGTCGCGGGCGGCGGGCGTCACATAGTGCCGGTCGCGACGGCAGTAGTAGGGGCGCGTGGGCTCGAGCGGCGTCGAGCCGTCGCAGGGCAGGGTGACGAGGCCTGCTTCATTAGGCGTGGTCGAACCCGGCTTTCCGGTCCAGGGCGTCTGAAGGGCGAGCCGCTCGCAGGCGGCTAGGGTGAGCAGCAGCAGGAGCGCGAAACCCCTCACAGAGCGGAGAGTCCATCTTCCAGCGCCCGCATGTCATCGGGAGGGGGAGTCTCGAATCGCAGGGCTTCGCCGGTCACGGGATGGACGAAGCCCAGCACGGCGGCGTGCAGGGCTTGCCGCGTCAGGCCGGCCTCGGCGATCGCCGCGCGAACGGGCGTCGCCGGGCTGCCGGAGCCGTAGGTCGCGTCACCGAGAATGGGGGAACCCTTGGAGGCCAGATGCACGCGGATCTGGTGGGTGCGGCCGGTATGCAGGGTGCAGGCGACCCGGGCGGCCAGGGGCGCGCCGCCCGCGCGGGCGGGCTCGCCGAAGGTGCGCTGGACCACATAGTCGGTGATGGCGTTGCGGCCGCCGGAGCGCAGCACGGCCATCTTCTTGCGGTCCGACGATGAGCGGCCGATCAGGGTCTCGATCCGGCCCTTCTCCGGGCTGGGCGCGCCCCGCGTCAGGGCGATGTAGGTCCGCTCGATGTCATGGGCGGCGAACAGGGCCGATAGTCCCGCGTGCGCCCGGTCGGTCTTGGCCGCGACCATCACGCCCGAGGTGTCCTTGTCCAGCCGGTGGACGATGCCCGGTCGGGCCACGCCGCCGATGCCGGACAGGCTGTCGCCGCAGTGGGCCAGCAGGGCGTTGACCAGGGTGCCGGTCTCGCTGCCCGGCGCCGGATGGGCGGCTATCCCCGCCGGCTTGTCGATGACGATGAGATCCGCGTCCTCGTAGAGCACGGTCAGCGGAATGGCCTCCGGCTGCGGCGTGGCCGGCGCCACGGGCGGCAGGGTGACGATGTACAGACCCGCCCGCGCCTTGGCCGAGCCGCTGGCGACGGGGACTCCCTCGAAGCTGACGGCGCCCTCGGCCAGCAGCGCCTGCAAACGGGCGCGCGACAGGGTGGGGAAGACATCGGCCAGCGCCTTGTCCAGACGCACGCCCGGCGTCTCGATGCGGGCCTCCAGCACCGTCGTCTCGTCGTCTTCCGTCAGCAGGGGTTCGTCGGACACCAGGCGCTCCGCCGCCGGACGGCGGTTCAGTCCGTCTAGCATGCTCCGGACCGTCGGCGTCAAACGGGGGCTTGGTCAAAGCTTAACCGTAAGTTACCCTCCGCCCGTCTTCGAGGGAGGGGTCCCATGCGTACCGTTCTGTTGAGCATCGGCTTGATTGTCGCCGCCACGTTGCTGGGCAGCTGCGCGACGATGAGCGCGGAAGAATGCGCGGCCGGCGACTGGAACGGCAAGGGCTTCTCGGACGGCGCGGCGGGCTACGCTCAGAGCCGTCTGGGCGAACATGCCCAAGCCTGCACCAAGCATGGGATCACGCCGGACGATGACGCCTACCGCGCCGGTTGGGCCCAGGGCGTGCTGCGCTACTGCACCCCGCCGAACGGTTTCGCGCAGGGCCGCAGCGGCTCCGCCTACAACGGGGTCTGCCCCGCGAACCTCGAGGATGACTTCCTGCCCGCCTATCAGGATGGTCAGCTTGTCTACGCGTCGGAGCAAGCGATCTCCAACGCGCGCAGCAGTGTCGACAGCCTGGGCGGACGGTTGGAGGAGCTGGACGACAAGCTCATTTCCAAACAGCGCGAGCTGCGCGGCGAGGGGCTGACGGACGAGCAGCGCGACCAGCTCCGCAACCGCATCCAGGAAATCCGCCGCGAGCGCGAGGACACCGAACGCAACTGGCGCCGCGCGCAGCGCGACCTCGACGACGCAGAGCGCAACGCGCGCGACGTGCGCTATCGCCTACAGCGTTACTACGGCTCCTGGTGAATCTGGCGGGCGGGCGTCATGCGCCCGCCCTGCCGATCGGCGGTCAGGCCGCCTTCTTTTCCAGCTTGGCGTCCCACTGACCCAGCGAGGCCAGGCCGTTCATGCGGGCGCGGTGGTGGAAGGCCGCTTGGGCCTTGGCGACGTTCTCGGCCTTGCCCGACCAGGCGCGCTGCGGCGCGGCCTGCAGGGCGCGGCCGTACGAGAAGGTCATCTTCCACGGGAAGCCGCCGATGCGGTTCATGGCGTCCAGGTGGGCCGTGGCCTGTTCGTCCGTCTGCCCGCCCGACAGATAGGCGATGCCCGGCACGGCCGACGGCACGGTGGCCTTCAGGGCGGCGATGGTGCGTTCGGCGACTTCGTCGACCGTCGCCTGACGCAGGCTGCCCTTGCCCGAGATGACCATGTTCGGCTTCAGGATGATGCCTTCCAGCGCCACGCGCTGCTCGGCCAGTTCGTTGAAGACCGTCTGCAGCACCTGACGGGTGACTTCGTCGCAGCGCGCGATGTCGTGCGAGCCGTCCATCAGCACTTCCGGCTCGACGATCGGCACGATCTGCTCCTGCTGGCAGATGCGGGCGTAGCGGGCCAGGGCGTGGGCGTTGGTCTTGATGGCGCCCCAGGTCGGGACGCCGTCGGCGATGTCGATGACGCCACGCCATTTGGCGAAGCGGGCGCCGCGCTCGTAGTGGGCGCGCAGGCGCTTGGACAGGCCGTCCAGGCCCTTGGTCGCCGTCTCGCCGGGGAAGCCGGCCATCTTGGAGGCGCCCTTGTCGACCTTGATGCCCGGGATCGAGCCGGCGGCCGAGATCAGGTCGACCAGCGGCGTGCCGTCCTTGGCGTCCTGATACAGGGTTTCCTCGAACAGGATCACGCCCGAGATGTGCTCGCGCATCGTCTGCTCGGCGCGGAACATCAGCTCGCGATAGTCGCGGCGGTTTTCTTCGGTATTTTCGACACCGATCGCGTCAAAGCGCTTCTTGATCGTGCCCGTGGATTCGTCAGCCGCCAGAATGCCCTTGCCGGGCGCGACCATGGCTTCGGCCACGAGGTTGAGAGCCGCCAGATCCATCGGATTTCCCCTGAGTTGATGATTTGCGTGGCGGTCTAGCGCCGAACGCGGACGAAGTCATCACGCCTTGTTACAGGCGCGGGGCTCAGCGGCCCTTGAACACCGGTGTCTGTCTGGCGATGAAGGCGGCTACTGCGGTCTGGGCGTCCTCGGTGGCCATCAGGGCGCGCACGTCGTTGAACAGCGTGGCCTTGGCGGCGTCCGGATCGGTCTGGGCCAGACGGGCGGACTTCAGGGTGGCGGCGACGCCCAGCGGCGCCTGGGCCGAGATACGCTCGGCGAGGGCGACGGCTCGCTCCAGCGCCTGACCCGGCGCGACGATCTCCTGCACCAGACCCAGCTGCCGGGCATCTTCGACGCCGAACTCGTCGCCGGTCAGCAGCCAGCGCATGGCGTTCTGGTAGCCGCCAGCCTGGGCCATGCGGATGGTGGCCCCGCCGAAGGGGAAGATGCCGCGCGCGACCTCGATCTGGGCGAAGGTCGCGGTCTCGTCGGCGACCACGATGTCGGACGACAGAGCCAGTTCGATGCCCAGCGTCAGGCATTTGCCGTGGATCGCCGCCACGATCGGCTTGGGACAGCGCTCACCGTACAGGCCCCAGGGATCGACACGGATGCCGCCCATCAGGTCGTCGCCGGCCAGAACGCGCGGGGCCACGTCGGCCAGGTCCAGACCGGCGGTGAACATCGAGCCGTGGGCGAACAGCACGCCGCAACGGATGTCCGGGGCGTCTGCCAGATCGGTATAGGCCTGGGCCAGTTCGGCCAGCATGGCGAAGGTGAAGGCGTTGCGCTTCTCGGGCCGGTTCAGTCCGATCAGCCGGACGTGACCGCGATCCTCGATGGTGATGGTGTCCGGCATGGTTCGCGTCCTTAGTTGACTTGCAGCGCCTCGACGCCGGGCAGGGGCTTGCCCTCCATCCACTCCAGGAAGGCGCCCCCGGCGGTGGAAACGAAGGTCATGTCGTCCGCCACGCCCGCATGATGCAGGGCTGCGACGGTGTCGCCGCCGCCGGCCACGGCGACCAGCGCGCCGGCCTTGACCAGTTCGGCCGCGTGCTTGGCCGCCGCCACCGTGGCGGCGTCGAAGGGCGGCACCTCGAACACGCCCAGCGGGCCGTTCCAGATCAGGGTCTTGGAGGCGTCCATGGCGGCGATCAGGCGCGCCACGGTCTCGGGACCGGCGTCCAGGATCTTGTCGTCGGCGGCCAGCGCCTCGCCGGCCTTGAGGGTGCGCGTCGCGGCGCCCGGCTTGACCTCGGTCGCCACCACCACGTCGATGGGCAGCAGCAGTTCGCAGCCCTTGGCCTTCGCCGTCTCCATGATGGCGCGGGCGGTGTCGGCCATGTCCTTCTCTGCCAGCGAGCCGCCGATATCGACGCCTTGGGCGTACAGGAAGGTGTTGGCCATGCCTCCGCCGATGGCCAGGCGGTCCAGCTTGGCGACCAGGTTCTGCAGCAGGTCCAGCTTGGTCGAGACCTTGGCCCCGCCGACGATGCCGATCACCGGCTTGACCGGATTGCCCAATGCCTTGTCCAGCGCATCCAGCTCACGGCGCATCGACTCGCCGGCGTAGGCGGGCAGCAGGCGGGCAAGTCCCTCGGTCGAGGCGTGGGCGCGGTGCGCGGCGGAGAAGGCGTCGTTGACATAGACGTCGCCCAGCTCGGCCAGCTGTTTGGCGAAGGCCGGGTCGTTCTTTTCCTCGCCCGCGTGGAAGCGGACGTTTTCCAGCAGCACCACGCCGCCCGCATCCAGGTCGGCGATGGCGGCCTTGGCCTCGTCGCCGACGCAGTCATTGGCGAAGCGGACGGGCGCGCCCAGCAATTGCTCCAGGTCGTCGACGACCGGCTGCAGGCTCATCGACGGCACGCGCTGGCCCTTGGGCCGGTCGAAGTGGGCCAGCAGGGCCACCTTGGCGCCCGCATCGCGCAGCTTGTTGATCGTCGGCAAGGCGACGCGCAGGCGGGTGTCCTCGGTGACCTTCCCGGCCTCCATCGGCACGTTGAAGTCCACACGAACCAGCGCGGTCTTGCCGGCGAGGGAGCCTGCGTCGTCGAGGGTGCGGAAGGTCATGACATCTGTCCGGTAGCAAGAAAGGAGAAGAGCATCACGACGGCTCCCGTTGCGATGAAGTGGAAGACGGTCACCACAGGAACGAGCAGGAAGGCAAGAAGCCACTTGCGGGTCATCACATGATCGACAAGCGCCCATATGGCCAAGGCCAAAATGGATGCCGGCCAAAGGTGGCCGACCGCCGAGTAGGCCAGGTCAGTGAGACCGCCTAACGGCAGGAATGGTGCGATTGCGCACCAAAGGTAGACGAGGAAGCCGACGGCGACCCGAGCCGGCGCGGTCCGAGCCGGAAACGAAGAAGGCCGGCGAACGATCTCACCGGCCTCCGTCATCATCAGAGGAATTTGGCCATCACCAGCGCGGTGTCGGACATCCGCGTCGCGAAGCCCCACTCGTTGTCGTACCAGCTGAGGACACGAGCCAGCTTGCCGTCAACGACCTGGGTCTGGGGCAGGGCGGCGGTGGACGAGGCCGCGATGTGGTTCAGGTCCGACGAGACCAGCGGGTCGGTCGTCGTGAACAGCACGCCCTTCATCGGACCGTCGGCGGCGGCCTGCAGAGCGGCGTTGATCTCGGCCACGGTCACTTCGCGACCGGCGACGACCTTCAGGTCGACGACCGAGACGTTCGGGGTCGGGACGCGGATCGACGAGCCGTCCAGCTTGCCCTTCAGTTCCGGCAGCACCAGGCCCAGGGCCTTGGCGGCGCCGGTCGAGGTCGGGATCATCGACAGGGCGGCGGCGCGGCCCCGGTACAGATCCTTGTGCATCGTATCCAGCGTGGGCTGGTCGCCGGTGTAGGCGTGGATGGTGGTCATGTAGCCGCGCTCGATGCCGAACAGGTCGTTCAGCACCTTGGCCACCGGCGCCAGGGCGTTGGTGGTGCACGAGCCGTTCGAGACGATGATGTCGTCGGCGGTCAGGGTCTCGTGGTTGACCTTGTAGACAATGGTCTTGTCGGCGTTCTCGCCCGGCGCCGAGATCAGCACGCGTTTGGCGCCGGCCTTCAGGTGGGCCTCGGCCTTGTCACGGGCGGTGAAGATGCCGGTGCACTCGAACGCGATGTCGACGTTCAGTTCCTTGTGCGGCAGGTTCGCGGGATCGCGCTCGGCGGTCACCTTGATCTTGCCCAGGCCCACGTCGATCCAGTCGTCGCCGTGCTCGACCGTCCCGGGGAAGCGGCCGTGGACCGAGTCGTACTTCAGCAGGTGGGCGTTGGTGGACACCGGGCCCAGATCGTTGATCGCCACCACCTCGATGTCGCGACGGCCGTGCTCGACGATCGAACGCAGGACGAGGCGGCCGATGCGGCCGAAACCATTGATGGCGACGCGGACGGTCATGGGCAGGGCTCCTTTGGAAGCGCGATGTTCAGGGTCGGCGCTTCAATGGAACCCTCGGGCCGGGGATTCAACCCCGCGGCCGTAACAAGGCGTGATCAACTGTAACGCCGACCCTCAATCGGTGCGGCGTGCGCGCGGCCCCGGGCCGTTCGGGCTCAGGCCGTCGAAGGCCGTCACCCGCCCGCTCGCATCGCGGCTGAAGCGGTAGCGCCGCGACGGATCGCCGACCACGGTGAAGGTGTCTCCGTCCAGTCGTCGCAGCAGAACCGGCGGACGGCGGCCGCGCGCGATGGCCAGGCCGTCTCCGCTCACCGACACCGTCGCTTCGCCATAGGTCCCCGCATAGGGAACCAGGTCGCCCGGCGCGGCCGAGGCGGTCAGGGCTTCCAGCGCCCAGACGGCGTCGCGTCGGCCGGCGTCAGCCGCGACGATTCGCTCCAGCGCCAACACCTGGGCCTGGTCCAACGCCTCGCTCCACGGCGTGGCTTCGTCGGGCTGCACGCCGGTTCCTTCCCAGTTCCGGCCCGTGACGGGATTGCGGGGCGATCCTTGCGAGATGAAGACCGCGAACCCGCCGCCGACCGGAACCATGCCGCCCGGATTGGCCGCGCCGCCGGAGGCTTCGCCGACGATCGTCGCCCGGCGGGCGCCCTGCAGGGTGTAGGGGAAGGCCTCGCCCGCCGACCCGGTCCGGGCGCTGATCAGCACATACAGCGGCACATCCAGCCGGGGCGTCGGATAGAAGACCGTCGGCGCCTCGCTCCGGGTTCCCTCGCGGCTGTGGAAGATGTTGTAGATCGGCGCATTGGCCGGGGTGAAGGCGCTGGTCAGGTAGCCGACCATCGACGGCGCGCCGCCGCCATTGTCGCGCAGGTCGAAGATGACCGCGTCCGCATCCGCCACGAAGGCCAGGGCCGCGTCCGCCGCCTTGCGCGCCGGATCATCCGGATTGGCGAAGTCGATGTTCGAGAACTGGCGCAGGTCGATGTAGCCGATGTTGCCCGGCAGGATCTCGACCTTGCGGAAGCCGTAGTGGGCGCGCGCCTCCGGGTTCTGGCCCCGCGCCGTGGGGCGGGGCGGCGGTCCGCCTTCGCCCGGACGCAAGCGCACGGCGGGCGCGTCCGGATCGTAGGCGACGTTGAAATGCGCATCGGCGGGCCGCAGACGGGCGCTCAGCGCGGCGGCCAGGTCCGGCCCATCCGTGAGGGCGTCGAAGGCGCCGGAGGCGGCGGCCTGTTCCAGAGCGCCGGCGATCCGCTCGGCGGCGGCGGGATCGAAATAGAGCTGACGGATGCGGGCCGCGACGGCGTCGGCGGTCTGGCGCGGGGTCAGCCGCTCCGCCGCCGCGACCGGCGCGGGCGGCTGTTGGGCGACGGCGGGCGTCGCAGCCAGCAGGACGGCGGCGATCAGGAGATGACGCATCAGGCAGGCTCCGCTGTGTTCAGGGGCAGGTGCAGCCGGGCGGTCAGGCCGCCGCCCGTTCGGTTGGAGAGGACCACGTCCCCGCCTGAGGCGCGCGCCGCCTGTCGGGCGACGGTCAGGCCGAGGCCTGCGCCGCCGGTTTCGCGGCTGCGCGACCGCTCGCCGCGATGGAAGGGTTCGAACGCCGTCTCCAGTTCCTCTTCCGGCAGGCCAGGCCCGTCGTCCTCGACGGTGACGACCGCGGCTCCGTCGGCGGCGAAGGCCTTCACCCGCGCGCCGCCGCCGTATTTCACGGCGTTGCCGACCAGGTTGTCCAGCGCCCGGCGCAGGGCGGCCGGGTCGGCCATCACAGACAGAGTCTGGCCGCCGTCGAACGCCACCCCCGCCCCGGTCTCGGCGAAACCCGCCACGCAGTCCGCGGCCAGGGTATCCAGGTCCAGCGCCTCGCGCCGCTCCGGCTGCGTCTCGCCGCGCACGAAGGCCATGGCCTGGGCGATCAGGGCGTCCATCTCCTCGATGTCGGCGGCCATGCGGTCGCGCACCGTGTCCGGCGCCTGCTCGGCCCGGAAGCGCAGCCGGGTCAGCGGGGTGCGCAGGTCGTGGGCGATGGCGGCCACCGTCTGGGTTCGCTGGCGCATGTGGTTGCGCAAGGACGCCTGCATGTCGTTGAAGGCGTGGATGGCGGTGCGCACCTCGCTGGGTCCTGACGGCGTCAGCGGTTCGGCGTCGGGATCGGCTCCCAGTCGCTCGGCGGCGTCGGCGAAGACCCGGATCGGCCGCGTCAGCCGCCGCGCCATCCACCACACCAGCGGCGCCAGCAGAAGCATCGAGATCAGAAGCCCCAGCAGCACCCTCTGCTGCCACGGCGACAGCAGGCCGCGCGGGGGCTCAACCGTGGCCCAGCGCCCGTCGTCCTGCTGCACCGAGGCGGTGAAGGGGGCGAAGGTCAGCCGGTCGGCCTGGATGGTGAACTGCTGGATGGTCGAGTTCATGATCGTGCGGCCGTCGCCTTCCGCACGGCGCATGGTGAAGCGCGTCGGGCCATCCCGGGACGTCACGACGGCGCCGCTGCGAACTGTGGTCGCGCCACCCGGCCCGTCGGGGCGAACGAAGATGAAATCCGCCTCGCGCGGCCGCCCGCGGGCGTCCTCCTCCTCGGGCGGCCTTTCGCGGCGCGGACCCCGACGGCGCGGACCGTGTTCGACGGAGACCCGCACCTTGCCCGGCGCGACATCCAGCCGTTGGGCCAGGTAGCCGGCTATGGCCAGGGCTATCGGATCGCCGGCGTCACGGTCGCTGCGTTTGACGGGTTCATCGGTGATGCGGCGGCGCAGGGGGCGCCCGTCCGAGGTCTCGGCGGTCTCGCCTTTCAGGGCCTGGACGGCGGCGGCCATGCTGAAGCCCACGGGCTTGGGATCAGGCGACAGCACGACCAGGCCGAAGGTCACGGCCTGCGACAGGATCAGCGCCACCGCCGCCAGCGCGGCGACCTGGACGAAGACCGGGAAGGAGGAGGGACGCTTCAAGTCGCGGCCCGTTGCCGTTCGACCTTCACGTCGAACATATAGCCCTCGCCGCGCAGGGTCTGGATCATCTCCAGCCCCGAACCGTCGTCCAGCTTCTTCCTCAGGCGGCTTATCTGCACGTCCATGGCGCGGTCGAAGACATCGGCGTCCGCGCCCCGAGCCCGTTCCAGCAACTGGTCACGGGTCATGACCCGTCCGGGCCGTTCAGCGAAGGCGCGGAGCAGGGCGAATTCGCCGGCGGACAGGCTGACTGGCTCGCCATCCGGCCGGGTCAGGTCGCGCCGCAGCAGGTCCAACCGCCAGCCGGCGAAATTCAACGCCGGTCCGGTCGTGCCCGGCTCCTCGCGCGGACGGCGCAGCACGGCCCGCACCCGGGCCAGCAGTTCGCGGGGATTGCAGGGTTTGGCCAGGTAGTCGTCGGCGCCCAGTTCCAGGCCGATGATCCGGTCGGTGTCCTCGCCCATGGCGCTCAGCATCACGATCGGCACGCCCTTGCCGGACATGCGGCGGCAGACGGACAGCCCGTCCTCGCCCGGCATCATCAGGTCCAGCACGATCAGGTCGGGCGCGCGGGTCGCGATGGCGCGGTCCATCTCGGCGGCCGAGGCGGCGCCCACGGCGTCATAGCCGTGCTGGATCAGATAGTCGCACAGCACCTCGCGGATGCCGGGATCGTCGTCGACGACGAGAATGCGTTGGGTGTCGTTCTGCATGGCCGCCATTCTGTCGAACCTTGAAGACGCCGTCATTTCAGCACTGAAACATTGTCCGCGAACGCTGAAATATCGATGCAAGGCGACGGTGCTTCAACAGGCCATCGAAACGTCTGAAGGCCCTCGCCCATGCTGACCCTGATCGCCCTGTCCGCCGCCCTGATGCAGGACCCGCCCGCGCCGCCGCCCGCACCGGAAGCGCGCAGCAGCCACTTTGTCTTCATGGGCGCCGGCGGCGACGGTCCGGGCAATATCGACGCGGACGGCGACGGCCAGATCACCCGCGAGGAATTCGCCGCGCCCCTGAACGACGCCTTCGGCCGGATGGACAAGGACGGCGATGGTCGCCTGTCGCGGGACGAAATGGCGTCCGACCATGGGCCGGGCGGCGGTCATGTCGCCGTCCGGCGTCTGGGCGGCGGGGCCGGCGTGGAGCGTTTCGAACTTCGGCGTCCGGGTCCGGGGGGCGAGCGCGCAGCCCGCTTCGAACGCGACGGCGAGCACACCATGGTCTTCGTCGGTCCGGACGGCCCGGGCGAGGACGCCCGCGTTGTGGTCCGCACCCTGCCGGATGGCGGCCCTGGCGCGGTGCATATCCGGCGCGGTCCGGGCGGCGGGCGGGACGCCAGGGTCGAGGTTCGTACAGTCGGCGGCTCCGGCCACGACTCCGACGATCTGGACAAGGACGGCGACGGCAAGATCAGCGAGGCCGAGTTTGTCGCGCCGCTGCGCGAAGCCTTCTCCCGGATGGACGCCGACCACTCCGGTTTCGTCGAGGAGGGCGAGGGCGCCGGCGAAAACCAGGTCCACGTCTTCGCCCGCCGCACCGCGCCGACCGACGGCGAGTGATCCGCACCCGGCGAATTCGTGATTTGGCCGTCATACGGCGGGCGCCCTAACGTGGGTTGATGTCTTTCCGTCGTCTCGTTTCACGACTGACCGTGTCAGCCGCGATGGGCCTTGTGCTCGTCGCGGCTCCGTCGTTCGCCGGGGCGCGCGCTGCTGACGAGGCGCCCGCTGTCGTGGCTCCGATCGCCTCGACTGTCCTGTCGCCGCGCGAACGGACGCGGATGAACCAGCGGGTCTTCGACCAGGTCTGGGGCGAAGTCCGCACCCAATACTATGATCCCCGGCTGCACGGGGTTGATTGGAACGCGGCGCGCGGCGCCTACCGCCCCCGCGCCCTGGCCGCCCCCGACGACCGCGCCCTCTATGTCGTGTTGGACGAGATGCTGGGCCTGCTTGACGACGACCACGCCGGCGCCGCCCCGCCCGCCGTCGTGCGCCGCCAGGACCGTTTGCGCGAACGCCGCGCCGCCATCGGGGTCACCCTGCGGCCGGACTCGGCCCATCCCGGCGACTACACCATCGAGTCCGTCCGTCGCGGCTCTCCGGCCGAGGCGGCGGGGGTGACCGAGGGCTGGCGGCTGCACACGGGTGAGGGGTTGTGGAGCCCCGAACAGGATGTGATCGAGGGCCGCACCATCAACCTGACCTTCCTTGACGAGGAGGGGCGACCGCGTCCGCTGGATCTCACGCCCGTCGTCATGGACCCCCAACCTGCTTTCGTCGCCGACCGTTCGCGACCTGGGGTGGTGGTGCTGCGGGTGGATGGGTTCGAGCCCGGGTTGGGCCGCTGGATGGGGCGGGAATTGGCGGGCCTGCCGCCCGAAACCGACGTCATCGTCGATCTGCGCGGCAACCCCGGCGGACGGCTGATGGAGGCTGAGGCCGTGCTCAGCTGCTTCCTGCCGCGCGACCAGGTCTGGGCCACGCGCACGCCGCGCTCGGGCCGTCAGATCATCATGCGCACCGGCGGGGGGTGTGGCGAACTGGATGGGCCGGTGGTCAATCCCGTCGCCGTCCTGGTCGACGGCGACAGCCGCAGCGCCGCCGAACTGACCCCCGCGGCCCTGCAGGAAGCCGGGCGCGCCATGGTCGTCGGAGAGCGGACCGCCGGCGCCGTCCTGGTCTCGCAGGAGACCCGCCTGCCCGACGGCGGGCGCCTGACGCTCAGCCGCGCCGATTTCGTCACCTCGGGCGGGCTGCGGCTGGAGAAGCGGGGCGTGACCCCCGATCATGAGGCTGCTGCGACCCGCGAGGATCGTCAGGCCGGTCGCGACCCGGCCCTTCAGGCGGCGATTTCCGCCCTGGCCGCCCGGGGGCAGGGCGAAACAGCCTTGGCCGCGGGGACCCCTTCACTCTAGCTTGGGCGAATGCTCCGCATCGTCAGCCGCGTCCTTGTCGTCGCCTTCGCCCTGTCGCTGGCGGCCTGCGCCTCGATCCCCTACGCCCGGTCGGACGAACTGCCCCCGCCCGTGCAGGTCGCCGACGGTTCGCCGGCGCGGGCGGCTCTCAACGCCCAGGTATATGACGCCGCGGTCGGCTATGTGGAACGGCTGTTCTACAAGCGCGACTTCGGCGGCGTGCCCTTCATGGAGGCCGCCGCCGCTCGCCGCGCCGCCGCCGTGGCCGAGCCGAACGAGGACGGCTTCTACGCCCGGCTGACCGAACTGCTGGATCTGCTTGACGACGACCACACCCACACCCTCAGCCCCGTCGAGCGCGAGATGGTGCGCGCCCGCGAACAGGGCGAGGCGCGGGCCGGCTTCGGCATCGTGGTCACCCCGCGCGGCGACGAGCGCTATGTCGCCTTTGTCCGTCCGGGCATGCCGGCGGCGGAGGCGGGCGTCCTGCCGGGCTGGAAGATTCACACGATCGCGGGCCGTCCGGCCCTTCTGGCCTCGCCGCCCGTCGTCGGCCGGACGGACCGGGTCGTCTTCCTGGACGAGGAGGGCCGGGAACACGTCCTGGACCTCACCGCCGTCCTGACCCCGCCCATCGCCCGCTTCGAGACGCGCACGCTGGAAGGCGGTGTCGCCTATATCCGCTTCGATGATTTCGACCAGGTCCGCTACGACCAGTTCAAGACCGAGATGCAGCGGCTGGCGGGCGATCCGCCCCCTGGCCTGATCCTCGACCTGCGCACCAATGGCGGTGGGCAGTTGAACCTCGAAGCCCTGACGATGTCCTGGTTCTTCGCCGAAGACCGGGATGTCGTCATCCTCAAGGGGCGTTTCATCGACCGGCGGATGCACGTCGATCCGGCGCCGCAACCCTATCTGGGACCGGTCGTCATCCTGACCGGACCCGGCTCGGCCAGCGCGGCTGAACTGCTCGCGGGTGTCATGCAGGAGCATGGCAGGGTCACCGTCGTCGGTGGAACCACCCGCGGCGCCGTCACCGGCACCCGGGCGATAAACCTGCCGGACGGCGGTCTGTTGCGAGTCGGGATGCTGGTCATGGTCACGCCCGAAAAGCGTACGCTCGAGAAGGTCGGGGTCACTCCCGACATCGTCGTGCCCGACGACTGGCGCGCCGTCCGCGAGGGGCGTGACCCGGCGCTGGAGGCGGCTTTGGCCGCTGTCCGCGACCGGACCGTCTCAGCTGTGGACCGGACGGACCTTCCCTGACACTTCACGGGCGCGCTCGCGGGCCTGGTCCGTGTCGGCGCCCCGGGCCAGGGCCACGCCCATGCGGCGGCGCTCGAAACTCTCGGGCTTGCCGAACAGCCGCAAGTCCGCGGTCGGCACCGACAGGGCCTCGGCCACGCCCTCGAAGGCGATCCCCACGGCGTCCATGCCGCCGTAGATCACCGCGCTGGCGCCGATGTCGCGCTGACTGACGTCGACCGGCAGGCCCAGGATCGCACGGGCGTGCAGGGCGAATTCGCTCATCGTCTGGGTCGCCAGGGTGACCAGTCCGGTGTCGTGCGGGCGCGGGCTGACTTCCGAGAACCAGACCTGATCGCCCTTCACGAACAGTTCGACCCCGAACACGCCCAGACCGCCCAGCGCGTCTGTGACCTTGCCCGAGATGTCCTGCGCCGAGGCCAGGGCGGCCGCGCTCATCGCCTGCGGCTGCCAGCTTTCGACATAGTCGCCCTTCACCTGCCGATGGCCGATGGGGGCGCAGAAGGAGGTCGCGATCGAACCGTCCGCCGCCTTCGAGCGCACGGTCAGCAGGGTGATCTCGAAATCGAAGTCGATGCGGCCCTCGACGATCACCGTCGCCGTCTCGACCCGTCCGCCGGACTGGGCGTAGGCCCAGGCGGCGCCGGCGTCTTCCAGCGCCTCGATCATCGACTGTCCCTTGCCCGAGGACGACATCACCGGCTTCACGAACACCGGCAGGCCGATGCGGTGCGCCGCTTCCGCCAGTTCGGCGGCCGAGGTCGCGAAGGCGTAGGGGCTGGTCGGCAGGCCCAATTCTTCCGCCGCCAGCCGCCGGATGCCCTCGCGGTTCATGGTCAGCTGGGTCGCGCGCGCCGTCGGGATCACGGTGGCCAGGCCGGCGGCCTCGATATGGGCCAGCACCTCGGTCGCGATGGCCTCGATCTCCGGCACGATGATGTGCGGGGCCTCGGCCATGATGACGCCGTTCAGCACCTGGGGATCGGTCATCGGGATGACGTGGCTGCGGTGCGCCACCTGCATGGCCGGGGCGTTGGGATAGCGGTCCACCGCGATCACCTCGGCGCCCAGACGCTGCAGCTCGATGGCCACCTCCTTGCCCAGCTCGCCCGAGCCCAGCAGCATGACCCGCACGGCGGTGTCGGACAGCGGCGTTCCCAATTTCATCGCGGGGTCTCCAGTCAGTTTTCGGGCGGAACGGCGTACAGCCGACGGAAGGCGTCCAAGGCCGCGTCGTGATAGATGGTGGCGTGGCTCTCGGTCGGGCGGGGCTGATAGTCCCAGGTCACGCCGGGCATGGCGTACTGGCGCAGATTGCCCACCAGCACGTCCATGGCCGCCTGCATCTCTCCGCCTTCGTCGGCGATGGTCAGGATCAGGGTGCGGGGATCGTTCGAGTGATCGCGCAGATGGGCCCCGGCTTGCCGCGCCAGCTGTCCGCCGTCCCACCACAGGCTGGGGCTGACGGCGACATAGGCGTCGAACAGTTGCGGCTCCTTCAGGAAGGTCTCGACCACGAACAGCCCGGCCAGCGACTCGCCCATCAGGGCCGTCTCGCCGTTCGTGCGGAAGCGCCCCTCCACGAACGGCTGGACCTCCTTCCACAGGAAGTCGCGGAAGCGCGCCGACTGCCCCTGCGTCGGATAGCGGGCGATCAGCTCCGGATCCTCGGTCGGCAGGGCCAGTTCGTTGCGGCGATCGACCGAGGCGACGCCGACCACGATCACGTCCCGCGTCGTGCCGACGATGGTCCCCAGCTGGGCCAGGCCCGAGATGTGGTGGAAGTCCTGCGCCTGTCCGCCGTCCAGCAGATAGAGCACCGGATAGGTCTTACCGCTCTCGGCATAGCCGGGCGGCAGCCAGACATTGATCTCCCGCGTCCCGCCATAGGTCGCGGAGGGCAGGGCATAGGACTGGCCGATGACGATGGGCGTCGGCTCGGGGCCGGTGGTCTGCGCGGCCGCCGGGGCCGCGAAAACCAGCAGGGCGATCAGGGCGGCGACGGCGCGGATCATCAGACGGTCTCTCCTTTGGTCGGTTCGATCAGGTCCCAGGCGTTGCCGTACAGGTCCTCGAACACCGCCACCACGCCATAGGGTTCATGCCGCGGCGCCTCGCGGAAGACGACGCCCGCCGCGGTCCACGCGGCGTGGTCGCGGGCGAAGTCGTCGGTCTCCAGGAACAGCCAGACCCGCCCGCCGGCCTGGTCGCCGATGCGGGCGACCTGCTCCGGCGTCGTCGCCTGGGCCAGCACCAGGGCGGTGTCGCCGCCCTTCGGCGTCACCGTCACCCAGCGCTTGCCGCCGCCCATGTCGAGGTCGCTGGTCAGGTCGAAGTCCAGCTTGCCGACATAGAAGGCGATCGCCTCGTCGTACTCGCGGACCAGCAGGCTGACGGCGCCGAGACGGGACACGGCCTTACAGCCGCGCCTTGACCGCCGCGACCACCGCCTCGGTGGTGATGCCGAACTTCTCGTACAGCACTTCCGCCGGGGCCGAGGCGCCGAAGCCGGTCATGCCCACGAAGGCGCCGTCCTCGCCGATGAAGCGCTCCCAGCCCTGCTGGATCGCGGCCTCGACGGCGACGCGCACCGTGCCGCGGCCGATGACCGAGGCCTGATAGGCGGCGTCCTGTTGGAAGAACAGTTCGAAGCAGGGGACCGAGACCACGCGGGTCGGCGTGCCTTCGGCTTCCAGCTGGTCGGCGGCGGCCAGGGCCAGCGGAACCTCGGTGCCGGTGGCGAACAGGGTCGCCTTGGCCTCGCCCTTCGCGGCGCGCAGCTCATAGGCGCCCTTGGCCGTCAGGTTCTCCGACGACGGCGTGACGCGGACGGCGGCGGTCTTCTGGCGCGACAGGGCCAGGGCCGACGGCTTGTTCTTGGTCTGCAGCGCGATCTTCCAGCTCTCCATCGCCTCGACCGTGTCGGCCGGGCGGAAGACCAGCAGGTTCGGAATGGCGCGCAGGGCGGCCAGATGCTCGACCGGCTGGTGGGTCGGACCGTCTTCGCCCAGGCCGATGGAGTCGTGGGTCAGCACGTGGATCGCACGCACGCCCATCAGGGCGCCCAGGCGGATCGCCGGGCGGCTGTAGTCCGAGAACACCATGAAGGTGCCGCCGTAGGGGATGACCCCGCCGTGCAGCGCCAGGCCGTTCATCGCCGCGGCCATGCCGAACTCGCGGATGCCGTAGTTGATGTAACGGCCCTCATAGGTCGGCGCGTCCAGGATCGGCGTGTCCTTGACGAAGGTGTTGTTCGAGCCGGTCAGATCGGCCGAGCCGCCGACCAGTTCCGGGATGGCGGCGAACAGTTCGTCCAGCGCCGCGCCCGACGACTGGCGCGTGGCCTGGGCGGGCTTGGTCTCGACCAGTTCGGCGATCTTGGCGTCCAGCTTGGCGAAGGCGCTCTCCGGCAGGTCGCCCTTCATGGCGCGCGTAAAGTCCGTCGCCTGCTTCGAGGCGTTCAGGCGGGCTTCCCAGGCCTTGCGGTCCTTGGCTCCGCGACGGCCGACCTTGCGCCAGGCCGACAGGATGTTCTCCGGCATTTCGAACGGATCGTGATCCCAGGCCAGGCCCAGACGGGTGGCGGCGATCTCGGCGGCGCCCAGCGCCGCGCCGTGGGTCTTGTGGCTGCCTTCCATCGTGGCGGCGCCCTTGCCGATCTTGGTCTTGCACGCGATCAGCGTCGGCTTGTCCTGCTTTGAAGCCCAGGCCAGCACCGACTTCACGGCCTTCATGTCGTGGCCGTCCACGGCCTTCACGGCCCAGCCGGCGGCCTTGAAGCGCGCCTTCTGGTCGGTGGCGTCCGACAGGGACACCTTGCCGTCGATGGTGATTTCGTTGTCGTCCCACAGCACGGTCAGCTTGTTCAGCTTCAGGCGGCCGGCCAGGGCGATGGCCTCCTGCGACACGCCTTCCATCAGGCAGCCGTCGCCGGCGATGACCCAGGTGCGGTGATCGACGAGGTCGTCGCCGTACTTGGCGGCCAGGTGACGTTCCGCCAGCGCGAATCCGACCGAGGTGGCCAGACCCTGGCCCAGCGGGCCGGTCGTGACCTCCACGCCCGGCATGTGGCCGTACTCGGGGTGGCCGGCGGTCTTGGAGCCCCATTGGCGGAAGTTTGACAGTTCCGCCTTGGTCGCCGCCTTGTACCCGGTCAGGTGCAGCAGGGCGTAGATCAGCATCGAGCCGTGGCCCGCCGACAGGATGAAGCGGTCGCGATCGGCCCAGTCGGGGCGGCTCGCGTCGAACTTCATGAATTTGGAAAACAGCACCGTCGCCACGTCCGCCATGCCCATCGGCATGCCCGGGTGGCCGCTCTTGGCCTTCTCTACGCCATCCATCGCCAGTACGCGGATCGCGTCCGCCATCTGCTTCGGGGTGGCTTTCGCGGATACGGCTTTGGCGTCGGTCACTGTGGAGACCTTTCGTCGGAAGGCGGAAAAAGGGAGGCGCGCCGCTTTACCCCGACGCGTGCGCGGGTTCTATACGGATTCTGGAGGTTCTGACCGGATGGATGCTGCATCGGCCGCAAAGGATCGCGTTGATCGGGCTCTCGCCCTGCTCGAACGCCGTCTGCTCGACCTGAAAAGCCGCGCCGCGGGAAGCAGCCGCGTGCCCGAGGACGACCTCTTCGCGCCCCAGCCGTCCAGCGAGACCGACCGCGCCCGGATTCACGAGCTTGAGGCCGCCGGCCGCGACGCCGCCGAGACCCTGGCCCGCGCCGCCGATGCGATCCGTCTGACCCTCTCCGAACAGGAGGGGCGCTGATGGCCACCGTCACGGTCGAAATCAACGGCCGGCCCTACGCCGTCGGTTGCGCCGACGGCCAGGAAGACCGGGTCCGCGCCCTGGCCGCCGAGTTCGACGGTCACGTCCGGCAGGTCTCGGGCGAGGTCGGTCACGTCGGCGATCTGCGTCTGTTCCTGATGGCCGGCCTGCTGCTGGCCGACGAACTGCACGAGGCCCGCACCAACGGCGGCGGGGCCTCCGTCGCGACCGACCCGGTCGCTACCACAGACGGTGTCGCCGAGGCGCTGAACGCTGTCGCCGCGCGGCTGGAGAAAATCGCCCAGGGACTGTGACGACCGGACGCAGCTTGCGTCTCGTTGACACTCGATCTGTTCTGTCTGATATTTCTGTCATGACAGAAACAACGAAACTTCCCGGATCGCTCGAACGCTTCGTCCTTCATTGGGGCGAGATGGGCGGCTTCTGGGGCGTGAACCGTTCGGTCGCCCAGATCCATGCCTTCCTGATGACCGCCGAGAAGCCGATGACCGCCGAAGACATCGCGGGCACCCTTCAGATGGCGCGGTCCAACGTCTCCAACTCCCTCAAGGAGCTGCTGGCCTGGAACCTGATCCGCCGGGTGCCGATCCGCGGCGACCGGCGCGAGCATTTCGAGGCCGAGGCTGACATCTGGGAGGTCGCCTCCCGGATCGCCGCCGGGCGCAAGGCCAAGGAGATCGACCCGGCGCTGGCGACGCTGCGCGCCTGCGTCATCGAGGCGGAAGGCGATCCCACGGTCCATCCGGTCGCGTTGAAGCGGCTGAAGGAGATGCTGGAGTTCACCGAGACGATCGACCGCTGGTACGGCCAGATCACCACGGTGGCCCGGCCCAAGCTGATGGCGTTGCTGAAACTGGGCGCCCGCATCGCGGCGCTCATTCCCGGCGGCAAATAGCGAAGAGGAGGGGACGGTGGGGGCTGTTGCGACGATCAGGACTGAGGTCCAGCCGCGGGACGGCGAACTCGCCGACCTCCGCTTCCGCGCCCTGCTCCCCGCCGAGGACTGGACCGCGCTTCCTCCGGCGGTCCGCCGTCGCTTCTCCAAGCGAATGAAGGGCGGCGCCACCGTTGTCTATCGCGGCGAGGTCGTCGCCGTCGAAGCGCATCCAATGGGCCGTCTGCTGGCCCAGGCCGCCCGGCTGATCGGCGGCCCCCTGCCGCTGGTGTTCGAACCAGGCGCGGCGGTGGTCGCCGTCACGGAGGACGCCGTCGGTCAGGGTCAGGTCTGGAGCCGCATGTATGTGCGCAAGGGCGGCTTCCCGCAGGTGGTCCACAGCGCCAAACGCTTCACGGGTCCGACCGGACTGGAAGAGCATGTCGGCGGCGGCGTCGGCATGGCCCTGACCGTGACGGTGGAGGAGGGAGCTCTGGTGTTCCGCAGCGCCTTTTACTTCGCGACCCTTTTGGGCCTGCGCCTTCGCCTGCCGCGCTGGACCGAGCCCGGCGCCCTGACCATCACCCACCGCGACCTGGGCGAGGGCCGATTCGCCTTCACCCTAGCGCTGGATCATCCGTGGCTTGGTCGGCTCCTCGGCCAGGACGCGGTCTTCCGGGATCCCCCGGCCGACGAGGCATGAAATGACCGACCTGCTCTGGACCCTTGTGGCGCTCCAGATCGTCCTGGGCGCTTTCGACACCCTGTTCCATCACGAATTGACCGAGCGGCTGGCGTGGCGACCGTCGCAGAAGGCCGAGCTCCGTCTGCACGGCGTCCGCAACCTGATCTACGCCGCCCTGTTCCTGCTGATCGGTTGGGCAGAGCCGAAAGGCCTGCTGGCCGGCGCGATCCTGATCCTTCTGGCGGTCGAGGTGGTGATCACCCTGACCGATTTCGTCGAGGAGGATCGCACCCGCCGCCTCCCGGCGTCCGAGCGCGTCACCCATACCCTGTTGGCTCTGAACTACGGGGCCATCCTGACCCTGCTGGTTCCCTTGCTCCTGAACTGGGCGGGCGAGCCGGCTGGGCTCTTGATGGTTTCGCACGGCCTGTGGAGCCTGATGGCGACCGGGGCGGCGCTCGGAGTCTTCATCTTCGGCCTGCGCGATCTGGCGGCGAGCGAACGCTCCGACCGGTTGGTCCAGCCTGATCCCGCCGCCATGGGTCGCGAGCTGTCCGGTCGCCGCCGGGTGCTGGTCACCGGCGCCACCGGCTTCATCGGCCGCCGCCTGATCGCCGCCCTGACCGGCGCGGGGCATGACGTCATCGCCCTGGTCCGAGATCCAAGAACTGCGGACCTGCCCGCGCCCATCACGGTCGTCACCGACCTGAACCAGATCGCCGCGGATGCGCGCATCGACGCGGTCATCAACCTGGCGGGAGAACCGATCAGCGACAGCCCGTGGACCCTGTCCAAGCGCCGCCGCATCCTGCGCTCACGCCTGAAGGTCACGCGCGATGTGCGCCACCTGATCGCCCGCCTGCAGATTCGACCCCAGGTGCTGGTCAGCGGCTCGGCCATCGGCTGGTACGGCCTGCATGGCGAGGAGACCCTGGACGAGACCGGTCCCGGCAACCCCTGCTTCAGCCACCGCCTCTGCCATGCGTGGGAGCAGGCGGCCTTACGCGCCGAAACTCTCGGCGTGCGGGTCGTCACCCTGCGCATCGGCCTGGTTCTCGGCGCCGACGGCGGCATGTTGTCGAAGCTGCTGACCCCGTTCGAATTCGGTCTCGGCGGACCGATGGGGGCTGGGCGGCAGTGGATGTCGTGGATCACCCTCGACGACTGCGTTCGCCTGATCCTGCATGCGGTCGCCGAGTCGCGCCTCGCCGGTCCGCTGAACGCGGTGGCTCCGGGGGCGGTCACCAATCGCGACCTCAGTCGCGCGCTCGGCCGCGCCCTGAACCGGCCCGCATGGCTCGCCGCGCCCGCCGCGCCGCTACGGCTAGTCTTTGGGGACTTCGCCGAGGAACTTCTTCTGGGCGGCCAAAGGATTGTGCCGGGCCAGGCGCTGGCCACTAGCTTCCGCTTCCGCGATCCGGAGATCGACGAGGCGCTTGCCGCCATCGTCGGGGCCCGGCCGCGCGGCGTCTGACGCCGCGCCGTCGCCTGTCCGATTTGTCATTTGCGGAGATGTAACAGCGCTTATACATCTTTCGGCATGACCTATTCACAGCGCACCCATGGCGTTCTGCTTCGTCGCCTGATCGAGCATCTCGATGGCGCGGTGGAGCAGGCCTACGTTGACGCGGGCCTCGACTATCGCCCGCGTTTCACACCCATCCTGCGGGCCTTGGTGAACCATGGCCCGGCCAGTCTTCGCGCCCTGTCGGCGCGAACCGGCGTCACCCACTCGGCCGTCAGCCAGACGGTCAGCCAGATGGCGAGCCGGGACTGGGTCGCGCTGGAGCCGGGGGCTGACGCCCGTGAACGCATCGTCGCCCTGACTCCCTTCGCGGTGGAGCAGCTTCCCCTGCTGGAGCGGTGCTGGGCCGCCACCGCCGCCGCGGCGGCGGGGCTCGACGCGGATATCGGCCAACCGCTTGCCGACGTGCTGACGCGCGCCCTCGACGTCCTCGACCGCCAATCCTTCTCCGACCGCCTCGCGGCGGCGTCCTCCCCCCGATCTGGAGCTGACCGATGACCCGTTTCCGCCTCGTCGTTTCCGTTTGCGCCCTGGCCTGCCTGGCGGGCTCCCCCGCGCTCGCCCAGCGCGCCGCCCCCGTGGCGGCCGCCCGGAGCGAAGCGCCGCTCGCTCCTCTCACCGCCGATCAGCGCGCCGCCGCCGTCGCCCGCATCAAGCAGATCGTCCAGGAGCGCTATGTCTTCCCCGACCGCGTTCCCGCCATCCTGGCCCGGCTCGACCAGGGACTGGCGTCCGGCCGCTATGACGAGACCGTTCCCCGGACCTTCGCCGACCGGCTGACCGACGACCTGCGCGACTCCAGCGGCGACCGGCACATGTATGTGAACGTCGATCCGGCCCAGTACGCCGCCGCGATCTCCGGCTCGGCCGAGCCGGAGGCTCGGAACCCGGCGCTGGAAGCTCTGTGGGAACGCGGCGCCGTGCGCGCCAACCACGGCCTGTCGGACATGCGCCTCCTGCCCGGCAACGTCCGCTACCTGCGCATCAACCAGTTCCATTGGGTCGATGACCGCACCGGCGAGGCCTATGACGCCGCCGCCCGCTTCCTGCGCGAGGGGGACGCCGTCATCATCGATATCCGCAACAACGGCGGCGGTTCGCACGGCGCCGTCCGCTACTTCATCAGCCACTTCATGGACGGCGATCAGCTGGAGATGACCTTCCTGCAGAGCGGGGAGGAGCCCTCGCAGTCCCGCACCCTCGAATATCTCCCGTCCGGCCGGATCAAGGGCAAGCCGGTCTATGTCCTGATCAACGCGAACGTCGGCTCCGCCGCCGAGGCCTTCGCCTACGACATCCAGCAATTCCATCTCGGCACCCTGGTCGGGTCCAAGACGGCCGGCGCCGCCAACAACAACGGCTTCGAGCCCGTCGCTCCCGCCTTCATGCTCAGTGTTTCCTTCGGCCGTCCGGTCCATCCGGTCTCCGGGACCAACTGGGAGGCGGTCGGAATCTCTCCCGATGTCGCCGCGCCCGACGGTCAGGAGCTGGACGCCGCCCAGGCCCTGGCTTTGGCCGCCCTTGAGGCCCGCCCGGACGCGGACCCGGCCGACCGCGCCGACTGGGAATGGGCCCGCATCGGGATCGAGGCGCGAATGCACCCCGTCACCATTCCCGTCGCCCGGCTCCGCACCCTGGCCGGCGACTATCAGAGCCGCCGGATCCTCTTCGTCGATGGAGGCCTGCTCTACCGCCGGACCAATGGCCAGACCGCCCGTCTGACCCCGTTGACCGCCGACGGCCTGTTCGCTGTCGAAGGCTTCGACGACCGATTCCGCATCCGCCTGACCGGCGATGCACTGGAGTCGCAATGGATCAGCGACGCGGCGCCCATCCGCTTCCCCCGTTCCTAAGGACGCGGGACTGGCGCCGGAGGGGGTGAAGGACTATCTTGCTCGACGGCGGGTCCTGCTGCGGCCCACGTCGAAGGCAACATTTCCTCGCGACCTTAATTCACTCGAAGGGATCTGTCCCTGTTTGGGCTCGAGGGCCCGGGCACACGGAGCCCACCTGGCTACCCAGGTTCGAGAGGATTTAAACGTCCTTCACGGTTCTTGCGGCGCCGCCACCCTTTCTCCCCGGAGCTTACGATGAAGCGCGGCTGGTTCGGACCCAAGGTGTTCGGCTGGGGCGCGTCCCCGGCCTCGTGGGAGGGCTGGGTGGCCACCGTCGTCATGATCCTGGCCATGATCGGCGCCGGCGTCGTCATCGATCCGGCCGACGGCGCCCTCGCCTGGAGCGCGCGCGGCCTCATCATCGCCGTCTATCTCGCCGTTGTCGCCTTCACCTACCGCAGCGACGCCCGGACCTCGCTTTGACCTTTCATCACAAGGCCGGCCTGCGCGCCGAGGCCCGCGCCCTGCGCAAGCGGCTGTCAGGCCTCGACGCCGGGGCGGCGCAGCGGGCGGCTGAACATGTCGGCGCCCTTCCGCCGGGCGATCCGGTCGCCGTCTATCGCGCCATCGGCTCTGAGCTCGATATGGACGCCCTGTCCCTGGCCCTGGCCGGACAGGGGCGAACCCTGTGCCTGCCGGTGGTGCTTGAGCCGGACGCCCCCATGATTTTCCGCCGCTGGTCGCCCGGCGATCCGTTGGAGCTGGATCAGGCGGGGGTGCCCGCGCCGCTGCTGCTGGCCGAAACGGTCACGCCGGAACTGATCCTCACCCCCTTGCTGGCGTTCGACCTTCAGGGCGGTCGGCTGGGGCAGGGGGGCGGCTATTACGACCGCACCTTCGCCGCCCTGCCGGAGGCTATCCGCATCGGCTTCGCCTACGCCGGACAGCAGGTCGAGGATCTGCCGCTCGAGGGGCACGACATACGCCTGCATGGCGTTCTGACCGAGGTCGGCTATACCGCCGCCCGAAAGGTACTCTGAATATGCGTCTCGCGTTCTTCGGCGATGTGGTCGGCAAGTCCGGCCGCGACGGCCTCACCGACCACCTGCCCGGTCTCAAGCGGGACCTGAAGCTCGATTTCGTGGTGGTCAACGCCGAGAACGCCGCGGGCGGTTTCGGCATCACCGAGCATACGGCCAACGAGCTGTTCATGGCCGGCGCCGACTGCCTGACCCTGGGCAACCACAGCTGGGACCAACGCGAGGCCCTGACCTATATCGTGCGCGAGCCGCGCCTGATCCGGCCGCTCAACTATCCGCGCCTGATGGACGCCCCCGGCGCCGGGGCCAATCTGTTCGAGACCCACTCGGGCAAGACCGTGCTGGTCATGAACGCCCTGGGCCGCGTGCACATGGATGCGGTCGACGACCCGTTCGGCGCTGTCGAGAAGGAGCTGGCCGCCTGTCCCATGGGCATGGCCGCCGACGCCATCATCGTCGACATGCACGCCGAGGCGACCAGCGAGAAGATGGCTATGGGCCATTTCTGCGATGGCCGCGCCTCCCTGGTCGTCGGCACCCACACCCACGTCCCGACCGCCGACTGCCAGATCCTGCCCGGCGGCACGGCCTACCAGACCGACGCCGGCGGCTGCTGCGACTATGACTCGGTCATCGGCAACGAGAAGGAAGAGCCCCTGCGGCGCTTCACGACCCGCCTGTCCGGCGGCCGCTACACCCCGGCCCACGGCCCGGCCACCATCTGCGGCGTCTATGTCGAGACCGACGACCGCACGGGCCTGGCCGTCCGGGTCGAGCCCATCCGCGTCGGCGGCCGCCTGAGCCAGGCGATCCCCGTCGTCTGAGGAGGCTGGCGCCTCGCCGAAGAACCGGCCTATCGTGATCCCTGTTGTTCGGGGGCAGGGTCATGATCAGCGAAGAGGCGGTTGTGCCGGGGGGGAGCGTTCACCGCCTCAGCCTTACCGAAGCGGTGGTTCATTCCACGGATCCGCTTACCCACCACGTCCTGCTCGGCGTCGTGCTGGTGACGCTCGTCGTCGTCATCATCGCGTTGATCGATCTGATCCGGGGCGGCCGCTTTCGGACCAGCGCCCTGGCGTTGACCCGGATGCTGTCCTTGCTGGCTCCCTTGCTCGGCCTGTTCGGCGGGGCGATGCAGCTGGCGACGACCGCCCTCTTCGTCGCTGAGCAGAACATCGCCAATCCGGCGGTCTGGGCCCCGTCGTTCATGGTGTCGGCATGGGTGATCGCGACCAGCGCGGTCTGTGGCGCTCTCGGGGTCATCTTCACCGCCATCCTCCGTATGGACAGCGCCCGGCGAGGGGCGAAGACGAGGGATTGACGAAGAAGTTTACATGCGTAATCTAATCGTATTACAAACGTAATCCGAGAGGGCGTCATGTCGGCTATCCGCTTCATCACCATCGGCGCCGCGGCGTCGCTTGTTCCCGGACTGGCGCAGGCCCGTCCCAAGCTCACGCCCGCCGTCGTCTTCCAGGACGCGGCCCTGCCAATGCAGATCATCATGCTGGCGCTGCTCGTCGCCGCGCTGGCCGCCATCGTGGTCACGGTGCGCAAGGTCCTGTCGGGGCCGCGCCTGACCGGCGGCTCCGCCTATCTGCAGGCCCTGCGTCTGGGCGGCCCGCTGATCGGCCTGCTCGGCGCCGCCTACAATGTGCTGATGGTCAACCTGGCCATCGCCAACATCGGCGAGCAGCCGCCCTATCACGTCATGGCCCCCGGCGCGGCCGAGGCGGCCTTCCTGTTCGTGCTGGGCCTGATCGCGGGCGTGGTCGCCGTGATCTGCAACTGGATCGTCGAGGCGCGCATCGACCGCGCGGTGCTGCGGTCCTGACCCGCATCGCCGTCACCGAGGCGGAGAGCGCCGTCCTCGCCGCCCTGTGGCGCTGCGGTCCGCTGTCCGCCGCCTCCCTGATGGACGAGGTGAAGTCGCGCCAGCCATGGGGCGACGCCACCATCAAGACCCTTCTGCATCGCCTGATGCAGAAGGGGGCCGTCCGCTCCGAGCGCGAGGACGGGCGCCAGCGCTACCACGCCGTGCTGGAGCGCGACGCCTGGCTGGACGCCGAGGTCGGCGATCTGGTCGACCGGTTGTTCGGCGGTGATTTCGAGGCGCTTGTCGCGCATGCGCGACGGGACCGGTCGGGCAAGGGCTGAACCTGTCGAAGACTTAATTCGCCCCGGCGCATCCGTGCGCTACAGCCGTCGCCTCATAAGGCGAAAGCCTCCGGGGAAATCACCATGCTGAAAGTCATCGCGGCCCTCGCCGCCCTTGTCCTGCCGACCGCCGCCATGGCCCAGACCGCCACACCGGCGCCTGAGCCCGCACCGATCGAAGTGATGATCCTCGGCAGCTATCACATGGATAATCCGGGCCAGGACGTTCACAACGCCCGTATCGACTCGGTCCTGACGCCGGACAAGCAGGCTCAGCTTCAGGCCGTGTCGCGGGCGCTGGCGCGGTTCAATCCCACCGCCCTGGGCATCGAGCGGATCGCGGACGACCGGGCGACCCTGCTCGATCAGGCCTATCCGAACTTCACGCCTGCCGACCTGCTGACCGACGCCGACGAGCGGGTGCAGATCGGCTACCGGCTCGCCCACGATCTCGGACTCCAGCGCGTCTACGCCATCGATGAGAACGACCGGGAGGGCCAGCCTTCCTACTTCCCATTCGACGAGGTGATCCAGTGGGTGCAGGCCAACGGCCGGGACGCCGACTTCGCCGCGCTGAACGGTCAGATGGGCGCGATCTCGTCCGAGATGGAACGCCGCCAGCACACCGGCACGGTGGCCGAGCTGCTGGCCTGGATGAACACGCCCGAGCACATCGCCTATGGCCAGGGCATCTATGCCCAACTCCTGGCGTTCGGCGCCGGCGACGCCCAGCCGGGCGCCGTTCTCAACGGCCGCTGGTACACTCGCAACGCCATCATCTTCGCCCATCTACGGCAGGTCGCGCGGCCGGGCGACCGGATCGTGATCCTCTACGGCGCCGGCCACAACTACTGGCTCCGCCAGATGGTCAGCACCACGCCGGGCTACAAGCTGGTCGAGCCCAACGACTACCTGCTGCCCTAGAGCTAGGCCGCCGTCACCCGGGCGTCGCCACTGGCCACGGCCAGCTTCGTCCGGGTTGACAGCACGCCGCCGCGCTCGGACACCTTGTCCAGCACCTTGAGCTCGGTCTGCCAGCGCTCCGGCGTCACGTCGCAGACGGCGTAGCCGCGTTGGGCGTTGTTGAACTTCAGGAACGGATTGTCAGCCAGGTAGCGGCGGCCGTCGGTCCGCTGGTCCTGGCCGTCCCCGCCCGAGCTGACCGAGGTGATCACGAACTCCGCGGCGATTGGCGCGCCTTCGGGATTGCGGCTGTCGCGGTACAATTCGCCCGCATAGTTCTGGTGCTCATCCCCGGTCAGCACGATGGTGTTGCCGATGCGGCGCTCGCGCAGCCGGTCCAGCAGCCGTTGGCGCGGGATCGAATAACCGGCCCAGCTGTCCAGGTTGAACCCGGTCCCGTCGCCTTCCTTGCGGTCCAGATCCATCAGCATCACCTGCTGCGCCAGCACCTTCCAGTGGGCGCGGGATTGGTCGAGGTTGCGGTACAGCCACTGCTCCTGCGCCTCGCCCATCACCTGCGCGGCCGGGTCGCGCACGCCTTCGCAGTTCCCCGCCCACGCGCCGTCGCAGGGGATGGCCGTCCTGAACTGGCGAGTGTCGAGGAAGTTCAGGTCCAGCAGGTCGCCCCAGGTCGCGTGGCGGTACAGCTGCATGTCCGCGCCGCGCGGGAAGGCTGAGCGCCGCAGCGGCATGTGTTCGTAATAGGCCTGCGCCGCCGCCTGCCGCCGCAGGTGGAAGACCTCGGGCGGGGTGCCGTCCTGATCCCAGGCGCTGGTCCAGTTGTTGTCGGTCTCGTGGTCGTCCCAGGTGCAGAACCAGGCGGTCGCCGCATGGCTGGCCTGCAGGTCCGTATCCATCTTGTACTGCGCGTAGCGGCGCCGGTAGTCATCCAGCGAATAGACCTCGCCGCCGAAATGCTGACGCGGGTTCTCGCGCGGACCGTCGGCGCTGTTCCACACCCGGCTGCCGCGCCCTTCGTAGATGTAGTCGCCGTAGAAGTAGATGAAATCCAGATCCTCGCCCGCCGCAGCCCGGTGGGCGGTGTAGTAGCCCTGCTCCCAGGCCTGGCAGCCCAGCACGCCGAAACGGGCCTGCGCCACCGCCGCGCCTGCCGCCGGCGCGGTCTTGGCCCGGCCCGTGGCGGTCCGCTCGGTTCCGGCGATGAAGCGGTAGAAATAGGCGCGGCCGGGCTGCAGGCCGGTGATCTCGACGTGGACCGCATGGCCCAGCTCCGGGCGGGCGATCGCCTCGCCCCGCTGCACGACTGTCCCGAAGCCCCGATCCGTGGCGACTTCCCACTTCACCGGCACCGGCTGGGTCGACATGCCGTAGCCGATGTCGAACGGCTTGGGCGCCAGCCGGGTCCAGATCACGAAGCCGTCCGGCGCCGGGTCGCCCGCGGCGACGCCCAGCTGGAACGGATAGTCGGAGAAGACCGGATCAGCCAGCGCCTGCCGACCGGAACCCAAGACCACGCCGCCGGCGCCCAACGCCAGCATCAGGCCTCGGCGGGAAACAGAATCGGGCAGGATGGCCATGGGGAACTCCTTGAGCAGGAGCTCGACCTAGACCGTATATGTGACGGTCATTCCGCCGGCGCGCGGGCGTCCAGCAGACGGTGGCGCAGGGCTGACAGTTCGGCCGCGCGAGCAGCGGGCGTATGCGTTTCCATCACGTGGGCCTGACCGGCGCGGGCCAGGGCGAGGCGGCGTTCCGGGTCGGTGATCAGGTCCTCGATGGCGGTCGCCAGGGCGTCGGCCGTCAGAGGTTCGACATAGACGGCGTGCGGCCCGCTGACCTCCCGCAGACCGCCCCGGCCGGAAGACACCAGGGCGGCGCCGGCCGCGTGGGCCTCCAGCGCCGACAGGCCCAGCGGCTCCGCCCAGACGGATGGGACCGCGGCGATGGCGGCGCGCCGCGTCGCCTCGCGCACCTCGGTCAGCGGGGCGTGGGGCCGGATGGTGACCCGGTCCGTCCGCGCCAGCATCCGTTCGACGTGCGGGCCGGCCCAGCCGACGTGTTTCTGCCAGTCGCCGAGGAACAACTCCGCCCGCCACCCGGGGCGCCGGTTCAGCACGTCCGGCAGCGCCTCGCACAGCAGGTCCATGCCCTTCTCGGGAATGGCGCGACCGGCGAAGACGATCAGTGGATCCCGCGTTTCGGGGGATGCGGCCCATAGCGTGGCGTTGATCGGATTTCGCACCGCGAAGGCGCGGTCAGCAAAGGCCGGATAGATCGCCACGAAGGCGGCGCGGGACGCCTCGCTGACGAAGATCAGCCCATCGAATGTCTTGTAGCGCTGGCGATAGCGCCACATGTCGATCGGGTTGCGAGGCGGTTTGACGTCGTTGTGGCGGTACAGCAGCCGTAGCGCCTTTGGGAACCGGCGGGCCAGCCGGGCCGCGCTGATGGCGTGCTGGTGAAACTCGATGATGTCCGGCGCGAAGGCTTCCAGCGCCTGAACCAGATGCGCGTGGCGGTCGCCGCCCGCCGGCATGACGTGCATCGGCAGGTCGCCATGCGACCTGGCGCCTTCTTCGCAGAAGATCTTCAGGACTTCGTCCTCGCCCGCCTGCGAGGCCAGCGTCCGGATCACGGTCTCGATGGAGTTCGGCTGCTCGGCGGCGAACAAGCCGCCCGGGGGCAGGACGATGGCGATTCTCATTCGGCGGGGGAGTCCGGGACGAACGCTTCCAGCTCGGCGATCTCGCGGGTGCGGTTGTCGATGACCGCCTGCGCCGAACGGCGAATCCGCGAATCCCGCGATTCCGCCAGAACGGCGCTCGCCGTGGTGATGGCCTCGCGGTTCTCCCGGATCATCACCTCGGCATAGGCGGCCTCGGCTGCAGTGGGCGCGGCCCGGGGCGAAGTCCCCTCAGGCGCGGCGGTCTCGTCATAGGTCACCGTCGCCGACTGGTTCGCCGCCGCCGTCTCGCGCAGGGCCTGCTCGACCGGATCACCGCCGCCGTCGCAGGCGGCCAGCGTCAGGATCGCGGCCAGCCCTGACGCGGCGGCGCGCATCAGCCGTTCATCCAGTTCGGCATCCAGCTTTCATGCATCTCGCGCAGGTGATCCAGCGGGAGGCTGAAGAGCTCGCCCGAGCGGAAGTCCCGGCCCTTGGCGCGGCCGACGACCGAGGCGTGCAGGCCGGCGGCCTGGGCCTTGGCGATCACCTCCGTCGGATCGCCGACGGCCACCAGATAACGGGCCTGGTCCTCGCCGAACAGGAAGACGTGGGCGTGAGTCGCCGAGGTGGCGTCCAGCTCGATCCCGACGTCCGAGGCCAGGGCGATATCCGCCGCCGCGCCGATCAGGCCGCCGTCGGACAGGTCGTGGACGCAGGTCAGGTCGCCGGTCGCGATCAGGTCGCGCACGAAATCGCCGGTCTTGCGCTCCAGCTTCAGGTCGACCGGCGGCGGCGCGCCGTCCTCGCGACCCAGCACTTCGCGCAGATAGATGGAGGCGCCCAGTTCGCCGTGCGTCTCGCCGATCAGCACCAGCACGTCGCCCTCGACGGCCCCGCCGAAGCCGACGGTCACGTCATAGTTGGACAGCAGGCCCACGGCGCCGACCGTCGGGGTCGGCGGGATCGCGGCGCCGTTGGTCTCGTTGTAGAGGCTGACGTTGCCGCTCACGACCGGGAAGTCCAGGTCGCGGCAGGCCTCGGCCATGCCGTCGATGGCGCGGACGATCTGGCCCATGATCTCGGGCCGCTGCGGATTGCCGAAATTCAGGTTGTCGGTGATCGCGATCGGCAGGGAGCCGACGGCGGTCAGGTTGCGCCAGGCCTCGGCCACGCACTGCTTGCCGCCCTCGTAGGGGTCGTTCTGGACGTAGCGCGGGGTGCAGTCCGAGGTGACCGCCAACCCCTTGTCCGTGCCGTGCACGCGCACCACGCCCGCGTCCGCGCCGGTCGAGGAGTCCTGCAGGGTGTCGGCCATGACGTGACGGTCGTACTGCTCCCAGATCCAGCGCTTGGACGCCATGTCCGGGCAGGTCAGCACCTTGATCACCGCATCGACCCAGCTCTCGGGGGCGGGAACCTCCTTGGGGTCGAGGCGCGGGTGCAGCGCCGGCTGGACCCACGGGCGGTCGTACATCGGCGCGTCGTCGAACAGCGGGGCCAGCGGCACGTCGCAGACCGTCTCGCCGTGATGCTTCAGCACCAGACGACCGGTGTCGGTGGTCACGCCGATGACGGCGGCGTCCAGGCCCCACTTCTCGAAGATGCGGTGGCCGTCGGCCTCGCGGCCCGGCTTCAGGACCGCCAGCATCCGCTCCTGGCTTTCCGACAGCATCATCTCATAGGCCGTCATGCCCTCTTCGCGCTGGGGCACGGCGTCCATGTTCAGCTCGATGCCGACGCCGCCCTTACCGGCCATCTCGACCGAGGACGAGGTCAGGCCCGCCGCGCCCATGTCTTGAATCGCGGCCACCGCGCCCGAGGCCATCAGTTCCAGGGTGGCTTCGATCAGCAGCTTCTCGGCGAACGGGTCGCCGACCTGCACGGTGGGGCGTTTCTCATCCGAATCCTCGTCGAACTCGGCCGAGGCCATGGTCGCGCCGTGGATGCCGTCGCGGCCGGTCTTGGAGCCGAAATAGACGACGCTGAAGCCCGCCGACGGCGCGGCCGAATAGAAGATCGCGTCCGACTTCGCCAGGCCCACGCACATGGCGTTGACCAGGATGTTGCCGTTGTAGCCGGCGTGGAAATTCGTCTCGCCCGCCACGGTCGGAACGCCGACGCAGTTGCCGTAGCCGCCGATGCCCGAGACCACGCCCGAAACCAGACGCTTGGTCTTCTCGTGGTTCACATCGCCGAAGCGCAGGGCGTTCAGCAGGGCCACCGGGCGGGCGCCCATGGTGAAGACGTCGCGCATGATGCCGCCCACGCCCGTCGCCGCGCCCTGATAGGGCTCGATATAGGACGGGTGGTTGTGGCTCTCCATCTTGAAGATGCAGGCGTCGCCGTCGTCGATGTCGATGACCCCGGCGTTCTCGCCCGGCCCGCAGATGACGCGCGGTCCCTTGGTCGGGAACTTGCCCAGATGGATCTTGGAGGATTTGTACGAGCAGTGCTCGGACCACATCACCGAGAAGACGCCCAGTTCGACATGGTTGGGCTCGCGGCCCAGCCGGTCGAGGACGACCTGATATTCGTTCGGAGCCAGGCCGTATTCGGCGGCCAGTTCGGCCATGGTCTTTTCAGGAGCGCTCATGGCCCGGCCTTCTAGCGACAGAAGACCCCTCTGTCAGCCTTGCAGAGCGGAACATCGGCCCCGCGTGGTCATTGAATCGGGGAACGCCCGCTGAAGGAGCTTCCCATGCCCGACCAGCCCATCGATCCGGCCGCCACGCCGGAAGACCCGAACGCCCCGACCATCGCCGCCGATGACGCCGGCGCCACGGCCCTGGCTGAACGCGCCGCCCGCGAGGCGGCCAATGACGACCACGGACAGGAAGACCACTGATGCGACGCGACGACATCACCCCCGACCATCAGCAGATGGATCTTTCGAACGATCCGGCGGAGGCGGCCCGGCTGAAGGCGTTGGCCCCCGAACTGGCGATGGCCAGCCGCCAGCGCCTGACCGGTTCGGCCACGGGCGTCGGCAGCGTCGGCTTCGACGAATCGGGCGCCTTCGACGTGGGCGCCGCGGACGACGACCCCGATGACCCCGAGCCTGACGCTCCGCCTTTCGCCGGGCGGCTCTAGATCGGCTTCTCGACGGGCGGTTTCAGCTGGAAGGTCAGGATGAAGGCGCCGACCAGGGTCAGGCCCGACGCCACCACCGCGCCGCCCGCCAGCGCCGGGTTGCGTTCAAGCTCGGCCACGAACACCCCCAGCAGGCCCCAGGCGACCGGCAGGGCGTAGGCGGGCGTCCGCAGGGTCCATGTGACCGCCAGCGCCTTCACCATCACGACCACGATGGCCAGCAGGGCCCAAAGGGTCGGCGACAGCACGGTCGGCAGGTCGCCGTTGCCGGTCAACACCGTCAGCAGGTTCACCGGCGCGGCCACGCCCAGCCACCCCGCCAGCAGGGCCAGGGGCCAGACTACGGTCCATCGCTCCCGGTCGGTGCGGGGCAGGGCCCGGATGGATCGGGCGTTGAGCAGCAGCGGAATCAGCAATACCAGCAGTGACCCGAAGATCAGGATCACGGTGCCGGCCTCCCAATCGACGGCCGCCGCCACGATCCACCAGCCGATGCCGAGGAAGGCCGCCGCCGACGGCCAGCCCAGCCGGGTCAACAGCTCGCTCTCGCCCGTCGCGGGCAGCGCCTGACGCACGGCGTAGACCAGCAGCCCCAGATAGATCACGCCCCAGATGGCGAAGGCGTAACCCGCCACCTTCAGGGTCGCGTCGCTGTCCGCCGCGAACTCGCCCGCGGTCTGGCCCCAGCCCAGCAGCATCTGCGCCTGGGCGACGACGACGGCGAAGACGGCGCAGGCCAGCACGATCAGGCGCCGGGTCTGCTGGGCGGCGGTGGGACGGACGATGGACGACATACAGGCTCCTGCGGCGGCGCTTCATCGGAACCGCCGCGCCCCGGACCGGTTCCCTCTGCACACCTGCGGAGAAGACCGATGGCTGACGAGAAACCCCATTTCGAAACCGACTTCGTCCAGACGGACCGCGCGCGTGAGCAGGGCCTGGGCCTAGGCGAGCGTGAGTTGAAGGCCCAGCGCGATCCGGGCGGGATCGTCACGCCTGATGTCGATGAGGATGACGAGCCGGGCGATCCGGTGGTCCGCAATATCGCGGACGATCTGGAAGGCTGACGCTCGGCTCAGGCGGCGTTGTAGATGCTCTGGAACAGGGTGGCGCCGTCCGCCGAACCCAGCTCCGCCTCGAAGGCGCGGTCCGGGTGGGGCATCATGCCCAGCACGTTGCCGCGCGCGTTCTGGATGCCGGCGATGTCGGCGACCGAGCCGTTGGGGTTGTCGACGTAGCGGAACACCACCTGACCCTCACCCTCCAGCCGCGCCAGAGTCTCGGCGTCGGCGAAGTAGTTCCCGTCGCCGTTGCCCTGGGTCATGACGACCTCGCGCTGGCCCTGGTAACCGGAGGTGAAGCGGGTCTGGCCGTTGGCGACCGTCAGGCTGATCGGCTTGCAGACGTATTTGAGGCCCGAGTTGCGCAGCAGGGCGCCCGGCAGCATCCCGGCCTCGCACAGCACCTGGAAGCCGTTGCAGATGCCCAGGATGGCCACGCCGTCGTCGGCGGCCTTGCGGATCGCCTGCATGATCGGGGCCTGCGCCGCCATCGCGCCGCAGCGCAGGTAGTCGCCGTAGGAGAAGCCGCCGGGCAGGACGATCAGGTCGAGGCCTTGCGGCAGCTCGGTCTCCTGGTGCCACACCATCTGGACCTGCTCGCCGGTGGAGCGTTCGACGGCGACCTTGCAATCGCGATCACAGTTGGAACCGGGGAAGACGATGACGGCTGCGCTCATGGCGCGGGCGTCTAGCAGGGTTCGGGGCGTTTGTCAGGCCGCCGTGACTGACGAACGCACGGCACGCCCGTCCAGCCAGGCCCAGAGCCAGATGGCCAGGCCGCCCAGCGTCAGCCCCACGGCGACCCATCCGGTCGAGCCCCAGCCGAATCCGGCCGCCACCGCCGCGCCCGCCAGCAGCGGGCCCAGCGCATTGGCGGTGTTGAAGGCCGAGTGATTCAGGGCCGCGGCCAGCGTCTGCGCCTCGCCGGCCACGTCCATCAGCCGGGTCTGCAGGATCGCGCCCAGCCCGCCGCCGGCGCCGACGCACAGCACGATGATCAGCATCGACCACAGGTGATGCGAGGCCAGCGGATACAGGGCCAGCGACACGGCGCTCCAGATCAGCACTCCGGCCGCGGCCTTGAAGCCGAATCGGTCCCCGGCCCAGGCGCCCAGCAGGTTGCCGCTGAACATGCCGACCCCGAACACGGCGAAGACCCAGGGCAGGACCTCCGGCCCCACGCCCGTCACCTCACGCAGGGTCGAGGCCAGATAGGCGTAGACCGCGAACATGCCGCCGAAGCCGATGGCGCTGACGCCGAGCGTAAGCCAGACCTGCCGGTTCTTCAGGGCCTTCAGCTCGCGCAGGGGGCTGGCGTCCGGATGGGCCGGATCGCGCGGCGCGAACAGGGCCACCAGCGTCATGGTCAATACCGCCAGCATTCCAACGATGCCGAAGGTCCAGCGCCAACCGTGCGCCTGGCTGATCAGATTGACCACCGGCACCCCCAGCACCGTCGCGAGGGTCAGTCCCATCAGCAGGGTCGACACCGCCCGGGTGCGGAACTTCAGCGGCACGATCGAGGCCGCCACCAGCGCGGCCACGCCGAAATAGGCTCCGTGCGGCAGGCCGCTGAGGAAGCGGAACACCAGCATGGTCTCGAAATTCGGCGACAGGGCGCTGAGCGTATTGGCGACCGCGAACAGGCCCATCAGCACGATCAGCAGGATCCAGCGCGGCAGCCGCGCCCCGAAGGCCGCCAGCAGGGGCGCGCCCACCACCACCCCGGCCGCATAGGCGCTGATGGCGTGGCCGGCGGTCGGCTCGTCGACGCCCAGGCCGCTGGCGAAGTCCGGCAGCACGCTCATCGCCGCGAATTCGGTGATCCCGATGGCGAAACCGCCCATGGCCAGGGCCGTCAGGACCAGGGTGACCGCCAAAGGCCCGCGCGCAGGCGTTTCGGAAACGACATCGGCGTCGCTGCAGGTCGTGCAGTCGGCAGGGGACATGGCGATCACCGGGGAGGGGAGGATGCTGCAGCGCAACATGGGGCCTTCCGCTCACCGATCAACCGTCGCCGGAGCGGATATCGATCACGTCGTGTGAGCGGGGTCTCCGATCGGCTTCGGCCGTCCGCCGCCATCGACGCTGACCATGACGAATTCGGCCGTGGCCGAGCGGCGTCGTTCGCCGGTCAACAGGCCTTCCGCCCACAACTGCACCTCGACCGCCAGGGAACTGCGGCCGGTCATCTTCACGCGCGAGACCAGTTCGATCATGTCGCCGCCGTCGATGGGGGCCTTGAAGTCGATGCGATTGGTCGCCGCCATGACCACCACCTCCCGCGCCCGACGCGTCGCGGTCACGAAGGCCGCCTTGCCCATGAGCTTCAGGGCGTCGCCGCCGAACAGGGTGCCGTAGTGGTTGGTCGTGCCTGGAAACACCATCTCGACCGTCCGCAGCCAGTCGCCGGTCTCGTCCGCCTCGTCCCGGACCGGCGACAGCGGCGTCCCGTCTCCGTCCTCGCGCAAGGCGACCATGTTGAACAGGCCGCGCGTGCACAGTCGCCGCTCGCCGGTCAGCAGGGCCTCGGCGTGAAGCTCGACCTCCACGCCGAGCGATGACCGACCGGTGCGCACGACCCGGCCCGTGGCCTCGACCATCTCGCCGATGCGGGCGGGGGCGGCGAAGTCGATCCGCTCGCACCCGGCCGTCACCACCGCCCGCCGCGCGTGGCGGCTGGCGGCCAGGAAGGCGACCTTGTCCAGATGCGCCAGGCCCACGCCGCCGAACAGGGTGCCGTGGTGGTTGGCGTCCCCGGGGAACACCATGTCGATCAGGCGAACGGTCATGCCCGCGCCGCCTTCGCCGCCGCCACCATGTTACGCAGGGCGGCCTCGGTCTCGGGCCACTGCCGGGTCTTGAGGCCGCAGTCCGGGTTCACCCACAGCTGGCCGACGGGCAGCTTGGCGGCCGCGGCCTTCAGCAGAGCCGACATCTCTTCCACCGCTGGCACGCGCGGCGAATGGATATCGTAGACGCCCGGCCCGATTCCGGCCGGGTAGCGATAACCGGAGAAGGCGTCGAGCAACTCCATCTTCGAGCGCGAGGTCTCGATGGAGATGACGTCGGCGTCCATGGCTCCGATCGACCGGATGATGTCGTTGAACTCGGAATAGCACATGTGGGTGTGGATCTGCGTCTCGTCCCGCACCCCCGAAGCGGTGATCCGGAAGCCCTCGACCGCCCAGTCCAGATAGGCCTGCCAGTCGGCGCGGCGCAGCGGCAGGCCCTCGCGCAGGGCGGCCTCGTCGATCTGGATGATGGGGGCGCCCGCGGCCTCCAGGTCGACCACCTCGTCGCGGATCGCGAAGGCGATCTGGCGGCAGGTCTCGCTGCGCGGCTGGTCATCGCGCACGAAGGACCAGTTCAGGATCGTCACCGGGCCGGTCAGCATCCCCTTCATCGGCCGCTCGGTCAGGGACTGGGCGTAGCGCCACCACTCCACCGTCATCGCCTTCGGCCGCGACACGTCGCCGTACAGGATCGGCGGGCGCACGCAGCGTGAGCCGTAGGACTGCACCCACGCCGCCTTGGTGAAGACGAAGCCCGACAACTGCTCCCCGAAATACTGGACCATGTCGTTGCGCTCGAACTCGCCGTGGACCAGCACGTCCAGACCGATCTCCTCCTGCCATCTGACCGTGCGGGCGGTCTCCTCGCGCAGGAACTGTTCATAGGCCCCGTCGTCGAGGACGCCCTTGCCGTGGTCCGCGCGGGCCTTGCGGACCTCCGGCGTCTGGGGAAAGGAGCCGATCGTCGTCGTCGGCCAGTCGGGCAGACCCAGCCGGGCGTCCTGCAGCAGGCGGCGCACCTCGAACGAGGCTGGGCGCCGGATCAGGTCGGGGTCGCGGTTCGCGGCGCGGGCCTGCACCGCCGCATCGTTGATCCGCGGCGAGACCCGGCGCGAGGCCACCGAGGCGGTGGAGGCGTCCAGGGTCTCGCGCACCGCGGCGCGCCCCTCGTTCAGCGCTTTCGCCAGCGTCGCCAGTTCGGCGATCTTCTGCACCGCGAAGGCCAGCCAATCCTTCACCTCGGCGTCCAACGCGGTCTCCCGCTCCAGATCGATCGGGGTGTGCAGCAGGCTGCACGAGGGGGCGATGATCACCTGACGGCCGGACGCGATCACCGGCTCGATCCGGTCCAGCACGGCGTTCAGATCGGCTTTCCAGACGTTGCGCCCGTCCAGCACCCCCAGCGACAGGACAAGGTCCGGCCGCGCCCCCGCGGCGACGGCGTCCAGCTGCTCCGGCGCGCGGACCAGATCGACGTGCAGGCCGTGCACCGGCAACGCCAGCACCGTTTCCAGATTGTCGCCGATCGCGCCGAACCAGGTCGTCAGCATCAGTTTGATCGGCGGGGTGACGTCGCTCAGCACGGCGTAGGCGTGGGCATAGGCCTCGCGCGCCGCGTCGCTCAGGTCGGTGACCAGGCAGGGCTCGTCGATCTGCACCCAGGTCGCCCCCGCCCGCGCCAACGACCGCAGCACCTCGGCGTAGACCGGCAGCAGCCTGGGCAGCAGGGTCAGCGGGTCGAAGCCCGCATCGTTCGCCGCCGTACCGCTTGAGGTCGTCCGCGCCTTGCCCAGCAGCAGATAGCTGACCGGCCCCAGCAGCACGGGCCGGGTCTCGATCCCCTGTTCCTTGGCCTCCAGATACTCGTGCAGCGCCTTGGTCGAGCCCAGCCGGAAGGCCTGGTCCGCCGTGAATTCGGGCACCAGGTAGTGGTAGTTGGTGTCGAACCATTTGGTCATCTCGGCGGCGGGAACCCCGTCGCCGCCGTGCGAATGACCGTGGGCGCAGGTCGCCTCTCCTTCGCCCTGCGATCCGCGCGCCATGGCGAAATAGGCCTCCAGCCCGACCCGCTCGCCGGTCCAGCCGTAGATGTCCGGCACGGCGCCGACCATGGCGGTCGCATCCAGCACATGATCGTAGAGGGAGAAGTCGTTGGACGGGACGATGTCGGCGCCCAGATCGCGCTGGCGCAGCCAGGCCTGACCGCGCAGCTCGGCGGCGACGGCCAGTAGGGCCTTGTCGTCGATCCGGCCGGACCAATGCTGCTCAAGCGCGGTCTTGAGTTCGCGCTTCGGGCCGATGCGGGGAAAGCCGAGGGTGGCGACCTGGACGGGGAGACGGGCGGTCATGATGCGAAGCCTTTGCTGGTGGCAAGGCTTCGGGCAGGGACGCGCGAACGCCCGCGCGGAAACGGTCCGGCGGCGCACAGGCGGCCTGACCGGACACCCCGCCGGAGGACGTTATCTGTCGGGGCAGGTCTCCTGGCTCACGGGTCACGGCTTCGGGCCCGGCCTTCCCGGAGGCGGACCCCCAGTGACACACGATGGACCTTCGGCTCGCCGCTTACAGTTGCGGGGGCAGCGCCGGTTTCACACCGGCTTCCCTCTTAGCTCCGCCCCGTCCGAAGACGACGCGCAGACCACGACACCCGCATAGAAGCGGGTCTCCCGGCGAAGTCAAGAAACATATAAGGATATCTTTATGTGTTTCCCCGACCTCGACCCTGACCTCAGCCCTGGCCGGTGTTCTCGTAGGTGGCGGTGATCGTCGCCTTGGCCAGGGTGTGGAAATGCAGGTTGAAGCCGAACACGGCGCCCGAGTTCTCGGAGGTCACGTCCAGCCTGTCCGTGTCCACGGCGAAGACGGTGAAGATGTAGCGGTGCGGGCCGTGGCCCGGAGGCGGAGCAGCGCCGCCGAAGCCGGGCGCGCCGAAGTCCGTGCGGCCCTCGACCGCGCCGGCCGGGACGGGGCCGCCGGTGGGGAGTTCGCTCACGTCGGCGGGAATGTTGGCTACGGTCCAGTGCCAGAAACCCGAGCCCGTCGGGGCGTCCGGGTCATAGCAGGTGACAGCGTAGCTTTTCGTGCCCTCGGGCGCGCCCGACCATTTCAGGTGCGGCGAGGCGTTGCCCTTGGCCTGCACCTGCGCGTCCGGCAGCACGCCGCCGTCGGTGAGGTCGTTCGAGGTCAGGATGAAGGTCATGGCGGTCTCCGGTCAGCGAGCGTCAAGCGATCCTAACGCGCCGGACGCCGTCAGTGTCCCTGTTCCTTGGCTGCCGTGGTGAAGGCGCTGTCGTCCATCAACCCGCCGGCCAGGGCGGCGGCGAACACCACGCACCCGCCGACGATGAAGACGACGACCAGCAGCTTCAGGACGCGTTTCACGCGACCTCGATGCGGTAGCTTTCGATCACGGTGTTGGCGAGCAGCTGCTCGCACATCTTCTTGGCCTCGGCGGCGGGGTCGCCCTCGCCGCTGAAGTCGAACTCGATCAGCTTGCCGACGCGGGCGTTGGCCACGCCGCCCCAGCCCAGGCCGTTCAGCGCGCCTTCGACGGCCTTGCCCTGAACGTCCAGCACGCCGGGTTTCAGGAACACATGCACCTTCACCTTGGCCATTAGTGCAGTCCCCCCTGAATCACCGTCGGCATGCCCTTCATGATTCCCAGGCGACGCGCGACTTCCGTATAGCTTTCAATGACATTGCCCAGATCGCGGCGGAAGCGGTCCTTGTCCAGCTTCTCACCGGTGGTGGTGTCCCACAGGCGGCAGCTGTCCGGGCTGATCTCGTCGGCCAGGATGACCCGGGCGAAATCGTTCTCCCAGATGCGGCCGAACTCGATCTTGAAGTCCACCAGGGTGATGCCGACGGCGCCGAACATGCCCGACAGATAGTCGTTCACGCGCACGGTCATCGCCAGGATGTCGTCCAGCTCCTGGGTCGAGGCCCAGTTGAAGGCGGTGATGTGCTCTTCGGTGACCATCGGATCGTTGAGCTCGTCCTTCTTCAGGTAGAACTCGATGATCGAACGGGGCAGGGGCGTGCCTTCGGCGATGCCGAGGCGCTGGCTCATCGAGCCGGCCACCACATTGCGGCACACCACTTCCAGCGGAATGATCTCGACTTCGCGGATCAGCTGCTCGCGCAGGTTCAGGCGCTTGATGAAGTGGTTGGTCACGCCGATGCCGTTCAGGCGCGACATGACGAATTCGCTGATCTGGTTGTTGATGACGCCCTTGCCCTCGAGTTGGGCCTTCTTCTCGCCGTTGAAGGCGGTGGCGTCGTCCTTGAAATACTGGATCAGGGTGCCGGGCTCAGGTCCTTCGTACAGGATCTTGGCCTTGCCCTCGTAGAGCTTCTTGCGCTTGACGTTCATGGGGTCTCGTCCGGGCGGGGCCTCGTCAGAAACGAAAATCGCGCGGCCAGCGCGTAGGTCTGGTCAGCGCGATCCGGAATCGGGCGGGCGGGTAAAATCGTCGCGGTCTCCTTAGCGGAAGCCGATGCTGGATACAAACGGCGGGCGTCGATGACACCGTCGGACGACACGCCGCCGCAACCCGGCGGGTTCCGGTTGCGTTCGGCCCACGGGGGGCTATAGACACCCCGATGCGGCCACTCCCCTGGGCCGCCTGACGGAGCCTGCGGACGCCCATGACTACCTTCGACGATCGGGAAAAGGGCTTCGAGTCCAAGTTCGCACTCGATCAGGAACAGGAATTCAAGGCCGTCGCCCGCCGCAACAAGCTGCTGGGCCTGTGGGCCGCCGAGAAGATGGGCCTGTCCGCCGAAAGCGCCGCCCAGTACGCCGGAGCGGTCGTGAAGGCCGATTTCGAGCAGCCGGGCGAGGAAGACGTCTACCGCAAGATCGCCCAGGACCTCGAAGGCGCCGGCCTGACCGTCTCGGAAGGTGAAATCCGCCGCAAGATGGACGAGCTGTCGTCGGTCGCGCGCGAGCAGATCCGCAACGGCGAATAAGCTTCGGCCCCTCGGACTGGAAGAACAGGGGCCGCTCCAGCGATGGAGCGGCCTCTTTCCGTTTCAGCCGCGCAGAATCGCGGTCAGCACCGCCCACGCCTGCGCCTTGTCGACAAAGCTGCGCGTCGCATGGGCCGGGCTGGAGGACGGCAGGTCGATCAGGGTCAGGCCCTGGGTCCCCGCCAGCGAGCGCCGTCCGATCTTCGCCGCCGTGGCCCCGTTGAAGGCCACCGCCCTCAGCTGCGGCAGGTCCGCGACGAGTCGCCTCAGGTCCGCCGCCTCGGCGTTGCGGATGTCGGCGTCCAGGCTGCCCTTCCTTTCCGCGCGGGCGATGACGTCCCACAGGCCGACCCGCGCGCTCTTCAGCGCCTCAAGCCGGTCGGGATAGGGCAGGGCGGCCGGGTCGCGTCCGATCACGCCGCCGACCAGCCGCCAGAAGGCGTTCTGCGGGTGTCCGTAATACTGGCCCGCCTTCAGCGAGGCGTCGCCGGGCAGGCTGCCCAGGATCAGCAGTCGGGTATTCGCATCGACGACGGGATCGAAGGCGCTCTTGCGCGCCGACGGATCAGCGTCCGGCATTTCTCATCCAGCCGACGACGGACAGCCGCGGCCCCTGGGCGTAGGCGGCCACGGGCGCGACGGAGTGATACTGCGGGACCTCAAACAGCGTCAGGGTGTTCCAGCGCGGAGCATGGCCGCGGATCACGTCGCCGGCCGCGTCATGGAACAGCAGCTGGCCGCCCCAGTCGGCGCGCCAGGTCCGGGTCAGGCCCAGCGTATAGGCCACCAGCCGGTCGCTGGCCTCGGATCCCACGTCGTTGTGCAGGCCGATGAAGTCGCCGGGGCGATAGCGGGTCAGCTGGCCGTCCGCCTTGACGATGTCCGACCGCCCCGTGACGGCGACGCCCAGCTTCACGAAGGCGTCGTTCAGGAACTCGGTCAGCCCGTGAATCGGATGCCCCGGATCGCGGCCGGTCAGGTAGGCGGTGATCAGCGGATAGGCCAGGTACAGGAAGCCGTAGCCGGCGCCCGCCTTGGTCATCATCGCCCGCAGCCGCTGCTGCAGGGCCGCGTCGCCCTGGGCCAGGATCTGATCACGATTCAGGACGGCGGGACGGCCGTCCTCGCCCTGGAAGGCCAGGTCCCAGTCGATGCGTGTCTCCAGCATCGACGCCAGGTATTCCGCCGTCTCCGGCTCGAAGATGTCGGCGATCTGGACCCATCCATCACGTTTGTAGCTCGCCGCCGCGGCGGCGAGGTCCAGGTCGGGATTGATCCGGATCGGCGGATTGCTCATCAGTCGGCGCCGAACACCCGGGCGAACACCGTGTCCACGTGCTTGGTGTGGTAGCCAAGGTCGAACAGGGCCTCCAGCTGGCTTTCCGGCAGGGTTACCCGCGCGTCGGCCTTCAGGAAGTCCAGGAACCGGCCTTCGCCGCGCCAGACCTTCATGGCGTTCTCCTGCACGGCGGCATAGGCGTCCTCGCGGCTCACCCCCGCCTGCGTCAGAGCCAGCATCACCCGCTGCGAGTGCACCAGCCCGCCCAGCAGGTCGATGTTCTTCTGCATGTTCTCGGGATAGATGTTCAGCCGTTCGACCACGTTCGCCAGGCGGTGCAGGGCGAAGTCCAGGTGGATGGTGGCGTCCGGCCCGATGCCGCGCTCGACCGACGAGTGGCTGATGTCCCGCTCATGCCACAGCGCAACATTTTCCATGGCGGGCACCACCGCCGAGCGCACCAGACGGGCCAGGCCGGTCAGGTTCTCGGTCAGGATCGGGTTGCGCTTGTGCGGCATGGCCGACGAGCCCTTCTGGCCCTTGTCGAAGAACTCCTCGGCCTCGAGGACTTCCGTACGCTGCAGGTGGCGGATCTCCGTGGCCAGTCGCTCGATGGAACTGGCGACCACGCCCAGGGCCGCGAAGAAGGCGGCGTGGCGGTCGCGCGGGATCACCTGGGTCGAGACCGGCTCGACCTGCAGGCCCATCTTTTCGGCCACATAGGCCTCCACCGCCGGGTCGACGTTGGCGAAGGTGCCCACGGCGCCCGAGATGGCGCAGGTGGCGATCTCTTCCTTGGCCGTCAGAAGGCGACGCTTCGCCCGCTGGAACTCGGCGTGGTAGCCGGCCAGCTTGAGACCGAAGGTGATCGGCTCGGCGTGGATGCCGTGGCTGCGGCCCACTTCCGGCGTGAACTTGTGTTCCTTGGCCCGCGTCTCCAGCGCCGCCAGCACCCGGTCGACCCCGCCGATCAGCAGGTCCGACGCGCGCGCCAGCTGCACCGCGAAACAGGTGTCCAGCACGTCCGACGAGGTCATGCCCTGGTGCAGGAAGCGGGCTTCCTCGCCCACGATTTCCGACACATGGGTCAGGAAGGCGATGACGTCGTGCTTGGTCGTGCGCTCGATCTCGTCGATCCGATCAGCGTCGAAGACCGCGTCCTTGCCCTTGGCCCAGATGGCCTCGGCGGCGTCGGTCGGAATCACGCCAAGCTCGGCCATCTTGGTGGCGGCGTGGGCTTCGATCTCGAACCAGATCTTGTACTTGGTCTCTTGCGACCAGATGGCGACGGCGTCGGGGCGGGAATAGCGCGTGATCATGGATGCGCCGTGTCGGTCGCATGGCCTCGCGAGTCAACCTGCGCCTTGTCCGGAGCGGCGATTTCAGGTCTGGTCCGGTGCCTTCCCCGTCCGGAGCTTCCCCATGAATCGACGCGATCTGATCACCGCCGCGGCGGCGGCGAGCGGTGCGGCGGCCCTGGCGGGTGGAGCGACGCAGGCCCGGGCCGCCCGGCCGTCGGATCGCCTTCGGCTGGGCATGATCGGCGTCGGCATGCGCGGTCGGGTGCTGCTGCGCGAGTTGGTCCGGCGCGACGACGTCGAGGTCGTCGGCCTGTGTGACATCGACGCCTTCACCCTGAACGAGGCCCTCGAACAGTTCACCGAGGCCAGCAAGCCCGCGCCGCGCCTCTACACGGGCTCCAATGAAGTCTGGCGGGAGATGCTGACCGGCGCTGATCTGGACGGCGTCGTCATCGCCACGCCATGGGAATTGCATGCGCCCATGGCCATCGGCGCCATGCGCGCCCGGGTGCCGGTGGCCTGCGAGGTCGTGGCCGGAATCACCCTCGACGACCACTGGCAGGTGCTGCGGACCCAGCTGGAGACCGGCACGCCCTACATGCTGCTCGAGAACGTCTGCTATCGCCGCGACGTGATGGCGGCGCTGAACATGGTCCGGCAGGGCGTCTTCGGCGAGATGATCCATCTGGAGGGCGGCTACCAGCACGACCTGCGCGAGGTGAAGTTCAACGCCGGCGTTCCGGGCCAGGCCTACGGCGGCGGCGTCGAGTTCGGCGACCGGGGTTGGTCCGAGGCCCGCTGGCGCACCGGGCATTCGGTCCGCCGCAACGGCGACCTCTACCCCAGCCACGGGATCGGTCCCTGCGCCATGTGGGCCGGCGTCAATCGAGGCAACCGCTTCACCCGCCTGACCAGCTACGCTTCCAAGGCGCGCGGGTTGCACAACCACATCGTGGCCAAGGGCGGCCCCGACCATCCCAATGCAGGCGTGACCTTCCGCCTCGGCGACGTGGTCCAGACCATGATCGGCTGCGAGAACGGCGAGACGATCATGCTCAGCCACGACACCAGCCTGCCGCGCCCCTATTCGCTGGGCTTCCGGGTGCAGGGCGAGAAGGGGCTGTGGATGGACGTCAACAAGTCCGTCCACGTCGAAGGCCAGAGCCAGCCGCACCGATGGGACGAGGCCCAGGCCTGGTTCGACCGCTACGACCACCCGCTGTGGAAGGCCCACGCGGCCAAGGCCGAGGGCGCGGGGCACGGCGGCATGGACTTCTTCGTCATCCACGCCTTCGTCGAGGCGCTGAAGGCCCAGGCGCCGATGCCGATCGACATCTACGACGCCGTGACCTGGAGCGCGGTGACGCCCCTGTCCGAGGCTTCGATCGCCGAGGGCAATCGCACCATCGACTTCCCCGACTTCACCGGCGGCGCCTGGCGGGACCGCGCGCCCATCTTCGCCCTCGACGACCGCTACTGAGAGATATCCCATGGAACTGATCATCGGCCCGCGCCTGTATTCGACCTGGTCCCTGCGGCCCTGGCTGGTGCTCAAGCGCTGCGGCGCGGACTTCGTCACCACCGAGATCGACATCTATTCCGACGCCGGCCAGGCCGAGCTGGCGCGCATTTCGCCCTCGCGGCTGGTGCCCCTGCTCAAGGTCGACGGCGAGACCGTCTGGGACTCCATGGCCATCTCGGTCTGGGCCGCCGAACGCTATCCCGAGGCCCGGCTGTGGCCCGCCGACGCCCACGCCCGCTGGCTGGCCCGTTCGGCGGCCTGCGAGATGCACGGCGGTTTCATGGCGCTGCGCACCCACTGCGGCATGGGGCCGGACCACACCATGGTCGGTCCAGACCGTTCGCCCCTGCCGTCCGAACCGGGGCTGGAGCGCGACATCCGCCGGCTGGTCTCTCTGTTTATGGAGATGCGCGGCCGCTTCGGCGCCGGCGGGCCCTACCTGTTCGGAGCCTGGTCCGTGCCGGACGCCTTCTTCACCCCGGTCGCCACCCGCTTCCGCCACTTCCAGGTCGATCTGGCGGACTTCGGCGACGACGGGACGGCTCAGGCCTATTGCGACGTCCTGCTGGCCCAGCCCGATTTCCTGGAATGGGCGGCCGAGGCGTTGCGTTAACCGCACACCCGAACCCGACCTTAAGACAACGACGGTATGTCTGGAGCCCTGTGAACGCCGACGCGTTCGAGGTCCGCCATGTCCATGCAAGCCGAACAGCCCGTCGCCCGTCGCCCCAGCCTTCTGGTCTATGGCCTGCTGATCGTCGTCGCCTGCTGCCTTCCGGCTTTGCTGCTGGCGGGGATCTAGCTCCCGGCCGCCTGCACCGAAGCCACTTCCATCGGCTGCGCCGGCGTCGGAGGCGGCGGCGGAACGTAGTCGAGGCTCAACGGCGCCAGGGTCGCGCCCCCGGCCACCGCGTCCAGCGTATTCAACGGACGGCCGTTCATGCGCTGGTAGATCCAGTAGGCCGCGACCACCTTCTCCACGTAATCGCGGGCCTGGGGCACGTCGATCGTCTCGATCAGCAGCAGCGGGTCGGCGTCCGGCCCCAGCTTGCGCACCGCCGCCATCATCGGACCGGGCCCGGCGTTGTACGAGGCCGCGACGCGCAGCAGGTCGCCGTTGATCTCGGGCAGGGCCAGCACGCGGTTCACATAGGCCTGACCCATGCGGGCGTTGACGGAAGGGTCGAACAGCCGGTCCGGCGCGCTGACGAAGCCGCGGTCGCCCGACAGTTCCGCGGCGGTGGTCGGCATCACCTGCATCAGCCCATAGGCCCCGGCGCCCGAGCGGGCGCGGGCGTTGAAGCTCGTCTCCTTGCGGGCGATCGCATAGACCAGCGAGCGTTCGATGGTGAAGCCGCCCTCCGGCTCGATCACCGGCTGGGCGTAGTTGTTGGCGTCGATGCGGCGGACGTCGTTGTCCGAACCCATCACCCGCGGACCCAGCGCGCGGCCCAGCGCGGCCCACAGCTGGCGGGCGCGGTCGGTGACGGCCGAGCGCATGCCGGTGCGAAGTTCGTCGCGGGCGTCGGTGCGGCGGCCGATCTCGGAGAAGGCCACGGTGCGCCGCGCGCGCGGTTCGGACCGCACGAACTCTTCCAGCTCGTCGGCGTCGACCCCCAGCGGCTCGTCCGGCATGTAGACGGCCTGCTGCAGGGTCGCCGCGCCATAGGGGCGCGGTCCCATGTTCTCGATGGCGGGTTCTTCGCCCAGTTGGCGCATGGCGATCTGGCCGTAGAAGGTCGCGGGCCAGGCGGAGGCGCGGCGCAGCAGCGGCTGTACGCGGTCCTGCTGGCTCGACCGCGCGGCCGAGCGCGCGGCCCAGAAGGCGGCGCCGGAGCGAATCCAGCCGTCTTCGGTCGGATCGTTCAGCACCCGCTCGAAGGCGGTGGCGGCGGCGCCGAACTCGCCCAGCCGGTACTGGGCCAGGGCCACGGTCCACCAGTCGCCGATCTCCTGCCCGATGACCACGGCGCCGGCCAGGTCGTCGCGGTTCAGCGCGACGCGGGCGGCCTTCATCGGATCACCCTCGGTGTTCTGCCCGGCGGCGGAGGCGGCGGCCCAGCTGCGGTTCGAGAAGCGCGACGGACGGCGCGGCTCGGCCGCCCCGTCGGGACGGCGGCGCAGGGCCAGATTGTAGGCGCGGTCGGCGCAGGGGAGGTCGTAATACTCCTCCAGCCACGCCGCCAGTTCCTCATAGGTGGCGGTGTAGTCGGCGTGGAACATCCGCTCGAACTCGACCTGTCCCAGCAGGACGCGGTCCTGAGCCTGCCGGGCCGAAGCGCGGGCGGCGTCCAGGTCCCCGCGGCGCAGGGCGTCGAAGGCGGTGGTGTAGCTCAGGCGGTCCGCGGCGCTCAGCGCGGACGGCGCGCGGCGGTCGTCATCGGAGGCATGCGCCGCCGCGCCGAAGGCGGCGAGCGCGATGGCCAGCGTCGGCGCGAAGATCGCGCGGCGGAAGGTTACAGGCACTGAGGCGGCCCCCCTGAGAGCGGTTTGCGGGATCGTCTCGATTCGATCCGCAGGCCCGCTGTTCGTTCGGTCGTCAGGCCAGAAAGGCGCCACGGCCTCGACCCATGTCAAGATTTGCCCGATTTTTGGGGCGCTTTTGCGTCGCGAAGGTTAACGGGCTTCCGCGGCGTCCAGCCGCGCCGCCAGCGCCAGCAGGTCGGCCCAGGCCGCCTTCTTGGCCATCGGCGTGCGCAGCAGGAAGGCGGGGTGGAAGGTCGGCAGCACGGGCGCCGAGACATTGCCCTCGGCCAACCGCCATTCCTTCCAGTGTCCGCGCAGGCGCATGATGCCCTCGTCGGTTCCCAGGACCGACTTGGACGCTGCCGCGCCCAGCAGCAGCACGGCCTTCGGCTGCAACAGGGCGAAGGCCCGCTCCACGAAGGGCGCGCAGGCGGCCTGCTCCGCCGGGGTCGGCGTCCGGTTACCCGGCGGCCGCCAGAAGACGGTGTTGGTGATGAAGACCCTGTCCTTCAGCCCCGCTTCGGCCAGCATCCGGTCCAGCAGTTGACCGGCCTTGCCGACGAAGGGCTGGCCGCGCGCGTCCTCGTCGGCGCCCGGCCCCTCGCCGATGATCATGATCGGCGCCTGCGGATCCCCGCGCGAGAACACCGACTGGCGCGCCCCCATGTCCCTCAGTGGACAGCCCGTGAAGCCGGCGATGGCCTCGCCCAGCGCCTCCAGCGTCTCGGCCCCAGCGGCCAGGCGGCGCGCATCGGACGCCGCGTCGCCCACGGACGGGGCCGCCACCACCGAGGCGGTCGCCTTGGCCACGGCCTTCACGGCGGGCGGCGGGGCGACGTGGGTGCGGTCGACCGGCGCGTCCTCGAAACAGCCGTCCACCCCCGCGTCGCGCCAGAAGGCGAGCAGGCTTTCGGCGGCTGCGGTGTCGAGAGTTGCGGCGTTCATGTCGGTCCGCACAGGGATAGTCCTTGACCGCCCCCGCGTCACCTTCCGATAAGCGACAGCAGGGAAGACCATACGCATAACGAGGACATCGGGCATGGCCGAAGCCGAGATCGAAGGCGGCGCGACGAACGCCTGGCAAGAGGCGGTGATCGACAAGCTGCCGCCCGCCGAGGCGCTGGCGGGCGTCGAGCGCGAAGTCATGGAGTATGACGTCGTCATCGTCGGCGGCGGTCCCGCCGGCCTGTCCGCCGCTATCCGGCTCAAGCAGCGGGCGGAAAGGGACGGCAAGGAGATCTCCGTCGCCGTGCTGGAGAAGTCCGCCGAGATCGGCGGCCACATCCTGTCGGGCGCCGTCATCGACCCCAAGGCGCTGAACGAGCTCTTCCCTGACTGGAAGGAACGCGGCGCGCCGCTGGAGACGCCCGTCACCAAGGACAAATTCCTGCTGCTCGGGCCGCAGGGCGTCGTGTCCCTGCCGATGTTCGCCTTCCCGCCGCTGATGCACAATCACGGCTGCTACATCGCCTCGCTGGGCAACGTCGCCCGCTGGTTGGGCGAGCAGGCCGAAGCCCTGGGCGTCGAGGTCTATCCCGGCATGGCCGCGAGTCATGTGGTCTGGGACGAACCGTCCGGCCGGGTGAAGGGCGTCGTCGCCGGCGTCTTCGGCATCGACCGCGAGGGCAAGCCGACCGGCGAGTTCCAGCCCGGCATCGAACTGCACGGCAAATACGTCTTCATCGCCGAGGGCGTGCGCGGCTCGCTGGCCAAGACCATCATGGCCCGTCACAACCTGTGTGATGCATCCGATCCGCAGAAATTCGGCATCGGCGTCAAGGAGCTGTGGCAGATCCCGGCGGAGAAGCATCAGCCCGGCCTGGTCCAGCACTCGACCGGCTGGCCGCTGGATGAATTCACCGGCGGCGGCAGCTTCCTGTACCATTTCGGCGATCGCTACGTGACCGTCGGCTATGTGGTTCACCTGAACTACAAGAACCCCTTCATCTCGCCCTTCGACGAGTTCCAGCGCTTCAAGCACCACCCCTCGATCGCCGAGCATCTGGAGGGGGGCACGCGCGTCTCCTACGGCGCCCGCGCCATCACCGAGGGCGGCTTCCAGTCCGTACCCAAGCTGGCCTTCCCGGGCGGCGCCCTGATCGGCTGTTCTGCGGGCTTCGTGAACGTGCCGCGCATCAAGGGCAGCCATAACGCCATGAAGACCGGCATGCTGGCCGCCGACGCCGCCTACGACGCCGTCATGGCCGGGCGCTCGGGCGATGAGCTGACCGCGTACCAGACCGCCTACGAGAACAGCTGGGTCCACAAGGAACTCAAGACCGTCCGGAACGCCAAGCCCCTGCTGTCCAAGCTGGGCACCACCCTGGGCGGCGCGGCCGGCCTGTTCGACATGTGGTTCCAGACCCTGACCGGCGGCTTCTCGCTGTTCGGCACGATGAAGCACACCAAGACCGACGCGGCGGCGACCGAGCCCGCCGCCAAGCACAAGCCGATCGCCTATCCCAAGCCGGACGGGAAGCTGTCGTTCGACAAGCTGTCTTCGGTCTTCATCTCCAACACCAACCACGCCGAGGACCAGCCCGCTCACCTGAAGCTGCTGGATCCGACGATCCCGATCCGGGTGAACCTGCCCAAATACGGCGAGCCCGCGCGTCTCTACTGCCCGGCCGGGGTCTATGAGGTGCTGTACGACGCGGACGGCAAGTCCAATCCGCGCTTCCAGATCAACGCCCAGAACTGCGTCCACTGCAAAACCTGCGACATCAAGGACCCGTCGCAGAACATCGTCTGGACCACGCCGGAAGGCGGCGGCGGGCCCAACTATCCGAATATGTAGACCCAAAACCCTCGCCCTCGCGGCGAGGGGCCTTGTCGCCGCCGCATAATGTGGGAAGGGTTGGCTCATGCGCCCTTCCTCGCTTCGCCTTCTCATGTCCGGTTGCGCCCTGCTGGCGCTGACGTCTCCCGCCTTCGCGCAGGACGCGCCGATCGTCGTCGATCCGCCGCTGAACGGCCCCGTCGCGCCGGTTCCGGCGAATGGGGACGCCGTCGATCCAGCCCGCATTCATCCGCCCGCCGTCGTTCTGATCGATGAACCCGCCGCAGAGGCCGAGCCGGTCGCGCCGCCGATCCCCGCCGTCTGGGCGCCCGTTCCGGTCGACGCCCAGGGGCAGTCGGCCTACGGCCTCTATCTGTCGGGCCGCATCGCGGGCTTCCGCGGCGAGGGGGCGGAGGCCGCCCGTCTGATCGCCGAAAGCCAGCAACTGACGCCCGAACAGCCGCTGCTGCAGGGCGAGACCTTCCTGACCAGCCTGTTCAACGGCGACCTCGGCACCGTCGTGCGCCTGACGTCGACGGTGGAGGCCACGCCCGAACTGGCCGACGCTGGCCGGTTGGTCTCGATCGTCAGCGCCCTGAACCACGGCGACGGGCGCGGGGCCTGGGCCTCGCTCAACGGCCGGCTGCTGGGCCAGCCCTTCACCATCGTCGGCCTGTTCATGGCGCCCTCTCTGGCCGCCGCCGCCGGGGATTGGGACACTGCGTTGAAGCCGGTCGAGACCCCGCCCGGCGATCCCACCGGCCTGGTGCTGCGCCTGCAGCGTGCGCAACTGCTGGAACACCGCCGCCGCTATGACGAGGCCGACGCCGAGTACAAGGCGCTCGTGGCCATCCCCAACGGCGCCCGCCTGTACAGCGTCGACTACGGCGAGTTCCTCGAACGCCGCGGCCGCCGCGAGGAGGCCGTGGCCCAGTACCGCAACTCCCTGACCGGTCCGGCCGCGGATCCCGCCGCTCTCGATGGGCTGGAGCGCGCCGCCGCCCGCCGCCGCCCGCCGCCCGCGCCGACCCCGCGCGACGGCGTCGCCGACGCCCTAGACTTCGCCTCGATCGTCGCCGGCGAGCGCCAGGACCACAAGCTGACCGCCATCCTGCTGCGTCTGGCCGAGACCCTGCGGCCTTCGGACATGACCACCCTGCGCCTCGGCATGGCGCTCGCGGCGGACGGTCAGGAAGAGCCCGCCCGTCAGGCCCTCGCTCGCGTGGGGCGCGCCAACGACATCATCTACGCCGGCGCCCAGTACAACATCGGTCTCAGCTACCAGCGCGAGGAGCGGGGCGAAGAGGCGCTGGCCGCCTACACCCGCGCCCAGGCCGTCGCTTCGGGGCAAAGCCGCATCACCCTGGCCCTCGCCGGCCAGTTGATGGCCATGGACCGCTTTGAGGAGGCGCTGACCGTCCTCAACCATGCGGACATCAACACTCCGGACCAGTCCGCCGATGTCCGCTTCCTGCGCGGCGCGGCCCTGGAAGCCCTCGGCCGGGTCGATGCGGCCGAGACCGAGCTGTGGACGGCCCTTCAGGCCCATCCCGACAGCCCGATCCTGCTCAACCACCTCGGCTATCTGTGGGTCGACAGCGGCCGTCGGGTCGAACAGGGCGCCGAGATGATCGCCCGCGCCCACGCCGCGCAGCCCGACGACGGCAACATCCAGGACTCGCTCGGCTGGTCCCAGTACCGTCAGGGCCAGTACGATGTCGCCGTGAACACGCTGGAGGGCGCGGTCGCCAAGGAGCCGGCCAACGCCGAGATCAACGACCATCTGGGCGACGCCTACTGGCAGGTCGGCCGCCGCCGCGAGGCCCAGTGGCAGTGGAGCCGGGTCCTGACGCTATCGCCTGACGCCGAGCGCCGCGCCGAGGTGGAGCAGAAGCTGACCTCGGGTCTGACCGATCCGACCCCGGTGTCCGGAAGCCAGCCCTGATCCATGGCTGACGCCCCGGTGCTCGCGCCCGCCAAGGTCAATCTCTTCCTGCACGTCGGCCCCGTCGACGCCGACGGCTATCATCCGCTGGCCAGCCTCGCAGCCTTCGCCGATGTGGGCGACCACATCACGGTCGCGCCTGCGGACCGCCTGTCCCTGGCCGTCTCCGGTCCCTTCGCGGACGGACTCGCGGGGGAGGGCGACAATCTGGTCCTGCGCGCCGTCAGGGCGCTCGCGCAGGCGGCGGGCCGGCCCGAGCCCGGCCTCGCCTTCACCTTGGACAAGCGCCTGCCCATCGCCGCCGGCCTGGGCGGCGGCTCGTCGGATGCCGGAGCGGCGCTGAAGCTGGCGCGCGACGCCCTGGCCCTGCCGTTCGATGACACGGCCCTGGCCGAGGTCGCCGCCACGGTCGGCGCCGACGGTCCCATGTGCCTGCACGCCCGCGCCGCCTGGGCCGAGGGTCGGGGCGATATCCTGACCTTCGAGCCGGCCCTGCCGCCGCTGCCCGCCGTCCTGATCAATCCCGGCGTCCCCTCGCCGACGGGAGCGGTCTATCGGGCCTATGACGCCGGGCCGCCCGCCGCCGCCGACCGTCCCGCGCCGCCGCCGTCGTGGGACCTCGACGCCGTGCTCGTCTGGCTGGCGGCGCAACGCAACGACCTGCAGGCGCCCGCCATCGCCCTGCAGCCCGCCATCGGCGCGGCGCTGCAGGCCGCCGCCGGCCTGCCCGGGGTCCGCCTCGCGCGCATGTCCGGATCGGGCGCGACCGTCTTCGCCCTGTTCGAAACCGCCGCCGCCGCCGATGCGGCCGCGCGGCGCCTGTCCGACAGCCGTCCGGACTGGTGGGTGCGGTCGACCATACTCGCCTGATATGTGGCGATATTTGAGGTTATTGACCTCATGGCGCCGGTATTGTGCCGCTCGCCGACAAATGGCCCAGACAATACCTTGGCCGTTACGATGAACAGTGGATGATCAATCTCCATATGGAACTCAAGGCCCTGCTTGGGTCTTGAACGCTGCAGTCAAGCGTACTTCAGGTCGTCACCGACTCCCCCGGCGGCCGGATTTTTCATTGCAAGGGATACTGTCATGCTTCGCACTAAACTGCTGACCGCCGCTGCCGCCACCGCCCTGCTGGCCGGCCCCGCCTTCGCCCAGGAGACGACGCAGAGCCCGGCCCCGGCGCCGCAGGAGCAGCCGGCCGCCCAGCCCGCGCCCGCGGCGGCCCCCGCCGCCACCCCGGCGGCGCCCGCGGCCCAGCCCAACAACGTCATCGACGTGCTGCGCGCCCAGGGTGACTTCACCACCCTGCTGGGAGCCCTCGACCGGGCCCAGCTGACCGAGACGCTGCGCACTCGTCCGGCCATCTCGATCTTCGCCCCGACCGACGCGGCCTTCGCCGCCCTGCCGGAAGCGGACCGCACCCGCCTGATGGACCCCGCCAACGCCCAGGAGCTGCGCAGCCTGCTGCTCTATCACGTGGTCGTGGCTGACGTGTCGTCGAGCCAGATCACCGGCGCGCGCGGCGGCGTCGAGACCGCGGCCCGCAGCCAGGTGCTGCTGGACGGCACCGGCGACGCCATCAAGGTCGACGGCGCCACCGTCACCCGCGCCGATATCGACGCCTCCAACGGCGCCGTCTTCGCGATCGACAAGGTCCTGAACCCGGCCCAGTCGCTGGCCGCCATGGGCGATGAGGAAGCCGCCGCGGCCGCCGACGAGGCCGCCCCGGCCCCGGCGGAAGAGGCCACCCCGCCGCTGCCCGCGACCGAGACCCCGGCCCCGACCGAGCCCCCGTCTCCGGCGGCGGCCAACCCGACGCCGAACCCGACGGGCGTCACCGAGACCCAGCGCCCGGCCTCGGCCGGCGCCACGGCCCCGAACGGCCAGCCCTCGGCGGTGACCACCACGGTCCAGTCGCCGCCGGTCCCGAACCCGACCGACGGCCAGGTCGACGACGCGGAGGACCCGGCCAATCCGGCGCCGACTCCGGCCCCGGCGCCCACGCCTACCCCGAACTGATCGGGGCGACAGACTGACGAAGGCGGCGGGTTCCGGCCCGCCGCCTTTCTCGTGTTCGCCTTTCTCGTGCGCGCTTAACCGTCGGCAAACCGGTGGTGGATTAGGGTGCGGGCATGGAAACGCTCACGCCCGCCCACATCGCCGCGTTCGAGGCCGTTCTGGACAGGGTCCCGTCTGAGGACCGCGCCCGCCTCCATGCGCTCAAGGCCGCCGCCGCCGACGCGGCCGCCGCCTCGGCCCCGCACTGGGATTTCGACCAGCCCGGCCACCGCGCGGAGGAGGCCCTGCAGGCCGCCTTCGGCCCGGCCCTGACCGACGACCACCGCCGCGCCCTGGTGGCGATCTGGGCGCTGGAGATGCCGGCGCGGGTGCCCGCCGCCGACCTGCCTTCGGCCTCGCTCGAGCTCTATCCGCAATGGATCGACCGCCTCGCGGCCTTCCTGACCGAAGCGGCCAACCCTTATGACCGCGACTTCTGGGCCAAGGACGTGCGCATCTCGCTGGTCCTCAGCGTGCCGGGCGCCCGCACCCAGATGATCGACCTCTCTTCGCCCATGGGGCCGGGCCAGATCCTGCGCCACGCCCGCGAAGGTTGGGGCTGGTCGGTGATCCCGTCCTACGCCGCCGCCCAGGCCTGGAAGCCCTGGCTCGAGGTCCATACCGAAAGCCGCGAGCTCAGCGACTTCAACGAGGCCGGCTGGGACCGCGCCTGGGCGACCGCCGCCGAGATCCTCAAGCGCCGCCCCGAGATGGCGGGCATGCTGGGCTCGTCCTGGTTCTACGATCCGCCGCTGGAGCAGATCAGCCCGCGCCTGGCCTATCTGCGCGTCAATCCGCTGAAGCACGGCGCCTTCCTGGTCCATCAGGGCCCGGGCGAGATCCACACCCAGCGCGCCGCCACCAGTTCCCCGACCCGCGCCGCGATGATCGAGAAGGGCGAGTACACCGCCCGCTCCTGGATCGTGGCCTGGCCCCGCGCCGCCCTGATCAAATGGGCGGAGGGCCGCAAGGCGGAGCTGGCGCAAGCGGCCTGACGTCCGTCAGCGGGCGGCACGTCCAATCCTGACGCGCCGGCGTGCCAGACTCCGCGCCATGACCGGCGCGCATCCGCACTCTTCGCACTGTTCGCACCCCGTTTTTCGACGGTGCGATCCGAACGCATCGGACGCATCGGACGGTGTTTTCCACCAGTCCGATTCAGCCTGCGGCCATCGCCCGCCAGGCCTCGCCGACCGGCCGAACCTCCAGCCCGGCGGCCTTGGCCAGCCGGATCACCCGGTCCAGATCATCCGGGGTGCAGCCATAGTCGGTCGGGTTCTCCGACACGTCGTGGGCGTAGGCCGTCAGCCAGCCCTTCGACGCCGCCGCCCCGGCCATCAAGCCCTCGAGATCGTAGTGGGGCAGGCGGCGGCTCTCCAGCCCGATGGACTTGATCAGCCCCCGGTCCTCGCGCCCCGCATTGACCCCGTCGCGCACGCCCCGGCCCAGGTCGAACCGCCCGCGCACATGCCGCTTGGCCGAAAGGGTCGCGTCGCCGAACGGATAGGCGAAGGTCGTCATCTCGTATCCGCCCAGCCGCTCGCTCACCCAGGCCGCATTGGCGTCCAGGCTCAGGCGCAGCGCGTCGACATCCATCCGCAGCACGCTGGTGTGACCGTAGGTATGGCAGCCCACCTCATGGCCCGCCGCGTGCAGTTCCTGCAGGTGGCGCACCTGGAACTGGTCGCGGTCCATGTTCCGCCCGCCGGCCAGTCCGCCGCAGACATAGTAGGTCGCCTTGATGCCGTGTTCGGCCAGGATCGGCCCCGCCTCGGTCCAGGCCGTCGCCGGAATGTCGTCGAAGCTCAGCGAGAACACGCCCTTCGCGGGGGCGATCTGCACCGCCTCCACCTCGAGATAACGAGCCGCCCGCCGGCGCATCTGGTCGATCTGCTTCATGGCTGCAGAGTGTATCCAATGCGCTTAAAGAACCGTGTGGCGGGCTTCAACTTGCCCCGCAAAGGCCCGCCGTCTAGGGTCCGCGCCTCTCATTTTGCGACTGCGAACAGCTCCACGTGACCACCGAACCGCTCGCCTTCCAGGACCTCATCCTGACGCTCCACAAATACTGGGGCGATCAGGGCTGCGCGATCCTTCAGCCCTATGACATCGAGGTCGGCGCGGGCACCCTGCACCCGGCCACCGTCCTGCGCGCGCTCGGCCCCAAGCCGTGGAAGGCCGCCTACGTCCAGCCCAGCCGCCGTCCGGGCGACGGCCGCTATGGGGAAAACCCCAATCGGCTCCAACATTATTATCAATATCAAGTCCTTCTGAAGCCGAACCCGGATAACCTGCAGGAGCTCTACCTCGGCTCCCTGCGCGCCATCGGCATCGACCCCAGCCTGCACGACATCCGCTTCGTCGAGGACGACTGGGAGAACCCCACCGTCGGCGCCTGGGGCCTGGGCTGGGAGGTCTGGTGCGACGGCATGGAGGTGACCCAGTTCACCTATTTCCAGGGCGTCGGCGGCATCGAGGTCGACGTCGTCTCGGGCGAGCTGACCTACGGGCTGGAGCGCCTGGCCATGTACGTCCAGGGCGTGGATAACGTCTACGACCTGAAGTTCACCAAGGAGGGACTGACCTACCGCGAGGTCTTCCTCGAGAACGAGCGCCAACAGAGTGAAGCCAACTTCCACGGCTATGACGTCGATGGCCTGAAGCGCCGCTTCGAGGACATGGTGGCCGAGGTCTCCAACCTGCTCGCCATGACTGGCCCACAAGGCCAGCAGCTGGTCCTGCCCGCCTACGACCAGGTCCTGAAGGCGTCGCACCTGTTCAACCTGATGGACGCCCGCGGCGCCATCGCCGTCGCCGAACGCCAGAGCTACATCGGCCGCATCCGCGAGCTGTGTAAGGCCTGCGCGACGGCCTATGTCGAACGCGAGAGGGCGGAGGCGTGATCTGGCCGTTCAAGAACAAGGTGCGAGTCAGACCTCTGGACGGTGATCCCGTCGAGATGTTCGAAGGCGCAGATGCCGAGATGAATGCCGCGCAGGACGAGGCCAGGAAGGCGTTGCCAGTCTTCTGGGACCGGCATTCCTCCAGCGACGACACCGAGTCATTCGGACTCAAGGTGGGGCTGTCATATCCGCCAAATGGAACTGAACACGTGTGGGTCGATGGCGTGAGCAGGGAGGGCGATCACCTCGTCGGCTATCTGGCTTGTGATCCCATGTATCTTCAGGCGACCGGTTTTGGGGATCGGGTCGAGTTCACTGCTGAGCAGGTCTCGGACTGGACCTATTCAAAGGACGGCAAGCAGTACGGGAACTTCACCACGCGCGTCATCGCGGGCCGACTGCATCCCGCCGATGCGGCTGACATTCTCTCCGTCCTTTCGCCTACGCCTCTCGAGCCGCTCAACTGATGCCCCAACTCCTCCTCGAACTCTTCTCCGAAGAAATCCCCGCTCGCATGCAGCAGGGCGCCGCGCGCGACCTGGAGCGGATGGCCGCCGAACGGCTGAAGGCCGCCGGGCTGTCGTATGAGGCGCTGACCACCTTCGGCGGCCCGCGCCGGTTGACGCTGGTGGTGGAAGGCCTGCCGACCTCGACGCCCGATCGTGAGGAAGAGCTGAAGGGCCCGCGCGCCAACGCCCCCGAACAGGCGCTGGAGGGCTTCCTGCGCAAGACCGGCCTGACCCGCGAGCAACTGGTCGAGCGCGACGGCGTCCTGTTCGCCGTCATCAGCCAGAAGGGCCGCGCCACCGCCGACCTGATCCCCGAGATGGTCGACCAGATCGTCCGTACCTTCCCCTGGCCCAAGTCGATGCGCTGGGGCTCCGGCACGCTGCGCTGGATCCGTCCGCTGAAGCGGATCATCGCCCTGTTCGACGGCCATGTGGTCCCGTTCGACATCGACGGCATCCAGAGCGGCGACGTGACCGAGGGCCACCGCTTCCTCGGCTCGGGCCAGGTGCTGCGCGTCAAGAATTTCACCGACTACCGCGCCCAGCTTGAGAAGAACTACGTCCTGCTGGACGTCGCCGACCGCAAGCTGCGCATCATCGAAGCCGCGAAAAAGGTCTGCTCGGACAAGGGGCTGGCTCTGGTCGACGACGACGGCCTGCTGGACGAGGTCGCCGGCCTGGCCGAATGGCCGACCCCGATCCTGGGCGACATGGACCCGCAGTTCCTCGACCTCCCGCCCGAGGTCGTCCGCCTGTCGATGAAGGTCCACCAGAAGTATTTCGCGGTCCGCGATCCGGCCAAGCACGGCCTGGCCCCGCACTTCGTCGTCGTCGCCAACGTCGAGGCCTCGGACGGCGGCAAGGCCCTGGCCGCCGGCAACAGCCGCGTGTTGAGCGCCCGCCTGAACGACGCCCGCTTCTTCTGGGACGAAGATCTGAAGACCGGCTTCGACGCCTGGTCGAAGAAGCTGGAAGGCGTCACCTTCCACGCCAAGCTGGGCACCCTGGCCGAGCGCGTCGATCGCATCGCCGCCCTGGCCCGTGAGATCGCCCCGCTGGTCGGCGCTGATCCAGATCAGGCCGAGACCGCCGCCCGTCTGGCCAAGGCGGACCTCGCCTCGGGCATGGTCGGCGAGTTCCCGGAACTGCAGGGCGTCATGGGCGGCTACTACGCCCGCGCCTTCGGCCAGCCCGACGTGATCGCCGACGCCGTCCGCGACCACTACAAGCCGCAGGGCCCCTCGGACTCGGTCCCGACCGCGCCGCTGACGGTGGCTGTCTCCCTGGCCGACAAGCTCGACACCCTCGTCGGCTTCTTCGCTATCGACGAGAAGCCCACAGGTTCCAAGGACCCGTTCGCGCTGCGAAGAGCTACGCTTGGGTTCACTCGCGCTGTCATCGAGACAGGCTCCAAGGTGTCGCTGGATCATCTGGTCTGGCTAGCAGCCGCAAATTTGATCAATCAGGCGGCGACAAAGCCCATCTTCCTAGCGGTCGAAAAACTTGCCGCAGAACGAACTCAAGAACTGCGGGATGAGGCACTTACGCGGGGGTATGGTTTCGCCGACGAATTAGCGCGAAGTGAAGCGGTTCGATCGGTTGCCTTCGATCTCGAAAAGTGGCGGCAAGGTCTCATAGCCGTATGGCTCACGGTTGATCCGCTCCCGATCGGGGGAGAATGGCTCGTCGCTGATCTTGAGCAGCAGTTTGAAGTTTCGTTCTCCCGCTGGCAGGCATTGACGGGATCGCTGCTGCCCTTCTTCGCCGACCGCCTGAAGGTCCTCCTGCGCGATCAGGGCAAGCGTCACGATCTCGTGGACGCCGTCTTCGCCCTCGGCGACGACGACCTGGTCCGCATCGTGCGCCGGGTCGAGGCCCTCGACGCCTTCCTGGCCACCGACGACGGCGCAAACCTGCTCGCCGGCTACAAGCGCGCGTCCAACATCCTCAAGGCCGAGGAGAAGAAGGGGCCGGTGCCCGAGGGCATGGTCCGCACCGGCCTGCCCGAGCAGCCGGAGCCCGAGACCGCCCTGGCCTTCGCCGCTGAGGCCGCCCGGGTCGCCGTGGACGCCGCGCTGGAGACCGAGGATTTCGCCGCCGCCATGAAGGCGCTGGCCTCGCTCCGCGCCCCGGTCGACGCCTTCTTCACCCATGTGATGGTCAACTCGGATGTCGCTGAGGAACGCGACAACCGTCTGAAATTGCTGGGACAAGTCCGCGCGGTCATGGGCCGCGTGGCCGACTTCGGCATGATTGCGGGCTAGGGGCGGGCCAGTCCCGGCTGATCCATGAAGGCCGCGTCCAGCCCATAGCCGGCGAACCGCGCCAGCCGTGCGGTCAGCCGCCCGTGCTCGCCCGGCTCGTCTCCGATCTGGTCCGCCTCCGGCAGGAAGACGTTCTCGGCCCGGAAGGTCCAGGCGGCGACCTTCAACCCCGCCGCATGGGCGTCGGCGATCAGGGCCGTCGGCGCGCCCGGCGTCGGCTCGATCATCGCCGTGTCGGCCCCGATCCATCGGGCATAGGACGCCACCCGCCCCAGCCCCTCGGGCGTCGCCATCGCCGCATAGGTCAGCTCGGGGCGGTCCGCCGGGCCGCCGCCCCGGGCCATCAACTGCAGCAGGGGCGTGTCGATCCGCGCGCTCAGCCGCTCCAGCGGCCCGACCTCGAAGCACTGGACCAGCACCGGCGCCTCCGCGCCCGTCAGCCCGTGCCGCTCCAGCACCGCCACGAAGGCGTCCTCCATCGGCAGGCCCAGGGCGGCGAAGTGAGAGGGATGCTTCAACTCCGGCGCCACGCCGATGGTCCGGCCCGTGCGCGCCGAGGCCGCCTTGGCGATGGCCAGCACGTCCTCGAAGGTCAGGATCGGCTCCTGCTCGTCGAAGGCCGTTCCGCGCAGCGCCGGCAGCCGCTCGCGGGCGCGCAGGGTCATCAGCTCGGCCAGGGTGAAGTCCTCGGTGAACCAGCCGGTCACCGCCTGCCCGTCGATGGTCCGGGTGACCCGGCGGTCGGCGAACTCCGGATGGGCGGCCACGTCCGTCGTGCCGCCGATCTCGTTCTCGTGCCGGACCACCAGGACGCCGTCGCGGGTCATCACCAGGTCCGGCTCGATGATGTCCGCGCCCTGCTGGATCGCCAGTTCATAGGCCATGCGGGTGTGCTCGGGTCGTTCGCCCGAGGCGCCGCGGTGGGCGATGATCAGCACGTCGGCCACGGCGGGGCTCGCGGTCAGCAACAGAAGGGCAGTCAGGATGATCCGGAACATGGGTTCCGGATAGAGCAGGCGGGCGACAGGCCGGTGAAGGCCTAGGCCCCCAGGATCCAGCCTTCTTCCTGCTCGACCCGCGCGATCAGGGCCTCGTCCGCGCCCTTGGGCGGGGCGAAGGCCTTGGCCAGGTCGCCGGCCTCGTCCATCTTGGCGATGGCTTCGGCGGTGACGCGGACCTGAGCCTGGTCCTTGAACTCGCCCGCTTCCGGCTTGGCGTCGAACATCGACGGCCAGACCTCGACGACCACGGCGGACAGGGGCTCTACGTCCGCTGTGTCCAGCGCGCGCCAGCCGGTACCGAAGGGCCAGACGGCGCCCGAGGGGCCCAGGCTCTCCAACAGGCGGCGCACCATCGGGATGCCCACCAGGGTCTGACCGCCGACGGCGCCAGCGCCGTGCATCTGCCAGACCGACTTGGGCTGCAGCTTGCCCTTGCGGACTGCGTCCTCAGTGGCGCGGAACTCGGGGATGTCGGCGCCGGCGCCCACGGGCGGCTTGGTCGTGGTCAGCCAGCGCTGCGCCTGCTTGGCGGGCGCGCCCCACATCGGCCAGGCCTCGTCGGTCATCAGCCGGTTGATCTTGGCCGCGACCTGGTAGCGGTTGTTGGTGTTGTCGGCCTTGTCGACGATGTTGGCCGCGATGAATTTCCACATCGCCGACCACGGGGTCCCGTCCAGCTTGAGCCGCGCCGCCGTGCCGGCCGGGTAGCCGAAGTTGAAATCGAAGCCGACCAGCACCCGGTCGCCGCGCTTGCGGTGTTCCGAGACCAGTTTGTTCAGCAGGGCCTCGCCCTCGGCGCGCGTCGCGGCATTGTGGGTCTCGGTGTAGAGGCGGAAGCGCACATCGCGCTTGGCCACGCCGATCCACACCGACTGATCGCCCAGTTTCTTGCCCTCGGCGGCGGTCCAGTCAGCGATGATCACGGCGTCGAACAGGCGGGCCACAGCGGGCTCCTTCAGGCTTACTCAGAACAGGATGGGCGCTTCTAGCGCTCCCGCGTCGGGGGAGGAACCCCGCAGTCGCTCAACCCTTCAGCAGGGCTTCCAGATGCGACAGCCAGCGGCGGCCCAGCCGCAGGGCCTCGCCGGGCGAACTGGTCTGGACGGGCAGGGTGGCGTCCCATAGGGCCAGCTCGAACTCGGGGTGGCGGGCGTCTGCGAACATCAGCCGCAGCACCACCTGCTCGGCGTCAGGGGCCAGGATGTCGAGTGACTTGCGCGCCTCGCCCCGGCGGACCCGGGCGACCACATGGCCATCGACGATGATCTCGCCGCCCTCGATCTCCTCGAAGGCGTAGACCAGCCCGGCGGCGCCGCGGTTCCACAGCACGGCCACCTGCGCGCCGTCGAAGTCGAGACCGGCGGCGCGGCCCTCGGCGGGCGACAGGGCCTCGGCCTCGGGGACCGCGCCCAGCGATTTCAGCAGCGCCCGGCGCATCCGGCGCACGGGCTCCATCCACCAGACCAGCAGAAGCGCCCCGGTGGTCAGCGCCGCCGCGGCCAGCGCCACCAGCAGGACCACCCGGAACACCTCGCTCAAGGTCAGTCCTCCAGCTCGACGACCACGGGCACGTGGTCGGACGGCTTGTCCATGTCACGGGCGTCGCGGTGGGTCTCGACGCTCCGGAAGCGGTCCGCGGCCTGCGGCGAAAGCAGGTGGAAGTCGATGCGGATGCCGTGGTCACGCTGCCAGGCCCCGGCCTGATAGTCCCAGAAGGTGTAGGTCCCCGGCGGCTGCTTGCCGAGTTCGCCCGCGTCGCTGAGGCCGAGGTAGCGCAGGGCGCGGAAGGCGGCGCGGCTCTCGGGTTGGAACAGGGCGTCGTTGACCCAGGCGCTGGGGTTCTTGGCGTCTTCCGGCGTCGGGATGACGTTGTAGTCGCCGCACAGGGTGAAGGCCTCTTCCTGCGCCAGCAGGGTTCGGGCGTGGGCTTCGAGCCGCTCCATCCAGCCCAGCTTGTAGGCGAACTTGGGGCTCTCCACCGGATTGCCGTTGGGCAGGTAGAGGCAGCCGACCCGCACTGGACGCGGGCATTCGATCAGCGCCTCGATGTAGCGGGAGTGGACGCCCTCGTCCTCAACGCCGGATTGGTCCTCGCCCGGCAGACCGCGGCGGACCTCGGACATGGGGAATTTCGAGAGCAGGGCGACGCCGTTGTAGGTCTTCTGCCCGTGGACCTCGACGTTGTAGCCGAGGCTCTCGAAGGCCTCGCGCGGGAATTTCTCGTCCACGCATTTGATTTCCTGGAAGCCGACGACATCAGGCTGAGCCGCTTCCAGCCACGCCAGCACGGTAGGCAGGCGGGCGTTGACCGAATTCACGTTCCAGGTGGCGATGCGCATGGGGCGCAAGCTAAGGCGCGTCGGGGGGCTCTGTGAAGCGCTGATCGCCGCAACGAAAAACGCCCCGGAGTTTCCTCCGGGGCGCTGATCGTTCTGACGGCGTCGACGCCTACGGGCGACCGCCGGTCGCCGGGGCGGCGGCCGGAGCCGGGGTCAGGGTGCAACCGCCGCCGATGCGCTGGGCGGTGGCGCAGGGATAGACCTGCTGGGTCACGCCCTCATTGTTGACGCGGGCGATGAAGCCTTCGCCTTCGGCGGCGCATTTGGCTTCGTAGAAGCTGCCGTTGGCGTTCTGGCCCATCATGCGGACCTGGGTGACGCTGCAATCCGAGGCGTCAGTGCCGGCCAGTTTGGGCTGGAAGCTCTGGGCCTGTTCCTGGGCGGTGGTGAAGCGGCACGAACCGTTCATGGACGCGATCTGCAGGCAATCCTTCAGATCCCAACCGGCGGCGGTCTTTTCCAGCCAATAGCCGTCGGCGCCGGCGCAGCCGACTTCGTAGACCATGTTGTTGTCGTCGCTCTTGCCGATGGCCTGGGCCTCGTCGACGGTGCAAGTGACGCCGGCGGTGCGGGCCCAGCCGCCGATAACGGCGACGGTGTTCTGGTTCGCCGGAAGGACGCATTGCTGGCCAACGTCAGCGTTGGGATCACGCGCCCGGGCGATGGCGGCCGTGCCGGCCAGCTCGATGCAGCTGAAGGCCTGGGGCGGCGTGGAGGCGATCAGGATGTAGCCCTCGGCGTTCGCGCAAACGGTTTCGTACATTTGCGATCCGGTGATCAGGCCCGGATTGGAGGCTTCGGTCAGTTCGCAGGCGACGCCGGCGGCGGTCAGTTGCGCCTGGGCGGCGGCGCGGACCTGCTCCGGCGTCGGCGGCGTGGCGGGAGCCGATCTCGAACGATCCTGGCGGCGCTCGCGCGGGGCGGTGGGGGTCTGAGAACGGTCGCTGATACGGCCCGGCTGGACACGCGTACCGCGGATCGCGCCGCTGGCGCGGTCCGTTTCGGAGATCGGGCCGCCCGTTGCGGGCGCGGGCGTGGTTTGGGCAAACGCTGGCTGGGCTATGCCCATCAGCACCGCAAAGGCGCCCGCCAGGCCGATGATCTTTCTGTTGAACACGGGGTCACTCCGGAAGGTAAATCTTCGATCGACACCCTTGGCGAGCGGTTCGAGCCGGGTCAAGGCTCTGACCGGTGATGCTGGACGGGAGGCTGCGGTTCGGTCTATCCATCCTGCGTTGCGATTGGAGACGGACTTGGCGGATGGCGTGATCCCGGCGGAGACCGAGGCGAGGCCCGCCGAGCGGGGCCTGACCTATCCGTTCGCCGGACCTCCGGCCTCGGGAGAGGCGGTCGTCGTCGCGCCGGACGTGCTGTGGATGCGCGTCGCCATGCCGATGCAGCTGGATCACATCAACGTCTATGCGGTGCGCGACGGCGATGGCTGGGCGGTCATCGACTGCGGCCTGGCGCTCGACGCGACCAGGGCCGAATGGGAGCTCCTGCTGGCCGGCCCGATGGGCGGAGACCCGGTCACCCGGGTGATCTGCACCCACATGCATCCCGACCATATCGGCCTGGCCGGCTGGCTGTGCGAGCGATTCAACGCGCCGCTGGTCATGACCCGGCTGGAGTATGTGATGGCCCGGATGCTGCTGGCCGATACCGGCCAGCCGGCGCCGGAAAGCGGAGCCGACTTCTATCGCGCCTCGGGCTGGGATGAGCCGCAGATCGAGCGTTACCGGCGAGAGTTCGGGCGCTTCGGCATGGCCGTCTCGCCGCTGCCCGCCGGATATCAACGGATTCGCGAGGGCGACAGACTGAGCATCGGCGGCCGCGATTGGCGCATTGTCGTCGGCGAGGGCCACAGCCCCGAGCACGCCTGCCTTTGGCGCGAGGACGACGGCGTCGTCCTAGGCGGCGACCAGATCCTGCCGCGCATTTCCTCCAACGTCTCCGTCTGGCCGACCGAGGCTGACGCCGATCCGCTGGGCGATTGGCTGGCGTCGCTGGAGCGGATGAAGACGGTCTTCCCGGACGACATCCTGATCCTGCCGTCGCACGGCGAGGTGTTCCGCGGCGCCCACGCCCGGCTCGACGCCCTGATCCGCGGGCACCACGTGGCGCTGAAACGCCTCGACCGGTCGCTGAGGGAGCCGAAGCGGGCGGTGGATGTATTTCCGGCCCTGTTCGCCCGCCCGGTCGGCGACGGCGTGCGCGGCATGGCCACGGGCGAGAGCATCGCCCACCTGAATTACATGCTGCTGCGAGGGCTGGCCGTTCGCGAACGCGATGCGGATGGCGTCGACTGGTGGCGCTCAACGACACAAGGGGAGGAGGCGGCATGACCGACCACATCAAGACCGAGCTGGTGAACGGCGTGCTGACCGTCACCCTGGCCCGGGCCGACAAGAAGAACGCCATCACCCAGGACATGTACGCCGCCCTGGCGGAGGCGACGGAGCGGGCCCGCACCGACGACACGGTGCGGGTGCTGCTGTTCAGGGGCGAGGGCGACAGCTTCTCGGCGGGCAACGATATCGGCGACTTCATCGCTATCGGCTCGCAGACCGACAAGCCCTTCGACATGTCGGTGTTCCGCTTCCTCAAATCCCTCGCCGACCTGGACAAGCCGGCGGTGGCGGCGGTGCGCGGACGGGCGGTCGGCATCGGGCTCACCCTGCTCCTTCACTGCGACATGGTGGTGGTGGCGGAGGACGCGCTGCTGTCGGCGCCCTTCATCAACCTGGCCCTGGCGCCGGAGGCCGCGTCCTCCATGCTGCTGCCGGCGGTGCTGGGCCACCAGAGGGCGTTCGAGGTCTTCGCCCTGGGCGAGCCGATCGACGGCAAGACCGCCGTGGCCTGGGGCCTGGCCAACCGCGCCGTCGCCGCCGATCAGGTCGAGGCCACAGCCGCGGAGCTGGCCGCCAAACTGGCCACCCGCGCGCCCAACTCCATCCGCAAGACCAAGCGGCTGATGCGCGACGCCGAACGCCTGTGGGCGCTGATGCAGCGCGAGGGCGAAGCCTTCGGCAGCCAGATGAAGAGCCCTGAGGCGATGGAGGCCTTCATGGCCTTCACCCAGAAGCGCGCGCCCGATTTCTCGAAAGTCGGTTGATTCCCCGGAGCGCGCGCCTTAGGTGCGCGCGCTCATGACCGACGCCGCCTTCCAGACCGCCGTGCGCATCGACGCCGAAACGCCCGCCGACGCCGCGTCGGTGGAAGCCTTGGTCATGGCCGCCTTCGGCCCGGGCCGCTACGCCAAGACCGCCGAACGCATCCGCGAGCAGGCGGGCGTCGCCGCCGGCTTCGTGGCGCGCGAGAACGGCCGGGTGATCGGCGCTGTGCGGCTGTGGACCGTCATGGTCGGCGACCGTCCCGCCCTGTTCCTGGGGCCCATCACCGTCTCGGCGGACAGCCGAAAGGGCGGGCTGGGCGCGGATCTGGTGCAGACCTGCATCGACCACGCGGGTCAGACCGGCGTGCTGCTGGTCGGCGACGCGCCGTATTTCGGCCGGTTCGGCTTCCGCCACGCCCCGGAGGTCCGCCTGCAGGGGCCGGTGGATCCGCGCCGCGTGCTGTGGCTGGGCGAGGGCGAGCCCTCCGGAATCGTCCATCCCGCCTGAGCGGGTTTGCACGCCGGGGCGGACCGCCTAAGTCTGCTCCCATGGCCGATGCCGACAAGACAACAGGACTGGCCGCCATGGCCGAGGCGGCGAAGCAGGCTCCGGGCCGCGGCCTGCCGCCGGTGCACCTGTGGCATCCGGCCCATTGCGGCGACATCGATATCCTCATCCGCCGCGACGGCGTCTGGCTGCACGAGGGTTCGCCCATCGGCCGGGCCGAACTGGTGCGGCTGTTCTCGACCATCCTGCGCAAGGACGCCGACGGCTATGTGCTGGTCACGCCGGGCGAGAAGCTGGCCATCACCGTCGAGGACCTGCCGTTCCGCGCCGTGTCGGTCGAACGCCGGGGCGAGGCGCTGGTCTTCACGACCGATGTCGGCGACGAGACCGCGGCCGGGCCGGACGCGCCCATCGTGGTCGAGACCGATTCGGCGACCGGAGAGCCCGCGCCCCGCGTGCGCGTCCGCGCCGACCTGTGGGCGCGGATCGCCCGCCCGGTCTTCTATGAGCTGGTCGAAGCGGCCTCGGTCGAGGACGGACGGCTGACCGTCCGCTCGGGCGGCGCGGCCTTCGCCCTGGGACCGGTCGGGGCCGGCGTCGAATGAGTCTGGCGACGCTTCGGACCCGGCTGATCGAGCATCTGATCCATCCTGACGGCTGGTCGGTGGACGACGCCGCCGCACGCTCGGACTACGATCTGAATCCCGGTGCGCGATCGACGGGGAAAGCCCTGCGCCCGGCCGCGGTTCTGGTGCCCGTCATCGCCCGCCCGGAAGGCGCGACGGTGCTGCTGACCCGTCGCTCCGACACTCTGGCCAGCCACACCGGTCAGATCGCCTTCCCCGGCGGTCGCCTGGATCCCGGCGAGACGGCCGTCGAGGCCGCTCTGCGGGAGGCCTTCGAGGAGGTCGCCCTCGACCCCGGCGTGGTCGAGGTGCTGGGCGTCGGCGACGCCTATGAAACCGTGACCGGCTTCCTGGTCACGCCGGTGATCGGCTGGCTGGCCGAGCCGCCGTCCGTGACCCCCTCCCCCGACGAGGTGGCCGAGGTGTTCGAGGCCCCGTGGGACTTCCTGATGGATCCGGCCAATCACCGGCGTGAGTCCTACGAGCTGGAGGGCCAGCCGCGCCGCTGGTTCTGGGCCATGCCCTATGAGGAGCGCTACATCTGGGGCGCGACGGCGGGGATCGTGCGGGGGCTGTGCGCCCGGCTGTACGGCGACGAGGCCGAACCGGTCGCCGCCGCGGGTGAGGATGCGGCGTGACCGTGCTGACCGGACAGGCCTGGCTGACGGCGTCCGCGACCCGCGCGGTCCTGGCGGCGCTGGAAGCGGCGGGCGGCCCCGGCTGCGCCCGCTTCGTCGGCGGCTGCGTGCGCAACGCCCTGATGAGCCGCGAGATCGACGACATCGACATCGCCACGACGCTGAAACCGGAAGAGACCGAGCGGGCGATTCGCGCCGCCGGGCTGAAGGCCGTGCCCACCGGCATCGCCCACGGCACGGTGACGGCGGTGGCCGAGCGGCAGCCGTTCGAGATCACCACCCTGCGCCGGGATGTCTCGACCGATGGGCGCAACGCCACCGTGGCCTTCACCGACGACTGGGCCGAGGACGCCGCGCGCCGCGACTTCCGGGTGAACGCCCTCTATGCGGACGGCGAGGGCCGGGTGTTCGATCCGACGGGGCAGGGCGTCGATGACGCGGCGGCGGGCCGGATCGTCTTCGTCGGCGACCCGCGCACGCGCATCCAGGAGGACTACCTGCGCATCCTGCGCTTCTTCCGGTTCTTCGCCTGGTACGGGCGGGGCGAGCCGGACGCCGCCGGGCTGCACGCCTGCCGTGACCTGGCGCCCGGCATGACCCGGCTGTCCGCCGAGCGGGTGTCCAAGGAGCTGATGAAGCTGCTGGCGGCGAAGGACCCGCGTCCCGCCATGGCGGCCATGGCGCAGACCGGCGTGCTGGCGCAGGTGCTGCCCGAGGCCGGCCCCCTGACGCTGTTCGACGCCGTGGTGGACCTGAGCGAAGACCCGGTGGTCCGGCTGATGACCCTGTTCCCCGTGGATGCGGAGGCCATGCGCCGGGCGTCGGAACGGCTGCGGTTCCCGAACGCGGCGCGGGACCGGCTGGTCGGCTCGGCCCTGGCGGCGCCGGTCGTGTCGTTGGATATGAGCGACGCCCAGGCTCGCGCGGCGGTCTATCGCCAGGGCGGACGCGCCGTGGCCGACGGACTGATGCGCCTTCACGCCGCCGCGCCGGAACGGAGCGAGGACGCCGCGCGGCTGCTGGCCGTCGCGAAGGGTTGGGTTCCGCCGCGCCTGCCGGTCGGCGGCAAGGAGGTGGCGCGCCTGGGCCTTGAACCGGGTCCCGAGACGGGTCGCCTGCTCAAGGCCTTCGAGGACAGCTGGATCGCCGCCGACTTCCCGAGCGAGGGCCACGCCGAACGGCTGGCCGCATTGGTCAGCGCGCCGCGCGGGTGAACTCGGTCACGACCGGACGGTGGTCCGATCCGTTGGGCCGCCCCAGCTTGCGGCTGACGAAGGCCAGGTCGGGCGAGCGCCACACCTGATCGATGGTGACGCCGAGGGGCGAAGGCAACTGGCTCGGCCAGGTGCCGGGAAAGCCGCCGGCTGGAGCAAGGCCCAGGTCCTGTTTCATCTGTCGCCCGATGCGGGCGTCAGAGACGCTGTTGAAGTCTCCGGCCACGATCACCGGCCCGGTCAGCGTCCGGCGGATGTCGCCCAGAGCCATGGTCTGGCTGATCTGGCCCCACTGCGGCTGGAACGGCCAGGGACGGGTCAGGTGGACGCCGACGACGTTCAGCGCGCCCAGCGGGGTCTGCGCGACGGCGGTGACCGAATGCAGCCCGTCCGGCCGGTTCTCGATCTGCCGCAACGGCCAGCGCGAGGCGATGATCGAACGCGACGGCCCGCGCGTCACGTCCGGTCGCATCGAGGCGGCGCGGTAGGGATAGTCCGCGAGCAACTCATCCAGCCGACCGATCGGTCCGCGTCCCAGTTCGATCAGGATGACGATGTCCGGGTCGGCCGCCTCGATGGAGCGGCGCATCGCGGCGACGTCGTCGTTCAGATAGTAGACATTGGCTGAATACAGCCGGACCATGGGCGCTCCGGCTTCAGGCTTGCCTGCTGGGGGAAACCACTGCGGCGCGACGCAGGCCAGCAAGGCCAGGCTCGCCGCCACGCCGGCCCATGCGGCGACCTTCAGGCGCAGGGCGGCCAGCAAAAGGGTCGCGACGATCACCGCGAGCAGTCCCGGCGCGGTGAACTGGGCCAGGATGTCCACCCAGCGATGCCCCACGCCGAAGCGGATGGCGGCGGAGACGATCAGCACCCCGATGAAGCCGAGCGCGCACAGGGCGCCGCCCCAGCGCCGGACCGTCGCCCAGGTGGAAGAACGCCCTTGCGCTTTATGATGAACGCCGGTCTCCATGGCGCGTTACGGTCTCGCTTCGGAGGATGGAATGCCCAGACGGACCATCGGCGATATCGAGAAAATCTGGACCAATGTCGAGGGCGTCAAAAAGCTCTCGGACCGGGTGATCGGCATCGGACCGTTCGGGGTGGGCATGGACGGCCTGCTGACCTGGGTTCCGCTGGTGGGCAGCGTCTATACGATCGGCGCCGCCGGCTGGCTGATGGTCCAGGCGGTGCGGGCCAAGGCGGCGCCCGGGACCATCGTCCGGATGGCGGGCTATCTGGGTCTGGACAGCGTGACCACGGCGGTGGGCGAGGTGCCCTTCCTCGACTTCGTGCCGAACGTCGTCGACGTGCTGTTTCCGGGTCACCTGATGGCGGCCAAGGCGCTGCAGAAGGATATCCAGACCACCCACTGGGTCGAGGCCAATGAGCGCGAGGCTCGCGCCTCCGGCGAGCATGACCGTCATGTCGCCAAGGTGAAGAGCGATCCGAACCTGCGCCGCATCGTCTATCTCCACGACTGAGAAGGCGCGGGAGTTAATGTTGAACCATCGGATTGGCGACGTCTAACGCTCTGAATCAATGGGAAAATAGCTCCTCTCCAGCGTCATGATCCCGCCTGAGGACGCCACGCCCGCACACTGATCTCCGACGATGTTTCGGAGACTTTCATGAGCGACGACCAGTCCGCGCGCCTGGGCCTGCCCTATCTGGCGGCCGGGCAGATGCAGAAGCATGTGACCCTCAACGAGGCGCTGACCCGGCTGGACGCCCTGGTCCAGACCACGGTCGCCAGCCGGACGACGGCGGTCCAGCCGGAGGCGCCCGAGGACGGCCGGCTCCATATCCTGCCGGACGGGGCCGAGGGGTCTGCCTGGAGCGCCTTCGCCGCCGGTGATCTGGTTCGGGCCGAGATGGGCGGCTGGATCGGCGTCGAAGCGACCGAGGGCCTGCTGGCCTGGGTGGCCGACGAGGCCGTGTTCGTGGTGCGAGAAGACGGCGGCTGGAACCGGCTTGGCGCGCGGCTGGGCGAGGTCGGGCCGTTGGACCGTCTTGGCGTGGGGACGGCGGCGGACGCGGCCAATCCCTTCGCGGCCAAGCTGAACAAGGCGCTGTGGACCGCGCGGGAAACCGCCGAGGGCGGCGACGGCGATCTGAGGATGACGCTCAACAAGGCGTCGCCAACGGACATTCTCTCCCTGCTGTTCCAGTCCGGCTACGGAGGCCGCGCCGAACTGGGGCTCGTCGGCGACGACGACCTGACGCTGAAGGTCAGTCCCGACGGGGTGGCTTGGCGCACGGCGCTGAGCGTCGACCGCGCGACGGGGCGGGTATCCTTCAGCCAAGGCGCGGGTCGCCGGGAGACCACGGTCTTCACCTCCGGCGGATCATGGACCCCGCCCGCCTGGGCGCGAAGCGTGGAGGCCGTCGTGGTCGGCGGTGGAGGCGGCGGCGGGGCCGGAGCCTTCGGCGCCTCGGGCGCTCGATACGGTGGTGGAGGCGGCGGCGCCGGGGGCGCCGTTCGAGCTGTCTGGGCGGCGGATCGGCTGACCTCGGCGCTGACCGTGACGATCGGCGCCGGCGGCGCCGGCGGCGCAGCCGCGGCGGGAACCGCGGGCGGCGCCTCCATCGTGCACCTGAGCGGGACCGCGCTGATCTCGGCCGGCGGCGGCGGGGGCGGCGGACTGGGCGGCGGCGTCAATGGAGCCGCGGGCGACGGCGGGGCCGGTACGCCCAACGCCAATGGCGGAGGGGCCTCGAGCGTTTCGGCCGCTGGAGCCGCGGGCCGAACCTTCGATCGGCCGGACGGCTCGGGCGGAGGCGGCGCGGGCGGCGGCCTCGATGCCGGCGGAAACGTCAGATCCGGCGGTATGGGCGGCGATGGTGGCGCGGTGGCGATACGGGCGGCCGGCGGCGCGGCCGGCGTCGGCTCAGTGGGCGGAGTCGGGGCCGCCGCGCCGCTCACGACCCTTCATTGGGCAGGCGGCGGCGGTGGAGGCGGCGGGGCCGTCGCGTCGGGCGCCGGTCATGCCGGAGGCGCCGCAGGGACGGCGGGCGGCGGCGGCGGGGGCGGGGGCGCCGGCGTGGCCGCGGGCGGTGTCGGAGGCTCCGGCGCGCCCGGCGTCGTCTGGCTGATCGCCCAGGGATGAGGTCCGACATGCACCCCGACTGGACCCCCGACGAGGCCGAAACCCTGGATCCCGAAGCCCGGGAGATCCCGCTGCGGCTGACGAAGGATGAACTGCTCGCGTCCGCGGATGTGGGCTGGCGGCGCCACGGATGGCGCCTTGACGAGATGGAGGACGACCGATGACCGACCCTGCGCCCGCTGACGAGGTCTCGCCGCTGGCCGAGGGGCGGTGGCTGTGGCGCCGCCTCTATGTGTTCGCCACCAGCGGCGTCGCCTGGCTGGTGCTGGACCGTCTGATCCCCCTGGTCCCCGCCGAGGCGGCGCCGCGGCTGGTCGAGGGGCTGATGAGCCTGCTGGCCCTGACCATGGTGCTCTATCTGGTCGCGCCCAGCGCGCAGCAGCTGATCGTCAGCCTGCGCCTGTTGCGGCCCGGCCCGGACGGGGAGGGGCGCTGATGGCCTTCCGCCTTTCCGCCCGCTCGCAGGCCCGCATGGCCGGCGTGCACCCCCGCCTGGTCGCCGTGGTCCGGGAGGCGATCACCCTGACGCCGGTGGACTTCATGGTCACCGAGGGGCTGCGCACCCCTGATCGTCAGGCCGCCCTCGTGCGCGCCGGGGCGAGCCGGACGAACCGCTCGCGTCACCTGACCGGCCACGCGGTCGACGTCGCCGCCCTGGTCGACGGGCAGGTGCGATGGGATTGGCCGCTGTATCCGCGCATCGCCGCGGCCTTCAAGGCCGCCGCCGCCCTGCAGGGAACGGCCATCGTCTGGGGCGGAGACTGGACGACCCTGCGCGACGGCCCGCATTTCGAGCTCGACCGGAAGGTCTTCCCGTGAGCCCCCGAACCCTCCTGCGCGCCCTCACGCCGGCGGGCGTCGGACTGGCCGCCATCATCCTGATCGTGGCGCTGCTTGTCGCCGGGCGCGGCCTGGGCCTGCACTGGGATCCGTTCGGTCTCGGCGCCCGACGTCTGGACCGCGCCGAGCGGCAGGCTGAGGCGGCGTCCGCCGAGGCCTACGCCCGCAGGCTCGAGGTCGAAGGCGCGACGGCGCAAGCCCGCCGCCTTGAACAACAACATCAACAATCGGTCGGTCTGGCGCGTGTCACCGCCGCCGCCGAGGCCGAGGCGAGGAACGCCCATGATTCCGATCTCCCGCTGCCTCCTGATCGCGCCGCTCGTCTGCGCGATCATGACCGCGAGCTGTGCCGCCTCGCCCCGGCCGTCTGTGTCGCCGCCCAGGCTGGCTCTACCGCAGGCGGCGCTGACGCCGTGCCGGCTGGATCAGCTGCCTTCGGCGCCGACCCTGGCCGACCTTGAGGCGTCCTATATGGCGCGCGGCCAGGCCCTGGCGGAGTGTGACGCCGCCCGGCAGGCGGCGGTCGAGACCCTGCGGGCCGAACGCGACCTGCAGGACCGCTGGCGGAAGGGCGGATCGTAGGGCTGCGGCAGTTTCTGCAGGCCTTGCCCGGCAGATCTTGCCGGGACCCGGCAAAAACTGCCGGGGTTCGTACGTGCTTAACAGGAACTAACGCAGCAAAAACAACGATCGCTGGTCTGGCACGGCGGAATTGCGACTGGCCCCGCCCTTGCTGCGGTGTCCCCTGAGCAAAATGCTCCCGGCAGCCAAAATGGCGTCGGACACCTTGAAACAAGGATACTCGTCATGGCGCTGAACAGCGTTAATACGAACGTGGGCGCAATGGTCGCCCTGCAGAACCTGTCGGTCACCAACAGCGAACTGCAAACGGTTCAAAACCGTATCAACACCGGCAAGGTCGTTTCGTCCGCCAAGGACAACGGCGCCATCTTCGCCATCGCCACCTCGCAACGTGCCGAGATCAGCGCCCTGGGCGCTGTCAAGGACAGCCTGAACCGCGGTCAGTCGGCCGTGGACGTGGCGCTTTCGGCTGGTGAGTCGGTCTCTGACCTGCTCGGCCAACTGAAGGAAAAGGCCCTCGCGGCCACCGACAAGAGCCTGACCACCTCGGCCCGTTCGGCCCTGAACGAAGACTTCAAGGCCATTCGCGACCAGATCGGGACCGTGGTCTCGAACGCCAAGTTCAACGGCGTCAACCTGCTGGACAACTCGACCGGCACGGGTGGCTACAAGGCCCTGGCGAACACCTCGGGCACGACCATCAAGGTGTCGGGTGAAAACCTGTCGCTGGGCGGCGCCAACGTCACGGTCACCGCGGCCATGACGATCGGCACCTCGACGCTGGCCGGCACCGCGCTGACCGCCGTCAACGCTTCGATCGACAAGGTTTCGGCCTCGCTCGCTCGACTGGGTACGGGTTCGAAGTCGTTCGGCACGCACCTGACCTTCGTCGGCAAGCTGCAAGACACCATCGAAGCCGGTGTCGGCAACCTGGTCGACGCCGATCTGGCCAAGGAAAGCGCCCGACTGCAAGCGCTGCAAACCAAGCAACAGCTGGGTGTGCAGGCTCTGTCGATCGCCAACTCCTCGACCTCCACGCTGCTGGGACTGTTCCGCTAAGGAATCTGACCGGAAGGGCGGGGTCCTCGGGCCCCGCCCAACCGCTCTCCAGTCCCCTTGAAGGGAACCGCCGTTTTAAAAACGGTCGGCAGGAGACATGCAAAGCAATGCGAAGATCGGCGCCGTAGCCGCTTACGAGGTTCCGTCCGTCCCCGTCGCCACCGGCGGCGATTTCCATGATTCCAGGGCGCAGCAGGAAGCCGAACAGGCCGCTCGCTACCGCCTGGTGATCGAGGAAGGACCCCGGTCCGGATCGTTCATCTACAAGACGATGGACCGGATCACCGGCGAGGTCGTCAAGCAACTGCCCCGCGAACAGGTCGTCGGCCTGATGCAGGACACCGATTATAGCGCCGGCGCGGTGATCGACACCCGGGCCTGACGCATCCGAGACCCATCGAAACGCCGCGCAGGAGCGATCCGCGCGGTTAAGACGCGTGGTGAATCGCCGTTAACCATGTGTGCACAGTTCGTCCTCTAGCCTTGGCCAAACCTCGAAGGGCCGAGTCGGATGACGAATAGCGTCCATACCAATGTCGCCGCGCAGATCGCGCTGCAAAACCTGACCACGACGAACAGCCGCCTGGCGGATGTGCAAGGTCGCGTCTCCACGGGCCTGAAGGTCCAGGGCGCCAAGGACAACGCCGCGATCTGGGCCATCGCCCAGACCCAGCGCGCGGATGTTGGCGCGCTCGGCGCGGTCAAGCAGAGCCTGGACCGCGCGACTTCGATCGCGGACGTGGCGCTGTCGGCGGGCGAATCGATCTCTGACCTGCTGAACCAGCTCAAGGAAAAGGTCACGGCGGCGAAAGACACGTCACTGAAGACCCAGTCGCGTCAGCTGCTGAACGCCGACTTCAAGGCCCTGATGAAGGCGATCAAGTCGGCCGTGGACAACGCCAGCTTCGACGGCGGCAATATCCTGAACGGCTCGCTGACCAACGGCATCAAATTCCTGGCCAACGCCGACGCTTCGGCCTTCGTGACCCTGGCGTCCAAGAACCTGTCGCTGGGCGGCTCGATCCTGGAACTGTCGCTGAGCGACAGCCTGCTGACCCTGACGGGCGCGACCACGGCCCTGGACAAGCTGGACGATTCGATCACCCAACTGAACGCCGCCCTCGGCGAGATCGGCGCCCAGGCCAAGCAGATCGAGGCGCACAACACCTTCGTATCCAAGCTGGTCGACACGCTGGAATCGGGCATCGGCAACCTGGTCGACGCCGACCTGGCCAAGGAAAGCGCCCGGCTTCAAGCCTTGCAGGTCCAGCAGCAACTGGGCGTGCAATCGCTGTCGATCGCCAACCAGGCGCCGCAGATCATCCTGTCGCTCTTCCAGGGCTAAGCCAGCCGGCGGCTCCCGGAGCGGCCGATGGAAACGGGTTCGGGTCGTCGGCGGTTCGCGCCGCGCGGCCCGAAGCCGTACAAGGAAAGCAATGATTTCAGGGCGTTGACGAAGGCTCTCATGGGGCACTCCTCCGTATCCGGCACGCGATAAACGGGCGCTGACGACCATTGTTCCCTGAGTCGCTGCGGAAGTCGCTCCGAACCCGGTCGTTAAGCCCTCGTTACGGCTCAGGCGTCACACTGCGCGTCAGGAGCGTCCTGTGATCAACAACAGCTATCTTCTGGGTCTGTACGGTGGAACGGCGTCGCCCTCGACGTCGTACTCGACCCTGAACGCGCTCGCGAAGTCGAAGGCCCAGCCGACGCCGCCATGGTCGACCTCGGTCAAGGCGCCGGAGCAGAGCGCCCTGTTGCGCGCCGCCCTGGGCGGCCGGGACTTCATCAACGAAGGCGCGGCCCAGCTCGACATCAAGGACGCCTCGACCGACTACAAGAAGCTTTTCGCCCTCTATCAGGGCCTCGAGACCATGAACGCCCTGATCACCCGCGCGGGGACCAAGGGTGTGGGCGCCCTGGAGATGACGCAGCTGAACAAGCGGTTCGCGGCGGGCATGGCCGAGGTCAGCAAATGGCTGCCGGGCGCCGATCTGGACGGCATCCGTCTGGTCCAGGGCACGTCTTCCACGACCAGCAAGACCACGGCCGCGGTGGCGCGCGACGGGGCGATCTCGGTCACGGGGCCGATCCACGAGGGCTCGCCCGATGCACTGGCCCCGGCGTTCGCCGGCGAGGTGCAGTTCAACATCACGGTCAAGAAGGGCGACAACACCACCAAGTCGGTGGCCATCGACCTTAAGGACATGGGGACCAAGCCCCGGACGCTGACCAATGTGCTGGATCACATCAACGCCAAGCTCGGGGATGCGGGCGTGGAGACGCGCATCGGTCGCGAGCTGGTCAAGCCCGAGCCCAAGACCATGACGGTCAACGGCAAGACCGTCACCCTGCCGGCGGGACCCGACCAATTCGCCCTGGTCGTGCGCGGCGTGACGACCGAGAAGGTCAGCTTCACCCCGACCACGGCCGCGGACGCCGTCTATGTGGTGCAGGGCTCCGGCACGGCCGGCGGTCTGCAGATGCTCAAATTCCAGAGCGACACCGGCGGCGCCGCGCCCCCGCCTGTCGCCGGCGTCGGCGAGACCCAGTGGGTCGAGGGACGCGCCTCCCAGACGGCCCTGCCGCCAGGCGTCGAGACCGTCCGCGCCAGCACGACGGGCCCTGACGGCTCGGTCTGGATGGTGGCCGACCTCAAGGCCGGTCCGGACACCCAGCCGATCAAGGGTCAAAAGGATGTCGCGCTGATCAAGCTCGACTCCGCTGGCCGCGTGGTCATGACCCAGGCCATCGGCGCCGCCTCCACCGCCAGCGGCTACGCCATCGCCGTCGACGCCAATGGCCGGGTGGCCGTGGCCGGTTCGGTCACCGGCGCGCTGGATGCGGGCAAGGCGGGCGACGTGGCCACCGTCGCCGACAGCTTCGTGACTGTCTTCGACGCGGAAGGGCAGGAGGTCTGGACCCAGCGTCGCGGGGCCCGCGCCGCCGACGAGGCGACCTCCGTCAGCTTCGGCCCGAACGGCACCATCTATGTCGGCGGGCGCGCCCAGTCGGCCATGACCGGCACGGTCGGGGTCGGCGGCTGGGACGGTTACGTCCAGGCCTTCAGTGAGACCCAGGAACACAAGTATGCGCCTGTCGTCTCCAAGGCGGCGGGCGTCTCCCAGTTTGGCACGGCCGGAACCGACGGCGTCGACGCCATCGTGGTGGACGGGAACAAGCTCTATTCGGCGGGCGTCGAGGACGGCCGCATCGTCGTGCGCCAGTTCAACCTCGCGGCGGACGGCAAACCGACCCTGGCCGCCACCCGCGACCTGGGAGAGGCCAGTGGCGAGATCGGCGGCCTGGCCGTCGTGGACGGCAAGGTGATCATCAGCGGCACGACCCGCAACGCCTCGTTGGGCATCGGTACGATCACCACGGCTCACCATGGCGGCAAGGACGCCTTCGTGGCCGTGATCGACGACAGTCTGGCCGCCTCGACCGAGGACCGCCTGACCTATATCGGCGGCGCGGGCGACGACAGCGCCGCGGACATGAAGATCCAGAACGGCAAGGTCTGGCTGACCGGCATCGCCGACCGGCCCGAGGCCGCCAAGGCCACCGATCCGACCAAGGCCTATTTGACCCGTATCGATCCGACGACCGGCGCGGTCGAGTGGCGGCGCGACTGGGAAGGCGACGGAGGGCAGGCGAAGCCTCTGACGCTGGCGGTCGCCTCGGGCGGGGCCAGCGTGCTGGACCGGCTGGGCCTGCCGCAGGGCGAGATCGACCAGAGCCAGTCCAAGACCCTGACCAACGCCACCTCCCTGAGGGTCGGCGACCGGTTCTATGTGTCGCCCGCCGACGGCGGCCGCGCCGTGCCGGTCACCATCGAGGCCCGCGACACGCTGCAGAGCCTGGGCCGCAAGATAGAGCAGGCCTCGAACATGAGGCTGAAGGTCACCGTGGTGTCCGAAACAGCCAAGGGCGCCGAGCCAGGCGACCTGGCCACCGCCCTGCGGACCGGCCTGCAGCGCCTGTCCATCGTCGCCCGAGACGGGGTGAAGGGCGCCGTACTGACCTCGGGCGAGACCGGCCGCGACGCGTTGGCGGGCCTGGGCCTGTCGCAGGGCTATATCGGCAAGACGACCGGCGACGACGTCACCAAGACCTTCGGCCTGGGCCTTCCGACCAACCTGACCCTGACCGACGCCGCTGCGATCAAGACGTCGGGCGAGAAGCTGCAGGCCGCGATGAAGGCCATCCGCGACGCCTATCGCTCGCTGTCCCCGGAATCGAACAAGCCCGCGGTCACCGGCCAGGCCCCGGCCTACCTGACCGCCCAGCTGGCCAACTACCAGGCGGCGCTGTCGCGCCTGACCGGCGGCTGACCCTGTCGACGTAAAGCGTTGACGGGCCCTGCTCCGGCGGGGTTATTGGGGCCTTCATCCGCGCGAGCCTTTCATGCCCAAGGACAACCGTATCCTCATCGCGATCGGCGCTGCTGCAGCCGTCGTGATCGCCGTCATCGTCGGCCTGTTGATGACGGGCGGGCGTGACGAGCCCGCCGCGCCGCCGCCCGCGGCGCAAGGCGGGCTGACTGTCTCCGTGGCTGATGCGCCAGGCCTGGATTCCACCCGCGAACTGCGCTGCTACGTCGACGGCCAGTTTGTCGGCATGGCGACCCTGACCGATTGCGCGCGCCGCAACGGCCTGGCCACGGATGCGCTGGACGTCGGCGTCGATGCGACCGGCAATCTGGTCGCCGCCCCGACCGCCTCCCTGACCCCGCCGCCGTCCGCGCCTCCGGTTGAGCTGACCGAGGTCCAACCCGACGCCACACCGATCGAATCGACCCAGCCGGCCCAGCCCGCGCCGCAGCCGACGGGCGGAAGCGCCTGCCTGCGCTACACGGGATCGGACTGGCGGACGGTGTCGTCGGGCGTGAGCCTGAACCAGTGCGTCGTCGCCCTGTACGCCGGCACCTGCGTGCGCCCGGGCGAGGCGCTGTATGGCCGCTGGGGCGAAACGACCCTGCGCCTTGTCCCGCGCCGCGTGGAACAATCGCCCGACAACAACCGCTTCCGCCTGCTGGCGGATCAGGATCGCCGCTGCCAGTTCCCGGATCTCCATTGATGAAGCACACCTCCATCATTCTCGCCGCTGGCCTCGGGGTCCTGGCCTTGGCCGCCTGCCAGAACACCACCAAAGCGCCCTTCGATCCGGGCGTCTGCTACGCGGTCGAACTGGGCAAGGAAGGCGAAGCGCCGACATTCAACGTCGTCGCGCGCGACCAGCCGCAGATCGAATTCTGCGCCGCCCGTCTCGAAGAAATGCGGCTGCGCTTCCTCGGTCTGGGCGGCAGCCGTCGCGAAGTCATCGGCTCCTATCAGGGACAGTTCATCTTCATTGATCGCGCCGGCGTCTCGTTCGGCAAGACCCTGGAGGGCTCGCGCTTCATGGCGCTGGCCCGGACCGGCGACGGCCGCCTGGCCATTCCCGGCGCGATCCAGCAGGAAGTGGACGCTCCCCGCGGGCCGCCCGCGCCGGTCGCCGCTCCGCCGCGATAGGATCGGCTTCGCGCTGGACAGTGCGGAACAAAGGTGGAACAAGTCGCGCTTCTGTGGATTGCGACGACAAATCGGCCCCGGCGGCGCGAAAGCGCGCTAGGCCACGTGGGAAGGGCCTGAATCAGCGCGGAAAGCGCGGTGGGCCAGCTAGCTAAAGGAGCTCGATGATGGCGGGCAGCGTCAATAAAGTCATTCTGGTCGGCAACCTGGGCAAGGACCCGGAGATCCGCACCCTCAACTCGGGCGAACGCGTCGCCAACCTGTCCCTGGCGACCTCGGAGACGTGGCGCGACAAGGCGACCGGCGAGCGCAAGGAAAAGACCGAGTGGCATCGTGTGGTCATCTTCAACGAGAACATCGTGAAGGTCGCCGAGAACTATCTGAAGAAGGGCTCGACCGTTTACATCGAGGGCTCGCTCCAGACCCGCAAGTACGAGCAGGGCGGCGTTGAGAAATACACCACCGAGATCGTGCTGCAGAAATTCCGCGGCGAGCTGACCATGCTGGGCGGCCGGGCCGACAGCGCCGGCGGCGGTCAGTCGCGTGGTGGCGATGATGACTATTCCTCGGGCTTCTCGACCGGCGGTGCCAACAAGCCCTCGGGTCCCAAGGAAAGCTACGACCTGAACGACGACATCCCGTTCTGATCGGCCGAAAGCCACATTCCGAAATGTGAAGTGTCGGGTGCGGGTCTCGCACCCGACACGTTCACGGGCTAACCCGGTGCGGTGATCACCCCGGACAAGCCTCACAGCCCGCTCAGCCTCATCGAGATCGGCGCCATCGTCGCGATCGTCGTCATCTGGGGCGTGAACAACGCCGCCGCCAAGGTGGCCACCGAAGTTCTGCCGCCGTTGATGACCGGCGCCCTGCGATTCGCCATCGCGGCGGCCTGTCTGATTCCCTTCGTCCGTCCGCCCTTCCCGAACTGGAAGAGCCTGTTGCTGATCGTCTGCATCGGCGGGCCGCTGCACTACGGTCTGGTCTATTTCGCCTTCTGGCTGGCGCACGACGTCAGTCCGGTGTCGGTCGCGACCCAGCTGTGGGTGCCGTTCACCGCCCTGTTCGCCTTCCTGCTGCTGGGCGAGCGGCTGTCGCGATTCGCCCTGATCGGAATGGGCGTGGCCTTCCTGGGCGTGGCCTGGATGACGCTGGACGCCCACGCCATAGAGGACTGGAAGGGAATCGCCGTCGGCGTGGCCGCCGCCAGCGCCTGGGCCATCACCACGGTCATCGCCCGTCGCACCACCTCGATCCCGCCGCTGAAGATGCAGGGTCTTTTGTCGCTTGTCGCCCTGCCGACCCTCGCGTTCGGTTCGGCGATGTTCGAGCGGGGGCAGTGGGAAGCGATCCAGAACGCCGACGCCCTGATCTGGGCCTGCCTGATCTGGGCCGGGCTGGTCTCGTCGGTGCTGGCCACGACCCTGGTCTTCTGGCTGGTGCAGAAGCGCGAGGCAGGCCGGGTGACGCCCTATCTGCTCGCCACCCCGGTGGTCTCGATACTGATCGGCTGGTCCCTGCTGGACGATGTTCTGACCCCGCAGATCCTGACCGGCGCGGCCATGACCCTGGGCGGCGTGGCTGTGGTGGCGCTCGCCGAGCGGGGCCTGCGCGCCGGCGCCGCCAAGGCCTGACCTCCAGGAGTCTTGAACGTAAAAGGCCCGGACGCCGTGGGCGTCCGGGCCTGATTCCGTGGTGCTGGATCCGGACCTAGAGGCCCGGCAGCTTGAAGCCCGAGTCGCGGCGCGGCGTGATGGTGATGCCGCCGCGGCCGCCGGTGAGCGCCTGCATGCGGGCGTACTCGCTGGCGGCGTCGATGGTCTGGGCGCCTTCCGAGGTCTGGGTGGTCGTCGCGGCCTGGGTAGATGCGTCGTCGCGGCGCCAGAACATGATGCGGTTGGCCCAGCTTTCTTCCTTGTGGGCCAGGTCGCCGAACTCGTCGTCGATCACATAACGCGCCAGCGGGTCGGCGCGGTCGCCGCCGGCATGGGCCACCAGCACCTGCTCACCGGGCGAACGGGTGACGGCCTGGCGCTGGCCGAGAAGGATCTGGCGGGCGGCCGATTCCGGAGCCAGCTCCTGCGGGCGCGGCTGGCCGGGGGCGGGCGGACGCAGGCCGTACTCCGGCGGCATGGTCAGCGGCGCGGTGGAGACCGTCAGGAACTCGTCCGGCGTCACCTTGGACAGGCCGATGCCCTGCTGAAGGCTGCTGCAGGCGCCGAGCGCGAGCGTGGACACGGCGAGGGTCAGAACGGCGGTAGTGCGAAGACGCATGATCAATCCCGGTGCAGCGCGCCGACAGGCGCACGCGTAAACCCTAGTGGAAGCGGCTGATTACGACTTTTCGGCGGCGAGGCCAACCTTGGCCGCGCGTTCGGAGAGCAGGCTGTCGAGGATCAGCAGAATCACGCCGATGGTGATGGCGCTGTCAGCGACGTTGAATACCCACGGGAAGACGCCGGTGCCGGAGAAGTCGGCGAAGTCGACCACGAAGCCGAAACGGATGCGGTCGATCACATTGCCGATGGCGCCGCCGATGACCAGGCCGATGGCGGTGATCAGCAGACGGCGGTCAGCCTTCAACGCCCACCAGCCCAGCAGGCCCGCGACCCCGATCGAGAAGACACTCAGGACCCAGCGGCCGGCGCCGCCGCCGAACAGGCCGAAGCTGACGCCGTCATTGGCCACGAAGGTGATCTTGAAGAACGAGCCCAGCACCTCGATCGAGCGGTAGCCCCACAGCTCCCGGTCCAGCATCGCACCGCCGGCGTCGAGCATGTTCAGGCCCGACAGGACCCAGGCCTTGGTCAGCTGATCGAGGATGACCACAACAAGGGCGAAGCCGTAGGCGGCGTAGGCGATACGAGGGATTTTCATTCGGTTCGCTGAAAGATTGAGCGGTTCGGGTTAGCAGCCCGCGCCTCGCGCGCGAAGGGTTTTTCTGGCGGCACAGCGTCGCGGAACCCGGTTTCTCCTTGTCCGGCGGGGCTTCAGGCCCCAGATGTGACGCTTCAACCCGCAAGGATTCCCCCACGCACTCGAAGGAGCGCCGATGACGCATGCCGATGTGGCCGAGCAAGCCGCCAACGTGGCCAGCCATGCCGACAGCCTGATCCTGACTCTGGTGGGCGGCTTCGTGCTGGCCTTCCTGTTCGGAATGCTGGCCAACCGGCTGAAGCTGTCTCCATTGGTGGGCTATCTGGTCGCCGGCATCGTGGTCGGACCGCATACGGGGGGCTTCGTCGCGGATACCGAACTGGCGCCCCAGTTGGCCGAGATCGGGGTGATCCTGCTGATGTTCGGGGTCGGGCTGCATTTCTCGCTGGCCGACCTGATGAAGGTGCGAAAGATCGCCATCCCGGGCGCCCTGGTGCAGATCACGGCGGCGACGGCGCTGGGCTGGGGCCTCGGCAGGCTGATGGGCATGACCGATCTCGAGGCCATACTGATGGGGTTCGCCCTGTCCGTCGCCTCGACCGTGGTGCTGTTGCGGGCGCTGGAAGAGCGCAAACAGGTCAAGGGCGACGTCGGTCGTCTCGCCATGGGCTGGCTGATCGTCGAGGATCTGGTGATCGTCATCGCCCTGGTCATCCTGCCCCTGCTGGTGATCCAGCCGGGCAGTACGCTGAACGGCGGCGAGCTGGCCGGGTCGATCGGCTGGACGCTGTTCAAGGTCGCGGGCTTCACCGCCGTCATGTTGGTCGTGGGCGCCAAGGTGCTGCCCTGGGTGCTGGTGCGCATCGCCCATACCAAGTCGCGCGAGCTGTTCACATTGGGCGTTCTGGCCATCGCCCTGGGCATCGCCTGGGTGGCCTATGCGCTGTTCCACTCCTTCGCCCTGGGCGCCTTCCTGGCCGGGCTGGTGCTGAACAGTTCGCCGCTGGGCCACAACGCCGCCGAGCGGTCGCTGCCGCTGCGCGACGCCTTCGCCGTGCTGTTCTTCGTCTCCGTGGGGATGCTGTTCGACTGGCATATCCTGATTGACCGTCCGCTGGCTGTGCTGGGCCTGCTGGCCATCGTCATCGTCGGCAAGTCGATCGCGGCGCTGGCGATCACGACCGTGTTCAAGCTGGACAAGGCGACCAGCCTGACCGTCGCCGCCGCCCTGGCCCAGATCGGCGAGTTCTCGTTCATCCTGGCGGCGCTGAGCGTCCAACTGGGCGGGATGCGGCAGGAAACGCATGACCTGATCCTGGCCGCCGCCCTGTTGTCGATTTCGCTGAACCCGTTCGTCTTCGCCTTCATCGACCGCATCGGGGCCAAACCAAAAACGCCCCCCAAGGTGGAGAGCGTTCCGGTTCGCGACCTGATCTGATCGGAAAGGTTGGCGGTCTCTAGAGGACGCCGATCATCGAGGCGACCAGCGGGTGACGGACGATGTCCTGTTCGGCCAGCCGCACCACGGCGATGTCCGGCACGGGCATGAGGCGTTCGGCGATGTCCGACAGACCGGAGATGCCCGGCAGCAAGTCGGACTGCTGCGGGTCGCCGGTGACCACCATGGTCGAGTGCCAGCCCAGGCGGGTCAGCAGCATCTTCAGCTGCACATAGGTGCAGTTCTGGGCCTCATCCACGACGATGAAGGCGTTGTTCAGGGTGCGGCCGCGCATGTAGCCGATCGGGGCGATCTCGATCAGGCCCTCGGCCATCAGCGCCTTGACCCGCTTCATCGAGAGACGGTCCGACAGGGCGTCGTAGAGCGGGCGCAGATAAGGGGCCAGCTTGTCCTCCATGTCGCCCGGCAGGAAGCCGATCGATTCGCCGGCCTCGACAGCGGGGCGGCTGAGGACGATGCGTCCGACCTTGCCGGCTTCCAGCGCCTCGACCGCTTTGGCCACGGCTAGATAGGTCTTGCCCGTGCCTGCCGGCCCGAGCGCCAGGACCAGGTTGTGATGATCGATCATGGTCATCAGCTCGGCCTGGCCGTCCGATTTGGGCTTCAGCGTCTTCAGATAGGCCTGGTCCCGCTCGTCATTCGACGGATTGGGCGACCAGCCCGCATGGGTCGGCAAGCGCCGTACCTTGGAGTCCTGGATGAATTGGCTCGTATCGAGCACCCCGAACTCACGAGATGCTTCACGGGTCTGACGCTTCAGGGCCGCACGTTTGGTCATGGACGCCTCCAGGGCATGAAAAAAGGCGATGCCGCAAAAGCATCGCCTCGAACGATCGTGGGGAGGAGAGAAGAGGATGCGACGCATCCGCCCGGGTCGGAGGAAGGACCAACTTCCAGCGGACGGAGCCGCCGAACCGAACGCACCACGCGCGTTCCCCCTGCTTGACCGGACCGGGCTTGATCCGGTTACGGATCCGGGGCCGAAATGTCGGTCTCGAATCGCATCAACAGATTGATGCTAGCGTGGTTTACGAAGGCTTAAAGCGCTGATTAGGCCAAAGATGAGGTGATGGTTCCATGACGATCTATGCGTTGGCGGACAAGAAACCGCAGCTTCCGCCGAAGGGCGAATACTGGGTTGCGCCAAATGCTGTGGTGACAGGAGACGTGATTCTCAAACCCGGCGCCAGCGTCTGGTTCGGGGCTGTCGTGCGTGGCGACAACGACCCCATCACCATCGGCCGGGACACCAATATCCAGGACGGCAGCGTGCTGCATTCCGATCCCGGCGAGCCCCTGACCATCGGAGATGGGGTCACGGTCGGCCACATGGTCATGCTTCACAGCTGCGAGATCGGCGACAACACCCTGATCGGCATCGGCGCGGTGGTTCTGGGCCGGGCGAAAATCGGGAAGAACTGCCTGATCGGCGCCAACGCCCTGATCACCGAGGGCAAGGTGATTCCCGACAACTCCCTGGTCATGGGTCAGCCGGGCAAGGTCGTGCGCGAGCTGGAGCCCGGACAGATCGAGGCGCTGAGGGTTTCGGCCGCCCACTATGTCCAGAACTGGAAGCGGTATGTGCGCGACCTGACCGTGGTCGAGGCGTGATCAGGCGATGCGGCGGCCCTGGACGGCGGCGAGGCTGAGCGGGGGACGCCCAGGCTCTCCGGCGGCGACCGCGACGCGGGCGGTCAGCAGGGCGGCCCCCCGGGCGAGCGGCGTCAGGGCGGCGGCGGGCGCGAACAGGCCGAGAAGCTGATCCGGTCGCCCGGTGGCGCCGCGCAGGGGGGCGACCACCATCTCGACCGGAACAGCGGGATCGCCGGGCGCCAGGCCGACGACGACCACGGGCCGGGCTTCGCGAACGGACTGAGCCAGGGCGGCTTCGATCAGGTCGCTCGAGGCGGGCCGCCACAGCGCCGCCAGTGATTCTCCCGCGAGTGGGCGGCGATAGAAGAGCTCCAGCGCTGTCCCGGCGAGGCGCAGCACGGCCTGGCCGTCCTGCCAGTCAGCCACGAAGACGCGGGGCAGGCGGCGGCCGAGGACCTCCGGATGCAGCCCGGCGCGCGCCGGAATCCCGCCGCGCACGTCCGCGGCGCGGGCCAGGCCGGTCCAGTGATCGATCAGCAGCTGCGTATCAGGGTGAAACACGACATTCGTCTCCGGACGGAATGCCGCAAGGGGCGGGCCGCGAAGGCAACGGAAACGCAAGGCTTTTGGCGTCTGATGCAGTTTGGAACGGTCCGCGCGCTTTGCGGGCCGCGCGAAAACTCATCTGGAGGTCGGCCCATGGGGGTGCGGATCATGACCTGGCTGCCGGCTGCGGCGGGCTTTCTGGCCCTGTCGGCGGTCGCCGACGACGCCGCGGCCCAGTGCAACGGCGGCTGTCCGCCGCCGCCCCCGCCGTGCTGCGAGCCTCCGCCTCCGCCGCCCCCTCCGCCGCCTCCGGTGTGCTGCCAGCCGCCTCCGCCCCCGTCCTGCTGCGGCGGCGGCAATGTGAACGTCAATGTGAACGTGAACGCGGCCGCCAACGCCGGCGCCCGCGCCAATGTGGGCCTGAACGCCCGCGCCGGCGGCTCGACCTGGGTCGGCGGCGGCGGTTCGGCCTATGTCACGGTCGATCAGCCCTATCCGACCACGATCAACGGCCTGATGGTCGAGGGTGCGCGGGTGCGCGAAGTCGTGCGCGTGCCCTATGAGTCGCGCCGCCGGTGGGAGAAGCGCGTGGTCATCCAGGCTGTGTGCATCGACGACCGCGCCATTCCGCATCCCGCCTCGCAGGTGCGTCCCGACCGGGAGGTCGACGGATCTTACGAGGGCGAGCTGTATCGCTGCCTGGCGGGCGCCTCGCTGCAGTTCACCTGGGCCGAATATCAGGGCGAGGTTCGCTTCGACCACGGCGAGACCGTCAGCTGCCGCAAGGGCGAGGCCCTGTGGTACGGCGGCGGCAACGTCGAATGCCGGACCCAGCGGGCCGAGCGGGAGTGCAACGAGCGTTCGCTGCTGCGCCGCTATGGCGCCGGGGTGAAAATCCTGACGTGGATGCGCGAGGAAACCTACACCGAGTATCGCGAGGAAGTGGTCGAACGGTCTGGCATGGCCGTGTCCGGCGGAGCCATGACCCTGGACGGCGGGGTCGGCGGACGGGTGTTCTAGGTTGAACGGCGTGTTCAGCCTGCCGTCAGGCGCGAACGCCTAAAGATATGAGGTCGTCGGCTCTCCGCCGGCGATCCTGAGAAGCGAAACTGGCCCCGGTCCTGAGACCGGGGCCTTTTTTATCGCTTACTGCTGGGCCTGAGCCGAGACCACGATGGCCTTCCAGGCGGTGTCGTCGCGCAGGTACTGGCGGGCCAGGGCCTGAACGTCGGCCGGAGTGACCGATTCGAGGTCCGAGATGTGGGTGAGGGTCTGCTGCACGTCACCCGGCTTCTCGGCCACGTCGGACAGCTGAGCCAGCCAGTATTCGTTGCTGGCCTGGCTGCGGCGCAGGGCCTCGATCACCGGCAGACGGGCGCGGTTTAGTTCGTCCTCGGTCGGCGGGGCGTCCCGCAGCGAGGCGACGATCGAACCGACCGCGGCGTAGAAGGGATCGACCTTGTCCGCCGCGATTTCCGCCCGAACGGCGATCGAGCCGTAACCGCGGTAGGTGTCCGAGGCGCTGGCGCTGGTGTTCGGAGAATAGGCCAGGGCCTGCTTCTCGCGGATTTCGTCCAGCACGCGCAGCTTCATCACTTCCATCATGACGGAGATACGGCGGGCCTCGGTCCGGTCTTCCACGGCGTCGGTGGTCGGCCAGGCGATGTAGGCCAGGGTCTGCTCGGCCGGACCGTTGTGGGTCAGGCGAACCGGCTGGGCCGTGGGGGCCGGGAAGCGCAGTTCGGTCGCGCCGGGCGCCGGGCTGGCGTCCGGACCGCGGCGGGGCAGGGCGCCGAGCGTCGGAGCGACGGCCGCGATGGCGTCCTCGACCGTCACATCGCCGACCACGACCACGTCGATCGGGCCGGTGCTCAGGCCGGTGGTGACGCCGGCGCGGGCGTCTTCAATGGTCCAGCTGGCCACCTCTTGCGCCGACGGGAAGGTTTCGCGCTTGTCGCCGCTGGCCAGAAGACCCGAGGCCTGCACCTGGAAGGCGCCGCCGGGGGTCGCTATCTGCTGCGCCACGATCTGCGGGAACAGGCCCTTGATCTGCTCGAAGGGCGCCGCGCGCAGGCCCGGATCGGTCAGGTAGGCGGTCAGGACCTGCATCTCGAGGCCCAGATCCGCCGGACGGGTGGCGCCCGAGAACGAGTAGCTGTCGCTGTCGACCGAGAAGCCGGCCGAATAGACGTGGCCGTTCAGGACGCGGTTCAGTTCGTCGAAGGTCAGGCGGCCGAGACCGCCCGGCGCGACGTAGAAGCCGGCCAGCGACTGCGGAGTCGAGCGATCCGTCGGCAGGCCTTGTTCGCCGATCCCGGTGTGGACGCTGACCAGGATCTGCTCGTCGCGGAAGTCGGTCGGCTTGACGGTCAGGCGCACGCCGTTGGCGAAGGTCACCACGGTGGCGCCGACCTCGGCGATCTCGCGGCGGTTGGCCACCGTGCCCGGGGTTCCGAACTGGGTGTAGGGCCATTCCAGCGCGGCCTGGGCGGCCGGGGCGGAGACGGGAACCTGACGCGAGGCCGTCAGCGCGGCGGTGACGGCGGCTTCGCCGCCCTCGATTTCGACCGGCGTGACGACCAGGGCCAGCGGGCCGCCGCCGGTGAAGACCGTCTGCAGATTGCTGTTGACCTGCGCCGCCGTCAGGCCGGCGACCGCGGCGTTGAGCAGGTCCAGGTTGGTCTGCGGCGAGGAGAAGACCGTGCGGGCGTTGACCGCGTTGGCGATGCCGCCGGCCAGGGCGGGCGTCCGGCGCGTCGCGGCGCCGGCGACGGCGTTCTCCAGCGCGGTGCGGTACTCGGTGATCTCACGCTGCAGTTCGGCGTCGGACACGCCGTACTGGACCAGACGGCGCTGCTCCTGCTCCATCGACTCCAGCGCGGCCTTCCAGCCGCCCGGATTGAAGCTAGCCGAGACCGACGCGATCTCCAGGCTGTCGACCAGGGTCGAAGCGCTGCCGCTGGCCGAGGTGAACGGCGGGTTGTCGCGACGCGAGATCTCGCCCAGGCGGCGGTTCAGAACGGCCAGGCCCAGGTTGGTGATCAGGTTGTCGCGGCGCTCGGCCACGGTGTCGGGATCCAGATCCGGGGCCTTGGTCCAGTTCAGCTGGATGTTCGACTGGATGCCCGGCTCGACCAGGATGCGGGTTTCCGGCTGGCGCGGAGCGACGGTGCCGAGGTCCGGCTCGGGGCCGTCGGCGGCCTTGGGCTGCCAGCTCTCGAAGGCGCCGCGGATCTTGGCTTCCATGACGTCGACGTCGAAGTCGCCGACGGCGATGAAGGTCGCGCGCGAGGGGCGGTAGTAGGCGTTGTAGAATTCGACGAAGCGGTCGCGCGGGGCGTTCCGGATGATGTTCAGGTCGCCGATCGGCATGCGCTGCGAGATGCGCTGGCCGGGGGCCAGCAGGGCCAGCTGGGCCTTGACCGAGCGCAGGCCGGGGGTGTTGCGCAGGCGCTCTTCGCCCTCGATGACGCCGCGCTCGGCGTCGACGGCGTCGGCGGCCATCAGGGCTTCGGACACCTGTTCACGCATGATGCGCAGCGAGGCGTCGACGGTCTCGTCGTTCGTGCGCGGCAGCTCCAGCATATAAAGGGTCTGGTCGAAGCCGGTGGAGGCGTTGGTGTCGGCGCCGAAGGCCAGGCCCAGACGCTCGAGGATGCGCAGCAGGTCGTTCTCGGGGATGTTGGTCGTCCCGTTGAAGGCCATGTGCTCCATGAAGTGGGCCAGGCCGAGCTGGTTGTCGTTCTCCATCAGCGAGCCCGCGTCGATCCGCAGGCGGAACGAGGCCTGCCCCGGCGGGGTGGCGTTGCGCATGACGGCGTACTGCATGCCGTTGGCCAGCACGCCGAAGCGGACATTGGTATCGGCCGGAATGTCGCTAGCGCCCTGCGCGAACGGGTCGGTCGGCGCGGTTTGGGCCAGGGCCGGGGCGGCGGCCGTCAGGGCGGCGGCCGAGGCGGCGACGAGCAGAAGAAGGCGGCGTGCGGAACGCATGGTCGGTCGACTCCGATGGCGCAATGGAGCCCGTGCGGGCGCGCCGGCAAACAGGAAGGACCGCGATATCTGAAAACGCCGACGCCCCGACGCAACCCTTCGGCGACCGGCCCCTTCTGCTCAAGTTACCGAAGTTTAATGCGACGGCCGCGAGACGTAGAAGTTGGCCGAGTTGCCGGTGGCCGTGGCGCTGGAGATCACCGCGCGATTGGAGCCCGCGACGGCGGTGTTGGCCTGGGCCGACACATCGCCGGAGTTGGTCTGGGTGTTGCGGGCCTCGAGATAGCCCTGACATTCCGAGCACGAGTAGCCGGTGACGGCGTTGCCCACGGCCTCGGCGCCTACATAGACGTCATAACCGTTCGTGCCCGAGAAGGTCGCCGAGACGTCGACGCCGCCGGTGTTGATCTGGCTGTTGTCGATCTCGACGTAGACGTCGTTGTTGCCCACCGACAGCTGGTTGCCCGCGCCCGACGCATAGGCTTGGGCACGACCATAATCATAGGCGGTGGTGGTCGCCGCCGACCGGATGAAGGACGAGTTGTCCTGCGCCGAGCTGGTCACGACCGAGCCGCCGGAATTGTAGCTGTTGGCGTAGTTGCCGACGGCGCGCGCGCGCGCGGCCAGATCCCAACCGTTGCCGGTATTGGCGCTGGCCTCGGCCTCGATGAAGGCACCCGTCGAGGTCTGGTCGAAGGCCAAGTTCTGCCCTGAGGTCTGACCGCTGTTCACCCCAATGGCGTTGCCCATGGCCTGGGCCTGCACCTCGGCGGCGGCCGGAACATACTGGCTGTCCAGACGGCTGTAGGCCCGCACGGTGGCGGAGGACGATTGTTCGATCGTGCCCTGAACGACGCTACCTTCGCCATAGAGGGAGACGGTGTTGGAGGTAGCCGTGGCCGATACGACGCCTCCGGCCAGCAGGCGCGCGTTCTCGTCGCCGACCTCGGTCTGGGCTCCGACCAGACCGCCGGTGTTGCGCTGGGTCGCCTCGACGGTGACGTCGGCGCCATAGCCGCTGACCGCCAGATAGTTGCCGCCTGCATTGGACTGCACCGCGACGGGACCCGAGGTGTCGCCGCCGAGGGCGACCGAGGTCGTGGCGATGGAATCGCCCCGCATGTCCTGCGTCGAGCGGACCGTAACCGTGCCGTTCTCGACCGCGCCCGAGGCGCTGTTGCCGTTTGCGGTGGTTCCGACAGTCACCTGATCCTGGGAATCGACCACGTTCAGCGTCTGGTCGGCGAAGACATCGCCGAGTTGAAGCTGGTTGTTCAGGACAAGGCTGTTGTCCTGCGGGGGTGTCTGCGCGGCGGCCTCAGTAGCGGCTGCGACGCACATCACCGTCGCGGCGATCGTGCCAGCGAGACGGATCCGCACGGGTCTGACCATTGTTGGTCTCCGTGTTGGGGTAAGCCGGATAGTAGCCGCCGGTCGCGCCGACCGTGCCGCCCAGCGGATCCGGACCGGCCTGCAGGCAGACCTCGGGACCGGGAGCGCCATACAGATTGGCCATGAACTCGACCGTCGCTCGTTCGATCAGGGCGCGCACGGCCAACTGGACGGGCTCCAGCGCGCCTTCGCCCGCCGAGATGTCGAAGACGTTGCCGTTCAGGAAGTCGAACACCCCGGCCGAGATCTCGCGGCCGATGATCTGCTTCTGGTACGAGACGACATCGACGACCTCGTTCGTGGTGGTCTGCACCAGCCGCAGGTCGATGGCGATGTTCATGACATAGGCCCGGCCGGCGAAGGCGGTCGACAGCGGGGTGTCGGTCGAGGCCTGGCCCGCGGCCATGTCGAATCCGCCCGAGCGGATGTTGTGGTTCACCTCGGTGATGCCGCCGATGATGTAGAAGTCGGAGCCCGGCACCGAGCCTGCGATGATGCGGCGGTACTGGACGTCGTCCGCGCCGCCGGGGCCTTCGTCCCCGATCAGGCGGTTGTTGGCGTAGCGCAGCTCCATCTCGGAGATCGAGGTGTCATAGCGCTCGACCATCCGGGCGCCGGACTTGGCCAGCGCGGTCATGGCCATCAGCGAGGCGCCGCCGGTGACCTGGCGTCCGCCGTCGGCGGAGACCGTGCCGGTGTAGTCGGCGATCCGGCCCACCGCCATGCGCGGGGAGGGCAGGCTGTAGCGGCGGGCGTAGTCGGCCATGCAGTACAAGGCCGCCGAATAGGGCGTCGGGTTGGCCGTCACCGGCGCATTGCCGATCGGGGTGGCGTAGACGCCGCGCGAGTTCGCGGTCGCAGAGATACAGCCGCTCAACAGGGCGGCGGCCGCACAGGCCACGCCCAAGGTCTTGAACAGCCGAAGGGTCCGGCCAGCGCTCATGGAAGCCTCAGGGTGCCGTTGAGGTCGGTGCCGGCGGTGACGTTGCCGTTGTTGACCTGGCTGGAGTTGACGATGACCGTGTTGTGGTTGCCCTGGACGACGACGTTCAGGCTGTTTCCGATGGCGGTGGAGCCGCCGATGGTCTGGCCTCGGCCCGCGCCGGTGTAGGTGGAGCCCACGCCGCCCGAGGTGCTGGAATAGCTGCTGGCGCCCGACTGGATGATGCCGTTGACGATCAGCCGGTTGCCGTTGGCGTCGCGGGTCGAGCCCGTCTGGGGTTGGGCGGTGCTGTAGCGCGCGCCGCCATAACCGGACGTATAGGTCCCCATGCTGGACGAGCCCGCGGACTGGGCCTGGGCGGTGACGGGGAGGGTGGCGGCGGCGAGCACGATCGCGGCGGCGACCTTCAATCTGGCTGGCATGGCGACGATTCTCCCCGAAACACGGTTTACCGAGCGCTAAGCACTCCGCGCGCCAATCTGGGACATGGTTATTAAGAACCGCTTGCCAGAACGTCGGACGGCGACCTCGCACTTCGCGGAGCGGACGGCCCGATGAGTGAAACGCCGCCTCCGGAACGGATCTTCAACGCGCCCCTGGCGTCGCTGCTGGTCGCCGTTTCGATCCCCGCACTCTTTATAATGCAGAGAGAATTGCCCGACGGCGGACTGGGACTGGCCTTCCAGCCCGCGTCGCTGGCCGAGGGCGGCTGGTGGCCGGGCGTGCTGACGGCGATGTTCCTGCATGCCGGCTGGAGCCATGTGGCGATGAACGCGGCGGGGGCGATCGCCTTCGGTCCGCCCGTGGCGCGGTTGATGCCCGGGTTGCGCGGCGCGGCGGGCTTCCTGCTCTTCTATATAGCGTGCGGCCTGGTCGCCGCGCTGGGCTACGGCCTGCTGCATATAAAGAGCCATGACATCGTCGTCGGCGCGTCGGGCGCGGTGTTCGGCCTGACCGGAGCCGCGATCCGGCTGCTCGGCCGCCGAAACGGCCGCCTGCGTCCCCTGACAGACCGCCGGGTGCTGACGATTTCGGCGATTCTGATGGGCGTGAACCTGGCGATCGGGCTGATCGGCCTGGTTCCGGGCTCCGAAGGCGGAAGGGTCGCCTGGGAGGCGCACGCCTTCGGCTATCTGTTCGGACTGGTGGCGATCGGGCCGTGGAGCCGGATGTTCAGCGATCGGACCGGATTTGATTCGAAAGCCGATCCGGGTGATCCTCCCGTCTGATGCGGCCCCGCCGCGGCCGCCGCTCTCAAGGGAAGGGGAGACGCCGCCATGCTGGTCGCCGAGATTCTCAAGGACAAGGGAGACGCCGTCTACGCCATCGCGCCGGGCCTGAGCCTGGCCGAGGCCTGCGGCGAGTTGGAGCGCCGCCGTGTCGGCGCGCTGATCGTCTGTCAGGACGACCGCGTGGTCGGCGTCCTGTCCGAACGAGACGTGGTTCGGGCCGTGGCGCGTGAGGGCGCGGGCGGGCTGACGCGGCCGGTGTCCGACTTCATGACCGGCGACGTGGTCTTCG
>NZ_JBXAQS010000001.1:367500-998022 GCF_058807475.1 Brevundimonas sp. GW821-FHT12C05
CGAAATTCCTTGTCGGGTAAGTTCCGACCTGCACGAATGGCGTAACGACTTCCCCACTGTCTCCAGCACAGGCTCAGTGAAATTGAATTCCCCGTGAAGATGCGGGGTTCCCGCGGTCAGACGGAAAGACCCTATGAACCTTTACTATAGCTTCGCCTTGGCGTTAGCGACCGTATGTGTAGGATAGGTGGGAGACTATGAAGCCGGGGCGCTAGCTCTGGTGGAGTCATCCTTGAAATACCACCCTTACTGTCGTTGACGTCTAACCGAGGGCCGTTATCCGGTCCCGGGACATGGCGTGGTGGGTAGTTTGACTGGGGCGGTCGCCTCCTAAAGTGTAACGGAGGCGCGCGATGGTGGGCTCAGACCGGTCGGAAATCGGTCGTCGAGTGCAATGGCATAAGCCCGCCTGACTGCGAGACTGACAAGTCGAGCAGAGACGAAAGTCGGCCATAGTGATCCGGTGGTCCCGCGTGGAAGGGCCATCGCTCAACGGATAAAAGGTACTCTAGGGATAACAGGCTGATTTTGCCCAAGAGTCCATATCGACGGCAAAGTTTGGCACCTCGATGTCGGCTCATCACATCCTGGGGCTGGAGCAGGTCCCAAGGGTATGGCTGTTCGCCATTTAAAGTGGTACGTGAGCTGGGTTCAGAACGTCGTGAGACAGTTTGGTCCCTATCTGCCGTGGGTGTTCGAAGCTTGAGAGGATCTGTCCCTAGTACGAGAGGACCGGGATGGACATACCTCTGGTGGACCTGTCGTGGCGCCAGCTGCGCAGCAGGGTAGCTATGTATGGAATAGATAACCGCTGAAAGCATCTAAGCGGGAAACTAACCTCAAAACAAGGCTTCGCTGAGGATCGTGGAAGACTACCACGTTGATAGGCCAGGTGTGGAAGTGGGGCGACCCATGAAGCTTACTGGTACTAATAATCCGATCGGCTTGATCGTTTCTCAGCAAAACTCATTCGATTTTTTGACAATGTCTTCTTCGCAATCCTTCTATCCGCCTGGTTGACCTGGTGGCTATGTCGGAGGTTCCCCACCCGATCCCATTCCGAACTCGGTCGTTAAGCCCTCCAGAGCCGATGGTACTTCGTCTTAAGGCGCGGGAGAGTAGGTCGCCGCCGGGTCTACCAGTCGGATAGAATGATTGCTTTATGTCGCCTTCGCAGGCGCGTCTTCTCGAACGTCTCTTCCTTCATTTCTACCGTTTGCCGCGGGATGGAGCAGCCCGGTAGCTCGTCAGGCTCATAACCTGAAGGTCGTAGGTTCAAATCCTACTCCCGCACCCAAGCTTTTAAGCCGTTAGATCAATCGTCTAACGGCTTTTTGCTGTCTGGAATCCCGGCGCCCGCCGTCTGCAGGCGCCTCCAGTTCCGGTTTCGCGCGCCGATCATCCGCCTCAACCGCCTTTCAAAGCCCCGCCCGGTCCTGCCGGCGGGGCTTTTTGGCGTTCGGCCCTGTCGCGGCGCCTCACCTTGCGTCGAGTTCATCCGGCCGCCCCGATCCTGACGTAATTCGCTACAAGTGTGGCGCTACGAATGTAGCGATCCGGAGGCGCCGTGATGATCGAAACCCTTCCCAGACGTGAGCGAGAGGTGTTCGAGACCCTGTGCCGGCTGGAGCAGGCCACCACGGGCGCGGTCCGCGCCGCCCTGACCGATCCGCTCAGCGATTCCGCCGTCCGCACCCTGCTGGCCCGCCTTGAGGCCAAGGGCCTGGTCGTGCGCAAGGCCGGGGAAGGCGGCGTCGCCTATCGCCCGGCGCCGGCACCCGAAGCCCTGGCCACGGGCGCCCTGCGCCGGATGGTCGACACCTTCTTCGCCGGTTCCGCCGCCAGCGCCGCCACCGCCCTTCTGGGCCTGACCCGCGCCCTGAAGCCGGACGAGATCGAGGCGCTGAAGCGGGCCATCGACGACGCCGGGGAGCGTGACGCATGACCGTCGTCCTCATTCTCGAACTGCTGGTCAAATCGGGCGTCATCGCCGGTGCCGGCCTGCTGTTGGCCGCCGCCCTGCGCGAACGTCCGGCCACCGAAGGCGTCGATCTGCTCCGGGTCACGGTACTGCTGCTGCTGGCCCTGCCGGTGCTGATGCTGCTGACGCCGGATCTGGCTCTGCCGCTGCTGCCCGGCGCCGCCGCGCCTGAGGCGACGCTCGCCCCCCTGCCGCTCTGGGCCGGGGAAGTGGGGCCGGTGGCGGGGGTGTCCCTGTCCACGTCCGTGGTCGAGCCGACGCCCGGTCTGTTCCTGTCGTGGGTCTGGGCTGCGGGCGCGGCCATCGTCGCGGGCCGCTTCGCCCTGGGCCTGTGGACCCTGATGAAATGGACGCGCGCCGGGCGGCCGGTGACCTCGACCCTATGGACCGCGCCGCTGGAGCGGGTGGCCGCGCGCTTGCGTCCTCGCCTGCTGGCGTCGTCCGCCGTTGCCGCGCCGCTGAGCTGGGGGCTGCCGCCCGGCGTGGTGCTGATCGGCGACGACCACGTGGCCCGGCCGGAATGCGCCCGCGCCGTCCTGGCTCACGAACTGGCCCACATCCGGCGCCGCGACTGGCTGTTCCTGCTGCTGTCCCGATGCACCCTGGCCCTGTTCTGGTTCAACCCGCTGGTCTGGTGGCTGCACGCCGAACTGGCAGCGCGAACCGAGGACGCCGCCGACGCCGAGGCCCTGAAGGTTCTGGATCCGGGCGCCTACGCCCGCACGCTGGTCGGCCTCGCCGCCGATTTCGGTCAGCCCGCCGCCCTCGGCATGACCGGCCCCGCCCGCTCTCTCTCGAAAAGGATCGCCCGCATTATGAAGACCCGTCGCTCCCTGCCTGCCCGTCCCCTGGTCCTGGCCCTGACGGTCGGCGCCCTGGTCGCTGTCGCCACGCCGCTGGCCGCTCTTGAGCTGACGCAACGCGCGGCCCCGCCGCCGCCGCCCGCCGCGCCGCGTCATGCGCCGAAAGCCCCGCCGGCGCCACCGGCGCCGCGTTCGGCCATGAATTGGGTGGCTCCGCCCGCACCGCCCGCGCCGCCTGCGCCTCCGGCTCCGCCGTCGGCCATGGTATGGACCGCGCCGCCCGCGCCGCCGGCTCCGCCCGCGCCTCCCCCTCCGCCCCGGGCGCCCCGGTTCCAGACGTCGCAGGTCTACTGGACCGACAACGCTGATCCGGAGACCCGCCGTCTGGCCGAACAGGCGAGGGAACAGGCTGCGCAAGCGAGAGAACAGGCCGCCCAGGCGCGTGAGCAGGCCGTCCAGGCGCGAGCCGATGCGGTCCAGGCCCGAGCCGAAGCCGCCCAGGCGCGCGCTGAAGCCGCCGCCATTTCCCGCTCCGACGTGCGCCGACAGGCGGAACAAGCGCGAGCCCTGGGCGAAGCGGCTCGTGTCGAGGCCCGGCACGCCGAAGCCCAGGCCGTCGTCGCCCGGCGCGAAGCCGGACGCGCCATGGCCCAGGCCCGTGTCGAGATGGCCCGCGGCGCCGATCAGATGGAACGCGGCGCCCAGCAGATGCGTGAGGAATCACGTCGCCTGCGCGATGCGGCCTATCGCGCGCAGGTGATCGAGCGGCAACGGGTGGCCGGCCACCCGGTCACCGATGAGGAACTGCGCGCCCTGTCACCCCGGCTCGCCCGCCAGGCCGAGGAGCTGGCCGCCCAGTCCGTTCAACTGCGCAATCAGGCCCGGGAAGGTTGATCGCCGGTTGAATGGAAAGACGGCCCCGTCCGGGATCGGGCGGGGCCGTTTTGTTATGCGCGCTGGGCGTCCCACCAGCGGACCGCGTCCGCGTCGCGGGCGCTGAGATCCGGGTAATCCGGATCGGACCCCACGTCCGGCACGCGCCGCCATGAGCGGGCGCATTTGGGATGGTCGGCGAGCTTGACCTCGACCGAGATCGCTTCACCGCCATGGACCAGTTCGGCGCCAGAGGTCCGGAAGATCTCGGCGGCGTCCAGCTCGGCGAACGCCGCGAAGGCGCCCGCGGGACCGGTCACGACCGGCCAGGCGTCCAGCGCCCCGCCGATGACCTTCTCGCGTCGGGCGGCTTCCAGCGCCTCGTTGACCACTTCAAGCACGCCCTGGACGCCGGCCCAGCGGTCGGCTTCCTGCGGGTTGTTCCACTCCGCCGGCGTCTCCGGGATGACCCGCGCGCAGTTGGAGCCGCCATTGGGGAAGCGGGTGGTCCAGGCTTCTTCCATCGTGAACGGCGTCAGCGGAGCCAGCCAGGCGGTCAGGCGCGCGAAGACCTCGTCCATCACCGTGCGGGCGGCGCGGCGGCGGATCGCGTCCGGACGGTCGCAGTACAGGCTGTCCTTGCGGACGTCGAAATAGAGGGCCGACAGGTCGTTGGAGCAGAACTCCAGCACCGGGCGGACCACATCCTGGAAGCGGTACTCGGCGTAGGCGGCGCGGACCTGGCCATCCAGCTCATGCAGGCGGTGGAGGACGAACTTCTCCAGCGGCGGCATCTCGGCGTAGGGCAGGCGTTCGGCTTCGTCGAAGTCGGCCAGGGCGCCCAGCAGATAGCGGACGGTGTTGCGCAGCTTGCGATAGGCGTCGACCGTGGTCTGCAGGATCTGCTTTCCGATCCGCTGGTCCTCGGCATAGTCCACCAGCGCCACCCACAGGCGCAGGATGTCGGCGCCCGACTCCTTGATGACGGTCGCCGGGTCCACGGTGTTGCCCTTGGACTTCGACATCTTCTCGCCGTTCTCATCCTGGGTGAACCCGTGGGTCAGGACGGCGTCATAGGGGGCCCGGCCGCGGGTGCCGGAGCCTTCGAGCAGGTTGGACTGGAACCAGCCGCGGTGCTGGTCCGAGCCTTCCAGGTACAGGTCGGCGGGCCAGTGCGAGGGACGATCGCCGACGTAGCCTTGGGCCGGATCGCGGGCCTCCAGCGTGAAGGCGTGGGTGCAGCCGGAGTCGAACCAGACATCCAGGATGTCCTCGATCTTCTCGTACTTGGCCGGATCGTTGACGCCCAGGAAGTCGGCGTCGGGCGTCTCGAACCAGGCGTCGGCGCCGCCGGCGCTGACCGCGGCCAGGATGCGGGCGTCGACCTCGGCGTCGACCAGCGGCTGGCCGGTCTGTTTGTCGACGAACATGGCCAGGGGCGTGCCCCAGGCGCGTTGGCGGCTGATCAGCCAGTCGGGACGGCCTTCGACCATCGACCGGATGCGGTTCTTGCCCGCCGCCGGGTGGAAGGCGGTCTCGTCGATCGACTTCAGCGCCGTCTCGCGCAGGGTGTCGCCGGACTTCAGCGTCTCATCCATGCGGATGAACCACTGCGGCGTGTTGCGGAAGATGACCGGCGCGCGCGAACGCCAGCTGTGCGGATAGGAATGCTCCATCCGGCCTCGGGCCAGCAAGGTCCCGGCCTCGATCAGCTTGTCCATCACCGCGCCGTTGGCGGGACCGAACTTGCCGGTCTTCTTGCCCTCGGTCTCCAGCACCTTCAGGCCCGCGAACAGGGGCACGTGGTCGTAATAGGCGCCGTCCGGATCGACGGTGTCCGGCACCTCGTGATGACCGTGGGCCTTCCACACCTCGAAGTCGTCGGCGCCATGGCCCGGGGCTGTGTGTACGAAGCCCGTGCCGGCGTCGTCGGTGACGTGGTCGCCGGCCAGCAGCGGCACGGCGAAGCCATAGCCGGGCGACAGGGCCGCCAGCGGATGGGCGCATTCCAGGCCCGAGGGGTTCAGGTCGTCGACGCGGGTCCAGGCGGCGATCTTGGCGGCCTTGAACACCTCCTCGGCCAGCTTGTCGGCCAGGATCAGGCGGTCGCCCGGCTTGGCCCAGGGCTCGAACTCGAGGCCTTCCTCCATCGCCGTGACCTCGTACAGGCCATAGGCGATCTCCGGGCCGTAACTGATGGCGCGGTTGGCGGGGATGGTCCACGGCGTCGTGGTCCAGATCACGACGGACGGCGTCGCGTGGCGGAACGACAGCAGGTCGTCCGGATGATCGTCCGTAGCGCCGGTGACCGGGAATTTGACCCAGACCATCGGGCTGACGTGGTCGTGGTATTCGATCTCGGCGTCGGCCAGGGCCGTGCGCTCGACCGGCGACCACATGACGGGCTTGGAGCCGCGATACAGCTGGCCCGAGTTCTTGAACTTGTGGAACTCGGCGACGATGGCCGCCTCGGTCGTGAAGTCCATGGTGGCGTAGCGGTTGTCCCAGTCGCCGGTGATGCCCAGGCGCTTGAACTGTTCGCGCTGCACGTCGATCCAGCCGGCGGCGTACTCACGGCAGGCGGCGCGGAACTCGGCCTTAGAGACCTCGTCCTTGCGGCGGCCTTTGGCGCGGTACTGTTCCTCGATCTTCCACTCGATCGGCAGGCCATGGCAGTCCCAGCCGGGGACGTAGTCGACGTCGTTGCCCAGCAGGAAGCGGCTGCGGACGACGAAGTCCTTCAGCGTCTTGTTCAGGGCGTGGCCGATGTGGATGTCGCCGTTGGCGTAGGGCGGGCCGTCGTGCAGCACATACAGCGGCGCGCCGTCGGCCTGACGCTGCTTGCGTAGGGCGGCGTAGAGGTCGCCCCACTGCGCGATGATCTGCGGTTCCTTCTGGGGCAGGCCGCCGCGCATGGGGAAGGGCGTCTCCGGCAGGAAGACGGTTTCGCGGTAGTCGCGGCCGGAGGGGGTGTCGGTGGCGTCAGCCATGAAGTCTCGTTTCGTCGTGTGTGATCGTTCGCGTGAGTTTCGAAGTCCCGACGTGCGCGGGGCAAAAGCCCTGCGGCGCTACGCCGGGCGGCTAATCGAAATCGGGCGAAACACGCGGACGGTCATGGTGCTAGCGGTCTAGCAGGCGGGGCATCGGCGCGCCACTGACGAAGCGCCGCGCGGGCGGCCTCGGCGTCGGCGTCGATCTGGATCTTCAGCGCCTCCAGCCCGTCGAACTTCATCTCGCCGCGCAGGAAGGCGACCAGCTCGGTCTCGACCGTCTGGCCGTAGAGGTCCTCGCTGAAGTCGAACAGCCAGACCTCCAGCAGGGGATCGTCGGTCGGGTACATGGGCCGCACGCCCAGATTGGCGACGCCGTCGACCACCCGTCCGTCCGGCAGGCGGGTACGGGTCGCATAGACCCCGTAGGCCGGGCGCATGTAGTCGCCCATGGCGATGTTGGCGGTCGGTATGCCGATGGTCCGGCCCCGCTTGTCGCCGTGGATCACCTCGCCGGCGATGGCGAAGGGGCGGCTCAGGATGGCGGCGGCGCGGGCCATGTCGCCGGCCTTCAGCGCCTCGCGCACGGCCGAGGACGACAGCTTCAGCCCGTCGGCGTCGTCCAGCCGCTCGGCGACCGAGACGGTGAAGCCCGCCGTCTCGCCGTAGCGGCGCAGGGCCTCGGGCGAGCCGGTGCGACCCTTGCCGAAGGTAAAGTCGAAACCGACGGCGGCGTGGCGGATGCCGAGCCCTTCACCCAGCACTTCGCGGGCGAACTGCTCGTCGGTCATGGCCGCCATCTCGCCGTCGAAGGGCAGGAGATAGAGGCGATCGACGCCCAGCGGCTCCAGTGCCCGGGCCATTTGGCCGGGCGTCATCAGGCGGAAGGGGGCGGCGTCGGGCTGGAACCAGCGGCGGGGATGCGGATCGAAGCTGACCACGGCCAGGGGAACGCCCAGACGGGCGGCGGCCTCGCGGGCGGCGGCGATGACGGCCTGATGCCCGCGGTGAACGCCGTCGAAGGCGCCGATGGCGACCGCCGCGCCCCGTTGCTCGGGGGGCAGGTCGCGCCAGCCGCGGACGACCTGGATCAACGCGCCGACGGCTTGCGGCGGCGTGGCACGCGAACCATGGCGATGCCGTCCATGATCAGCTTGCCGTCGACGAAGCCCTCGCAGTTCAGCTCGACCCGCGCGCTTTCCTGATCGACCGACAGGACGGTGATGCGGATCAGGACGGTGTCGTCGATGCGGACCGGCAGATGGAAGGCCAGGGTCTGGGAGATGTAGATCGCACCGGCGCCGGGCAGGATGGTGCCGACCACCGCCGAGCCGAACGAAGCCGACAACAGGCCGTGGGCGATGCGGCCGCGATAGGCGGTCCGGGCGGCGAACGCCTCGTCCAGGTGGACCGGATTGAAGTCATCCGACGCCTCGGCGAACAGGCGGATGCGCTCCTCGGTGACGTGGATCACCTTTTCGGCGGCCATGCCCGCGTGAAGCTCCTCGAGGATGTAGCCGCCCGAGGGATGTTTCTGAACCAGATCAACCATGAGGGGGTGTTAGCGCCCGTGCGTCAGAATGACCATCCTCACCACGCGAGATCGAGCATGGCGTGGCGCGCATATGTTGTTTCAGCCTTCAACAGGGCGGCGGCGCGGTCGGGGTTCAGGCGGCCGTCCGGCCCCTTGGCCTGATCGCCGTGGATGCCCTGGGCGATGAACAGGCAGTCCAGCGCCTGCTTGTTGGCCCCCAGAACGTCGGTCACGACGCCGTCGCCGATGCACAGCACGCGCGAGCGGTCGACCGGCCGACCCAGCAGGGCGGCGGCTTCGTGCAGGGCCAGATCGTAGATCGGACCGAACGGCTTGCCCGCCATGGTCACGCGCCCGCCGAGGCTTTCGTACAGGTCGGCCAGCGAGCCGGCGCAGTAGATCAGCCGGTCTCCGCGCTGGACCACCCGATCCGGGTTGGCGCAGATCATCTCCAGATCCTGGGCGGCGGCGGCGGTCAGGCGTTCGCGATAGTCCTCGGGCGTCTCGATCTCGTCGTCATAGGGGCCGGTGACCGAGATGAAGGCGGCGTTCGAGGCGTCGGGGACGGTCTCAAGGCCCAGGCCTTCATAAAGGGGCGCGTCTCGCTCGGGGCCTATCAGCCAGGCCGGGCCGGGCGCGCGCTTGGCCAGTTCGGCGCGGGTGGCGTCGCCCGAGGTGACGACGGCCTTCCAGCTGTCGCGCGGCACGCCCAGCGCGTCCATCTGGCTGACGACGCCCGGGCCCGGGCGGGGCGAGTTGGAGATCAGGATGACGTGCCCGCCCTCGCTATTGAAGCGGGTCAGCGCTTCGCACGCCGCGGGCCAGCTTTCGCGGCCGTTGTGGATCACGCCCCAGACGTCGCAGAGCAGGATGTCGTAGTCCCCGGCGATCTCGCCGAGGCCGGAAAGGGCGTGCGGAAGGGTCATCCGCCCGAGATAGCGGTTCGGACCGGTCGGGTGAAGGGCGGGAGGTCTAGTCCTCGCGGTAGATCGCCCCGCCCTTCATCACGAAGCCGACGTGCTGCAGCGCGGTCACATCGGCGAGCGGGTCGCCGCTGACGGCGATTAGGTCGGCCGGCATGCCCGGGGCGATCCGCCCGGCCTCGCCGGAGATGTGCAGGTGGGCGGCGGCGTTGACCGTCGCGGTCTGGATCGCTTCCAGCGGGGTCAGTCCGGCGCGGACCAGCAGGACGAATTCGCCGGCGTTGTCGCCGTGCGCGGAGACGCCGCTGTCCGTGCCGAAGGCGATGCGGACGCCGCCGTCGTGGGCCCGCCGCGCCATGTCCAGCATCAGCGGACCGGCCTGCAAGGCCTTGGCGGTCTGGGCCGGGGTGAAGAAGTTGTCGGGACTCGAGGCGATGCGGGCCACGAAGTCGCCGGCCATTAGGGTGGGCACCAGATAAACGCCGTCGCGGCGCATCAGCCGGATCGACTCGTCGTTCAGATAGGTGCCGTGCTCGATCGAGTCTCCGCCGGCGCGCAGGAAGCTGTTGATCCCATCCTCCCCGTGGGCGTGGGCCGTGACTTGGCGGCCCATGCGGTGGGCGGCGGCGACGATGGCGGCCAGTTCCTCGTCCGAGAATTGCTGGCCCAGGCCGGCGGCGGTGTTGGACAGTACTCCGCCTGTGGCCGTGATCTTGATGATGTCGGCGCCGGCCCGCACCTGAAGCCGCACCGCGCGCATGCAGTCCTCGGGGCCGGAACAGATGTTCTCCCCGGTGAACAGGTGCATGATGTCTTCGCGGTAGCCGTTGACGTCGCCATGGCCGCCATGGATCGACACCGCCGCGCCCGAGGCGATGATCCGCGGGCCGGGCACGTCGCCGCGGGCCACCGCGCCGCGCAGGGCGAAGATGGCTTCGTTGGTCGCGCCCAGATCGGCCACGGTGGTGAAGCCGGCCAGGAGGGTGCGGCGGGCATAGCGGGCGCCGACCATCGCCTCGTCCGCGCTGGACTGGGTCACGCTTTCCAGCCGTGAATTCGGGTTCTGCTGACCGGTCAGATGAACGTGGCTGTCGATCAGTCCGGGCAGGACGAAATCGTCCCGCAGATCGACGATCCGCCCCTCGCCGACAAAGCCGTCGCGGATTTCGACGACTTGGTTCCCTCTGATCACGAGAGTTTTATCGCGTTGCACAATCCCGGTGGACGGATCGGCCAGAAGTCGCCCCACTTGAACGAACGTGGTTCCCGTCTCCGGTGAAACGGACGTGGTCGCGGGTGTTTGCGCGGCGACGCTTGTGGCCACACATGCGGCGAGCGCCGCCAGTATCGACGTGATCGACTTCACGAAATCCTCCCTTGATCCCCGGATCACCTTACCTGTCTCTGGCCATCCTCCAAGGCTCAGGTTGCTATCCCCCGTCGCTTTTGAAACAACCCGTCACTTCCTGTGAAACGTGCGAGGGGCGTCGCATGCGGTTAGCAAGACGTGGATTCATTCTGGGCGGTGCGGCCCTCCTGTCGGGTTGCGCCTCCGCGGCGGCGACCCGGCCGACCGGCGCCTTCACGCCGCTGACGACCGCACAGACCGCTCCGGTCCAGACTCCGCGCATCGCTGTCGCCCCGGCCGAGCCTGAGGCCATCACGGCCCATCTCAACTCCACCCGCATGCTGGATCCGCGGGGTCAGGTCCGTCCCGAACTGATGCAGCGCGCCTTGGCCGCGCTCGACATTCACGACCACAAGATCACCCAGCGCGACCGCATGTATCTGGTCGACTTCACTAAATTCTCGGGCGAAGAGCGCCTCTACGAGGTTGATCTCGAGGGTGGGGCCGTCACCCTGATGCGCACCTGCCACGGCCGTGGGTCCGATCCGGACCATTCCGGCTACGCCCGGACCTTCTCCAACGTCCCGGAAAGCTTCAAGTCCTCGGTCGGCGCCTACGCCACCGCCGGCGCCGGCTGGGGCGCCCAGCAGGGCCCGAACGTTCTGCTGGACGGGCTGGAGTACACCAACAACAACGCCCGCGAGCGCGCCATCATCATCCACGGCGCCGACTACGCCGATCCGGCCTTCCTGGCCCGCGAAGGCAAGCTGGGTCGTTCCTATGGCTGCTTCTCGGTCGCCCACACCGATCTGCCCCGCCTGCGCGAGCGCATGGGCGAAGGCCGTCTGCTGTTCGCCTGGGCCTAGGGACTACTCCCGCTCCAGCGCCCGCCAACCGATGTCCGTGCGGTTGAAGCCGCCGGGCCAGTCGATCTTCTTGATCGCGGCATAGGCGCGCTGGCGGGCCTCCGCGATGTCCTTGCCACGCGCGCAGATGTTCAGCACCCGGCCGCCGGCGGCGACCAGCTGGCCGTCCTCCTGGCGCTTTGTCCCGGCGTGGAAGACCTGCACATGCGGGCCGAAGTCCTGCTCGGCGCCGCGAATGATGGAGCCCTCGACCGGGCTGTCGGGATAGCCCTGCGCCGCCATGACCACGCAGATCACTGTCTCGGCCAGGAATTCCGGCGGCGGCGTCCGGCTCAGGTCGCCGCGCGCGCAGGCCAGCAGCACCGGCACGATGTCGCCGGCCAGCCGCATCATCAGCACCTGGCACTCCGGGTCGCCGAAACGGGCGTTGAACTCGACGACCTTGGGACCTTCGTCGGTGGCCATCAGGCCTGCGTACAGCACGCCGCGATAGGGCATGCCCTCGCGCGCCATGCCGGCGATCACCGGGGCGACCACGTCGCGCTCGGCGGCCTCGACCAGTTCGGGAGTGAAGACCGGGGCCGGGGAATAGGCGCCCATGCCGCCCGTGTTCGGACCCAGGTCGCCGTCATAGGCGCGCTTGTGGTCCTGCGCCCCGCCCAGCAGGACGTAATGCCGACCGTCGGACAGGGCGAAGAGCGAGCCTTCCTCGCCGGCCATGAACTCCTCGATGACGACGCGGGCCCCGGCCTGGCCGAAGCGGCCGCCCAGCATCCATTCGATCTCGCGTTCCGCCTCGCGCTTGGTCGGCGAGATGGCCACGCCCTTGCCCGCCGCCAGGCCGTCGGCCTTGATGACGTAGGGCGGCTTAAACACCGTCAGGGCCTGCCGGGCCTCATGCAGCCGCTCATAGACCCCGAAGCCCGCGGTCGGGATTTCGTGGCGCTCCATGAAGGCCTTGGAGAAGGCCTTGGAGGTTTCCAGCTGCGCCGCCTTTGCCGTCGGGCCGAAGCAGGGGATGCCCGCCGCGTTCAGCCGGTCGGCCAAACCCTTCTCCAGCGTGCTCTCGGGACCGACCACGACCAGATCGGCGCGGATCTCGCGCGCCAGGGCCGCCAGCTGGTCAGCGTCGGTCACCTTGACCGGGCGCAATTCGCCCAGCTTTTCCATGCCCGGATTGCCGGGCGCGATGACCAGCCGCTTCACCAGCGGTGACTGGGCGATCTTCCACGCCAGGGCGTGCTCGCGCCCGCCTGATCCGACCAGCAGGATATTCATGCCCGCGCAATGACCGCACCTGCGAAGGCGGTCAAGTCAGGAGCGTCGTGAACGGGCGCTAAATCAGGGCCGAGACGACATAGACCAGCGCCCCGAGCATCAGGATGCCGCCGATCACCACCCACGGACTGACGGCGGGCGTGTCGCTGCGTTCACTCAGTCTCCGCTCGCGGGGGTCCTGGTCATCGGGATCAGTATCGGGCGGGTCGACAGGCATGATCGGCAAACGACCCACACCTGAACGGCGTTCCCTCTGCCGTCACGTCAAGCTTGACCCTGTCCCTTACGGCCAAGGCGACCTAAACCGCCCGACCATGTTCGATTCCCTTCGTACCGACCGCCGCCTCGCCCTTCTCGCGGGGGCCGCCTTCTGCGCCCTGACGAGCGCCGCCCAAGCCCAGACCGCGCCCCAGGTCGCACCAGACTCGCTGGACGAGGTCGTCGTCACCGGCTCACGCCTTTCGGGCGCCCAGAAGCTGGCCCCGGTTGAGATCCTGGACCGTCAAACGCTGGATCGGGCAGGGGTTACCGATACAGCGCAGATTCTTCAGCTGCTGACCGCCAACTCCGGCTCCGAAGCGCGTGTGGATCAGCTGAACCAGCCGCAGAGCTCCGGCACGGCCCAGTTCAACCTGCGCAACCTCGGACTCGGGTCGACCCTGGTGCTGGTCGACGGCCTGCGCTGGACGTCCAGCGCCGCCGTGGCCGCCGACGGCTCGAACTTCGTCGACATTAACAGCCTGGTGCCCCTGATCGCGCTGCGGCGTGTCGAGACGTTCAAGGACGGCGCCTCGGCCCTCTACGGCTCCGACGCGGTGGCGGGCGTGGTCAATTTCATCACCCGCGACGGAGGGGATCACCCCGAGCTGCGGGTTCGCCACGGTTTCATGGACGGGGCCGACGAGACGCTGGTCGAGGGGCTGGGCGGCTTGCGGGTCGGGGGCGGGGACCTGACCTTGGCCGCCTCGCATCTGCGCCGCTCGGCGCTGGGCTCGGACGAACGCGACTTCACCCAGGCCCGCAACTATGGCCGGGCCGCCTGGACGGCGGTGACCAGCTATGGCCAGCCCGGCTCCTATTTCCGGCCGAGCACGAACGCCTATGCGCCGGACCCGGACTGCACCAATCCCGCCTTCACCCACGCCTTCCGCAACGGTCCGACCGACGCCTTCTGCCGTCTCGACTATTCGGACTTTTTCGACCTGTCGCCGGAAGAAACCCGCACCCAGCTGTTCGCCGGCTGGCGCCGTGCGGTCGGCACGGTGGATGTCCGGTTGCAGGCCGCCTGGTCCTCGACCGAGACCATCGCGCGCCAGAGCCCGTCCCTGCCCATCCTGGCCCGCAGCCTGACCGTGCCGGCCTCCCATCCCGACAATCCGTTCGGCGAGGCGGTGCAGTTCCGGGGACGTCTGCTGGGCGCCGAGGCTGGAGCGTCGCAGGCGGAGTTCGACTACGAGACCTGGCGTCTGGCGGGCGGCGTCGCCGGCCGCTTCTCCAATGGTTGGAATTGGGACCTGTCGGCGACCTCCAGCCGCCAGCACATCGCCTATGACAAGCCCGACGTGATCGGCACGGCCCTGCAGAACGCCCTGAACGGACTGGGCGGCGCGGGCTGCACTCCGGCGTCCGGAACGCCGGGCGTCGGCGCCTGCCGGTACTTCAACCCGTTCGGCAGCGCCTTCCTCGGCACGGGGGCGGTCAACGACCCCGCGCTGGTCGCCGGCCTGATCGGCTCGACCGGCCTGCGCGGCGCGGCCACCCTGACCACCGTCGACGCCCAGACCAACGGCCGGGTCCTGAACTGGACCGGCGGCGAGGCCGACCTGGCCCTCGGCGTCCAGTACCGCCGCAGCGGTCTGCGCCACGACTGGAGCGATCTGGTCAATGCGGGCGAGCTTCTGACGGCGGGCTATTCGCCGGACTTCGACGGCGATCAGGAGGTCTTCTCGGCCTTCGCGGAGGCCCGCATCCGCCTGGGCGACGCCGTCGAGGCCCAACTGGCCGTCCGGCAGGAGGCCTACGACGGCGGCGAGAGCGCGCTGAGCCCTCGGGTGGCCGTGCGCTGGGACGTCGCCGAGGCCCTGACCCTGCGCGCCTCCTGGGGCCAGGGCTTCCGCACCCCGTCCGTCTATGCGCTGGCCGGGGCCCAGGCGTCGCAACCCTCGGTCTTCGACCGGGGCGCCTTCGTCTTCGTCAACACCCTGACCACCGGCGATCCGGATCTGAAACCCGAGGAGTCCGAGACCCTGACGGCGGGGGCGGTCTGGACACCCGTTCGCGGCCTGCAGTTCGGCCTCGACGCCTGGCGGATCGACTACACCAACCTGATCGTCAAGGAATCCGCCCAGGCGGTCATCGACCGCGCGACGGCGGATGATCTGGCGGGCCTGACAGGCACGGCGGCGCAAGCCCGCGTCACCCGCGCCCCCGGCGGCGCCCTGACCTTTGTGGACCTGCGCTTCGCCAACGCCTCGTCCATCGAGACCCAGGGGCTGGATCTCTCGGCCCGCTATGAACGCGATCTGTTTGCCGGTCTGATCTCAGCCTCGGCGACCTGGACCTGGATTGATCGCTACGACATCCGTCTGGCGCCCGGCGCGCCGACCACTTCGGGCCTGGGCTCGACCAATCTGAACACCCTCGCGCGGTCGATGCCGCAGGATCGGGGGGAGTTCGCCGTCGGCTGGTCGGGGCCGAGCGACACCGTCACCGTCCTGGCCCACTACACCGGCGGCTATCGCAACGATCGCAGCGGCATCACCGATCCCACCATCGATCATTGGACCACGGTGGACCTGCAGTACGTCCGCGCCCTCTCTTCGGCGCTGGATCTCTCGCTGGGCGTGGTGAACGTGGCCGATTCCGACCCGCCGCTGGCCCAGTTCGCGCTCGGCTATGACCCGGTGGTCGCCGATCCGCGTGGCCGGGTGATCAGCATTGGACTAACGAAGCGGTTCTGAGTTTCGCCCCGTTCGATGCGCCGCTAGGCTGACGTCATGACCGACGACTACGTCTTCGAAGGCCCGGCGGACGAACCGCAGGCGCCGCGCGACAACAATCCGCCCCAGACGGTCTCGGAACTGTCGTTCGCCCTGAAGCGCACGCTGGAGGACCGGTTCGGTCATGTTCGCCTTCGCGGCGAGATCTCCAAGGTGAACCACCACGCCTCGGGTCACGTCTATCTGACGCTCAAGGACGACAAGGCCGCCATCGACGGCGTGATCTGGAAGGGTTCGGTGCGGGGCCTCGGCGTGCGGCCCGAGTCGGGGCTGGAGGTCATCGTCACCGGCAAGATCACCAGCTATCCGGCCCGCTCGTCGTACCAGATCGTCATTGAGAGCATGGAGGCCGCCGGCGCCGGCGCCCTTCTGGCCCAGCTGGAACGGCTTAAGGGCAAGCTGGCGGGCGAGGGCCTGTTCGAGGCCGGGCGCAAGAAGCCCATCCCCGCCTTCCCGGCCACGGTCGGCGTGATCACCAGCCCGACCGGCGCGGTGATCCGCGACATCCTGCATCGGATCGCCGAACGCTGGCCGTGCCGCGTCATCGTCTGGCCGGTGGTGGTCCAGGGCGACGCCGCCGCGGGCCAGGTCGCCAACGCCATCCGCGGCTTCGACGGCATGATGCCCGGCGGGCCCATTCCGCGTCCCGACGTGGTCATTGTGGCGCGGGGCGGCGGCTCGGTCGAGGACTTGTGGTGCTTCAACGACGAGGCGTTGGCCCGCACGGTCGCCGCCGCCTCCATACCGATCATCTCGGCCGTGGGACACGAGACCGACACCACCCTGATCGACTTCGTTTCGGACCGCCGCGCCCCAACGCCGACCGGCGCCGCCGAGATCGCCACCCCGGTGCTGGCCGACCTGCAATACGCCGTGGCAGACTTCGAGCGCCGCCTGGCCCGCGCCGGAGGGCGGTTGCTGGAAGACCGCCGCACCCGGCTGCGCGCCGCCGCTCGCGGCCTGCCTGCCCGGCCCGAGGACCTGCTGGCCCTGCCGCAGCAGCGGCTTGATCACGTCAGCAGCAAGCTCGGCTCGGCGCTGGAACGCCATCGCAGCGAGAAGGCCCACCAGCTGATCACCGTGGCGGGCCGCCTGTCGCCCGCCCTGCTGGACCGCGCCATGGAGCGCCGCCGTGACCGGCTGGGCGCCGTCGCCGGTCGCTTCGCTCCGACCCTGCCTCGCCAGCTTGATCGCGACGGGACCCGGCTTGCCGCCCTGTCGCGGGCGCTGGCGACCCTCGATCCGAAGCGGCCCAAGCCCGGATTCGCTCGGGTGGAGGACGCGGAGGGGACCATGATCGCCTCCGCCGCCGGGCTGCACGACGGTCAGGCCGTGCGCCTGGTCTTCGCCGACGGGGTCAAGGGCGCCCGCATCGACGGGGAGGGGGGCGCACCGCCGCCGACGTCCGAACCGAAGCCTCGCCCGGCGCCCAAGGCCAAACCCACTCCTCCCGGGCAGGGCGACCTTTTCTAGGCGCGAAAGCCTTGGCGCACCCGGTTCGCTCAAGCTAGGTTGCGGTCATGATCCAATCTCCCGGTGAACAGGCGACGCTCCACTATGGCGATGGCGAGTTCGCCGTGCTGAAGCCCGGGCGCATCGTCACCTGCGCCGTGTCCGGCAAGCCGATCCCGCTGGAAACCCTGCGCTACTGGTCGGCCCGGCTTCAGGAAGCCTACGCCGGTCCTGGAGAAGCCTTCCAGCGGCTGGGCCAGCAGCCCTGATGCTGGACCGGCGCGGCCTGCTCGCCGGTGGTGCGGCGCTTCTGTCCGCCGCCGCCGCCCGCGCCCAGACCTCGGGCTCCGACCTCGACCTGACCGGCCGCTTCGTGCAGGGCGGCCATGCCATCGGCCGGACCTGGCCGCGGGCGCTGGTGTTCGTCGACGGCGAATCCCTGACCGCCGCCTCGGCCGACGGCTGGTTCATCGTCGGTTTCGACCGCGAGGCGGCGGGCAGTGTCGAGATCGAGGCCCGGTCGGACGGCCGCTCGGCCCGCCGGGTGCTGTCCATTGCAACGGGGACCTTCCCTTCCACTACGGTCAACGGCCTGCCGCCGGCGACGGTGGAGCCTTCGGATCCGGCCCTGCTGGCCCGCATCCGGGAGGAGGTGCTGCTCAAGACGGAAGGCTTCGCCAGCCGGATCGACGCGGACGGCTTCCACGACGGCTTCGTCTGGCCGCTCGAGAATTTCCGCATCACCAGTCGCTGGGGCGCCCAACGCGTGTTGAACGGCACGCCCGCCCGTCCTCATTTCGGCATCGACCTGGCCGCGCCGCAGGGCTCGGCCATTCGCGCGCCGGCGCCGGGCCGGGTGACCCTGGCCCAGCCGTCGCTGCATTTCGAAGGCGGGCTGGTCCTGATCGATCACGGCCAGGGCCTGATCACCGCCTATCTGCATCAGTCGCGGCTGGAGGTCCGGGAAGGGCAGGAATTGCTGCGCGGCGACCTGATCGGGCGCGTCGGCATGACGGGCCGAGCGACCGGTCCCCACCTGTGTTGGCGCATGAAATGGCGGGATCGAAACCTCGATCCGTCGCTGCTGGTCAAATCCTGAACAAGCTTAGCCGTTTACGCTAAAGTTGAAACAACGTTCGCTGATAGACGCGGACCGAATCCGGCCCTAGACCTCGCGGACGCCGACGGTTTGGCCGTCTCCGACCAAGCTGTCCCGCATGTCTTCCCTCGCCGCCCTTCAGGTTCTTCTGGTTGACGATAACCAGCATATGAGGGCGATCACCTCCGCTGTTCTTCAGTCCGCCGGAATCCGCAAGCTGCGAGAGGCCGCCGACGGCGCCGCCGCGCTCGAAATCCTGCGAGAGCACGCGGTTGACCTGGTCATCGTCGACTTCAACATGTTTCCGCTGGACGGGGTCGAGTTCACCCGCCTGGTGCGCAACAGCCCCGACAGCGCCAATCCCTATCTGCCGATCATCATGATGACCGGCCACTCCGAGAAGACCCGCGTCTATGAGGCGCGCGACGCCGGGGTGAACGAGTTCGTGGTCAAGCCGATCACCGCCAAGGCCATTCTGGACCGTATCCAGGCGGTGATCTTCCGCCCGCGCCCGTTCGTGAAGACCGACGGCTATTTCGGCCCCGACCGCCGCCGGGTGCAGAGCACCGACGACAAGGGGCCCAAGCGCCGCGCCACGGACCGACCGCACGAGGTCTGAGGCGGTTCAGCCTTCCGCGTCCATCGCGTCATAGACCTTCTGCGGCCAACGCTTGTGGACCCAGAACCAGTCGACCGGGTGCTCGCGCACCCGCTCCTCGATGAAGGTGGTGATCGCCTGCACGCCGCGGACGATGTCGCCCGACCGGTCGCCGGTCTTTTCCAGCTCGATCGGTTCATGCGCCGTCACGCGGAAGCGCACGCCCGGCAGACGCACCACCGACATCGGCTGAATGAAGGTCCCGAACCGCAGCGCCAGCCGGCTGGGTCCCGGCGCCGCGTTCACCGGCTGGCCGAAGAAGGTCACTTCGGGGCCTTCCGAGAATTTCTGGTCGTTCATCAGGGCCACGGACTCGCCGCGCGCCATCCCGGCCAGCAGTTCGCGCGCGCCGTCACCGCCCTTGGGCGCGAACAGGGTCACGCCATAGCGGGCGCGGGCCTCGCGGATCTGCTTGTCGACATAGGGGTTGTTGGCCGCGCGATAGGTCACCTGGCAGGGCACGCCCGCCCCAACGATCACCGCCGCCATCACCTCGATGTTGGCCATGTGGCCCGAGACCAGCACCGCCGGCTTGCCGCTGTCGCGAATGGCGTGCAGCCGCTCCAGGCCGACGATCTCGATCCGCCCCGACGCGGGCGTCAGCTGATCCATGACCAGGGTCTCGGCGAAGGTGCGGCCGGTCTGCTCCCACTGGGCCAGCGCCAGTGCCTCGCGCTCGGCCCGCGGCATGTCCGGGAAGGCGATGCGCAGGTTACGCATCACCGTCTTCTGCGTGCCGGTCATCGGTCCCAGGGCTTTCAGCAGCGTGCCGCCGAGCGCGGAAGCCCGCGTCAGCCCCAGCATTCGCATAAGGCCGATCAGGCCGGCGAAGGCCACGCCCTCCAGCCGCCAGGCCAGATCCTGGCCGAAGCTCACCTTGGGACCGTCACCAGGCAATCGTCAGCCCGCCGTCCACGACCAGGGTCTGGCCGGTCACATAGGCCGCGGCCTTGCTGCACAGATAGACGGCGGTGCCCGCGATCTCGTCCGGCTGGCCGATGCGCTTCATCGGATTGGGCTCGACCGTCACCTTCAGCACCTCCTCGTTCTCCCACAGATAACGGGCGAAGTCGGTCTGGATCAGGCCGGGGGCGATGCAGTTGACCCGCACGTTCGACGGGCCGAACTCGACGGCCAGATTGCGCACTAGCTGCATGTCCGCCGCCTTGGACACGTTGTAGGCGCCGATCAGGGCGTTGCCGCGCAGCCCGCCGACGGACGAGATCACCAGAATGGCCCCGTCCTTCCGCTCCACCATCTGCGGCGCGACCATCTGGATCAGCCAGTGGTTGGCCAGCACGTTGTTGTGGAAGATCTTCTGGAACTGGTCGTCCGTAATGCCGCCCATCGGCCCGGCATAGGGATTGGACGCGGCGTTGCAGACCAGGATGTCGATCTGGCCGAAGGCGGCGACGGTCTCGTCGACCAGCCGCTGCAGTTCTTCCTTGGAGGCGATGTTGGCCGGGACGGCGATGGCCGTGCCCTCGCCGTGCTTGGCGTTCAGCGCTTGAGCCACTTCGTCACAAGGGCCGGCCTTGCGCGACGAGATCACGACCTTGGCGCCATGCTCGGCCATCCGCTCGGCGATGGCCTTGCCGATGCCCTTCGAAGAGCCGGTGATCACCGCGACCTTGCCGGTCAGGTCGAACAATTCCATCGTTAACCTCGAAAGCGTGGGGAGAATCCGTGTTCGGACCCTATGCGTATTGTCGTGATACCCCGATACTCGGGCGATTCCATCCGGGAAGGCGGAAACTCCGTACCCCATGCGCGCCATAACCAACGGCTTTCTGTTCTTCGGCTACCTGTTCCTGGCGATGACCGTCGGCGCCTTCCTGTGGCGCGCCGGTCTCGGCGGCGGCGCAGGCGTGGCCGCCGGCTTCGGCACGGCGGGCCTGCTGATGGCGATCCACGTCCTGGTCGTCGGCCGCAGCCAGCGTGCGGCCCTGAAGAAGGAAATCGATCAGGTCCGCGAGGCTCACCGCCTGCTGGCCGACGCAATGGAATCCACCCAGGGGGCCCTGACCGAACTGGCCCAGGCCATCGAAGCCGGCGCCCTGACCTCGACCGAGCAGCTGTCGGGCGAGGTCCGCATGCTGGAGACCCTGATCCAGCAGATGAGCGTCTCGATCGAGGAGCGGGTCCAGCAGCCGGCCCCCGCCAGCGCCTTTGAGGCTCGCCATCGCCAGCAGTCCAACGTCCTGCTGCAGACGATCCATGAGGCCCTGGCCGAGAACCGGGTCGACCTCTACCTGCAGCCGGTGGTCAGCCTGCCGCAGCGCCGGACCATCTTCTACGAAAGCTTCACCCGCCTGCGCGCCGCCGACGACCGGGTGATGATGCCGGCCGAATACCTGTCCGTCGCCGAGGGCGAGGGGCTGGTCCCCGCCATCGACAACCTGCTGCTGTTCCGCTGCGCCCAGATCGTGCGCCGCCTGGCCCGTCAGGACCGCAAGGTCGGCGTCTTCTGCAATGTGGCCCTGTCCTCGCTGGGCGACGAGACCTTCTTCCCGCAGTTTCTCGACTTCCTGAGCGAAAACCGCGACCTTAACCAGGCCCTGATCTTCGAGCTGGGCCAGGCCGTCTTCGACGCCCGCGGCGCCGTCGAGGCGCGCAACATGGCCAAGCTGGCCGACCTGGGCTTCCGCTTCTCGATCGACAAGGTCCAGACGCTGGACCTCGATTTCGCCGACCTGCAGCGCTCGGACGTGAAATTCCTCAAGGTCGCCGCGGATCTGCTGATCGAACAGCTTCTGGACCTCGACAACGGACCGGCCCTGCCGTCCCTGCGCGACATCCAGGCCGCCGATTTCGCCGGCCTGACCCGCCGCTACGGCATCGAGGTCATCGCCGAGAAGTGCGAGAGCGAGCGCCAGATCGTCGACATCCTCGAACTGGATGTCTCCATGGGCCAGGGTCACCTGTTCGGAGAACCCCGCGCCATCAAGGAAGCCGTACTGGCCGAGACCGATCCGCCCGCCGAATTCCTGCGCTCGACCCTGCGCAGCGCCGAGCAGCGCCGCCGGTTCGGCTAGTAGCGCGGATAGGGGCGGTAGTTGTCCCGCCAATGGATCCGTTCGGTGCCGTAGCGGCGATCGCGATTGTAGCCGCCGAAGCCATAGCCGCAGGGATCGTCCTCCGCCGACAGCTGGTTGCCCAGCAGCCCGCCCGCCAGCGCGCCGATGGCCGCGCCGCGCTCCGGATTGTCCTTGTCGATCGCCGCCCCTGCGAGAGCGCCCAGAGCGGCCCCGCTGGCCCTCGCATAGTCCCGGTTCCGGGCGTAGTCGCGCTCGCAGACCGAGGCGTAGCCGTCGGTGGTGGCGCAGCCGGCGGCGGCGGCCCCAAGGGCGGTCAGGGCGGCGAGGATCATCAGGCGGCGCATGCGGCTCTCCCTCCGTAATCCCGTGTCGAACACACGGGCGTCGGGACTGTTCCGCTCAGCCCTCGCTGCGCAACAGGCGCAGAAAGCCCGCCTCGTCCTCGAACGTGGCCTTCACCGGCCAGGAGGTCACCCGCGTCCGCCATTCGGGGGGCAGGCGGGACCAGTCCTTCTCGGTGGTCACCAGGGTCGCGCCGAACTGTTCCGCGCGGTCGGCGAGGAAGCGCAGATCTTCGGGTCTGAAGGCGGCATGATCGGGGAAGGGGGCGAACTCGGCCAGGTCGGCGCCGGCGGCCTTCAGCGAGCGCTCGACCTTCCACGGCTTGGCGATGCCGGCGAAGCCGACCAGCGGCCCGGACGGCGGCGGACCGGCGGGCTGCAGCCGGGCGATGAAGACGGGCAGGGCGCCGAAACTTTCCAGCAGCTCCGGGTCCGGCTCGGCCAGATCGGACGGCATCAGGATGACCACGGCGTCGGCGCGGGCCAGCCCGGCCCTTAGCGGCTCGCGCATCGGTCCGGAGGGGAAGACCGAACCATCGCCGAAGGGCCATTCGTCGTCGCGGGTCTCGCCGTCCACCACGATCAGGCTGAGGGTCTTCTTCAACGCCGGGTTCTGGTGGCCGTCGTCCAGCACCAGCGCCTGGGCGCCGGCGGCCGCGGCGGCCCTGGCTCCAGCGACGCGGTCGCGGGCGATCCAGGCCGGGCTGTCCAGCGCCAGCATCAGCGGCTCGTCGCCCACGTCGGCGGCGGTGTGAAGGTTCAGATCGACCCGGACCGGGCCTTGCAGCTTGCCGCCGTAGCCGCGCGACAGGGCGTGGGCCTCGACGCCTGACTGGCGCAGCAGCCGCAGGACCTCGCGGGCGACGGGCGTCTTACCTGATCCGCCGACGGTCAGGTTGCCGACGGAGATGACAGGCCCGCCGGGATCGACCGGCGTGGCGCGGGCGATGCGGTTGGCGGTCACGCCGGCCCAGACCCAGGACAGGGGCTTGAGCAGCATCCGCGTCATGGCCGCGTGCTTGCGGTCGCGCAGATACCACCACTTCGGCGTGCTCAGGCTCATCGCCGGCTCCGCTTCGGCGGCAACAGGGGATGCATCGCCTCGATCAGCCGTTCCAGCCCGGATCCGGCTTCGGCGGCGGCGCGACGGCCGCGGTCGCCCATGGCCCGGGCGACCTTCTCGTCGGCCAACAGGGGCGCGAGCACGGCGGGGAGATCCCATGGCGCGGCGACGATCTGCAAGCCGCCCGCCTCGACCAGCGCCTCGGTGATGGCCGCCCAGTTGGTCATGTCGGGGCCGGTGACGGCGGGCTTGCCCAGCCGCGCGGGCTCCAGCGGATTGTGGCCGCCGACGGGGGGCTTCTCCAGCGCCGCCGAGAAGCTGCCGCCCATGACCACCACGTCGGCCAGCCGCAGGAACAGGCCCATCTCGCCCAGGGTGTCGGCGACATACAGGTCGGTGTCGTTGTCCGGCTGCCGCCCCTGCGAACGCAGGGCGAAGCGATAGCCGTCGCGGGTCAGGGCGGCGGCGATGGCGGCGCTGCGCTCCGGATGGCGCGGGATCAGGATCAGGCACAGCCGGTCGGTCAGCTTGTCCAGCGCGCGGACGATGGCGATCTCCTCGCCGTCGTGGGTGCTGGCGGCCACGACCACGGGCCGGTCGCCGATGGCGGCGCTCAGCTTGGTGAAGGCCGCGCCGTCATGCGGCGGCGCCTCGCCCGCCAGTTTGAGGTTCACATGGCCGTCGATGCGGGCGCCCAGGCTCTCCAGCCGGTCGGCGGAAACCCCGTCTTGCGGCAGGATGACGTCGAAAGCCGACAGGATCTCCCGCGCCGCGCCCGGGAAGCGCCGCCAGCCGGCGACGGTCTTCTCGGTGATCCGGGCGCTGGCCAGCACAAGCTTCACGCCCCGGCGACGGGATTCCAGGATCAGGTTCGGCCAAAGCTCGCTCTCGACGAAGACGCCGACCACGGGCTTCCAGTGGGTCAGGAAGGCGTCGACCGCGCCCGGCGCGTCCACTGGCGCGAACTGGTGGATCACGCCCTCGGGCAGGCGATGGGCGAGCAGGGCGGCGGAAGTCAGGGTGCCGGAGGTGACCAGCAGGTTCAGGTCCGGACGGGTGGCGCGCAGTTTGGCGACCACGGGCAGCAGGGACAGGGTTTCGCCGACACTGACGCCATGCAGCCAGACCACCTCGCCGGCGGGGCGGGGGACGCGGGTCAAACCCAGGCGTTCATCGACGCGGACCGGGTCCTCCTTGCCCTTCTTCGCCCGGCCGTCGAGCAGGCGGGGGGCCAGAGGCTCCAGCATCCGGGTCAGGAGCCGGTACAGGATCAGGGCGGGGCTCACGTCAGACCCGCTTCAGGCCGGTGATGGCGTCGGCTTCGGCCTCGACGGCGTTCAGACGCTCGGTCCAGGCAAGGGCGACATCGGCCAGGTCCGCCCCTTCCGGATAGTCGGTGACATCCCAGACGATGGCGCCCTTGCCGAAAGGCAGCGGCACGACGGCCTTGTCCCAGCTGTTCAGCCGGATCGCGGGATGACAGGAGATGCCGATGAACAGGGTCGGCGCGCCCGACAGCTTGGCCAACAGGGGCAGGCCCTCGGCCATTTGCTGGGCCGGGCCGCGCGGGCCGTCCGGGGTGACGGCCAGGGCGCCGACCTTCAGTTGGCGCAGGCCGTCGCGTAGGGCCTGGGTGCCGCCCTTGGCGCGGTCCGCCTTGTCCTTGTTGGCCGAGGAGCCGCGCACGGCGGGAATGCCCAGGAGCGCCATCGCCTTGGCGATGAACTGGCCGTCAGGCGACAGGGAAATCAGACCCTTGACCGGTTGGGCGCGGTCCAGCGGCCAGCTGACGGGACTCAGGCTGATGCGCGAATGCCAGAAGGCGCACAGCACGCCGCCGCCCTGTTTCCATATGGCCTCGGCCACGCCCTCGTTCCGTTGCGTCCAGCGGATGGTGGCGAAGCAGAACCGCATCCACTGGGCCAGAGCCCAGGCGAAGAACGCCTGGACGGCCGGATTGCGCAGCGGCCTCATGAAACCGTCGCCACGGTGACCGGATCACTGTCCAGGGACTGCTGCCGCGCCAGACGGGCATAGAGGCCGCCCTTCTTCACCAGCGACGTGTGGCTGCCGGTCTCGACCACCTTGCCCGCATCGATGACGTAGATGCGGTCGGCGTTGCGCACGGTCGACAGCCGGTGGGCGATCATCAGGGTGGCGCGGCCCTCCATCAGCCGCTCCAGCGCGGTCTGCACCAGGGCCTCGCTCTCCGTGTCCAGCGCCGAGGTCGCCTCATCCAGCAGCAGGATGGGAGCGTCCTTCAGGAAGGCGCGGGCGATGGCGATCCGCTGGCGCTGACCGCCGGACAGACGCAGGCCCGCTTCGCCGGCCCGGGTCAGATACCCCTCGGGCAGGGCGGTGATGAATTCGTGGGCGGCGGCCGAGGCGGCGGCGGCCTCGATATCGGCCTGCGAGGCGCCGGGGCGGCCGTAGGCGATGTTGGCGGCGATGGTGTCGTCGAACAGGAAAGGCTCCTGCGTGACCAGGGCGATGTGGGTGCGCAGGTCCTGCAGCTTGAGTTCGCGGATATCGCGGCCGTTGATGGTCACCGCGCCCGAGGTGACGTCGTAGAAACGGGGCAGAAGCGACAGGATGGTCGACTTGCCGCCGCCCGACGGGCCGACCAGGGCCACGGTCTCGCCGGGCTTCACCGACAGGGAGACGTCCGACAGGGTCGGCGCGCCGCCCTCGGCCGCCGGGGCGTAGGCGAAGCTGACGTGGTCGAAGGCGACGGTGACCGGGCCGGTCTCCAGCGGCGCGGCGTCGGGCGCCTCGCGGATCTCGGGTTCAATGTCGAGCGAGGCGAACAGACGTCGGGCGGCGGTCAGGCCTTCGGCCATGACGGTCTGCAGGTTGGTGACCTGACGCAGCGACTGTCCGGCGGACATCAGCAGGCCGATGTAGGCGGCGAACGCGCCGACCGTCATCTGGCCCTGACGCGCCTGCCAGCCGGCGTAGCCCATGACGGCGGCGACGATGACCATGGCGACGAGGTTCGAGAAGGGGCCGGCGAAGGCGCGGCTGTCGGCGGACTTGATGACGTGGCGCTGGCGGCGGGCGACGACCTCGCCGACCCGGGCCTCCTCGGCGGCCTCGCGGTTCTCGATCTTGATCAGGCGGACGCCGTCCAGGTTCTCCATCAGGGCGGTGGAGAGGTTGGACGTCTCGACCATGGCGCCCGTGGTGGCCTTGCGCACCCGTTTGCCGAAACGGCGAATGACGAGGGCGATGACCGGCGCGCCCAGCAGGACGATCAGGGTCAGCCGCCAGTCGGTCCAGGCCATGTAGCCGATCACCGCGACCAAGGTGAGGGAATGCTGGGTGTAGTTGACCACGCCGTTGGTGAAGGCCTCGCGCACCATGTTGGCGTCGAACAGCACCGAGGAGACGAAGCCGCCGGAGTGCTGGCTGCGCAGGCGGGCCAGGTCGGCGCGGATCATGGCGCCGAACAGGCGCACCTGGATGTCGCCTACGATGCCGTGACCCAGCCGATTGACCAGGGCCGCCTGGCCGAGGGCCGCGATGGTCCAGATGACGCCGGCGCCGATGATGATCAGCGGAATACTGACCAGCGCCTGTTCAGGCGGAATGGTGAAGACGCGCCAGATGGTGACCGGCTTGCCCAGGAACAGGCCGTCGACGGCGGGCTGCAGCAATTGCAGGACGGTGGCCGCCATGACGCCGACGACGGCCGCGCAGAGGATGGACAGGAACAGCGGCGTGCGGTGGTGCGAGAGGTAGTCGCGCCAGATGCGCGCCAGCAGCGGGCGCAGCGGCTCTTTCTCGTCGGTCGCGGGGGCAGGCGTCGTCATCGGTCCGAGGTCGGACGACAGGGGGAGGAAGTCAAGCAGACTATGACTTCAGGGACGTCCGCGCATCGTCATCCGTGATCAGGACGACGCCTTCGGCGCCGTCGATGCGCTCGGCGGGGGGCATCGTGGGATTGGAGGGATATCGCGCGCCGTTGAACTTCAACCGCACTTCGTACCCGTTGATGATGCCGCCGCCCCCGACATGCACGCCGATGTCCGGGAGGCCGTTCGTGCGGGTCGAGAGCATTCGGATCGGCGCTCGGGTGATCGTCGTTTCACCGAGTACGGCGTAGCCGTCTCCGGTGCTGCGCAGGATCAGCAGGTTGCAGCCGCCGCTGCCGCAAAGTCCGGGGCCGACCAGATAGACCAGCGTCAGGGCGTCCTGGCCTTCGCCCGTCGTGCGCGCGACGTAGCCCAATGGCGCCATCACGTCGCGGGTGCGATCCTGCAGGAAGGCGGTCAGGGCCGCGTCGGCCGCCGGCGCCCGCGTGGTGTCGGGCGCGGCAGCCGCCGGTTCCGCCTCGGTCGGGGCGGGCGTCTCCGCGGCGGGCTGGCAACCGGCGATCAGCACGGTCATGGCGGCGACGGCGACGACTTTCATGGCGGTTCTCCTGTGGTCTGCAGCCTAGACCTCAAACCGCCAGATGACGACCGGCTCCCGACCCTCTATCTCCCCCTGCATGCCTCGTTACGACCTCTCCTCCGCCGCCGGCCGCTTTCGGGCGAGGTGGGACTATGTCTGGAAGGACCACGCCTTCCTGAGGCGGTGGTTCATGAACGCCCACTGGCTGGGGCCGGATCTGGTGCGGACGAACCAGCCGTCGCCGCGTCAGCTGGCCTGGTGGAAGTCGCAGGGGATCAAGACGGTCATCAACCTGCGCGGGGCGCGAGACGAAGCCTATTATGCGCTGGAGAAGGACGCCTGCGAGCGGCTGGGCCTGACCCTGATCGACGCGCCGCTGGACAGCCGGGATCCGCCGCAGCCGGACCGCATCCATCGGGCGAAACGGCTGTTCGAGACGATCGAATATCCGGTGCTGATCCACTGCAAGTCGGGGGCGGACCGGGCCGGGATGATGGCGGTCTTCTATCGCCACTTCCATCTGGGCGAACCCATCTCGGAAGCGATCAAACAGCTCGACAAGAAATATCTGCACCACCGCGAGGGGCTGACCGGGGTGCTGGACTACACGCTGGAGAAATACCTCAAGGAGGTCGCGCCGACCGGCGTCAGCTTCCTGGAGTGGATCGACAGCCCGGCCTACGATCCCAAGGCCATCCGGTCGGAGTTCAAGGGCCAGTGGTGGGGCACTTTGCTGACCGAGAAGCTGTTGAGGCGGGAATAGGGCCTCAACTCCAGGGGCCGCGGGGGCCCTGCGAGGACGGCGGAGGGCTTTCGCCGTGCTCCGAGGCCAGTTCAGCGTCGCGTCGCGCCTTGCGTTCGGCTTCCCAGTTTCTGAACCACCGCTTCCACCTCATTTCGCCGCGCAGGGACATCGTCCACAGCACTAACGCCATGAGCATGAAGACCAGGGTGCTGATTTCCTCAGCGCCGAGGGTGCGGCCGAACAGGGTCATGGGTGTTTGGTATCATCCGGCGACGCGGGCGTCACCGGGTCGTTCCAGGCGGTGTCGGACTCGCGCGGGGCGTTGCTGTTCGCATCCGGCTTGCGGCGCGTGACCCACACGACGATGCCGACGGCGATGGCGCCGAGCACCAGCACAATCAGAAGAGTGTTCACGGGCGATCCTCCGTCAACGGGACTGTCGAAGGCAAAGCGTCCGAGCGACAGCCCCGGTTCCCGTCAGGGCCCGGGAGCGCGATCAGTGCTCGTGGGCGTCGCCGCGCGGATCGATCATCCGATGGGCGTGCAGGATGAAGTAACGCATGTGGGCGTTGTCCACCGTGGCCTGGGCCTTGGCCTTCCACGCCTTGCGCGCTTCCTCGTAGTTCGGGAAGGCGCCGACGAATTCGACCTTGGACAGGTCGCGGAACACCGGCGCGTCCAGGTGGCGCAGCTCGCCGCCGATGACGATGTGCAGCAGCTGGGGCGTTTCGGTTTCGGCGGTCATGTTCGTATCCCGGGGAGCGTCTATGGAGTTCACCGTCCCACTCGCAGGTTGAGATGACCTGAAAGAGGCGGATCAGCGGGGCGCGAGCGGAATAGGCGCTGTCCGCCGCACGATCAACGGGTGAAGGCCCGGCGCGGAGCAGATCAGGCTGGTTTGTCGCGGGTCGGGCTGGTTGAAGCGCCAGGCGCCGCCATGATGGTCGCTGACCTTCGCCCCGGCTTCTTCCGCGATGAGGGCGCCGGCGCAGACGTCCCAGTCCCATTTCGGCGTCAGGGCGATGGCCGCGTCAAAGGCTCCCGCCGCCACCAGAGCCATGCGATAGGCCAGGGCGTTGCGCTTCTCGTAGCGCATGGCGGGCCAGGGCTCCGGCCAGTGCGGTCCTTCCATCAGCCGGGCGTCGGCCAGAACCGAGGCGTCGTCCAGGTCTGTGGTGTCCGACGCCGTGATCGTCCGTCCGTTCAGGGACGCGCCGCCGCCCAGGGTGGCGACGAAGGTCTCGTTCAGCATGGGGGCGTGGATGACGGCGGCGACCGGTCGCCCGTCCTCGACCACGGCGATGGGAATGCACCACCACGGCTTGTCCTTCATATAGGCCACGGTGCCGTCGATCGGGTCGACCACGAAGATGCGCGACTTCGACAGTCGCTCGGCGTTGTCGGTGGTCTCTTCGGACAGCCAACCGTAGTCCGGACGCGCCGACAGCAGGCGGGCGCGCAGCAACTGGTCGACAGCGAGGTCAGCCGAGGTGACGGGCGAACCGCCGGACTTGGACCATATCTTCAAACCCCGCTCGCGCTCGGCCAGGGCCAGTTCGCCGGCGGCCAGGGCCGCGTCGCGGATCAGCTCGAGATCGGTGGCGAAATCCGTCATTTGCCCGCGATGGCGACGCCGTCGAACAGCAGGGACGGACTGTTGAAGCTGCTGCGGAACTCCAGATCGGAGCCCGGGACAAGGCGCGCCCACAGGTCCTTGAGATTGCCCGCGACGGTGACCTCGCTGACCGGATAGGCGCGAGCGCCGTTCTCGAACCAGAAGCCCGACACCCCGGCGGACCAGTCGCCGGTGTTGCCGTTCAGCGAGGGGCCGAACATGGACGTGATCAGCAGGCCCGTTCCGGCCTGACCCATCAGGCCGTCCAGATCCTGCTCGCCCGGCTCCAGATGCAGGTTGTGGGTCGATACGCCGGGCGGCCCCGCGAGGCCGCGCGAGGCGTGGCCGGTCGAGGTCAGACCGAGTTGGGCCGCCGCGCTGCTGTTCAGCAGCCAGGTGGTCAGAACGCCGTCATCAATGATTGATTGTTCGCTCACGGCAACGCCTTCGTCGTCGAACGGGGTCGAGCCGAGGCCGCGCGGGCGGAAGGGATCGTCGATCAGGCGAACGCCCTCGGGCAGGATCCGCTGGCCGAGCCGGTCCTTCAGGAAGGAGGTGCCGCGCGCGATCGAGGCGCCGGAAATGGCCCCCAGCAGGGGCGACAGCACCTGGGTCGCCACGCGGTTTTCGAAGATGACCGGCGCGGTGGTGGAGGCGATCTTGCGCGGACCGGTCCGCTCGACGGCGCGTCGACCGGCATAGGCCCCGATGGATCCGGCCGAGGGCAGGTCGGACAGGTGGCGGACGGCGCGGTGTTCTCCGCCGCGCTCCATGGCTCCGTCCTTCTCGGCGATGACGCCGACGCCCAACGAGAAGGCCGAGCCCTGATAGGCGCCGTCAAAGCCGTGCGAGGTGACCAGACGCCAGCGGCTGGACGAGGCGGCGGCGTGACCGCCCTCCGAACGGGCGACGCCCTCGACCGCCAGCGCGGCGGCTTCGGCCTCGGCGGCGGCGGCTTCCAGATCGGCGGCGCTGCATTCCGTCGGATCGTAGAGGTCCAGATCGGGGAAGGGGCCCCGGGCCAGCCGGTCCTGCGGAGCCAGTCCGGCGTAAGGGTCTTCCGGCGCGAGGCGGGCCATGGCTACGGCGCGCTCGACCAGGCGGGCGCGGGTCTTGTCCGACAGGTCCGAGGCCGAGACGGTCGCCTGACGCCTGCCGATGAAGACCCGCAGACCGAGGTCGCGGCTCTCCTCGCGCTCGACGTCCTCCAGCGCGCCGTTGCGCACGCCGATGGAGAGGGAGGCCCGCTCCGAGGACACCGCCTCGGCGGCGTCCGCCCCGGCTTTCAAGGCGGCGGCGACCAGGTCGGGCAGGATGTCGGAGGCGGCGGCGTCACGCGGGGAGGTCATGCCCCGATATGGCCGGGCCTCAGCCGGGGCGCAACAGCCGTCAGAAGACGGCGGCGAAGATCAGCAGCCCCGCCGAGGCGAGGAAGGGCAGGTAGGTCAGGATCATGCCGAACATGCGCCCGGCGGCGGGTTGCTTCTCCTGCGCCATGCCCCAGGCATGGAGCACCCGGCCGAGGAAGAACGATCCGCCGAGCATGTGCACGACGGGCGCACTGTAGAAGACCGCCACCACGGCCAGCGAGATGAGCGCCACCGGGATGTACTCAATGGCGTTGCCGAAGGCGCGGGTGGCGGCGGTGAGGGTCGCGTGGCCGCCATCGCCGACCGAGACCTTCAGCTTGCGCCGTCCCGCGCTGATCCGCATCGACAGGAACAGGACGAACAGCAGCGAGAGCCCGGTCCAGAGCGCGACCGCCCGGAAGGCCTCGGTGTGGAAGGCCAACGCCTCGTTGATGTTCACAGGATCCCCCTAGTTCTCGCGCGCCACCGGATAGAGGCGATAGTGGTCATCATAGAACGGGGTTCGTTCGTAGAACCACTGCAAACGGGCGTCGCCGTTGGCGGCGAAGTCCGGCTCCGCGGCCAGCTTGGCCTCGAACTCGGCCTTTAGGGCCGGATCGGCGGCCATCATCCGCTCGGCCAGCGGGGCGATGGCGTAACCCTCGATGTATTCGACGCGGCTCAGCACCTCGGGGAACAGGCCCCAGGCGAAGAAGCTTTCCGACGACTGCGGCTCCAGCAGAAGGACGACGATGTCGCCCAGCGGCTGATCGGTCGGCACGCGCACCGAGCCGATCGGGAAGGTCCAGTCGCGGCGCTCGGGCGTGACCGAGGTCACCGTCACCGGCACGTGGCCCTCGTTCGGGCGGGCGCCGATCTTCGGATCGTCGAGGCGCAGCATCTCCACTGAAACCGTACGCGGCGCGGTCAGGGTCTCCATCGTCACGCCGTGGGTGCGCAGGCGTTCGATGATGTCCGTCCGGTACGACGGCACCCAATAGGCCTCCGGGCGGCGCAGGGTCAGCGTCGAGTGCGAGGTGTAGAACGGCAGCTGCCACAGCACGGGGTCGGCCTGTCCCAGCCAGCGGATTTCGCGGCGGCCCGACGCCGGGCTCTCATAGGTCTCGTAGGTGATGCCCTTGAACGGGCGGGTCACGGTCGGCTGGTCGTTCTGGACGAAGTTGGCGGGGATTTCGGCCGGACGCAGGGCGCTGTCGGCGGTGATCGCGGCGCGCAGGTCCCGGCCGTTGCTCGCCAGCAGCTTCAGCGCCTGTTCCAGGAAGACATAGGTGCCCAGCACGCGCTGTTCGTGCGGCTTGAGGCTGTGGTTCTCGATCAGGATGGTCGGGACGTGGGCCGCCGAGCCCCAGCCGTTCGAGAAACGCTCGCCCAGGCCGCCGTCCGACAGGCCGGCGCGCGGGTTCTGGTCGTCGATGCCGAAGACCAACTCGCCGGGGATATGGCCGCGCGCTTCCAGCGCCGCGTTCATCGCCGGCTTGAAGGCGTTGTCCAGCCACAGTGCGGTGGCGGGGGAGCGGGAATAGACCCCGTCCTCGCCATTGTAGCCGTAGGTGACGTCGTACTGGTAATCCATGCCGTCGGTGACGTGGATGTCGACGTACAGGTCGGGCCGGTACTTCACGATCAAGCCGCGCACCGCCCGCATCTCGGGCTGGTCCAGTTTCAGGTAGTCGCGGTTCAGGTTCTGGTTGGTCGCCGTGTTGCGCCAGCCCTGGATGCGCGGCCCGCGCTGGTTCGGGCGGCTGTAGGCGCTGGCGCGCTCATGTCCGTCCACCGACAGGATGGGGATCAGGATCAGGTTGACCCGGTCCAGCAGGTCATCCTTGCCATAGAAGGCGATGTCGCGAAGCAGCATCATGCCCGCGTCCTTGCCGTCGATCTCGCCCGGATGGATGCCGGCCTGAGCCAGTAGCACCGGCTTGGAGGGATCGAAACTCGGGCCGTCTTTCGAAGCGATGACGGCATAGATCGGGCGGCCTTCCGGCGAGACGCCGAACTGCTCGATCCGGATCAGGTCCGAGGCGGCGTCCAGGCGATCGAACCAGGCGCGGGTGTCGACGTAGGTCGGGCTGAAGTCATGGGCGGCGTCGGCTTCGAAGGCCGTGACCCACGGGTCCGAGGCGTTACGCAGCAGGTCGCGGCTGGCGCCGTTCCACTCCGGTGCGGGCGGCAGGAAGGGTTGATCCCACGGTGCGGTGTTGGGGACAGACTGGGACATGGCGGGACTCGCGAACAGAAGGGCGGCTGCGATCAGAAGGGGGGTGCGCATGAGGCTTCCTCGACCAAATGCTGAACCGCGGCAAGCGATCCGGGCGTCAGCCCGTGACGCCCAGCGCGGGCGACCAGGCGCCGGTGGACAGCAGGTGAATGGCGGACATCGACAACGTCCACAGGCTGTAGGCCAGAACGATCAGGAGGGCGCCGATCACGGCCCGTCGCCACGGCGCGAAGGCCGCGACGGCGGTCGTGGTGAAGAAGATGCCGAAACCGACCCACAGCCGCGTCGTCGACAGGGCGGCGAAGCCCTCGTTCACGGACATCAAGCCGAGGAACAGCAAGCCGACGATGAGGTTGGCGGTCATGATGCAGCCGAAGACCAGCCGCCGGGATTTCCAGAAATGCTCATCCAGATCGATCCGCTCGTGATGACCTTCGGCGGACACGCGGGGGAAGGCCATGCTGGCGGCGACATAGAAGGTGGCGGCGATGATCAGGCCCGCGATCAACAGGGCGTGGCTGAACGGCGCGCCGCGGAAGATGACCCAGGCCTGGTTCCAGAACGTCGCGACATCCAAGGCCACGAAGGTCGCCAGCAGCGGGGTCAGCCAGCCGAAGCGCACCCGCTCCCGCTCCTGCAGGATGCGGGCGAAGCCGCCGACCAGTTCGGCCACCGACAGGCCCAGCAACAGGCCATAGAAGCTGAAGAAGAACTCGAACGCGCTCATAGACCCCCCGACCGGCGAAGCGTGACCCTATGGGCCCGCCGGTTCCACGTCACCCCTTGGGACGTCTCGGGAACGAAAAACGGGGCGACGATGAGATCACCGCCGCCCCGTTCAATTCGGTGCTTTGAAGCCTGAGGCTCAGCCGTTCCGCTTGGCGATCAGGCGATCGACGGTGGCCTGAGCCTCGTTGCGACGGACGGTGTGGCCGTCGATCTCGGCCCGTTGCGCGTCGGTCAGGCCGCCTGCGGCGGCCGCGTCGGCCTGCAGGGACTCGATCGCTGCGTTCAGGTCGGTGACCAGGTCCTGGGCTTCCCAGAGCTGCTGCTGCTCGGCCTGCGACAGGCGCGGCGGCGTCGCGCGGCGCGGACGCGAGGCGCGGGCGCTGTTACGGCCAGTCAGAACCTGGGCGTCCGCGGGAGCGGGAATGGTGACCACTGGCGTCGCGAGAGCGAGCGCCAGGGCGGCGATAAGAGCGTGTTTCATGGGTGGGCCTTCCGGGAAGATCACTGACCCTGTTTCTAGATTACCGTTTCGTCATCTGAAAAGCGATTTTTCGACACATTCGGAAATGATCGCGTCTTCAGTGCAACAGACGGCTATTTCCAGATCGGCGTCCCGTCGCCGGGTAGCCCGAGACGGCCCCACATCTCCGATACGCGCTCGACCACGTCCGGCTCCATGCGGATCTCCTCACCCCATTCCCGCTTGGTTTCCGGCTCCCACTTGTCCGTGGCGTCCAGGCCGATCTTCGAGCCCAGTCCGCTTTCGGGGCTGGCGAAGTCCAGATAGTCGATCGGGGTGTTCTCGATCAGGGTGATGTCACGCGCCGGGTCCATCTTGGTGGAAATGGCCCACATGACCTGTTTCCAGTCGCGGGCGTCGATGTCGTCGTCCACGACGATCACCCATTTGGTGTACATGAACTGGCGCAGATAGCTCCAGACGCCCAGCATCACCCGCTTGGCGTGGCCGGGGTAGGCCTTCTTCATCGAGACCACGGCGATGCGATAGCTGCAGCCCTCGGGCGGGAGCCAGAAGTCGGTGATCTCGGGGAACTGCTGGCGCAGCAGGGGGATGAAGACCTCGTTCAGCGCCTCGCCCAGCACGCTCGGTTCGTCCGGCGGACGGCCGGTGAAGGTGGTCAGATAGATCGGGTCGCGCCGCATGGTGATGGCGGTGACCTGGAACACCGGGAAGGTCTCGACCGAGTTGTAGTAGCCGGTGTGGTCGCCGTAGGGGCCCTCGGCCGCGTGCTCGTCCAGCAGGACATGGCCTTCCAGCACGATCTCGGCGTTGGCCGGGACCATCAGCGGCACGGTCTTGCAGGGGACTAGTTCGGCCTTGGCGCCGCGCAACAGACCGGCGAACTGGTACTCCGACAGGGTGTCCGGCACCGGCGTGACCGCCGCCAGGATCGTGCCCGGATCGGCGCCGAGAACGACAGCGCAGGGCAGGGGGTCCTTCGATCCGGCCTTCTTGTGCCGGGCGTAGTGCTGGGCCCCGCCGCGATGGGCCAGCCAGCGCATGATGGCCTTGTCCTTGCCCAGCACCTGCATGCGGTAGATGCCCAGGTTGAAGTCGTCCTCGCGCGCCTCGGACGGCCCTTTGGTGACCACCAGGCCCCAGGTGATCAGCGGTGCGGGCTCGCCCGGCCAGCAGCCCTGGATGGGCAGGCTGGTCAGGTCGATCTGGTCGCCCTTCAGCACCACTTGCTGCACCGGCGCAGTCTTCACGACCTTGGGCCGCATGGCCATGACCGTCTGGGCCAGCGGCAGCATCTCCATGGCGTCGCCCAGACCGCGCGGCGGGGTCGGGTTCCTCAGGAAGGCCAGCAGTTCGCCGACCTCGCGCAGTTCGGCGGCGGTGGTGCGGCTCTTCTTCTCCAGCGTCACGCCCATGGCCACGCGCTTCACCGTGCCGAACAGATTGGCCAGGCAGGGGATGGGGCTGATCGAGCCGTCCGGCATGACCGGCTTTTCGAAGATCACCGCTGGTCCGCCGTTCCGGAGGAGACGGGTCTGGATCTCGGTCATCTCGAGGTGGGTCGAGACGGGCTCGCTGACGCGCACCAGTTCGCCCTCGGCTTCGAGGATGTCGATGAAGTCGCGCAGCGATTTGTAGGCCATGGCTTCGCTTAAGCGGCGACGCGCGTCCTGTCACGTCGTCCGATGGTGCGGTCGATCGCCACGATGATCAGGCCGACGACAAGGAACAGGGCCAGCATGGCCGTGAACCAGAAGGCCGCCTTGGCGACGCCGAGTTCCGGCAGGTTCACGAACCAGTAGGGCCACCAGTCGGAGGCGTAGCCGTGGATCACCGTCCAGACGATGTAGACCAGCGGGACCGACAGCCACTTCACCGCGTCGCTCCAGCACAGCCGGCCCTTGGGCGTGAAGATCAGCCAGTCCAGCACGAAGGCGATCGGCATGACGTAGTGGAGCAGGCCGTTCGACACGAACAGCCAGCCCTGCGGGTCCCAGACGTGGGAAAGCAGGAAATGGTAGGTCAGGCCGACCACGGCGATGAACATCGCCACCGCCGCCCGGACGCCCTCGCTCAGGCTCCAGCGGCCCAGGGCGCTGTTCGGGAACAACGCCGGGGCGGTCAGGGCCAGCGCCACGACCACATTCATCAGGACGGTGAAATAACTGAAGAAGTTCAGCGTCAGCTCGCCAATGCTCTTGCCGCTGTCGCCGGTCAGCGTCAGCCAGTATTGCAGGGCGATGGCGAACCAGCCGACCAGGGCGAAGACCGCGCGGTAGGCTCTGGCCGCCCCCATCAGTAGGCCCTCGAGTCAGACACCAGCGCCCACAGCGGCAGGCGCAGGGCGGCGGTGGCCGCGCCGATGCGCAGGCTGTCCAGGTGCGCCCGACCGGCCTCGGCGCGGCGCTCCTCTTCCGGGGTCATGTCCAGCAGGCGCGCCATATCTTCCACGCTCCAGCCGCGCTCTTCGCGCCACCGCTTCAGTCTTGCGCCGACCGCCGCGTCCGACGGATCGACGCCGGGGAAACCCAGCACCGAACCCATGGTCTTCTCCCTTGGCGCTATCGGCGCTCGCCTGCTTGAGCGCCGATACTCCCAGAGGGCGTCCTCTCAGGTGGAACGCCTCAGGCCCATTCTTCATCCCATTGGAAGGCCTTGTCGAGCCAGTCGCCGAGGCGGCCGTCCGGGCGAGCCAGCGCATGGATGCGATCCATCTCCTCGGACGACAGCTGGAAGTCGAAGATGTCGAAGCTTTCCTCGGCGCGGCTGACCTTGGTCGTGCGCGGGATGGCGATGATGTCCTGCTGGATCAGCCAGCGCAGGGTGACCTGGCCGGCGGACTTGCCGTGCGCCTTCCCGATCGCGTTCAGGGTCGGATCGTCGGCGATATTGCCCTGGGCCAGCGGCGACCAGGCGGTGATCGACGAGCCGAGCGCCTTGGCCGCCGCGATCAGCTTCGTCAGCTTCAGATAGGGGTGATACTCGACCTGGTTGGTGATCAGCTTCGCCTTGGACAGGCTCTGGGCGCGGGCGAACTCGGCTGACGGGAAGTTGGACAGGCCGATGCTGCGGGTCAGCCCTTGCTCCAGCGCCTCATTGAGCGCGCCCAGCGTCTCCTCGAACGCCGGCTCGGTCTTGGGCCAGTGGAGCAGCAGCAGGTCGGGCGTGAAGCCCAGGCTCTCGACTGACTCCTTCGCCTGCTTCAGCAGGCCGGCGCGGTCGAAGTGGGCGACCCAGATCTTGGTGGTCAGCCAGATGTCCTCGCGCTTCACATGGCCGGCGGCGATGGCGTCGCGGATGCCGTCCCCGACGGCGGCCTCGTTCTGGTAGATCCAGGCGGTGTCGATGTGGCGGTAGCCGATGCGCAGGGCCTTGGCGACCATTCGGCGCGCATCCTCGGGCGTCAGGTTCCAGGTGCCGAAGCCCAGCAGGGGGATGGTGTGGCCGTCGACGGTGATCGTGGGCTGGTCGGTCATGGGGAACGCTCCGGGAAGGGTGCGCTTACCTATGTGCGGACGGCCCGGGTTCAAGCAGCCAGTCGAACATCTGGTCCCACAAACCCTCCATCCCCTTGCGGAACGCGCCCTCGTGGCCGATCCGTTTCACGCCGAAATCGGCCGGGGCATGGACGCTCATCTCGCGCGGGGCGTTCGAGTAGATCTGCAGCAGGATCGGCGAGGTGACTGGCGTGGCGATGGGGTCGTCGGTGAAGATCCATGACCGGATCGGGGCCGTGACGGCGTCGAAATGATGGGGCTTCAGCCGGTCCTTCAACTCGTTGAGGAAATAGGGCTCTTTCAGGCACCAGCGCCGCCAGGTCTCCCAGACGCCACGCGGCAGATCGGTCCCGGCCCACAGTCCGCCGCCCTTGATATAGCCGTGCCGCGCTAGGCTCCACGGGCCGAAGCCGAACCAGAAGAACAGTTCCATCGGATTGTAGGACCGGTGGTGGCGTCCCCAGTATCCGCTGCCGACCGAGACGAAGGCGTGTTTCGCGATGCGGTCCTGGTTGGCCATGAAGCCGAGGAAATGGCCGCCGACGCTGTGGCCGACGTGGACGACCGGCAGGCCCGGCGCGGCCTCGATCAGGGCGTCCAGCGCGGCGGGCATGTCCAGACGGCCCCAGTCGACATAGTCCATCTTCATCGCCGCCAGATCGTCGGGCCGGGACCCGGCTATGCCCCGGAAATCATAGGTCAGCACCGCCGCGCCGCGGTTCGCCAGATGCCGGGCGAAGCGGTCGTAGAAGCCCTTGGGGAAGCCGGTCCCGGAACTCACCAGCACGGCCACGGTCGGCGCCGGCGCCGAGACCAGCCGCATCGCCAGCGGGTAGCCGTCGGTCGCCGGGGCGATGAAGTCGCGGATGATCAGATCGGTCGCGGCCATGGTCGGGAATTGAGTCCGTATTGATTTGCAACGAACCTAGTCGATTGACCCCGCGTCAGGTCAAGAGCTTGGAGCCGGGCGGCGGACCGGCTAAAGGCGGCGGCTGATTTGCTGAAGAGCCCCACCATGACCGACCTTCCCGACCGCCTGTCCGTCGATCCCGACAGCGCCTTCCACGACGCCGACATCCTGGCGCAGGGCATCGGCGTCCGCTTCAAGGGCGAAGAGAAGACCAATGTCGAGGAATACTGCATCTCGGAAGGCTGGGTCCGCCTGGCCGTCGGCAACCGCGTCGACCGCCGCGGCAAGGCCCTCACCGTCAAGCTGCAGGGTCCGGTCGAGGTTTGGGTCAAGGGCGAGTAGTCGCCCTTATGGCGGCAGCGGGAAAACTGCGGCCGCCGATGCTTCCCGCTCCGGAAACGGCGGTCTAGGGTCCCGGCCTCGTTGCTGAGTCCTTCGGAGCCGTCATGCGCCTGTCCGCCCGTCTTCTCGCCGCCAGCGCCCTGGCGCTGACCTTCGCCCTTCCCGCCGCGGCGCAGGACGCCGCGACCGTCCAGCGGGCCGAGCGCATCCGCGACGCGGCGCTCCAGCAGAACATCGCCCTGGACTACGTCACCCGGCTGACGACCCGCTTCGGCGCGCGTCCGGCCGGGTCGAAGTCCGAGCAGGACGCCGCCGCCTGGGCCGCCGGCTACATGCGCGAACACGGCTTCCAGAACGTGCGCATCGAGACCTTCCCCCTCGTCGGCTGGGAACGCGGCGAGGAGAGCGCCTCCATCGTCGGCGACCGTCCGCAGCGTTTGGTCGTCGCCGCCCTGGGCCACTCGCCCGGCACCAACGGCGTGATCGAGGCCGAGGTGGTGCGCTTCACCAGCCTTGAGGCCCTGAACGCCGCTCCCGCCGGCTCTCTGGCGGGCAAGATCGCCTATGTCGACGCGGGCCAGATGGTGCGCATGCAGGACGGCGCCGGCTATGGCCCCCTGACCCGCATTCGCGGCGCCGGTCCGGGCGCGGCGGCCGCCAAGGGCGCGGTGGCCTTCATCATGCGCTCGGTCGGTTCGGACGAGCACCGCATGCCGCACACCGGCACCACTCGCTACGTCGAGGGGCGCGTGCCCCTGCCGGGCTTCGCCCTTTCGGCCCCCGACGCCAGCCAGCTGTCGCGCCTGATCGCCGGCGGCGAGACCGTCCGCCTGCGCCTGTCCTCCACGGCCCACACCTATGAGACGGTGTCTCAGAACGTCGTCGGCGAGATCACCGGCGCCTCGCGCCCCAATGAGGTGATCGTGCTGGGCTCGCACATGGACAGCTGGGACCTGGGCACCGGCGCCATCGACGACGGCGCGGGCGGGGCCATCACCCTCGCCGCCGCCAAGGCCATCGCCGAAAGCGGCCGCCGCCCGGCGCGGACGGTGCGGGTGGTCCTGTACGGCTCCGAAGAAGTGTCCCAGCCGACCGACACCGGCAACGGCGGCGGCGCCTATCTGCGCGGCATCGGCGCGGCGGTGGAGCAGCACATCATCGCCGGCGAGAGCGACTTCGGCGCCGACCGCGTCTACGCCCTCGGCCTGCCGCCCGGCGCCCAGGGCTCGGACTTCGCCAAGATCGCGGGCCGGGTGCTGTATCCGATCGGCGTCCTGCCCTCGCCCGATCCCGAACTGCACGGCGGCGCCGATGTCGGTCCGCTGGCGGAGGCGGGCGTGCCGGTGTTCGGCCTGAACCAGGACGGCACCCGCTATTTCGACCTGCACCACACCGCCGACGACACCCTGGACAAGATCGATCCGGCCCAGCTGAGCCAGAACGTCGCCGCCTGGGCCGCGCTCGTCTATCTGGTCGCCGACTCCAACGTCGACTTCCGGGCCATGCGTCCGGCGACGGCGGCGGCGCACTGAGACAGAACACCGCCGCGGGCGTGGCGAAATGGTAGACGCGCCGGACTTAAAATCCGGTTCCTCTGGAGTGTCGGTTCGAGTCCGACCGCCCGCACCAACCCTCGGTCAGCCGACCAGCGTCTGCCGGTCGCGTTCTAGGAAGGCGACGATGTCCGCCGGGGTCGCCCTCGGGTTGCGCGTGTGCGGATAGGCGTGCGCGGTGCGCGGCTTGCGGTCGAACCAGATCTCGTCGACCACCTCCGGCGGACGGGTCGCGGCCAGCCAGTCGATGGTGTCGGCGCCCTCGTCGTCGTTGCGCAGGATTGGAGCCAGGATCTTGCGGAATTTGGGCAGGGAAGTCTTCACCCCCGCCGTGTCGGCCCAACCCGGATGGACCGCATAGGTCCTCGCGCCGATGTCGGCGAAGGTCGCCCGCCAGTGCTCGGTCAGCGCCACCTGGGCCCGCTTGTGGGCCGCGTAGGCGGCGAAGCCGTTGAACTTCTCTTCCGGGATGTTCAGCATCGATTTGGTCAGCGGCAGATTGTACAGGCCGCCCGAAACCACATTGATGATCGCCGCTTCCGAGGCCAGCAGGCCCTCAGCGTGCATCTGCTCGGTCAGGATGTAGTGCCCCAGCAGATTGGTGGCGTAGGAGGTCTCGAGCCCCTCGGCGGTCGCCTGGTAGGACCGCATCAGCAGGCCGACATTGTTGACCAGCACGTCGACCCGCAGGGCCGCGATCTCAGGCCGCCGGGTCAGGTCGGACACCGCCCGCATCGATGACAGATCGCAGACGACCGGAACGATTTGTCCGGACGCGCCTTTCGCCGCGGCCTGCAGCGCCTCCAGTGCGGCGACGTTGCGCCCGACCGCGTGGACCGTGGCGCCCTTGCGCACCGCCCTCAGGGTCGCCGCACGCCCCAGCCCGCCCGTCGCCCCGGTGACCAGCCAGGTCTGTCCGGAATAGTCCGCGCGCACCGGTTTGAACGGCAGGCCGCGAGCGATGTAGCCGACCCGGGTGAAGGACGGCGCGAAGCGTGCATAGAAATTCACAGATTTCATAAGGGCTTGCAGGAAGGGCAACTCAGCCATCGGATATCCTCCAAAGCGCGCTCGTCGTCGCTTTCGTAAGCATACTAATCAAGCAAGGCGGCTTGGCAACCGGCTTGCGTTTCTGGACTGATGGCGTATCGGTTCGGAATCGCAAGTCACAGGATCCGCTTCGCATGACCAGACCGATCCGCGTGATCCAGTGGGCGACCGGCTCCATGGGGCGGGCTTGCCTGCGGGCCGTGATCGACGATCCGCGCTTCGATCTGGTCGGTTTGTTCGTCTATGGCGCGGCCAAGGCCGGGCGGGACGCCGGGGACATCGCGCGGCGCGATCCGACCGGTGTGATCGCCACCCGCGCCATCGAGGACATCCTGGCGCTGGACGCCGACGTGGTGCTGCACTGTCCGATGTTGTCCGATCCCTATGACGGGCACGACGCTGACGTCCGGCGTCTGCTGGAGGCGGGCAAGAACGTCATCTCGATCAACAACTACTTCGAGCCCACGGCCCTGGGCGCCGACTATGCGGCGACCCTGTCGGAGAGCGCACTGAAGGGCGGCGCGACCCTGGCCGGAACCGGGGTGAACCCGGGCTGGGTGGCCGAGCGCATGGCGGTCCAGGCGGTGGCCCTGTGCCTGTCGCATCGCAATGTCGCGACCCGCGAAATCATTGACTGCGCGACGGTTCCCAACCCCGACTACGTCTTCGGCGCGCTCGGCTTCGGCGCCGATCCGGCGAGCATCGACCTGGTCGACGGGCCCCTGGCGCGCACCTTCGACGGCATGTTCGCCCAGAGCGTCGAGGGCCTGGCCCGGCGCATCGGCCTGACGCTGGACGGCTATCAGTCCGACCACGAACTGCGGCTCGCCGGCCGGGACCTGACGGTCGCGGCGGGGGTGATCCCGGTCGGGACGGTCGCGGCCACCACCTGGCGGGTGCACGGCCTCATCGACGGCGTCCGCCGCATCACCCACGAGGTCAACTGGATCATGGACCCGGCCGATCCGGCCTTCGCCGGCAAGCCGCACTGGCGGATCGAGGTCGACGGCCTGCCCGGGCTGAAGATCGCCATGGACCTGGTCGACACCGCGCCGGAGGGCGTGCGCACCAAGCCCGAGCAGTTCGCGGTCGCCGCCATGGTGCTGGACGCCATTCCGCGCGTGGTCGCGGCGCCGCCGGGCCTGCTCCGCCTTTGACGGCGGGTTGCCCGCTAACAAAAGTCATGTCACTTTCATTCAAAGACTAAAAAGAACGAACCGAGGAAACGACCATGGCCGACCGTGATCCCGAGGTGCAGGCGCTTCTCGACAAGAAGGCGATCGAGGAGACGCTGCTGCTGTTCCTGCGCGGCTGCGACCGCGCCGACGCGGAACTGGTCGAGCGCGCCTACTGGCCTGACGGTTGGGAGGATCACGGCGGCACCTTCAACGGCCCGGCGTCGGAATGGGTCGCCGTCGTCAAGGAACGCCTGCCCAAGGCCGGGCTGATGAACCATCTGGCCATGAACCTGGTCATCCAGCTGAAGAGCCCGACCACGGCGACGGCCGAATGCTACATCCTCACCGCCTCGCGCCTGAAGGTGAAGGGCGAGTTGTTCGACACCCGCACCCTGGCCCGCTGCGTCGACCAGATGGAAAAGCGCGGGGAGGAATGGCGGATCCTGCGCCGCACCATGTGCTGGGAGTGGAACGAGGAACACGAGATCTCGGAGACCTGGGCGCGCGGGGCGATCACCAATGATCCGACCCAACTGCGTCGCGGCGCCAAGAAGCCCGACGACATCATCTACACCGCCGCCTGAGGTCCGATCATGGAAGTTCAGGGCTGCACCGCCATCGTCACCGGCGCCAATCGCGGGATCGGCGAGGCCTTCGTCCGCGTGCTGATGCAGGAAGGGGCGGCCAGGGTCTACGCCGGCGCCCGTGATCCCGCCTCGGCGAAACATCTCGAGGATGAGTTTCCCGGCCGCGTCGTCGCGGTGCGCCTCGACGTGTCGAAGCCGGAGCAGATCACGACCGCGGCGGCCGCCTGTCCCGACGTGTCGGTCGTGGTCAACAACGCCGGGGCCTTCAACAACCAGCTCCTGATCGGCGCCGACGACCTGTCGGCCGCGCGCGAGGAGATGGAGGTCAACTATTTCGGCCCGGTCGCCATGGCCCGCGCCTTCGCCCCGATCCTCAAGGCCAACGGCGGCGGCGCGATCCTGAACGTCTTGTCGGTCGGCGGCATCCTCGCCGCGCCGAACATGGGCGGCTACAGCCCGTCCAAATTCGCCATGCGCGCCGCCGGGACCTGCATCCGCGCCGAACTGGCCGGGCAGGGCACGACCGTCACCTCGCTGATCGTCGGCTCGGTCGACACCCGCATGGCCGCGCACGTGAAGGGGGCCAAGGAGGCGCCCGAGGACGTGGCTCGGGCCGCCATGCGCGGCATCACCCGCGGCACGGATGAGATCGACACCGACCGCTTCGCCATCGAGATGCGCGCCGCCAAGGCCCGCGATCCCAAGGGGCTGGAGCGCCAGATGGCCAAGGCCGTCTTCGTCAAGGAACCGTCGACCGGCCGCTAGCGCCGGCGCCACAAGGGGAGGGAAGTTCAATGCCTGCTGTTCAGGAGATCGCCATGATCCTGGGGATCAACCTCGGGATCTGTATCGCGTCCTTCGTCATCCTCTGGGCCATCGGCTGCGCGCTGAAGGACGTCACCTTCGTCGACGCCTGGTGGGCGCTGGGGCTGGCCTTCATGGCGGTGACCACCTTCTTCCAGGCCGACGGCGCCGATGCGCGGATGCAGCTTCTGCTCGTGCTTGCCTCCATCTGGGGCCTGCGCCTGGGCCTCTACATTCTGTGGCGTTGGCGCTCGCACGGGCCCGACCGTCGCTACGTGAAGATGCTCAGCCGCGCGCAGGAGACCAAGGGCTGGAGCTTCCCCGTCGCCTCGTGGCGGCTGGTCTTCATGTTCCAGGCCCCGATCCTGTGGATCGTCAGCATGCCGGTCCAGTTGGGCCAGCTGTCGACCACGCCCGCGGCCATCGGCACGCTGGGCTGGATCGGCGCCGGCCTGGTCGTCTTCGGCATCCTGTTCGAGAGCCTGGCCGACTTCCAGCTGGTCCGCTTCAAGGCGAACAAGGCCAATGAGGGCAAGGTGCTGGACGCCGGTCTGTGGCGCTACACCCGCCACCCCAACTACTTCGGCGACCTGTGCGTCTGGTTCGGCCTGTGGGCCATCGCGGCGGAGACCGGCCTGATCGGCGTCGCCTCCATCGTCGGGCCGCTGCTCCTGCTGCTGATGTTCGTGAAATACAGCGGCGGGCCGTCCTACGAGAAGCGGTTGACCTATCAGCGCCCCGGCTATGCGGAGTATATCGCCCGCACCAGTTCCCTCATTCCCTGGCCGCCCAAACCGGCGGGGAAGGCCGCTCCGGAGGTCGGGTGAAGCGTCCAGCCACGCCACGCGTCATGTCCACCCCGGGGATCGGCGAGATGTCGCCCCGGGGCATGGGCGCCCTCCTGGACATCCAGGCGGCCCGCGATCCGGATCGCCCGGCCCTGTCCTTCGAAGGCGAGACCCAGACCCGCGCCGAGCTGGCGTCGCGGGTTAATCGCCGCGCCCGAACCCTGGCGCGGCTGGGCGTGGAGGCGGGAGACTTCGTCGCCATCGCCCTGCCCAACACCCCGGCCTTCCTCGAGCTGGCCTTCGCCGTCTGGGCCCTGGGCGCCACCCCCGCTCCCCTGTCGCACAAGCTGCCGGCGGCGGAGCTGGAAGGCATCCTCGACCTGCTGAAGCCCCGGCTGGTGATCATGGACGAGGTGGCCAAAGCCGGGGGTTGGCCCGCCTTCGCGGAAGCCGACACCTTCGACCCGGCGGCGGACGACGGTCCCCTGCCGGAGAAGATCGCGCCGCATCTGAAAGCCATCGCCTCGGGCGGGAGCACCGGCCGGCCCAAGGTCATCGTCGATATGTCGCCGGGCGTGGCCGACCCGGACAAGCCGTTGCTGGGCATGCTGCCGGACGACGACGTGCTGATGAATCCCGGGCCGCTCTATCACGCCGCCCCCTTCGGCATGACCTGCTTCGCCCTGGGGTGGGGCCTGCACGTGGTGCTGATGCCGCGCTTCGACGCCGAGGCGGCCCTGCGCCTGATCGAGCGGCACAGGGTCCGCTGGCTCTTCCAGGTGCCGACCATGATGCACCGCATCTGGGCCCTGCCGGACGAGGTGAAGGCCCGCTACGACATTTCGTCCCTGGACGCCGTCATGCACATCGCCGCGCCGTGTCCGCCGTGGCTGAAGCGCGCCTGGATCGACTGGGTCGGCCCCGAGACGGTGTGGGAGCTCTATACCGGCACCGAGGCCATGGGCGGAACGGGCATCAACGGCCTGCAGTGGCTGAGCAAGCCCGGCTCGGTCGGACGGGTCCTGCCCGGCTACGAGATGCAGGTGCTGCGCGCGGACGGCTCGCCCTGCGACGTGGACGAGGTCGGCGAGATCTTCTTCCGCCCGTTGCGGGGGCAGGGGACCACCTATCGCTACCTCGGCGCCGAGCCCAAGGCCGTGGGCGAGTTCGAGACCCTGGGCGACATGGGACGGCTGGACGCCGACGGTTATTTGTTCCTGGCCGACCGCCGCGTGGACATGATCCTGTCGGGCGGCGCCAACGTCTATCCGGCCGAGATCGAGGCGGCCATCGACGCCTTCCCGGGCGTCCAGTGCAGCGTGGTCATCGGCTTGCCGGACAACGATCTGGGCCAGCGCGTCCACGCCATCGTCGAGACGGCGGACGGGCGGTTGGACGAGGCGGCGCTGACCGCCTTCCTCGCCGAACGCATCGCCCGCTACAAGCAGCCGCGCAGCTTCGAGGCGACCGCCGAAAGGCTCCGCGACGACGCCGGCAAGGTGCGTCGCGGAGCCCTCAGAGCCGAACGGATCGAGACCTAGGTCTCATCCCGTCGCGGCCGGGTCCTTCATCTGGAAATAGTCGCGCCAGGCGGTGATCTTCCCGTTCGGCCCGAACTCGATGATGCCCATGTAGGGGTGGGACACCTTCACGCCGTCGGCGTTGACATAGTCTTCGCGACCCTCGGTCAGGACCTGGGTCTCGTTCTGCGCCCAGCTGGACAGGACCCACTCCGTCTCGGAGTGGTTGGCCCAGTACCGGGTGATGAATTTGTCGACCCACTCGACCCCGATCAGGGGGCGGGTGCCGACGTGATAGTGGTACTCGATGGCGGGGTCGAAGAAGTCCAGGAACGCCGCCTTGTCGCGACGCCCCGAGACCTCCATCAGCGCCCGCAGGCGCTCGATCGGCGTGCTCACGCGGAAGCCTTGGCGGCGTCCGGCTTGGCCGGGGCGTGCACCTGCGAGGTGTCATAATAATCGCGCATGCGGCGGATCAGGCCGTCGCGGACCTCGAAGACCTGGACGAAGGGATTGTCCATCTTCACCCCGGTCGAGCGGTCGACCAGGACTTCCATGCCTTCCACGAACAGCACCTCTCCGGCCTCGGCCGAGTGCACGATCCGCCATTCCTGCTGATCAAAGCCCTGCTCATAGTTGGCCAGGAATTTTCGCATCTTGTCCTTGCCGATGGCGGGACGTTTGGTGGGGTGCCAGTGGTACTCGATGTCGTCGGACAGGGTGGCGATGAAGCCCTCCACGTCGCGCTTCTTCCACGCGGCCATCATGGCCTCGACCACCTTCATATGTTCGCCCATGGCGTCGCTCCCGTTCTTGTCGTTGGAAGAACGCTAGGACGATAAGTTTGCTTATGCAAGCGACGCGAAGGACGCTTTCAAACCCGAACTTTCACGTCCGGGTGATCGGCGGCCGGTCAGGTGATCGTGTGGCCCTTGCCGGGCTTCAACAGCACGTCGGCCATCTTCAGCCGTCCCTTGCAACAGCTGCAGTCGACCTCGCTGCTCAGGGCCGCGCCGCACTCATGCCGGATGCGCACGGGTGGTCCCGCCTTGTCCCTCAGCCAGGCGTCGGCCCAGGTCAGCATGGTCAGGGCGTGGGGATACAGATCCAGCCCCTTCTTGGTCAGCCGGTACTCGTACCGGGGCGGGGTGATCTCATAGAGCCGCCGCTCGAAGATGCCCGCGTTCTCCAGCGTGCGCAGCCGGTCGGTCAGGATGTTGGACGCGATGCCCAGCATGTTCTGCATCTCGTCGAAGCGGTGGATGCCGAAATACTGGACGCTGACCACCAAGCCGGTCCAGCGGTCGCCCAGCAGGTCAACCAGCTCCAGCACCGGCGTCGTGTCGGTCGGCTGGCGCTTGCGGTGCATGCGCTGGACGGGAAGCTTCTCCATCCCCTGACCCGGGCCGGGCACGAAGCTGCAGCTGCGCAGCGTCAGCAGTTCGCCGCAGGCGGTGCAGCGCACCTCGGGCAGCATGGGCTTGCCGCAGACCTCGTGGATGAAGACCGTCGGCGCGCGGCGTCCGGCCACGCCCCAGCGCACGCCCCAGCCCCACATCAGGATCATGCTGTCGAACAGGTCCAGCCCGCGCGGCGTCAGGTGGTAGGCCATGCGCGCGCCCTCGTCCTTGTGCGGGCGCTTCTCGAGGATGTCGTGCCGCTCCAGCGATTGCAGCCGGCTGGACAGGGTGCTGCGGGCGCCGCCCAGCCGCTCGTGGAACTCCTCGAACCGCGTGGCCCCGAGGAAGGCCTCCTGAACGATCAGCAGGCTCCATCGGTCGCCGAGCGCGTTCAGCGCCCGGTTCAGGGAACTCTTGGGAACCAGCCGGGTCTTCGTCGCGCTTTGGGAAGCCATGGCTTGTCTTAGCGGTCTCGCCGAACGGGATTCAAGCTGTGGTGAGTTTCTGTCTGCGGACCGTCAGTCCGGCGGCCTCCCGATCGAAGGTCTCCGGCGTGATTCCTTCCGCCCTCAAACCCGTCTTCTGAATCTTGTTGGTGGGCGTCTTGGGTAGCTCCGCCTCGACCCGCACATAGCGTGGCACCATGAAGTGGGTCATGCGTGGGATCAGGTATTCGATCAGTTCCTTCGGATCGATGGTCGCGCCCGGGACCGGGGCGACCGTCACCATCACCTCCTGCTCCCCGCCCGGCAAATCGACGCCATAGGCGGCCGCCTCGCGCACGGCGGGATGGCCGCAAACCTCGATCTCGATCTCCAGCGACGACATGTTCTCGCCCCGCCGCCGGATGGCGTCCTTCTTGCGGTCGATGAAGAAGAAGCAGCCCTCGGCGTCGCGACGCATCAGGTCGCCGGTGTGGAACCAGCCGTTGCGCCACGCCTCCGCCGTCGCCTCCGGGTCGCCCAGATAGCCGTGGCTCAGGGTCCACGGGCTGTCAGCCCGGATGACCAGTTCACCGGGTTCGCCGTGCGGAACCTCATTGTCGAAGGCGTCGACGATGCGGCACTCCATGCCCTCGCGCGCCCGGCCGCAGCTGCGCATCACCGTCTCGTTGACCGCGCAGATCAGCGGCCCCGAAACCTCGGTCATGTTGAAGCCCGAGATGTAGTCGAAGCCGAACCGCTCGGCGAGCGCGACCGTGTCCTCGGTGATCGGGGCCAGGGTCACCATCCGCAACGGGTTGTCCCGGTCGTCCGGCCTGGGCGGCTCCTTCATCAGGAAGGCGGTCAGGGCGCCGATCAGGCCGCTGCACACGGTCGATTCCGTCTCGCGGATCACGTCCCAGAAGCGTCGGGTGTCGAAGGCCTCGAACAGGGCCACCGAGCCGCCGCAGGCGACCGCCGCCGTGATCGCGGCGATGCCGCCGACGTGGAACATGGGCAGGTTGACCAGCATCCGGTCGCCGCCGTGCATGTAGCCGTAGGTGACCTTGCCGGTCGTCCACTCCTGCACATAGGAGGTCAGCACCGCCTTGGACGGACCGGTCGTGCCGGACGTGAAGATGATGACGGGCGTGTCCCACGGATCGGACTCGACCCGGGCATAGGCCGAGGCGTCTCCGATCAGGGCGGCGGCGGGCTCGACCGCGACACCCAGGTCGACCGGTCCGGTCGTCTCGCCGGTCAGGATCAGCCCCTCGACCGCGCCGAGCGACAGGCCCTCCAGCCGCTCCACCAGGTCGGGATGGACGATCAACAGCCGGGCGCCGGTCTTGCCGACCGCATGCTCCAGCAGCTTGCCGCGGAAGCTGGTGTTGATCGGGGCGAGAGCCGCGCCCGCATAGTTGGCGCCGAACCATGACCGCACCAGCGCCGCCGAATTGGGGGCCCAGGCCGCGACGATGTCGCCCTTCTTCACCCCGCGCGCCTGCAGGGCGGCGGCGGTCTCCAACGCCTTCAGCCGGGTCTCGGCCCAGGTCCAGGTCTCGCCGGTCTCATAGCGAATGAAGACCTTGTCCGGCGTCTCGGCGGCGTAGCGGTCCAGCAGGCGCGGGATCACGCATTCGTCCGCCGTCGGCGGCGTCGGGTCGAACCAGGGAAGCTTCAGGCCGCTCACGAGGCGTCTCTCTGCCATTCCTCGGCCTCATCCACGCTGGCGCGGAAATGGGGCAGGGTCTTGATCAGGATGGCCGAGGCCAGGGTGATGCAGACGCCGCTGACGATGGCGAGGGAGGTGCCGATGTGCTTGGGGCCGCCCAGCAGGCTGTCGCTGATCGCCGCCACGATCGTCGGGCCGCCGGCCAACGAGATCAGGTTGCCGATCAGGAAGTAGATGGCCGTCACCTGGGCCCGGAATTGGTTGGGCGACACCGATTGCAGCGAGGTCGCCGGCAGGCTGTTCATCACCCCGGCGAAGAAACTGAAGCCCGCCAGCGAGGCGATGGTCAAGGTCGCGGTGGGCATCAGGGGCGTGGCGATGGCGAAGGGGATGCTGCACACCAGACCGATGATGGCGGCGAACAACGGCGCGTCCTTGCGTCCGCGCGCGGCCAGGAAGTCGCTCAGCCAGCCGCCGACCAGGACGCCGGGTGTCGCCGCCAGCAGCAGGATGGCGCCGTAGGCGAAGCCGACCTGTGACGCGCTCCAGCCATGCGTCCGGATCAGAACCGCCGGGATCCAGGCCAGGTAGGAGATGCCGGCGATGCCGAAGATCGAGAAGCCGATGATCATGGCGTAGAAGGTCTTCTTGCGCGCCCACATGAACTTCAGCACGCCGGCGTTCTTGTCAGCCTTGACCAGTCCGTGCCGGGGCGGCTCGCGCACGATCAGGAACAGGGCGGCGATCAGCAGGCCGGGCAGGCCGACCAGGACGAAGGTCTGCTGCCACGGCGCCAGCGTCCCCACCAGCGGCAGCTCCAAGGCTCCGTGCCGAGCGATCATGTCGATCGCGCCGCCGCCGATCATCAGCGCTAGCCCGGCGCCGATGTAGGGGCCCATCGAATAGACCGCGAGCGCGCGGGCCCGCATGCGGGGCGGGAAGTAGTCCGAGATCATCGAATAGGCGGCCGGTGACAGCGCGGCCTCCCCGATGCCGACCCCCACCCGCGCGGCGAACAGGGCCCAGAAGCTGTTGGCCAGACCGCAGGCGACGGTCATCATGCTCCAGATCACAATGCCGAAGAAGATGATCCAGCGACGGCTGCCCCGGTCGGCCAGCCGGGCCAAGGGGACCCCCATCAGGGTGTAGAACAGCGAGAAGGCCAGGCCCGCCAGCAAACTGAACTGGGTGTCCGAGATATTCAGGTCGGCGCGGATCGGCTCGACGAGAAGGCTCAGGATCTGACGGTCGATGAAGCTGGAGGTATAGGCCACCATCAGGGCCGCGACCGCGAACCAGCCCCACCCCGGATGGGGCCAGACGCGGGGCTTGGGCGGGGTCGCCGCGACGGCGGCTTCAGGGGACGTCGTACTGGTCATCGGCGAGGTCCGGTCCATCAATCAATCTAAAGATGAAAGTGACTTGCCGATCCGACCCCGGCGGGCGGGTGGATTCCGGCAAGCGATTTCGCGGTCCGCGGAAACGGGCCGGGCTGTTCGCTGTGACGTGTGACCGATGTTTCCATGGGTCCGCCTCAACTCCCTGTTATACCGCCGGTTTTCCGGTCTGGTTGGCGTCGCTTGGGGTTTGGATTTTCGGTCTTGCGAACGAGTTCCAGGGCCCTGTGACAGCCTTAACCCAATCAAGCACAGATGTTGGTCTGATTACAAAAGCTATTTGACAGTCTCGTTCTGCAAGTTACACCTAGCACTGAAGCACCTCGGCTAAACGGGGGCTCATGGGAGGATAGGGCGTGACCATTCGAGGTTCCATCAGCGTATCCGCATTGCTTCTGGCCGCATCTCTCGGCGCATCGCCGGCATGGGCCCAGACTGCTCCGCAAACACCGTCGCAGGACACTGCGACCCAGATCGATGACGTCATCGTCACCGCGACCAAGCGGGAAGAGCGGCTCATCGACGTGCCCGTGGCCGTCACCGCCATCGGCGCCCAGCAGCTTCAGAACTCCGGCGTCTCGGACATCCGGGAACTGACCGGCCTGGCGCCGAGCGTGCAGTTCCAGACCCCGGGCGGCGGCGCGGACTCGTCGATCCGCATCCGCGGCATCGGCACCACCTCCACCAACCCGGGCCTGGAGTCCTCGGTCGGGGTGGTGATCGACGGCGTGACCCGCGCCCGGACCGGCGTGGCCCTGTCCGAGCTCGGCGATCTGGAGCGGATCGAAGTCCTGCGCGGACCGCAGGGCACCCTGTTCGGCCGCAACACCTCCTCGGGCCTGATCAACATCGTCACCCGGACGCCCAGCTTCGCCGGCGTCGAGGGCCGCCTTGAAGGCACCTACGGCGACTTCTCCAACATGCGCGTGGCCGGCGCCGTCAATCTCCCCCTTTCGGACAACGCCGCCCTCCGGGTGGAAGCCAGTTCGGAAACCCGCGACGGCTTCTATCCGGACGCCAACAGCCAGGAGACCCTGGACAACCTGGATCGTCAGTTCATCCGGGCCAAGCTCCGCTACGAGCCGACCGACACCCTGCGTTGGATGTTCAGCGCCGACTACACCAACCGCGAAGAGAACTGCTGCGTCGCCGTGCTGGCCATCGCCGGCCCGACCTATGGACTGGTGAACAGCCTGTCCGCCGCGCGGGGGCAGATCGGCTACACCAGCACCAATCCCTTCGACCGGCAGGCGTCCAAGACCGTCGGGCGGGTCAACTCCGAGAACATCGTCGACTGGGGTCTGTCGGCCCAGGCCGACTGGGACCTCGGCTGGGCCAACCTGACCTCGGTCACGGCCTACCGCAGCTGGGAAGCCTCGCGTTCGCAGGACTTCGACCATTCGGGCGCCGACCTGGGCTTCTTCGCCCCGGACGGTCTGCACCAGAATTTCGACGTCTTCACCCAGGAACTGCGCCTGCAGGGCACGCACGGCATGCTCGACTGGCTGGTCGGGGCCTACTATTCGGATGAGGATGTCCGCAACGACTCCGCCTACCGCATGGGCGCCGACTACCCGCTGATCTACGGCGGCGCCGCCACCTTCCAGGCCTCGACCCTGGCCGCCTTCAGGCCCGGCGACGGCGCGCGGGGCGTGGGAGAGCAGAACGGCCGGGACATCTCGGTCTTCACTCACAACATCTTCAACATCACCGACCAGCTCAGCGTCACCGCCGGCCTGCGCTACACCAACAACAAGAAGTCGATCGACTTCTGGGGGCAGAACTTCAACCCCGCCTGCGACAGCGCCGTGGCGACCGGCGACGCGCCGGGCATCACCCGCTTCTGCGCGCCCTTCTGGGACACGCGGATGAACCCGGCGGGCGACACCGACTCGCGCAGCGAAGACGCCTTCACCGGCACCTTCAATGTGGCCTATGAGTTCGCTCCGAACGTGAACGGCTATGTCTCCTATTCGCGGGGCTACAAGTCGGGCGGCTACAACTTCGACCGCGCCGGCTTCACCACCCCGGCGACGCCGAACGCTCGGGATCTGGCCTTCTCGGAAGAGACGGTGGACGCCTATGAGGTCGGCCTGAAGACCGAGTTCTTCGACCGCCGCCTGATCGCCAACATGGCGGTCTTCCATCAGACCTTCTCGGGCTTCCAGCTGATCGAGTACACGGGCGTCAACTTCGTCGTCCGCAGCCTGGAAGAGGCGGTGACCAAGGGCGCCGAGATCGAGGTGACCTGGCGGCCGATGGACGGCCTGACGATCACCAACGGCCTCAGCTACACGGACGCCTACTATCCGGTCAGCCCCGGCAACTCGACCTATTCCGGCAAGGAGATGGAGCAGTCGCCGGACTGGGTGAACGTGACCTCAGTCACCTATGAGTTCCCGATCTCGGGCGACCTGACCGGCGTGGCCTATGTCGACAACCGCTACAGCTCCGAGTTCTTCACCGGCGGGTTCGACCCGAACCGCGTGCAGGAGGCCTTCTCGGTGGCCAACGCCCGCTTCTCGCTGCGGCATGAGGGCGGCGATTGGGCGGTGGACCTGTGGGCCCGCAACGTCTTCGACAAGGATTACTATCGCCGCATCATTCCGGCCACGTTCCAGGCCGGTTCGTACTCGGCCTTCCTCGGCGATCCCCGCACTTACGGGATCACCCTGCGGCGGAACTTCTGAGACTTCTGAAGCGACTGCGTTTTCCTGAAAACTTGGCCCCGCCGATCCGTCGGCGGGGCCTCTTCTTGTTTAGAATCCCATCTGCTTGGCGGCGAGGTCGCGCAGAATCTCCTCGGAGCCGCCGCCGATGACGAAGATGCGGGCCTCGCGATAGATGCGCTCGACGCGGTTGTCGCCGGTGTAGGCGCGGCCGCCGAGGACCTGCAGGCTTTCGCGGGCGCAGTGCTCCAGGGTGGTCGTGGCCTGCACCTTGAGCAGGGCCAGGTCGGCCACCGGCGCTTCGCCGCGCTGGAAGCGCCAGACCAGGATGTCGAGGAAGGCGTAGGCCGCCTTCAGGCGCTGGATCATCTCCACGATCTTGTGGCGCATCGACTGGTGGTCGATCAGCCGCTTGCCGAAGGTCTGGCGCTCGCGGGCGAAGGCGATCGCTTCGGCGATGCAGGTGCGGGCCATGGCGAGCGTCGCCGAGATGCCGCTGAAGCGCTCGATGTTGAACTGGCTGGCCAGCCCGGCGAAGCCGCGGTTCTCGGTCCCGATCAGGTTGGAGACGGGGACCTCGACATTGTCGAACTGAAGCCAGCCGTTGTTGCGGTTGTACCATTGGAGGCCGGGCACGGGTCCGCGGGTGACGCCGGGCCGGTCGGTCTCGATCAGCAGCATGGACAGGCCGCCCATACCGGGGCCGCCGGTGCGGACGGCGGTCAGCAGGAAGTCGGCCTTCATGGCGCCCGAGATCAGGGTCTTGCCGCCGTTGACGACGAAGACGTCGCCGCGGCGCTCGGCCGTGGTGGTGAAGCCCGAGACGTCGGAGCCGCCGCCGGGCTCGGTGACCGCAAAGGCGATCTTCTTCTGACCGGCCAGCACGGGGCGAGCGACGCGGTCCAGCATCTCAGGCGTCCCGCCGTTGATGATCGGCGGCAGGGCGATCCAGGGCGTGGCCAGGTCGGCGAAGACGACGCCGGAGCCCAGGCGGAAGAACTCCTCGGCGTAGATGATGCGGTGGTACAGGTCGACGTCCTCTCCGGTCCCGCCCAGGTCCTCGCGGAAGCCCATGCCGGAGATGCCGGCCTTGGCCGCCTCGACATAGAGGCTGTCGGGGAAGTCGGAGGCGGCGTCCCAGTCCTTGAGGTGGGGCGCGATATGGCCGTCCACGAAGCCGCGCAGCTGGGCCCGCCAGGCGTCATGCTCGGGCGTCAGGAAGGGGCTGGGCGGCCGCAGGCCGTCAAAGTCCAGCGCCGGAAACACGTGATCCGCCATAGTCCTGTTCTCCCTGTCCGCGCCATTCGCGGCGTCGCTTTCGAATTGATACTAAAAGCCCTCGCCAACGACGACAAGGATGGTATTCTAACGCAACCCACTATGTTCCGGGCGAGCGCCCGCAAGGAGTGATCGATGGGCTTTGAACCGTTCAAGGCGACGCTGCAGCCGAACGAGCATCCCTACATGACCGGCGCCTGGACGCCGCAGCATGAGGAGTTCACGGCCGAGGACATGCCGGTGATCGGGACCATCCCCACTGACATCGACGGCGTCTATGTGCGCAACACCGAGAACCCGGTGCACGAGCCGATCGGCCGCTATCACCCGTTCGACGGCGACGGCATGATCCACACCATGGTGCTGCGGGACGGCAAGGCCGCCTATCGCAACCGGTTCGTGCGCACCAAGGGCTTCATGGCCGAACAGGCGGCGGGACGGGCGCTGTGGGCCGGGCTGGCCGAGCATCCGTCGCTGTCGGAGCTGCCGGGCTGGGGCGCCCACGGCGGGCTGAAGGATTCGTCCTCGACCGACGTCATCATCCATGCCGGGGCGATCCTCTCGACCTTCTACCAATGCGGCGAGGGATACCGCCTCGACCCCTATACGATGGAGCAGTTGCCGAGCGCCGACTGGTGTCCGCCCGAAGGCATTTCGGCCCACCCCAAGGTGGACGAGAAGACCGGCGAGCTGCTGTTCTTCAACTACTCCAAGACCGCGCCCCACATGCACTACGGCGTGGTCGGGCCGGACAACAAGCTGAAGCATTTCACGCCCGTGCCGCTACCGGGCGCGCGCCTGCCGCACGACATGGCCTTCACGACCAACTATTCGATCCTCAACGACTTCCCGCTGTTCTGGGAAGAGGACCTGCTGCCCAAGGGCATCCACGCGGCGCGGTTCCACGCCGACATGAAGTCGCGCTTCGGCATCATTCCGCGCTTCGGCGGAGCCGAGGACGTGCGCTGGTTCGAGGCCGACGCGACCTATGTGCTGCACTTCCTCAACGCCTGGGAGGATGGGGACGAGATCGTCATGGACGGCTATTTCCAGGACAATCCGGTGCCCAAGACGAGCCCGGACGCCTGGCCGGGTCATGAGCGGATCATGACCTTCCTGGACCAGAACATGCTTCAACCGAAGCTGCACCGCTGGCGCTTCAACCTGAAGACCGGCGCGACGGCCGAGACGCGGCTGGACGACCGGGTGCTGGAGTTCGGCGTCATCAACAACCAGTTCGCCGGCGTGAAATACAAATACGCCTACAGCGCCGTGTCCAAGCCCGGCTGGTTCCTGTTCACCGGCCTGGTCAAGCACGACATGGACACGGGCGAGAGCTGGACCGTCGACTTCGGTCCGGAGCGCTACGGCTCGGAGCCCGGCTTCGCCCCGCGCATCGGCGCGACGGAGGAGGACGACGGTTATCTGATCACCTATGTCACCGACATGATCGAGAACCGGTCGGAGTGCGTGATCTATGATGCGCGCAAGCCGGCCGAGGGGCCGGTGGCGCGGATCATCCTGCCGGGCCGGATGTCCAGCGGGACCCACGCGACCTGGTCGCAAGGCGAAACCATCCGCGCGTCGCAGGCCACGTGGGCCGCGCAGGCGGCGGCGTAAGGGAGCGGACGCATGACCTACATCCTGGGTGGCTGGCAGTCGGACTTCGCGCGCAACTACGCCCGCGAGGGCCTCGAGATCGGCGACGGCTTCGCGGAGGCCGTGCACGGCGCCCTGGCGGAGACGGGGCTGGATCCGGAAGACATCGACGTCGGCCACGTCGGCAATTTCGTCGGCGACCTGTTCACCGGCCAGGGCATGCTGGGCGGCTTCTTCGCCATGGCGGACGAGCGGTTCACCGGCATGCCGGCGTCGCGGCACGAAGCAGCCTGCGCCTCGGGCAGCCTGGCCGTGCTGGCCGCCGCCGCCGACATCGAGAGCGGCCGCTACGGCACGGCCCTGGTGCTGGGCATGGAGATGATGCGCAACGTCCCGGGCGTGACGGCGGCCGAGCATCTGGGCGCCGCCGCCTGGGCCGGGCACGAGTATCTGGACGCGACCTATCCGTGGCCGCGCGCCTTCTCGGACCTGACCGAGGAATACGACCGCCGCTACGGCATCGACGAACAGCATCTGCGCCGAATTGCGCAGATCAATTTCGCCAACGCCAAAAACAACAAAAACGCCCAAACCAGAAAATACGAATTCACCGCCGCCAGCTTCAGCAATGACGACGAGGCCAATCCGGTGATCGAGGGGCGGGTGCGCAAGACCGATTGCGGCCAGGTGACGGACGGCGCCGCCGCCATCGTCCTGGCTTCGCCCGAACGGGCGGCGGAGTATGCGCGGGCGCGGGGTATTCCGCTGGAGAGCCTGCCCCGGATCAAGGGCTGGGGTCACCGCTGCGCGCCCATCGACTATGGCCGCAAGATCAGGGCCAGCGAGGGCCAGTCCTATGTCTTCCCGCAGGTGAAGCGGGCCATCGACGACGCCCGCGCCCGGGCTGGCCTGGACCTGTCGGGCATCGACGCGGTGGAGACCCACGACTGCTTCTCGATGACCGAATACATGGCCATCGACCACCTGGGCCTGACCGCGCCGGGCGAGAGCTGGAAGGCGATCGAGGCGGGCGACATCGAGATGGGTGGCAAGCTGCCGATCAATCCCTCGGGCGGCCTGATCGGCTGCGGTCACCCGGTCGGGGCGACCGGGGTGCGGATGGCGCTGGACGCCTTCAAGCAGACCACGGGCACAGCGGGCGACATGCAGGTCGAGGGCGCCAGGACGGTGCAGACCCTGAACATCGGCGGCTCGACCACGACGACGGTCAGCCTGGTGATCGGGACCTGACGGCCGGACGGTCGAAAACACCGTCCGAAGCGTCCGAAGCGTCCGGATAGAGTTGCGCGCCGGGGTGAGCATTCGCGCATCCTGGCATGCGCCTGCGTCGGGATTGGACGCACCCCTCCGCTGTTAGCGCGGAGAGCGGATCGACACCCCGACCGTGCCCTGGGCGATGACGAGGCCGTCGGGGGTGCTGATGGTGGCCTCGACCACAGCCTTGCGGGCGTCGTGGAAGGTGACCCGCCCGACCGTCTCCAGCCGGGCGCAGCCCATCGGGGCGGCGTTGAGAAAGCGCATCGACAGGTCGGTGGTCAGCAGGGTCTGGCCGGGTTCGAGGATGGTCATGACGGCGCTGCCGCCCGCCACGTCGACCAGCGAGGCCAGGACCCCGCCGTGAACCAGACCCACGAAATTGGCGTGGCCGGGATCGAGGTCGCAGACGATGCGGACCAGCCCCTCCTCGAACTCGACCGGCCAGGCGCCGAGCCGCTGCGGATAGCCGCCGACGGTGTCCGCCTTGCGCGCCCAGCGCCGCAGCAACTCGAGCCCCGACACGGTCGGATCGAGTTCGAAGTCGACCGGCGCGACGACGCTGGGCGGGGCGGAGGTCACGCCGCGGCCCCCTGTATCCGGCGGGCGCCCGTGCGGGTCTGGAAGCGGGCGATGGCGGCGTCGTACTCGCCCGACAGCTGGTCGACGATCTTGCTGACTGGCTCGACGGCGCGGACGGCCTCAAGCCCCTGGCCGGCGGCCCAGATGTCGCGCCAGCGCTTGGTCGAACCGCCCGAGGTGTAGTTGCGGTCCGGGGCGGCGCCGAGGTTGTCGGGATCCTGACCGGCGGCCAGCAGGCTGGGGCGCAGCCACGAGGCCGGGGTGCCGGTGACGGAGGCGGAGACGACCAGATCGTCAGGACCGGCGTCCACGACCATCTGCTTGTACTCCGGCTGGGCCATGCTCTCTTCGGAGGCCAGGAAGCGTGTGCCCATGTAGACGAAGTCCGCGCCCGCCGCGACCGCGCCGGCCACGCCCGCGCCGTCGCCGACGCCCCCACCGACGGCTATGTATCCGTCGAAGAAGTCCCGCACGGCTGAGATGAAGGCGAAGGGCGACAGGTGACCGGTGTGGCCGCCGGCGCCCGCGCTGACGCAGGCCAGGCCATCGACGCCGGCTTCAGCGGCCTTCTTCGCCAGCTTCATCGAGACCACGTCGGCGAAGACCAGGCCGCCGTAGCTCTTGACCGTCTCCATGACCGGCTTGGGCGAACCCAGGGCGGTGATGACGACCGGCGGCTTGTACTCGGCGATCAGGCGCAGGTCCTCGGGCAGGCGGGCGTTGGTCGAGTGGGTGATCATGTTGGCGATCCACGGGGCGTCGCCCGGCTTCAGCGCGTCGGTGATCGTGCCCATCCACGCATCCAGGTCCTCGACCGTGCGGCAGTTGGGGGTGGGGAAGGCCCCGCCCACGCCCGCCCGGCAGGCGGCGATCACCAGCTCCGGCCCGCTGATCAGGAACATGGGCGCCGCGAACACGGGCAGGCGCAGGGTGTCGAAGGGAGAGGTCATGCGGGAAGGGTCTCGGTGGTGACGCGTTGGCGCAGATCCCGCTTGAGGATCTTGCCGACTGGATTGCGGGGAAGGGCCTCGATGGTCTCGAGGCGTTCGATCTGCTTGTAGACGGCGACCTGGCGGTCGCCGGTCAGGAAGGCGTTGATCTCGGCCAGCGTCGCTTGCTGGCCGGGACGGAAGACGACGAAGGCCGCGAGGCGCTCGCCTAGATTGGGGTCCGGGGCGCCGACGACGGCGGCCTCGGCGACGGCCGGGTGGGCCATCAGGTGGTTTTCGATCTCCTCGGAGGAGATGTTCATGCCGCCGCGGATGATGATGTCCTTCAGCCGGCCGACGAATTTCAGGTGCTGCTTGCGGTCGCCGGCCAGTTCGAACAGGTCGCCGGTGCGGAACCAGCCGTCGGCGTCGAAGGCGCGGGCGTTGATCTCGGGCGCGCGCCAGTAGCCGGAGAAGATGGTCGCGCCCTTGACCCTGAGCTCGCCGGGGAGGCCGGCGTCGGTGATCTCCTGTTCGGTCTCCGGATCGACCAGGCGGGTGAAGATGCGGTCGTGCAGCTTGCAGGCCCATTTGAAGCCCTCGCCGAGGCGGGGGAACAGGCTGGCGCGGTCGGCGGCCTCGGGCAGATCCTTCAGCGCCGAGGGGAAGGAGGCGCCTTCGTTGGAGCCGAAATAGTTGACGATCTGGACCCCGTATTTCTCGTGGAAGGTCCGCACCATCCACTCCGACAGGGGCGCCGAGCCCGAGCCGATGGACTTCAGCCGGTTGAAGTCGATGCCCTCCAGCAGGGCCTCGTTCTGGAGCAGCAGGTTCAGCACGGCGGGTGGGGCGACGGTGTAGTCGATCCTCTCGTCGCGCATCTGCTTGAGCAGGACCTGAAGGTCGAACGGATGATGCTGGATCAGGGCTCCGCCCAGCAGCAGCCAGCCGACGAAGGCGGTGGAGATGCCGCCCATGTTGACCATCGGGAAGGGGTTCAGCAGGCGCGCGCCGGGGGCCAGGTCGGCGGCGTCGATGACGCCGTCGCCCATGATGATCCATTCGTTGTGGCTGCGCGGCACGCCCTTGGGCTGGGCCTCGGTGCCGGAGGTCCAGCAGATGGTGACGATGTCGTCGGCGGTGATGGCCGCGGCCTTGGCGGCCTTCTGCGCGGCCTTGTGCTGGTCGCGGGTGACGCCGTCCATCAGGGGCTCGAGGTCGAGGCCGCCCTCGGGACAGGTCTGGCCCAGGACGAAGACGGTCTTCAGGGTCGGGCAGGTCGCCTTCAGGCCGACGATCATCTCGCCGTGCATCTGCTTGCCGATGCGGTCGTTGGTGATGGCGGCGACGGCGTCGGTCTGGCCGATGATGTAGCCCAGCTCGTGCTCGCGGTACTGGACCGGGGCGGGGCTGACGATGATCCCCAGGCGCAGGCAGGCCAGGTAGCTGATGGTCAGCTCGGCGATGTTGGGCAACTGGACCACGACCACGTCGTCCTTGCGGATGCCGTGGGCGGTCAGGACGGCGCAGAGGCGATCGACGGCGTCGGCCGTCTGGCGCCAGGTCAGGCGTTCGGCGGTTCCGCCGACGAAGTTCGGGGCGTTGAACGGATCGACCAGGGCCTCCGCGTCCGGATGGGCCTTCACATGCTTCTGGAACAGGTCGTCTAGGGTGAGGTCGCCCCACCAGCCATTGGCCTTCATCTCGCGGATGCGGTGTTCGGGAATGACGATCATGGGTGGACCTCCACGGCGAGATTGGCGTCGGGATAGAGCAGGCTGCGGACCTCGCCGCGCACCACCTTGCCGACCGGGTTGCGGGGCAGGGCGGGCATGAGGTGCAGGCGTTTGGGCGTGCGGACGGGGCCGATGGCCTCGCGCACGAAGGCGCGGATGGCGGCGTCGTCGACGAAGCGGGCGTCGACGGCCACGGCGGCCTCCAGGCGCTCGCCCCAGACGTCGTCGGGCAGGCCGAAGGCGCAGGCCTCGCGCACCGCCGGATGGGCGTTGAGGGCGGCTTCGACCTCGCCGGGATAGACGTTGTAGCCGCCGGTGATGATCAGCTCCTTGGAGCGGCCGATCAGGGTCAGGCGGCCGTCGGCGCCGATGCGGCCGATGTCGCCGGTCCTGAGCCAGCCGTCGTGCCGGGTCGCCGCCGTCAGCTCGGGGGCGTCGAGATATTCGGTGCGGACCAGGTCGCCGCCGACCACCACCTCGCCCTCGCCCTGGGTCAGCACCTGGCCCTCGCGGGTCAGCAGGCCGACCGGCGTGCCGGGGAAGGGACGGCCGACGGAACCTCGCAGGTCGGGGTCGGCCATGTCGGCGGGGCTCTGGCCGGTGATGGCCATGGGGGCCTCGGTCTGGCCGTAGAGGGCCGAGAGCACGGGGCCGAAGCGGCACACCGCCTGGGCGATCCGGCCCGGCGACATGGGGGCGGCGGAATAGGTCAGGTGGCGCAGGCGCGGGAAGTCGCCGGGCCCGAAATCCGTCTCGCCCATCAGCAGGGCGATCAGGGTCGGGGGCATGAAGACGACGCTGACGCGGCGCTTCAGCTCATCGAGAATGGCGGCGCGGTCGGGTGTGGCCAGCAGGACGTGGGACCCGCCGGCCGCCAGCACCGGCAGAATGTAGTGGGACGAGCCGTGGGTCAGGGGCGCGACGGCCAGGTTCACGTCGTCGGCGGTGAAGCCGTAGAAGCCTTGCAGGGAGGCGAGGGCCGCCGCGCCGCTGGCCTGCGACTGGACCACGCCCTTGGGCACGCCGGTGGAGCCGCCGGTGAATTTCAGGGCGAAGGGGGCGGCCGCGTCGTCGAGGAGGATGGGCGGGGCGGCGTCGGGCAGGCTGTCCAGCCAGGCCTCGAGCGGCAGGGGGCGGGCGGTGGAGCCCAGCGCGCCGGTGGAGTCGCGGTCGTGGAGGGTCAGGGCCAGGTTCGCCCGGCGCTGGAAGTCGCCGTTCAGGCCGGCGCCGTTGCGGGGGTTCAGCGGCGTCCACACCGCGTTGGCGCGCAGGATGGCGAGGTAGGCGACGACGTGCCGCCAGCTATTGGCGGCGCACAGGCCGACGCGGTCGCCGGGCTTGATCCCCCGCGCGGTCAGATCGGAGGCGGCGCGCTCGACCAGGGCGATCAACTGGCCGTGGGTCAGGGTCACGTCGCCGTCGAACAGGGCGGGGCGGTCGGCCTTGGCGGGCAGGTTGTCGTATAGGGCGCGGATGGGATGGGTCATGCGGCCCGGCCTTCCAGCACGGTGACGACGGTGGCCGCCTCCTCGACGCCGAGGAAGCCGCCGCCGTTCTCGGCCACGGCGAGACGGGCGCGTTCGACCTGACGGAGACCGGCCTCGCCGCGCAACTGGGCCGTCAGCTCGAAGATCTGGGCCAGGCCCGTGGCGCCGACCGGATGGCCCTTGGCGACGAGGCCGCCGGAGGGGTTCACCGGAGTGCGGCCGCCGAGCGCGAAGTCGCCCCGGATAGCCCGGGCGCCGACCGTGCCGGGTTCGGCCAGGCCGAGGTTCTCGATCTGCTGGAGCTCGGCGTAGCTGGTGGCGTCGTGAACCTCGGCCAGGTCGATGTCCTGAGGAACGACGCCCGCCTGCTCGTAGGCCGCCAGGGCGGCGCGGCGGCCGATGTGGTTGTCGAAGTCGCGGGCGTCGCGGGCCCCGGCGCTGGCCAGGACGCAGCCGCGGATACGGATGGCGCGGGCCTCTCCGCCGAGACGCTTCAGGCCCTTGGCCGAGCAGACGATGGCGGCGGCGGCGCCGTCGCTGACCGGGGCGCACATGGCGCGGGTGAAGGGGAAGACGATGGGCTTGTCGGCCAGCACCTGCTCTGCCGTCATCGGGGTGCGGTACTGGGAGCGGGGATTGTGCCGGGCCGCCGTGTGGTTCTTGGCCGCGAGCTGGGCGAGGTCCAGCTGGGTGGAGCCGAAGCGGGCCATGTGGGCGCGGGCCTGGGCGGCGTAGAGGTCCATGAACAGACTGCGGCCGTCCTCTGGAGCGTCGCCGCCCATCTGCCGGATGTAGTCGAGCACGCCGTCGCGGTCGTGGATGTCGGTGCCACCCGCGAAGGCGGCGGCGACGCGGTCCGGGCGGTCGGGGAAGACCATCTTCTCGACCCCGACGACCAGGGCGATATCGCCCGCCCCGGCGCGCAGCCAGTGGATGGCTTGAAGCAGGGCGGTGGAGCCGGAGGCGCAGGCGTTCTCGACATTGACGACCGGGATGCCGGTCAGGCCGAGCGGACGCAGCGCGATCTGGCCGCGCACGGTGTTCTGGCCCTCCAGCATGGGCTGGCGGGTGTTGGAGAACCAGGCGGCCTCGATGTCGGCGACGGTGGCGCCCGCATCGGTCAGGGCCGCGCCCACGGCCTCGGCGGTCAGCGACTTGACGCTGTCGTCCGGCCGCTTGCCGAAGGCGGTCATGGAGACGCCGGCGAGGAAGACGTCGGCGCTCACAGCGGCCGCCGTCGCTGGACGATGCGGAAGCGCGAGGCCACGAAGGCCAGGTCGGCGAGGCAGGCGTTGCCCGCCGGGTTCAGGCCGGTGACGTGATAGTCGCTGTAGGCGGCGGCGAAATTGATCCACATCGCGCCGGTCAGATTGATCGACAGATTGGCGCCGGCGGCCTCGTAGGCGGGCGTGGCGCGGTCGATGAAGGCCTCGTCGGTCGAGTAGAGGTAGGAGGAGATCGAGCCCTTGGTCTTGGCCAACCAGGTCGCCTCCATCACCGCCTCGTCGGCGGGGCGGGAGACGAGGAACAGGACCGGGCCGAAGCGCTCCTCGGCGTAGATCTCGGGATCGCCCGCGCCTTCGACGGCGATCACCAGCGGGGTCAGGGTGCGGGCGTTCGGAAACTGGGGATGGGCGTAGGGCGCGGCCTCGCGCAGCACTCGGGCGCCGGGCGTAGCGTCGGCGGCGCGGCGAGCCTCGGCGACCACGTCGAGGCTGACCTGGCCCTGAATCGCGCCCATGATCCCGGCGGCCTGGGCCGGGTCGGCGGCGATGGCGTCGATCTGGTCCACGATGGCCGAGGACATGGCGTCGAACAGGTCCGGCGCAATGTAGATCACCTGCGGGCTGGTGCACATCTGGGCCGAGAACAGGCTGGAGGAGCGGGCGACGGCGCGGGCGACGGCGTCCAGGTCGGCGACGCTGTCGATGACCACGGTGTTGACGCCCGCGGTCTCGGTGAACAGCAGCTTGCCTGTCACCGTCCGCTCCAGATGGCCGCCGTATCGGGGGCTGCCGGTGAAGTCGATGATCTGGACGTCCGGGTGATCGATGAAGCGGCTCGCGACGGGTTCGGCCAGGGTGTCCACGGCCAGGGTCACCAGGTTCGGGTCGAAGCCGTAGTCGGCCAGCACCTGGCGGCAGGCCTCGACCACCATGGCCATGGGCAGGACGGCGATGGGGTGCGGCTTGACGATCACCGGATTGCCCGTGGCCAGGCTGGCGAACATGGCCGGATAGGCGTTCCAGGTCGGGAAGGAGGCGCAGCAGATGACCAGGCCGACGCCGCGCGGGACCAGGGTGTAGGTCTTCCTCAGCGCGACCTGATCGGCGCCGAACGGGCGGTGGTAGTCGGCGGCGGGCGTCACGTCGCGCATGGCCTTGGCGGCGTAGGCCAGGGCCTCGACGCCGCGGTCCAGCGCATTGGGGCCCGAGCCGCTGAAGGCCTGGGTGTAGCTTTGACCCGCCACGTGCATGACCGCATGGGCCATCTCGAAATTGCGGTCGTAGAGCCGCTGCGCCATTTCCAGGCACAGGGCGAGGCGGAGCTCGAAATCGACCTCGCGCCAGTCGGTCATGGCCCCGACGGCGGCGGCGATCAGGGCGTCCGGATCGCTGACCGGATAGCGGATGTTTAGCGGCTGCTGCGTGTAGGGCGAGACCTCCTCGCCGACCGTCCGGCCGGTCGCGCCGGGCTGGTCCAGGTCAAAGGTCGTGCCCAGCCGCGCCTCGAAGGCGGCCTTGCCGGCGGGCGGCTTGTCGGGGCCGTGGATCTTGGTCGAGGGCGAGTCGCTGAACGGACTCCACGCCTGGCGCGTGCGCACGGCCTGGATGGCGGCGTCCAGCGTCGCGGCGTGGCGCGCGATCAGGTCGGCGTGACGATTGAGCGGCCCCCCGTCCATGGTCAGCCGATCCGTTCGACGATCATGGCCGCGCCGACGCCCTGGGCGCCCGCCGCGACGACCAGGCCGTAGCGGCCCTGGGCGACGTCCAGAGCATCGAGCAGGGAGGACAGCAGGATGGCGCCCGTCGCGCCCATCGGGTGCCCCTTGGCCAGGTGGCCGCCGCCGACGTTGACCCGGTCGACGTCCACGTCCCGCTCGCGCAGGAATTTCACGATGGTGACGGCGAAGGCCTCCATGAACTCGATGCGGTCCATGTCGCCCAGCGTCAGCCCGGCCTTGGCGAGAGCCCGGTCCATGGCGGTGAAGCCCGCGGTCAGCGACGCCTCGGGATCGCCTCCGGCCTCGGCATAGGCGACGATCTTCGCGCGCGCGCCGTCGGCGGCGGCGCTGACCAGGGCCAGGCCCGCGCCGTCGCACATGGGCGGGGCATGGGCGACGGTGTGGCGGTGGTCGATGGTCCGGCCGCCCAGCGCCTCGGCGTACTGCTCGCCCAGCGGGGCGAAGGCGGCGGGCATGGCCGCCAGGCTCTCGGCGGTGGTCGAGGCGCGGGCCGGTTCTTCCCTGTCGAGGCCGTTCAGCGGAATGCGCGATTTCGTCAAGGCCGTGCCCTCGGCGGCGGCGGTGCGCTGCTGCGAGCGCAGGGCGGCCTCGTCCATCTCCTGCCGCGACACGCCGATGTCCTCGGCCAGGCGGTCGGCGGCGACGACGACGGGGATGTAGCGGGTGCGCAGGGGGAAGCTGGCGTCCTCATAGTAGTCGGCCTTGTCGCCCATGAAGGGGACGCGGCTCATCATCTCGACCCCGCCCGCGAGCGCGGTTTTCGCGTCGCCCGCCGCGATCATGTTGGCCGCCTGGCCGATCGCCGTCAGGCCCGAGACGCAGTAGTTGTTCAGGCTGAAGGCGTAGGCGTCATCGGGCAGGCCCGCGTGCATCTTGGTGACGAGGGCGACGTTGGCGCCCTGGGCCCCGACCTGGCCGACGGCGCCGAGGATCAGGGCGTCGGCCCTGTGCGCCGCGCCGCCGTTGCGGGCGTCGAGCGCATCGATCAGGCCCGCGACCAGTTCATGCGGCTTGAGGGACGCAAGGCCGCCGTCGGGGCGGGCCTTGGCGCGAGGCGTGCGGACGGCGTCGACGATGTAAGCGGTCATACTGATCCTCAGGCCCCGATCTCGGAGCGGACTTGAGCGCCGGGCGCCCAGGTGCCGTGGAAGCCGGCGGGCACGCGGGCGGGCAGGGGAATGCGGGCGATGGGGCCGGCCTCGAAATCCTTGGCCGCGATGACCTGCACCTCGGAGGTTCCGGCAGCCTCGTCGGTGGTGAAGACGATGACGTACCCGTCGTCCTCGTCGACCGCGCCGACCCGGGGGGCGAAGGCGGGCTCGGAGCCGCCGACGCCAGGCGCGAAGTCGTGCGTCTTCGCCGCGCCGGTGTTGAGGTCATATTTGATCAGGCCCGAGAAACGCTGCAGTTCCTGCTTCGCCATGGAGACATGGTAGGACCAGTTCGTCTTGCGGCCGGTGTAGTCGAGATTGACCACCGGGAACTCGCCGATGCGGTCGTCGAGCCGGCGCTTCTTCACCTCGCCCGTGACCATGTTCATGCGCCACTCGACCGGCACGGCGTTGAGCGCCAGCACATTGACCATCGAGGCGTAGGGGCCATAGGCCGGGTTCGGCGGATAGCCGTTCGGCGTCATCATGCAGGCGGTCATGACGACCTCGTCGCCGTCCTCCCAGGCGTTGACGACGTGGTAGATGTAGCAGGTCTCGGTTTCGAACCAGCGGACCTGATCCCCGGTCCCGTTTTTCGGCACGACGCCGAAGCGGGCGGGCTGGTCGGCGACCTTGATCTGCCACATCGAGTTGCGCAGCCCGGCCTCGGTGAAGACCACCGGCAGGTCGTGCAGGATGATGTAGTTCTCGGTCAGGCCCATGTCGTGCGGCAGGCGCGGTCCGGGCAGGTCGACCTTCTGGAAATTGGTCAGGTTGTTCTGGGCGTCGACGACGCCGAAGGTCATCCACGGCTCGTAGAGCGAATAGTCGAAGAAGCAGAACTCGCCGGTCTTCGGATCGACCTTGCCGTGCGCCGAGACGTGACGGGGCAGGGCGCCGCCGAAGGTCTCGTTGCCGATCGTCTCAAGGGTGTGGGCGTGGACCCGCACCGGCTTGCCCGAGATGTACCAGAGCGCCATCAGCGAGCCGTTGTGGAAGACCAGATCGGTGTTGGCCGTGTCCTTGTAGACGAGGTCGCCGCGCTGCGACCCGGGACGGGTCCGCGCCGAGGGGGCCATGACCCCGCCGGCGTGGATGTCGAGCCCGGCCTTTTCGGCGCGGTAGTCGTCGGTGCCGACGTAGCGGTTGCGGTATTCGGCCTTGCCGTTCTCGAACCAGATGGCATGGACCATGCCGTCGCCGTCGAACCAGTGGTGCAGGCCCGCCGGCGCCTGGGCCGGATTGGGGCCGTTGCGCACGAAGGCGCCGTACAGGTCCTTCGGAATCTCGCCGATGACCGGCAGGTCGAGCGCCGTCGTCTCCCTGGCTACGGGCTCGTAGAGGCCCTGCAGATAGGGGTTCAGCTGGTTCAGCGGGGTGAGTTCACCGGTCTCGATCCGGCGCGCCGCGGTCGCGTCATCGGCCATGGTTCGGCTCCTTGGGTCTTGAAATGCAATCTGCTCTTGTCAGTCCGTTTGTGCAAGTCACGACAGGCGAACCGCGGTCGCCGGACGGGCCTTCAAGAAGGCGTCGAAGGCGGCGTTGCCGTCGGTCGGCAGGGTCCAGTCCTCGAGCGACATCAGCGGACCCAGGGCCGCGGTCAGGTCGTCGGGGGAGACCTCGCCCGGCGGCTGGAACTGCACCCCGGGCCCCTCGATTCGCACGGCGCGGCGGACCTTGCCGGCGCCCGCCACCAGGGTCTCGCCGTTCAGCGGGCAGGCCTCGGTCATCAGCCAGCTGACGACGGGCGCGACGTACTCGGGCGGCATGGCTTGGCCGACCTCGTCGGTGACATAGGCCTCGGTCATGCCGGTCAGGGCGTAGGGGGCGACGGCGTTGGCGTGCACGCCTTTCGCAGCGCCTTCCAGGGCGATGACCCGCATCAGGCCGATGAGGGCGGCCTTGGACGAGGAATAGGCGGCCATGCCGTGCACGCCGTGCAGACCGGCCGCCGAGGTGGTGATGACGATCCGCCCGGCACCCTGCTCGCGCATGTGGCGGTAGATCGGCAGGGTGGCGCTGACGGTGCCGAAGAAGTTGATGTCGAACACGGCCCGCAGCTCGGCCAGGGTCTGCTTGTGCAGGCTCTTGGCTTCGGGGGCGCCGGCGTTGTTCACCAGCCCATCGATGCGGCCGAAGGCGGCGAGGGCGGCCTCCAGCAGGCGATCGCCGGCGTCATCCTGTTCCACGCCGAGCGCGCAGGCGACGGCCTCGCCGCCGGCGGCGCGGATTCGCTCGACCACGGCCTCGGCCGAGGCCGGCTGGCCCGACGGACGCGGGCGGGTGTTGACCACCACCTTGGCGCCGCGAGAGGCGAGATCCAGCGCATAGGCAAGGCCCAGGCCGCGCCCAGCGCCCGTGACCACGATGACCCGGTCCTTCAATGACCGCTGTTCCATCCGCCCCTCCATGCTTGCGTAAAAAGACTTGCAAACTTGGTCCGTTGGCGCAAGTTACTATTCCTGTCGAGCTTTCGATCAACGAGAGCCGCTGCCCTGGGGAGGGAAACGCCAATGAAGTTCATTCACGCCACCACCGCCTCCGTCGCCGCCCTGATCCTGGGGGCCGCGCTCGCCACGCCCGCCGCCGCACAGGAGGCGCCGCAGACGGAATCGACCGCCACCCTCGACGAGGTGATCGTCACGGCGCAGCGCCGCGAGCAGAGCCTGCAGGACGTGCCGATCGCCATCACCGCCTTCAACGCCGAGACGCTGGAGCGCACGGCTGCGACGGGCATCCAGGACATCGCGGCCAAGGCGCCGGGCGTAACCCTGACCCAGTTCAACATCGGCGAGCCACAGCTCTATATTCGCGGCGTCGGCACCTCGAGCGACTCGGCGGCCAGCGATCCGTCGATCGGCTTCTCCATCGACGAGGTGTCGATCGGCCGGTCGGGCGCCAGCGCGCTGGCCTTCCTGGACATCGAGCGGGTCGAGGTCCTGCGCGGACCGCAGGGGACGCTGTACGGCCGCAACGCCTCGGGCGGGGCGCTGAACATCTATACCCGCAAGCCGGTCTTCGAGGATTCCGGCAGCCTGACCGCCCGGCTGGGCAGTTTCGATGAGTACGGGATCGAAGGGGTGGTGAACCGCCAGCTGGGCGACGACGCCGCGCTCCGCTTCGCCGCCCGCTACAACACCAACGACGGCTATGCCGAGAACGTCCCGACCGGCCGGGGGCTGGAGGGTGGAACGTCCTGGGGCGCGCGCCTGTCGGTGCTGAAGGACCTGGGCGACTGGAGCGTCCTGGTCAGCGGCGACTATTCGAAGGACGACATGGACGGGCACGCCCGCATTCCGGTCACGGCGTCGAGCACCGCGCCGGCCTTCGTCACCCTGATCAACACCCTGCGCGCGGGCCTGGACCGGCGTCAGAGCTTCTCGTCGCCGGACAACTACCAGAACCGCACCAACTACGGCCTGACGGCGCGGATCGAGCATACGGGCGAGGCGTTCGACTTCGTCTCCCTGACCTCGTACCGGGACAACGACTACAGCTGGCGGGACAATCTGGGCGGCCTGCCGTTCCCGGCCTTCCCGCTGGGGGTGGACGACCGGGCGTCGGAAGCGGCGCGCCAGTTCAGCCAGGAGTTCCGGCTGGCCTCCAAGGCGGGTTCCGACATCAACTGGGTCGCCGGCGTCTACGCCTTCCAGGAAGAGATCGAGCGGAGCGAGCGCTACATCGTCAACGCGGCCCTGCCCATCGCGCCGCCGTCGTTCGGCGGCGACACCACCTTCCTGCAGGACGCGACCAACCGCAGCTTCGCCGTCTTCGGCCAGGCCAACATCCCCTTCGCGGACATCTGGGAACTGACCCTCGGCGCCCGATGGACGCATGACGAGCGCGAGATCCATCAGGTCGCGATCGACAATGAGGGCGGCGCCAATCCGCCGGCCGGCATTCCCCTGGGGCCGGGGGGCGCGCCCTATAATGTGCGTGGCGACGAGACCTTCAGCGAGCCGAGCTGGAAGATCGCCCTGGCGGTCGAACCGATGGACAACGTCCGCCTCTACGCCAGCTACGACCGGGGCTATAAGGCGGGCGCCTTCCCGTCGACGGCCCAGTCCGGGACCCAGGCCCTGACGCCGCTCGCCTCGGAACTGCTCGACAACTACGAGATCGGGGTGAAGTCGACGCTGATGGGCCGGCTGCGCTTCAACGCGGCGGCGTTCAAGCTCGATTACAAGGATCTGCAGGTCTATGAGCTGCTGGGGCTGGCGCTGGTCACCTCCAACGCCCAGGCCGAGGTCGAGGGCTTCGAGATCGAGACGGCGCTGGCGGTCACGAACAACCTGACCATCGGGGGCTCGTACACCAGCCTGGATGCGAAGTTCACGTCGAACGCCGTGTCGGGCGCGCTGGTCCTGCCCTACAACGGCAACACCCTGCCGCGGTCGCCGGACAGCCAGTACACCCTGTATGTCGACAGCGAATGGGATGTGGCCGGCGGGGTCCTGGCGGCGCGGGCCGACTACCAGTGGACCGACGACTTCTACTTCGATCCGTCGAACAACCCCGAGGTCCTGTCGCCGGCCCACGAACTGGTCAGCGCCTTCGTCTCGTGGGAATCGCCGACGGGTCTCAAGGTGTCGGTCTACGGCAAGAACCTGACGGACACCGAGTACCAGACCCACATCATCAAGAACGTGGGCGTGGGCTTCAGCGTCTTCGGGGCGCCGCGCTCGTTCGGCGTGGCCCTGAGCCAGAGCTTCTAAACGAGGGTCAGGCGGCGCCGGGGGTTCCCGGCGTCGCCTCGACTTCCCAGCGGATGTTGCGCGGGTCCAGCAGGCGGCCCGTCGCCAGGTCGCAGACGACCGGATGGATCGCCTCGCCGGTGCGGGTGTCGACCAGGGTCAGCGGCGGCCCGTCGGGGCAGAGCCAGCGCTCGCTCCAGCCGTGCATGGCCATGATCATCGGGAACAGGTCCAGCCCGGCCTGGGTCAGCCGGTATTCGAAGCGCGGCGGCGCCTTCTGGTAGAGCTTCTTCTCCAGCACCCCGTGCAGGACCATGCGGTTCAGGCGGTCGGCCAGGATGTTGGTGGCGACGCCCAGCGCCTCGTGGATTTCATCGAACCGGCGCATGCGGAAGAAGGCGGCGGCCAGCACCGCCCAGCTCCAGTAGTCGCCCATGATGTCGGTCGAGCGGTCGATGATCGCCCGGTCCGTCTCCATCGGCTGGGTCCGGCGCCGGCGCGAGGTCGGGGGGGCGATGGGGACCAGTCCCTTGCCGACCTCGCCGCGGACGAAGTGCGGATCGACCACTTGGCCGCCTTCGTGGTTGAAGATGGCCGGGGTCACCGGCTCGCCGGTGTGGCGGTCGTAGAAGGTGAGGGCGTAGCGCTCCTGCAGGGGCGAGCGCGCCCATCTCCGCTCCCACTGGCCCTGCATGACGGCGGTGCCGAACATATCGAGCCCCATTTCCGTCAGCCGGTACTCCATGCGGGTCGGCGACTCTTTCGCCGGGCGCTGCTCGAACAGGCCGGCGGCGACGAGGCGGTTGAGCCGGTCGGTCAGGACGCTGCGCGGCATGCCCAGCCGGTCGCGCCACTGGGAGAACCGCCGCGCGCCGTAGAAGGCCTCGCGCAGGATCAGTTGCGTCCAGGCGTCGCCGGTCACCGCGAACGCGCGGGCGACGGGGTTCCCCATGATCAGGTCGCGTGTGGAAATCTGGTCCACGAGCCCTCGTTTCAATCCTGCTTCGAACCCTGTCTAGCACTCCGCACACTGAATCGCAGGTCCGGTGACGCAAGTGCGTGATCAGGGCGATAAATCCTGTTTTGCAAGTCAGTCGGGACGGCTAGGATGAAGGTCGATCCGGAACACCGGACGTGTATGGGAGAGTGGCGTGCTGGATCTGGCTGAGGACTTCCATCGGGCGCCGTGCCGGCCCATCCGCTTCGGCGACGTGGGGCTGGAGATCGAGCGCCGCGAGGACGGAACCCTGATCCTTTCGGCCCGCGCGCCACTGGCGCCGTACGAGCAAAATCTGCTGCGCCGGTTCTGGTCGTATGGCGAGACTCAGGCGGAGAAAACCTGGCTCGCCGAGCGGGACGGCGACGGCTGGCGGCGGCTGTCCTATGGCCAGGCGCGGACCGACGTCTCGGCCGTGGCGACCTGGCTGAAGGCGCAGGGCGTTCCGGCCGGCCGCTCGATCCTGGTCCTGTCCGGCAACACCTTGGCCCATGCGGTGTGGATGTTCGGGGCCATGGCCGCGGGCATTCCGATCTGTTCGGTCAGCGTGAATTACTCCCTGCTGAGCGCCGACTTCGAGCGGCTGCGCCATGTGGTCGAACTGGTGAAGCCGTCGGTGATCATCGCCGAGACCGCCGATTTCGCGCGCGCGGCCGAGGCCATCGCACCGAAGGATGCGGTGATCGTCAGCGCCGAGCCGGACGCCTTCGAGGGCGGCGCGGTCGACATGGCCGAGGTGCTGTGGGCGCCGGACGTGGCGGGCGTCGGCCGCGCGGTCGCGGCGCTGGATCCGACGGCGCCCGCCCGCTACCTGCTGACCTCCGGCTCGACCGGGCGGCCCAAGGCGGTGATCCACACCCAGGCCATGATGACCGGCAATACGGCCAGCGGGGCGCAGGCCATGGGCGACGCCTTCGACTGGGGCGGGGTCATGCTGGACTGGCTGCCGTGGAGCCATATCGCCGGCTCGTCGCTGCTGACCAACATCACCTGGCTGGGCGGGACGCTGCACATCGACGACGGCCGTCCGACGCCGTCGCAGTTCGCGGCGACGCTGAGGAACCTGCGCGAGATTCCGGTGCGCTTCTACGGCACCATGCCCTCGGGCTACGCCATGCTGGCCGATGCGCTGGAGGCGGACGAGGCGCTGCGCCGGACCTTCTTCAGCGAATTGCGGGTCATGCTGTTCGGCGGGGCGGGCCTGCCCCAGCCCCTGCACGACCGACTGCAAAGGCTGGCGGTGGCGACGACCGGCCAGCGCTTCATGTTCGTGTCCGGCTACGGCTCGACCGAGACTGGGTCGGCGATCAGCTATACCTGGTGGGAGAGCACCCGGGTGGGCATCGGCCTGCCGGTGCCGGGGGCGTCGCTGAAACTGGTCCCGGCCGACGGCGCCTATGAGGTGCGGGTCAAGGCGCCCAGCGTGACGCCCGGCTATTTCGGCGACGACGCGCGGACGCGCGAGGTCTTCGACGAGGACGGCTTCCTGCGCATGGACGACATGGCCGACTTCCACGACCGGGACGAACCCGAACTGGGCCTGTTCTTCGCCGGACGACGGGTGGAGCAGTTCAAGCTGGCCAACGGCACCTTCGTGGCGGCGGGCCGGTTGCGCGGCGATCTGTTGGAGGCCCTGCCGGGCGTGTTTCGCGACGTAGTGATCTGCGGCGAAGGGCAGGCGGCGCTGAAGGTGCTGGCCTGGGCCGATCCGGCGGGCGTGCGTCGCTTGGGAGACGAGGCCGCCGTGCGCGCCGCCGTGGCCGAGGGCCTGCGCCGCTACAATGCGGCCCACACCGGCCAGAGCGAGCGGCTGGCGGGCCTGCTGTTCCTCGACACGCCGCCGGACGTGGAAGGCCACGAGGTTTCGGACAAGGGCTCGATCAACCGCAACATGGTCCTGCGCCGCCGCGCCGCCGAGGTGGCGCGGCTGTACGCCGGTGACGCCGAGGTGATCGTTCCTTAGGCGCCCGCGCGCCGGGCCTGTTCCCAGGCCAGCCGGGCCAGTTCGGGGAATTCGTCCGCCCGCTTGCGGGCCTTGGGCGAGACGGCGTTGCCGCGGATCACCCGACCCCGGATGCCGTGGATGATGGCGGCGAAGCGGAACATGTTGAAGGCGACGAAGACATCGAGATCGGGCAGGGCGCCGCGTCCCGTCCGCCGGGCGTAGGCCTCGACGTAGTCCGCCTCCGGCGGGATCCCCAAGGCCTGGAGGTCGCGTCCGGCCAGACCGCCCAGATGCGGCGGCATCCGGTACATCATCAGGTGATAGGCGAAGTCGGCCAACGGGTGGCCGAGGGTCGACAGCTCCCAGTCGATCACCGCCGCCACCTCGGGCCGGTCGGGCCGCAGGATCAGGTTGTCGATGCGGAAGTCGCCGTGGATGATCGAGGTCTCGTCGGACAGGTCCCGCTCAGCCAGCCAGTCGATCAGGGCGTCCATGTTCGGGTCGCGCCCGGCGTCCACGTCCTCGCGGTACTGGCGGGTCCACAGCGCCGTCTGCCGCGCCACGAAGCCGCCGCGCCGGCCGTAGTCGCTCAGGCCCAGGGCGTCGATGTCGAGGGCATGCAGTCTCGCCAGCGCAGCGTTCATGGCGTCGAAGGTGGCGGCGCGTTCCTCCGGGGAGGCGATGTCGGCGGTCGGGTCCCAGACGATCCGGCCCTCGACGTGATCCATCAGATAGAAGGCTGTGCCCAGCACCTCTGGATCCTCGCAGACGCCGAGGATGCGCGGGACGGGGAAGTCCGCCTGGCCCAGCGCGCCCATCACCCGGGCTTCGCGCAGCACGTCGTGGGCGCCCTTGAGCAGGGGGCCGGGCGGCTTGCGGCGCAGGACGAAGCTGCGATCGCCCGCCTGGACGCGATAGGTCGGGTTGGACTGGCCGCCCGAGAACTGGCTGATCCGCACGGGGCCGGACGGCAGGTCGAGCCGCGCCCGCATCCAGGTCTCCAGCGCGTCCCCGTCCAGTTCGAACCCGGCGCGCACGCCGTCATCGGCGCTCACAGGGCCATCGCTCACAGGGATTGGCCGTCGTCGATGATGAAGACCCCGCCGGTGATCGGAGCGGCGTCGTCCGAACCGAGCAGGATCAGGGTCGGGTCCAGTCCGTCGCCCGGCATCAGCCGGCGGCGCGGGAAGCCCCGGATCTGCTTCTCGCCGCCGGGGCTGGAGAACCAGTCCGAGTTCATCTCGGTTTCCAGATAGCCGGGGCAGACCGAATTGACGTTGATCCCCTCGCGCGCCCATTCGCGGGCCAGCGACTTGCCCAGGGAGACGACGGCCGCCTTGGAGGCGCAGTAGCCGCTGAGGCCGGGAAGCTGCTGCTGCGCGCCGATGGAGGCGATCAGCACGATCCGGCCGCGACCGGCCTCGGCCGCGCCGTTGGCCTTCATCGCCCGGGCCGCCTCGCGCGCCGTCAGGAAGGCGCCGCGCACATTGACGGTGAACATCTGGTCGAACTCGGCGACGGGGGCGTCCAGCGCCAGCCCCGGCAGGCCGATCCCGGCGTTGGCGTAGGCGGTGTCCAGCGGGCCCAGGGCGGCTTGCGCCGCCGCGATTCCGGCCACGACCGAGGCCTCGTCGGCGACATCCATGGCCACGGCGAAGGCCTCGCCGCCGCCGCTGCGGATGGCGTCGACCACGGCGGCGAGGCGATCGGTGCGGCGGGCGGCGACGGTGACTTTCGCTCCCTCGCGCGCGGCGACCCGGGCCAGGTGTTCGCCGATGCCGGACGAGGCGCCGGTGATCAGGACGTGGCGGCCGGAGAGACGACCGGAGGGGCGGGCCTCAGCGGGCATGACGCAGCCTCGCCGAGCGATCCACCGTGGCGACGGAGGCGGGCGAGGTTCCCGATCCCAACTCCTCCAGTCCGCCGGTCTCCAGCTCGTCCATGGCGGCGCGCAGGTCCTGGAGGCGGGCCAGGGCGGCGGCGATCTCCGACGACAGGAAGCGGGTCACGACCTGATCGCCCGAGGCTGACAGGGCCGCGTCGATATCCGGCGTCGGCATGCCCAGCCGGCGCAGCCGGGTGATCAGCGCCGCCCGGCGCCGCTGCTCCGAATCGTAGCACCGCGCGCCCGAGGCGCGACGCCCGGCGGTCAGCAGGCCGATGTCCTCATAGTGCCGCAGCGCCCGCAGGGTCGTGCCTGTCCGCGCCGCCAGTTCCCGAATGCTGATCGCCGGACTCGGCGCCGCGGTTCTGGCGGGTCTCGGGGGCAGGGGCACGACCGTCATGGCTCTTTCTCCGTCACTTGCGTAACCGAACCTGCAATGATCAGTCCGGATTTGCAAGCCACATGAGCGCGCATCCGTCACCCTCTGTGGAAGGGTGGGGAGGCCGAGGGCGAACGCCCGCGTGCGCTTACTCCGGCTGGGCGGGCTTCAGCAGGAAGTGGGGCAGCAGGCCGGCGATGACCTGGCGGCTGGAGTCCTCGTCCTGGTCGAGCATGTCGCGCAGGGGCGGGCCGATCAGGGCCTCGCCGAAGGCGCTGAGCGCGATGAACAGGACCGCGGACGGGATGCGCGTGTGCGCCTGACCGTCGGGATCGCCCAGCTTGTCGAGTATCGCCTGCACCAGTCCGGTGACCGCGTCCCGGACGGGCTCCAGCTGGGACAGGTCGCCCTTCAGCACGATCCAGGCCGCCAGCTTGCCCGCGCCGCCCTCCGCGAAGGCGTCGAAGACGGCGTTGACCAGCTCCAGCGGCGCGCCCTCGTCGGTGCGCAGCCGCGCGATGGCGGTGTCCAGCGCTTTGGCGAGGTCCGCGACCATCGACCCCATGAGGGCCGACTGCAGGCCGGCGGCCGAGCCGAAGTGGTGGATGAGGTTGGTGTGCGTCACCCCGATGTCGTCCGCCACGGCCTTGAGCGTGACCGCGTCCGGCCCGCCAGAGAGCAGGCGCGCGCGCGCGCACATGATCGCCTCCAAGCGCGCTTCTTCAGGCGTGCGGCGTCGCCGGCGTGGAGATGGTATTGACATCTATGTAAGTTACATCCATGTAGATAAGCGGCTTGGTTAAGCCCAGCATGCGGAGAGAGCAAGTGACTGCGGAATCAATGGTTGGGGAAATGGCGTTCGATCGCAACGTGGCCCCCCCGACGCGGCTGAAGCCCCGCCGCGTCCAGCCGGTCCGCGCCTGGCGCGCTCTGCGCCGGCTGATCGCGGACAAGGAAGACACCACCCAGGTGTTCGAGATCATGAACGCCCTGGCGGGCGGCTCGGTCCGACGCGGCTACCAGCAGATGCTGGATCAGGCTGACGGCGGACGGCAGGCCTTCCTGATGACGGAGCTGGCTGACCGGCTCCAGGACAAGGACTGGCTGCGCGCCTTCCCGGAAGGCAGCGTCGGGCGGGCCTATCTGGCGTTCATCGAGGAACGGAATTTCTCCGCCTACGGCCTGGCCGACGAGAGCCGCAAGGTGGCGGACACCGATATCGAGGCGGCCCACCCCCACGCCTGGTACGCGCGCCGTCTGCGCGACGTGCACGACATCTGGCATGTGCTGACCGGATACCGGACCGACGCCCTGGGCGAGGCCTGCGTGGTGGCCTTCTCGCTGCCGCAGACCCGCAGCCCCGGCTTCGGCGTCATCGCGGCGGGCGTGGCGGTGGAGTTCGTGAGGGCCAAGACCGGCTATCCCTGCGCCCGCGCCATCCTGCAGGCCTGGGTCCGCGGACGCCGGGCGGCCTGGCTGCCGGGCCTGGACTATGAGGCCCTGTTCGCCGAACCGCTGGACAGCGCCCGCGCGCGGCTCGGTCTGTCCACTCCGACCGTGTATGAGCGCGTGCCGGTCGAGGCTCGCAACGCCTACGGGAGGATGGGGTGATCAGGGCGGCCGTCGTCGGCGCCCTGATACTGATCGGAGCGGCGTCGCCGGTGGTCGCGCAGGAGGCCTCGATCCTGGGACGCTGGCGCACGCCCGCCGAAGGCGGAGTGGTGGAAATCCAGCGCTGCGGCGCGACCCTGTGCGGACGGCTGGTCGACGCCGCGCCGCTGCGGCGTGATCCGAACCAGAGGGACGTCCGCAATCGCGACGCCTCGCTGAGGGATCGCCCCCTGCGCGGCCTGGCGGTGCTGCAGAATCTGACCGGCGGACCGACCGAGTGGCGGGCCGGCCCGCTGTACGATCCGAACAGCGGTCAGAACGCCGCGACCGGCACGGTGACCCTGGCCGGCGACACCCTGGCGGTGCGCGGGTGCATCGCGCGCCTGCTGTGCCGCACCCAGACGTGGCGCAGAGTTCGGTGACGGAGGTCCTGGGACTGGCGGCGGTCGTCGAAGACGCCGACGACGCCCTGTGGGCGCGCCGGTTTTGGACGGCGGCCTATCGGCCCGGCGTGCCCGCGTGCATCGAGGCCGACCTGGCGCGCTGGTCGAGCGTCCACCAGCTGTTCGAGGCGGATTCGTTCCGTTTCGCCGACCGGGTCGGGTTCGTCAGCCTGGGCGCGGAGGTGACCTACGGCCGGGCCCTGGCGGAGGCCAAGGCGTTCGCGGGCTGGCTGCAGTCGGTGGGCGTGGAGCCGGGCGACCGGGTCGCGCTGATGATGCCCAACTGCCTGCAGTATCCGGTCGCCCTGTTCGGCGTCCTGTTCGCCGGGGCCGTGGTGGTCAATGTGAACCCGCTCTACACCGCCCGGGAGCTGAAGCATCAACTGGCCGACAGCGGAGCGGTCGTCCTTGTCGCCATGGACATGTTCGCCGCGACGCTGGAGCAGGGGGTGCGTGGCACGGTCGTCCGCCAGATCCTGCTGACCGGCATGGGCGACATGATGCCGGCGCCCAAGCGCTGGGCGGTGAACGCCATGACGGCGCGCGCCCCGGGCCGAAAGACGACCGGCGCGCTGAAGGCCGAGGGCTGGAGCGCCGCCCTCGCGCGGGGACGCAAAGCAGGGTTCCGGCCGGTCGAGCGCCGCCCGGACGACCTGGCCTTCCTGCAGTACACCGGGGGGACTTCAGGCGTCGCCAAGGGGGCGATGCTCAGTCACCGCAACGTGCTGGCCAATGTGCTGCAGGGGCGGGCGTGGGTGATGAGCCAGATCCCGCCGGAGCAGGCGGTGGGCAATGTCACCATGCTGCCGCTCTACCATATCTTCTCCCTGACGGCGAACCTGCTGATGTTCGTCGGGATCGGCGGGCGCAACATCCTGATCGCCAATCCGCGCGACGCCAAAGGGGTGGAATGGGTGCTGCGCAAGGAGCGGTTCACCGGCATGACCGGGCTGAACACCCTGTTCGCCGGCCTGTTGGGAACGCCGGCTTTCCGCAAGCGGGACTTCTCCGACCTGAAGCTGACCATCGCCGGCGGCATGGCGACCCAGCGGGTGGTCGCCGAGGCGTGGCAGACCGCCACCGGGGCGCCGCTGATCGAAGGCTACGGCCTGACCGAATGTTCGCCGGTGGTGTGCATCGGCTATGTCGACCTCGATCGGCCCGAGACCATGGGGTTCGACGGGACGGTGGGCCTGCCCGTGCCCTCAACCGAGGTGCGCATGCGCCGGGAAGACGGCGGCTGGTGCGGCCTGGATGAGCCGGGCGAACTCTGCGTGCGCGGGCCCCAGGTCATGCGGGGCTACTGGAACCGCCCCGAGGAGACGGCGAAGGTGCTGTCGCCGGACGGATGGCTGGGCACCGGCGACATCGGCGTGATGCAGGCCGACGGCCGGGTGCGGCTGGTCGACCGGATCAAGGACATGATCCTGGTGTCGGGCTTCAACGTCTATCCGAGCGAGATCGAGGATGTCGTGGCCGCCCACCCGATGGTCGAGGAGGTCGCCGCGATCGGCGTGCCGGACGCCGTCCAGGGCGAGCGGGTTAAGATCATCGTCGTGCCGCGCTCCGACGCCCTGACGCAGGAGGCCCTGATCGCCCACTGCCGGGAGCATCTGACCGGCTACAAGGTCCCCCGCCTGGTCGAATTCCGCGGCGAGCCCCTGCCCAAGACGGCGGTCGGCAAGGTGCTGCGTCGCGAACTACGCGGCTGAGGCGGCTCGCCGCCGGGTGATCCACAGCCCGAACACCGCCGCCACCGGGAACATCAGCACCCCGTAGACCGCGGCCGGCAGCGACATGTCCGGCCGCCCCAGCACCGCCTGGGCGACGACGATGGCGAGGGTGGCGTTGTGGATGCCGACCTCGAAGGCGCTGGCCACCGCTTGCGGCTGTTCGATCCGCAGCAGGCGGGGCACGACGTAGCCGACCGCCAGGCTGAGGCCGCAGAACGCGACAGAGATCCCGCCCAGCAGCGCGAAATTGGACGCCAGCAGGTCGAAACTGCCCACCGCCGCCCCGGCGATCACCAGGGCCAGGATCGCCACGGAGGCGATCCGCACCGGCCTGTCCATGGCCTTGGCGAAGGCCGGCTTCAGCGCCCGCACGGTCATGCCCAGCGCCACCGGCGCCAGGACGATCATGAACACCTCCAGGGTCTTCTTGAACTGCAGGCCGACGGACAGGTCGCCGGGCTGGAAGAAGGCGATGGCCAGATTGGTGATGACCGGCAGGGTCACCACGGCGATGACGGAGTTGATCGCCGTCAGCGAGATGTTCAGGGCCACGTCGCCCCGGAACAGGTGGCTGTACAGGTTCGCGGTCGTTCCGCCGGGCGAGGCCGCCAGCAGCATCATCCCCACCGCCAGGATCGGCGGCAGCCGGAACAGCAGCACCAGGGCGAAGCAGAGCGCGGGCAGCAGCAGCAGCTGGCAGGCGAGGGCGACGCCGGCCGCCTTGGGCTGTCTGGCGACGCGGGCGAAGTCGGCGGGCGTGAGGTCCAGCCCGAGGCCGAACATGATCACCCCGAGGGCCAGAGGCAGTGCGACGGCGGCGAATTCCATTCAGGGATTCCTCAGACGGTGGCGGCCATGGCCCGGCCCGCGGCCCGACCGGAGAAGATGCAGCCCCCCAGGAAGGAGCCCTCCAGAGCGTTGTAGCCATGCAGGCCGCCGCCGCCAAAGCCCGCCGCCTCGCCCGCGGCGTAGAGGCCCTCGAAGACCGAGCCGTCCGGGCGCAGGACCCGGCTGTCGAGATCGGTCTGCAGACCGCCCAGGCTCTTGCGCGTCAGGACATGCAGCCGGACCCCGATCAGGGGCCCTGCGGCCGGATCGAGAATGCGGTGCGGCTTGGCGACCCGCGCCAGACGATCGCCCGGATAGCGGCGCGCGTTGTGGATGCCCTGAATCTGGACGTCCTTGGCGTAGGGGTTGGTCAACTGGGCGTCGCGCGCCTCGATCTGGCGGCGCACAAGGCCGGGGTCCAGCAGCGGCGTCGGCGTCAGCGCATTCATGCGCGCGACCAGGGTTTCGAGATCGTCCGCGACCACGAAATCGGCGCCCTTGGTCTTGAAGGCCTCGACCTCGGGCGAGGCGCCCTTGCCCAGGCGGGTCTTCAGCACGCGCAGCCAGCTGCCCGAGGTGATGTCGCCGTTCTGTTCGGAGCCCGAGAGGGCGAACTCCTTCTCGATGATCTTCTGGGTCAGGATGAACCAGGAATGGTCGTGCCCGGCCAGGTCGGGCGTCGTGCGCAGGTGGCGCAGCGTCGAGACGGTGTCGTAGCCGGGCAGGGCGGGGAAGGGCAGGCGCCGCCCCAGCGCGTCCAGCCAGACCGACGACGGCCCGGGCAGGATCCGGATCGCGTGCCGCGGCCAAATCGGGTTCCAGTTCCGCACCCCCTCGACGTAGTGCCACATGCGGTCCCGGTTCACGAGGCGGGCGCCGGCCTGTTCCGCGATGTCGAGCAGCCGCCCGTCGACATAGGCCGGCACGCCGGTGAGCATTTCACTGGGCGGGGAGCCCAATCGTTCGGGCCAGAAGCGCCGCACCTGGCCGTGGTCTCCGCCGATGCCGCCGGTGGCGATCAGCACGACCGGCGCGCGCAGGGCGAAGTCCGCGACCGCGACGCGGCTGGACGGCGCGCCGCGCGGAGCATTGTCCGGCTCCAGCCGGACGCCCGAGACCCCGGTGACCCGTCCGGCCTCCACGATCAGCGTGTCGACCCTGCAGCGATGATGGAAGGTCAGACGCTCCCGCTTCGCCGCCTTGAGCGCGCGCCGGGCGAAGGGTTCGGACACGCCCGTGCCCGTGCCCCAGGCCACATGGAACCGGGGGACGGAATTGCCGTGGCCGTCGGCCCGACCGTCGCCGCGCTCGGCCCAGCCGACCATGGGGGTCAGGCGGATGTCGTGGCGGCGCAGCCAGTCGCGCTTCTCGCCCGCCGCGAACTCCACATAGGCGCGGCCCCAACGCATGGCCCATTCGTCTTCGGCGAGCGGTCCGTCCAGCCGGTCCCACTGGGCGCTGCCCCGCCAGTCCGACCAGGCCAGGTCGAGGCTGTCGCGGACGCCAAGCCGCCGTTGCTCCGGACTGTCGACCAGAAACAGTCCGCCGAAGGACCAGAAGGCCTGTCCGCCCAGATTGGCGGGGTTCTCCTGATCCACCACGGCCACGCGGCGGCCCGCCTGGACCAGCTCATTGGCCGCGACCAGGCCGGCCAGGCCCGCACCCACGATGATGGTGTCGTAGTTCATCCGATCCTCCGCATCGGCTCACCATCACCAAGACTGACATTTATGTAAATAGAAGTTCGGATGTTGCCGTAAGGTCAGCAAACATCATTGTCAGTAGGTATTGACATATGGGTTAGTAGTGCGAAGTTGCAGCCAACCGCTGATGGTCCCGTCCCATCACGCGGAAAAGATCAGACGGGAGGAAACGTACATTACGCGCTGTTGGGGAATGGCGCGTCTCGGGAGGGACACCATGGCTTCTTCGGCCTGTATTCGCGCGCGCCTGGCTATCACCGCTTCAGCTACCGCCCTGTTCATGGCGGCGGGGCCAGCCTTGGCCCAGACGGCCGAGCCGCAGACGGATCCGGGCTCCACCACCCTCGATGAGATCATCGTCACCGCCCAGAAGCGTGAACAGTCCATCCAGGACGTGCCGATCGCCGTTACGGCCCTGTCGTCCGAGACGCTGCAGGCCCTGAGGATCGAAAGCGGATCCGAACTGCTCCGCGCGGTGCCGAACGTCACCTTCTCCAAGTCCAACTTCAGCATGTATAATTTCTCGATCCGCGGGATCGGGACCAAGGCGATTTCCGCCGCCAGCGATCCGGCGGTCGCGGTCAGCTTCAACAACACCCCCCTCATTCGCAACCGGCTGTTCGAGCAGGAATACCTGGATGTGAACCGCGTCGAGGTGCTGCGCGGTCCTCAGGGCACGCTGTACGGCCGCAACGCGACCGGGGGCGTGGTCAACATGTTCCCCAACCTGCCCGGCGACGACTTCGAAGGGGTGGTTCAGACCGAGTTCGGCAACTACGATTCCCGGCGCCTGTCGGGGATGATCAATCTGCCTCTCGGCGACACCTTCGCCGTGCGCCTGGCTGGCGCGGCGACCCAGCGGGACGGCTTCGACTACAACAGCTTCAACGACACCCATGTGAACAACCGCGACCTCTGGTCGACGCGACTGTCGGCCCTGTGGAAGCCGAACGACCGGTTCCGGGCCAATCTGATCTGGGAGCATTTCGAGGAGGACGACCAGCGTTCCCGCACGGGCAAACAGCTCTGCACCCGCGACGCCGGGCCGGCCATGGTGGGAAGCACCACCGTACCGAACAACATATTCCGGGACCAGCTGAGCCAGGGCTGCCAGGCCGGTTCGCTCTATGACGACGCGGCCTATGGCGCGCCCAACGGCGGCTCCCTGGGCTACGTCCGGTTCGCCAGCCTGGTCATGAGCCTGGGAGGGTATCTGAACCCGGGGGATGCGATGCTGGGCGGTTCGCCCACCGGTCCGGTGCGGCGAGGGATCGATCCCTACGCCGGCGTCACGCAATCCCGGAATCTGAGAGAGATCGCGACCAGCTATGACCCGGTCTTCCGCGCCCAGAACGACGTGGTGCAGATGAATCTGGAATTCGATCTGACCGATCAACTGACCCTGTTCTCGCAGACCGCCTATTCCAAGGATGATTACTACGCGTCCCAGGATTACGCCCGGTATGTGTCCGACCCTATATTCATAGATTCATCCCGAATGTATGACTTTGTGGATGATGTCATCTCGTCACCCGCCACGCCCGGCGGTTTCTATACGGATCCCCAGCTCGGAACGTCCGATCGCATGTTGTCGGTCGACATCAGCCGGTCCGACAATCGGCAATGGTATCAGGAGCTCCGGCTTCAATCGGAGTTGGACGGCGGGTTCAACTTCAGCCTCGGCGCCAACTATCTGGATTTCAAAACCCAGGACGACTACTTCGTTTTCAACAACCTCTTCAGCCTGATCGCTGAATACTGGTATAATTATGATCCGGTAGCGACCGGCTTCGGCGGGTTCGTGACGCAGCCGTGCAATGACACCGTGCAGTTCGAGTGCGTCTATGTCGATCCCAACCCCCTGAACGCGCTGGGCGAGGACGGTCACAACTATTTCCGCAGCAAGAATGTGGTCAGCACCCGGTCCTGGGCCGTGTTCGGCGAGGGCTATTGGGATCTGAGCCCCGACCTGCGGTTGACGGTCGGATTGCGCTATACCGACGACCGCAAGGTCACCACGCCCTATCCCAGCCAGCTGCTCATGGGCGCCAATCGTGACGGCACCCCCGGAAGCGGCTCGGGCGGCTATTACCGGCGCGATTATCAGCCGTTGCCGGATGTCGAGCAGGACTGGCAGGCCGTGACGGGCCGCGTCGTTCTGGACTGGAAGCCGGACCTCAGCTTCACCGACGACACCCTGATCTACGCTTCATACGCCCGAGGGTACAAAGGCGGCGGCACCAATCCGCCGCGCGTCGAAATCAATCCCACCGTCGTCCAGTATCAGCCGTTGGCCGGCACCTTCGAGCCGGAATACGTGAATGCGATCGAGATTGGGTCCAAGAACACCCTTCTGGACGGTGCATTGAGGATCAATACGACGGCGTTCTATTACGACTATAAAGACTATCAGGTCTCACAGATCGTCGATCGGATTTCTCTGAACGAGAACTTCGACGCGCGTATCTGGGGTCTCGAGCTGGAAACTCTGTACCGGCCGACGCCGAACCTTCAGCTGGACGCCAACTTCGGCTATCTGAACACGCGCATCGGCGACGGCGAGGGCTCGATCGATGTGATGGACCGGACCCAGGGCAATGAGGAGTGGACCGTTCTGCGGCCCTGGATCCAGGTGCCCTCGAACTGCGTGGCCCCGACACGGCACGTAGAGACCATTCTGGCGATGCAGCCCGTCTATGGCGATCTGACCATCTTCGCCCTCAACGCCCTGTGCGGCGGTTCGAGCCGGTTCGGAACCTTCAACCCGAACTTCCAGTCCGTCCTGCCGATGTGGGCCTTCTATGGCTTCACCTACGATCCCCTGACCGAAGCGCCCAATGGCGGGCGCGGCATCATGGCCGATCTCAGCGGCAACGAACTGCCCAACTCTCCGAACTGGACGGTCAATTTCGGCGCCCAGTACACCTTCTTCCTGGGAAACTGGGATCTGACGGTTCGCGGCGACTATTACCGCCAGGGCGAGAGCTACGCCCGCATCTACAACACCGAGTACGACAGGCTTGAGGGGTGGGACAACGTCAACCTGTCGGTGGTCCTGGAGGACGCCGACCGGGGCCTGACCTTCCAAGCCTACGTCAAGAACGTGTTCGACGAAACGCCGATCACCGACGCTTTCACCAACAGCGACGACACCGGCCTGACCACCAACGTCTTCACCCTGGACCCACGCCTGATCGCCTTCCGCCTGAGCAAGACTTTCTGACGACGTCGCTCGCTCCCGGGGGTCCGGGAGCGAGGACTGTGTGAGTAGTCAGACGACGGCGTGCCGTCGCCATGATTGCGCGCGGCTGAGGTATAAGTCACTGATAATAAATGATTTTCTTCTTGACTCCCTCTCGCTGCTTACATAGATGTACACAGCGACCTCGCCCGAGGTTGTATTGTGCGACAACCTCGCCCGAGGTTGAATAAGGAGGAATATCATGTTCAAGACAGCCGCCTTCATCGCTACCGGTGCCCTTGCCCTCGCGGGTATGGCTTCGCCGGCCCTGGCCCAATCCTTCTCCCCCACCAGCGGCACCTTCACGGGCGCCTCGGCGCCGACGGTCACGCTTCGGCAATCGACGACGGTCGCTTGCAACGTCGGCTTCTCGGCCACCGTCACCAGCGCGACCACCGCGTCGATCGCGAGCCCGTCCATTTCGCCGGGCAGCCTGCTTTGCTTTGCGGTGGTTCCCTTCGGAACCTGGAGCGCGACCACCGTGCCGGGGAATCCCGGCAAGATCCGCCTGACCATGGGCGCCAACACCGTCGCCAACGAGCCTTGTTTCGGCACCGTCGACGTGGCGTTCACGGGCAGCCAGATCAGCTTCGCCGGCGAAATCCTGCCGCCGGTGAACCCGGCTCACCGGAGCTGCACCCTTGTCACCGGCAAGGTCAACGTCACCGGCCTGACTATCGTCCCCTGATCCCCGACTATTGGCCGGGCGCCTTTTGGCGCCCGGCTTTTTTCTTGTGGTGCGTGTAGAGTTGGACCGCCCGATTCAGGTCCGCCGCTGATCGCCTTGGATCGATCGACATTCAGAGGGATCTGCTCCTCCATGCGCCGATCGCTATCGCGTAAAGCGGGCCCTGGCCCGAAGTGGCGCAGTTAGACGGGCTGTAATGCATTGGATGCCCCTGGTCAGCGCGTTGTCGTACCTGGTCGATCCTCAAGCCGTCGGAGCAGAGGCGGCGCAGACCGGCTCCTCGTCCGCCAGCCAGGCTCCCTCCCACGTCCGTGATCAGGACCCCGCTCCGGTGCGGTTGGAGGATGTGATCGTCGTCGGCCGACGCGGCGCGGCGTGGCTGCCCCCCGAAGTCGAACTGGGCCAGGACGAGATCGACAACCTGGGGGCTTATGACATCGGCGAGGTGATCGCCCGGGTCGCGGAGAACCTGGGCTATGACAGGCCGCCGATCATTATCGTCAATGGCCGCCAGGTCCTGAACGCCCGGGATTTTCTGGGCTTTCCACCCGACGCCCTGGTGCGGATCGAAGCCTTGCCGCCGCAGGCCGCGGCCACATACGGCGAAGACCCGTCCCGCCGGGTTGTGAACATTGTCCTGCTGCCGACGTTCAAGAGCCGCGACGGCCTTGTCAGAGCGTCACGGCCCACCGCGGGCGGCCGGTCGTCGCTGTCGGCGGATGCGCGCCAATCCGAGATCGTGCAGAATGACACCCGCCAGTTCGGCGTTCTGCTCACCCGCGACACGTCTCTTCGCGCCGAGGAGCGGCCGGCCTACATCCGGGACCATCCGGGTTTCGAGGCGGCCACCCTGCGGCCCGCGACCGACGCCGCCACAGCCAATTTCTCCATGACGCGCGCGCTTGGCGACTGGTCGAGTTCGCTGGGCGCCAATGCGCGCACCCAGACCACCCGTTTCACCTCCATGGCGGGCGGTCAGGCGGTCGAGATCCGGCAGGAGACCAGCCATCTGAATCTGACCGGCGGCCTGGGCGGAGATGTCCTGGGATGGGCGATGCGGTTCGGCTTGAACGGGATCATTCTGGACACCGACCAGAATGGGCCGACGGAATTCCGGTCGCGCAGCCTCTCCGGGGCGGCGGATTTCTCGGCGAACCGCACTGTGATCGACCTTCCGGCCGGTCCCGTGCGGATGTCCGTTTCCGGCCTGTACTCCGGTTCCGAGACCTCGACCAAGACTGACCCGGGCGAGACGCGACTATCGGCCCAGACTCTGGACCTGAGGGGAAGTCTGACGATTCCCCTGCTTCAGTCGGCTTCGACGCCGCAACCGGACGCGGGTCTGAACTGGGGCGACGCCGTCCTGACGGTCGGGGGCGCTCTGGCGGGCCTGACGGGCGACGCCGGTCGAGGAGACAACCTGAATGTCGGCCTTTCCTGGTCGCCCCTGCGGACGCTGGGCTTCATGGCCCAGTGGTCCAGGTCCACGGACAATCCCACGTCCGGGATGAGGATCGCTCCGGTCTACAACGGGCCCCCCAGGATGGTGTTCGATTTTCTGACCGGGGAATCCGTGGAGGTGTCGCCGATACTGGGGGGCAACCCCGATCTTGAGGCCCAGACATCGCAAACGCTTTCGATCGACGCGACCGTGGGGCCTTTCACGCGGTGGAATGTGCAGGGACGCCTCGGTTTCAACAGGGCGCGTTCCACCGACGGATTCGGCGTCGTGCCCGAGCTCACGCCGGCGGTGGAGGCCGCCTTTCCCGAGCGCTTCATCAGGGATGTGAATGGCCGCCTGATCAGCATCGACCAGAGGATGATCAATATCGGCTCGACGCTCTCGGAGACGCTGACGTCCGGCCTGAACTTCAATATCCCGATCCAGGAAGGAACACCGGCGCGGAGAGGCGCCTCCATGCAGGTGGGGCTCAATCACACCTGGCAATTGACAAACGTCGCCACCCTCCGGGCCGGTCTGCCTCAACTGGACCTTCTGGCCGGCGACGGAGGCGGAGGTTCCCGCCACCAGATCTCGGTCAATGCCGACGGTCGTTATGGGCAGTGGGGTTTCAACGCCGCGGCCCGTTGGCGAAGCGCATCCCGCATCCGGCGGGACCAGGGGCGCGACGGGCCGGACGACCTGCGCCTGTCCGGGCTCACCACGGTCGATCTGAAGCTCAGCTATCTTTTCGAGGCCGGCGCGGCGCCGGGCGGGGAGGGCGCGGCGCGCCGACGTGGCGACCCCCTCAGACTTGAGCTGGGGGTCGACAATCTGTTCGACTCCCGGCCGGAGGCGAGCCTGGGCGATGGAAGGCCGGCTCCGGGCTATGGCAGGGACGATCAGGACTCGCTGGGGCGCACCGTGCGCATCAGTCTAAGCCGACGGTTTTGAATGTCGTCATCATCGGCTCGGGGCGACCCGGCGCATGCAGGGCCCGGGCGTAGGCCGACGGCGTCGTGCCGGTCAGGCGGCGAAACAGCCGGTACAGATGCGACGGGCTCAGCCCCACGGCCTGGGCGAGATCGCGGGAGGGCGGAGCGGCGCCTCTGGTCTCGATCAGGCGGCAGGCGGCCTGAATCAGGTCCCGGTGATGGTCGCCCAGCGAGGGCGCTTCGGGACGGCAGCGCAGACAGGGGCGAAAGCCGGTCGCGCGGGCCTCGGCCAGGGTGTCGTGCAGCCGGATGTTCTCGGGCCGCGCATGCCGGGCCGGGCAGGTCGGACGGCAATAGACGCCGGTGGTGATGACCGAATACCAGAACCGGCCCTCCGCGCGCGGGTCGCGCCGATAGAGTTGGTCAAGGCGGCTCCGGCGCGGCGCGTGCGCGCCGACGGTGTTTGAAGCGTGTTCCATGATGTGGGGGAGGATGGGCGCGCCAATCGGGGGCTATGCAGCGCGCCCATCCCTTCATTCAGAAGCGGCGAACATCGCCGGTTGGGCCTTGGGGGGCTGGGAGACCCGCGGGTCGCCGGTTCTGAAGAAGTCTGTGATCCCACGGTCGACGGTGACGAGCGCCGAGTCCGCGATGACGGTCTTGATCATGAAATACTCGCACTGGAAGTCGCCGCCCTGTTCTAAGGACGCCGCGTCGCGCGGGACGCCTTACGGTCTGGGCCGGAATTTCTTCAGAAGGCGGCGTCGAAGGTCAGCCGGACCGTCAGCGGCCGGACGGGCACGGCCTGCGGCTCGGACAGCTGGTAGGGCGACCCGATGCCGTAGCGGATGCCGGTGGTGTCGAAGGGGTTGGACAGGCGCAGGGTCACGGCCCGGCGTTCGTCGCCCAGCCGCGCCGTCAGTTCGGAGCGCAGATAGCCGCCTTGAGGCACGTCCAGCATCGGGCCGACGCCGAGCCGCGAATGCCCGATGTAGCGGAAGTCCGCGCCCAGCCGCAGCGGCAGGGTCGCGATCCGCCCGGCCTCCCAGTCGACGCTCATCTGGGCCCCCACGGGGGCGACGTTCGGAATGTCGGTCGTGCCGCCGCCGATGGTGCTGAAATCGGTTCGGGTCAGGCTGCTCTCATTGAGGAACACGCCGCCGGACACCTCGAAATTGGAGGCCGGACGCCAGGCCGCCTTCAATGAGATGAAGTGGATCACCCCGTCGCCGACATTGTCGGTGACCAGGTCGCCGCCCTCGGTGACGATGTCGGCCTGCACGTCACGCCAGTCCATCCAGCCCACGGACACTTCACCCGACAGGCCGTTCCAGTCGTCGCGGGTTCGCGCGCCCAGCTCCAGAAGGGTCACCCTGTCGCCCTGGTAGCGGGCGAAGGCCCCGCCGGCCTCATTGACCCCGGCCGGGCGAACGGCCTGCTCGAAGCGGCCGAAGACGGTGACGGCGGGCGACACGTCCCAGCGCGCCGACAGGCTGGGGGTCAGGCGGTAGGTGACGCCCCGGTGATCGCTCCCGACCCGCAGATTGACGACGACGTCATGGATGTCGCTGTCGATGCGGACGGCGGAGAGACGGGCGCCGAGGGCGACGCGCCAGTAGGGCGTGGGCGCGAGCGCCGCCTCGCCGAAGGCCGCGACCTCCGCGAAGCTGCGCTTCAGGTCGGCGCCGCCCGCCGTGGCGTCGGTCAGCGCCAGCGTGAGCCGCCGGCGCTCGACCAGGGTTTCGCCCAGGGCGACCGTGCCGCCGCCGGTCAAGGTCCAGCCGTCGTCCGATGTGATCTCGACCCGCGCCTCGGAGGCGAGAGCCGTGATGGTCTGGCGCCGATCGACCGCGCTGGGGAAGGGATCGCCCGGCTGGCTGGCGTCGAACCGTTCGAGCAATTCCTGGCGCGACACGCTGGTGGCCGAGATCAGGGTCGCTCCGCCCAGCCGGCGGCGGGCGGTCATTCCCGCGATGGCGATGGTGCTCTCATACGGCTCGAGCACCCGCCCGGACCGGCTGAAACTGGTGTCGTTGACGGCGACGATCTGGGCGTCATCGGCCGAGACGCGCTGGGCCAGGCCGACCAGATCGACGGTCCAGGTCTCATCGGTCCAGCGCAAGGCGACGCGGCCGCCGATGGTGTCGACTCCGTCCGTCTGGCGTCCCCCCTGGCCCGGGTTATCGAGGAAGCCTCCGTCATGGCGGGTGTAGGCGACCAGCCGCGCGGCGGTCTGATCGCCGAGGGTCTGATTGATCACCAGCGACGCCTCGCCGCTGTTCGACCCGCCCGAGGTCGCGCCCATGCCGGCGGTGAAACGGGCCGAGCTCTCGTACAGGGCCGGAGATTCCGGCTGGATGCGCAGCACGCCGCCGATGGAGCCGGCGCCGAAGCGGGTGCCCTGCGGACCCTCGAACACCTCGATCCGGCGCACGTCGATCAGGGCCAGGTCGGGGTCGGGTGAGCCGTAGCTCAGCCGCAGGTCGCCCAGGTACTGACCGACCGTCGCCTGAAGCGGGCCGTTCATAGCCGAATCCGACAGGCCCCGCACGAACAGCTTGTTGCGGCCGAGGCCCTGACGCGTGGAATCCACCGTCGCGGACAGATCGGCCACGGCCTCGCTGGCCGCGGCGCCCTCGACCCGATCGAGCGCGCCCGGGGCCAGCAGGCTGCGTCCGGCGCTGTCGCGGAGCCCCACCGGCGGAACCGCGGTGACCACGACCTCGCTCAGCGTCGTCGGTCCGGTGTCCACGGTCTGGGGCGGGGGCGGGGAGGCGGGGCGGAGCGGCGCGCGCGGGGCCGCTTCGATCCGGTAGACGCCGTCGCCGATACGCACCGCGCGCGCGCCCAGCGGATGCAGCAGGCGTTCAAGCGCCGCTTCCGTGGTCATCCGTCCGCGCAGCTCCGGCGTCCGCCGTGCGGACAGGTCGGCGGCGATCACCACATCGATCCCGGCCTGCGACGCCAGCCGGTTGATGGCGGGGACGGCGGGACCGGCCCGCACGTCGAAGGTCTGTGGTGCGCCGGACTGAGCCGTCAGCAGCCCGACCGCCAGCCAAGCGGCGACGGTCACGGCGCCCGACGCGGCTCCAGCCGCCAGCCCTCATCCGTCTCGGTGATCGTGACGCCGAGCAGGAGTTCCAGCCGCGACTTCTGGTCGGCGGACGCGGCGTTGGTGGTCAGGCTGCCGCTGAAGCGGCGGTCGGCCAGCGCGGGGGCCACGGTGACCGGCCGGTTGAGGGCGCGGCCCAAATCCTGCGCCACCACGGCCATCCGCGCGTCGTTCCACGACAGGCGGCCCTCGCGCCAGGCGTCAACGTCTTCCGGCGAGATGGAGCCGCGTTCGAGGCCACGAGCGCTGGACACCACGCTGTCGCCGGGATTGAGGACCGTCCGGGCGGAGCCGGCGTCGACCTGGACGACGCCTTCGGACACCGCGACCCGCGCGCCGTCCTGCAGGCGGGTCACGTCGAAGACGGTGCCGAGGTCGGTCAGGGTCGTATCGCCGACCGCGACGAGGAAGGGGTGGGCGTCGTCGTGCTCGACCTCGAACAGGGCGCGTCCGGCCTCGAGCGACACCTGGCGGGGCTTGCGACGATCCAGCGCCAGGCGGGTCGCGCCGTCCAGCACGACCTGTGAGCCGTCGGCCAGGGTGACGGTGCGCTGCTCGCCGGGCGCGGTCTCGATCAGCCACGGCTGCGGTCGGGCGCTCCAGCCGATCCACGCCACGCCCAGGGCCAGCGCGCCGACCGCCGCCGCGATCGCGGCGCGGCGGGGGAAGACGAAGCCGCGACCGGCCCGCATCGTCGGCAGGGTCCGCGCGGGCGCCGTCTTCAGCGCCTCGACCGCGTCGCCCTCGGTCTCCGCCAGTCGCCAATAGACCTCGGCGTGGCGGGCGTCGGCGGCCAGCCAGGCTTCCCAGGCGTCCCATTGATCGAAGTCGGGATCGTTGACCCGGACCAGCCAGTCCAGGGCGTCACGTTCGATAGTTCTGGTCGTGGCGCTCATCCCCATGCCCCCGGGACGCCGCCGAAGCTGATTTGCCTCATGCCCCGTCCCCCTCAAGATCCAGAAGGGCTGCATAGACCTTACGCAGATGCTTCTCGATGGTGCTCAGGCCCATGCCGAATTCTTCGGCCAGCCGACGCTGGGTGACGCCGTCGATGCGATGCCGACGGAAGATGGCGGCGGCCGGATCGCCGATGGCGGCCAGGCGCGCCTCGACCACGGCCAGGGCCTGGACCGCGATCAGGCGGCGTTCCGCGTCCGCCGGTTCGACGGCGTCCTCGGGCAGGTTGGCGGGGCTCGCCCAGGCGGCGTCCCGGGCCGCCGTCCGCCGCGCGCCGCGACGCCGGTCCAGCACGGCGGTGTAGACCATGCGCAGCAGATAGGCCTGGGGATTGGCGACCGGTCCGTCGGCGTTGCCGATCTTGAGCCAGACATCCTGGACCACGTCCTCGGCGTCGCCGCCCGCGCCCATGGCCGAGGCCCGCCGGATCAGCGCCGGGCGCATCTCGGTGAACACCGCTTCGAGGCCTGCGGCCGGGATGTCGGGCGTCGCATTCATGCGCGCGGGCCATAGCCTTTCAATAAGGGCCAAATCTGGACAAAACCGCCGTTGCGCCAGTCGAGCCTTTCCTCGCTTCCGCGAGCGCCTATTTCAAGGCGGAAGCCGCGCCGCGAGGGCGCGAGAAGAAAGGACCGATCATGGGCAGCGAGACGACCGAGCGCGCCGTTCTGGCGGGAGGCTGCTTCTGGGGCATGCAGGATTTGCTGCGGCGCTACAAGGGCGTGATTTCGACGCGTGTCGGCTACAGCGGCGGCGACGTGCCCAACGCCACCTACCGCAACCATGGAACCCACGCCGAGGCCATCGAGATCGTCTTCGATCCGAAGGAGCTCAGCTATCGGCAGCTGCTGGAGTTCTTCTTCCAGATCCACGATCCGACGACGCTGAACCGGCAGGGCAACGACCGGGGGCTCAGCTACCGCTCGGCCATCTACTACGCCGACGAGGATCAGAAGCGGATCGCCCAGGAGACCATCGCCGACGTGGAGGCGTCCGGACAATGGCCGGGCAAGGTGGTCACCGAGGTCGAGCCGGTCGGTCCCTTCTGGGAGGCCGAACCTGAACATCAGGACTATCTGGAGCGCTATCCGGAAGGCTACACCTGCCACTTCGTGCGCCCGGACTGGACGCTGAAGCCGGCGGCCTGAGACGCTGTCGGCGGACGCGGTCCCGATACGGCCGCGCCCATACGACCGACTTCTCCAGGGAACGCCTTCCATGACCGACACGCTCGACCTTTCGCACTGGATCAACGGCGAGCGGACGAGCGGCGACCGGCCCGCCGAGAGCATCAATCCGTCGGATACGCGCGAGGTCGTGGCCCGCACGCCCGACGGCTCGGCCTCGGACGTCGACGACGCGGTCGCGGCGGCCAAGGCGGCCTTCCCGGGCTGGGCGGACGCCTCGCCCGAGGTGCGCTCGGACATTCTGGACCGCGCCGGCAGCCTGCTGATGGAGCGTCGCGAGAGCGTCGGTCGCCTGCTGTCGCGCGAGGAGGGCAAGACGCTGGCGGAAGGCATCGGGGAAACCGCCCGCGCCGCCCGCATCCTGAAGTATTTCGCGGGCGAGGCCCTGCGCCTGCACGGCCAGAACCTGGCCTCGACCCGGCCGGGCGTGGAGATCCAGACCTATCGCCAGCCGGTCGGCGTCTATGGCCTGATCACGCCGTGGAACTTCCCGATCGCCATCCCGGCGTGGAAGGCCGCGCCGGCGCTGGCCTTCGGCAATACGGTGGTGCTGAAGCCCGCCGGTCCGACCCCCGCCACCGCCGAAGCGCTGGTCGCCATCCTGCATGAGGCGGGCCTGCCCAAGGGCGTGATGAACATGGTCATCGGCCGCGGCCGCGTCGGCCAGGCCATCGTGGACCACAAGGATGTCGTCGGGGTCTCCTTCACCGGCTCGCAGGGCGTCGGCGCCGGCGTCGCGGCGGGGACGGTCGCGCGCCAGGCCCGGGTGCAACTGGAGATGGGCGGCAAGAACCCGCTGATCGTGCTGGACGACGCCGATCTGGAGCGGGCGGTGAACATCGCCCTGGACGGCTCCTTCTTCGCCACCGGCCAGCGCTGCACGGCCTCCAGCCGCCTGATCGTGCAGGACGGGATCCACGACAAATTCGTCGCCCTGCTGGCCGAGAAGGTCGCCGCGCTGCGAGTCGGAGACGCGTTGGATCCGAACACCCAGATGGGTCCGGCGGTCAGCGAGGCCCAGATGGAGACCTCCTACACCTACATCGACGTGGCCCGCGGCGAGGGCGCCCGGATCGTCACCGGCGGCGACCGGCTGAAACTCGACAAGCCAGGCTGGTACGTCCAGCCGACCCTGATCGCGGACACCGCCGCCGACATGCGGATCAACAATGAGGAGGTCTTCGGCCCCGTCGCCTCGACCATCCGCGTGAAGAGCTACGAAGAGGCGCTGGAGATCGCCAACGGAGTCGAGTTCGGCCTGTCGGCGGGCCTCGTCACCAGCTCGCTGAAACACGCGCGCGACTTCCAGCGGCGGGCGAAGGCGGGAATGACCATGGTCAATCTACCGACCGCGGGCGTCGACTATCACGTGCCCTTCGGCGGGACGAAGTCGTCCAGCTACGGCGCGCGCGAGCAGGGCTTCGCGGCGGCGGAGTTCTTCACCCAGACCAAGACCAGCTACAGCGCGGGCTGACCGGCCGGCCGCCGGGGCTAGCCGAAGGCGGCGTCTCACGGTAGCGCTGCGCCGCTGTCGCAGAGCTGTCGCGCGGACAGGCTAGGCGGCGGCATCGCAGGAGACGCCCGAGTGACCCGAGTTCGAACCGCCCTCGCCGCCGCGAGCCTTCTGGCGCTGGGCGCCTGCAGCACCGTTCAGGGCTGGTGGCCGGCGGACGGCGCGACGCCGTCGCAGCCCGCGCCCGTGGCGACGCCCGCTCCCGCCGTGGCGCCGATCGCCGAATCGACCGCCCGGCCGACGCTGGTGGTGACCATCGTCATCGACCAGTTCAGCGCCAATCTGTTCAACCAGTATCGCGACGACTTCACCGGCGGCCTGGCCGTGCTGGCGCAGCAGGGCCGGGTCCACGCCAACGGCTTCCAGCAGCACGGCCTGACCGAGACCTGCCCCGGCCACTCGACCGTGCTGACGGGCATGAACCCGGCCCGCACCGGCATTCCGGCCAACGACTGGGTCGATCCGGCCACCGGCAAGGAAGTCTACTGCCTGGCCGCGCCCGCCAATCATCTGGCCCACGGCGACGACACCAGCGACAACGGACCGGTCGGCCCCGGCCAGCTGGAGGTCACCACCCTGGCCGACTGGCTGAAGACGGCCAGCCCGCAGAGCCGGGTCTATGCGGTGTCCGGCAAAGACCGCGGCGCCATCAACCTGAACGGCCACCTCGGCGACGGGGCCTTCTGGTACACCGACGGCTTCGGCTTCACGACCTATGTCGAGCCGGGCCAGACGCCCGAGGCGCGGCTGGCGCCCGTGGCGGCCCTGAATACCCGCATCGCCGAGCGGCTGCGCGTCACGCCCGCCGCCTGGACCTACACCCACGACGTCTGCCGCCGCCTGACCGGCGACTGGCAGATCAACGGCCGCACCTTCCACTCCGACCTGCCGCCGCAGAATTTCGCGCTCGACACCTCGCCCATGCTCGACGAGCTGACGCTGGAGGCCGCGACCGAACTGCTGGAGACCAAGCAGCTGGGCCGCCGCGGCGTGGTCGACATGCTGGGCGTCAGCCTGTCGGGCACTGATCGCATCGGCCACGCCTTCGGCACCCAGGGGCCGGAAATGTGCGAGCAGATGTACCGTCTCGACGCGGCGCTGGGCCGGTTCCTGCAGCGCCTGCCGCAGGGCAGCATCGTCGTCCTGACCGCCGACCATGGCGGTTCGGACTTCGTCGAACGGCTGGCCGCGCGCGGTTATCCGCACGCCCATCGCGCCGACCCGCAGCGGCTGGCGAACATCAACGGCGCGCTGAAGACCCAATTCGGCCTGGATTACGATCCGCTGTCCTCGGGCGGCAGCGGGCTGATGGTCGGCGACAAGGATCACAAGGGCCTGCCGGAGCCGCTGCGCACCCGCATCGTCGAGGCGGCCCTGCCGCTGCTGCGCGCCAATGCGGACATCGCCTTCGCCGAGAGCCGCGACGTGCTGCTGGCCGAGCCCCTGCCGCCGGCGAACATCACGCCGGACCTGATGACCGTGCGCCAGCGGATGCGGCTGTCGACGGTGGCCGAGCGCTCGCCGGATCTCATCGTCGCCCTGAGCGAGAACGTGGTCTCGGGCGGCCGGGTCGGCGGCACCATCGCCAATCACGGCACCCCCTGGGACTATGACCGTCGCGTGCCGATCATCTTCTGGTGGCCGGGCGCTCAAGGGCAGGAGCGCTTCCTGCCCATCCGCACCATCGACATCGCCCCGACCCTGGCGCCGATCGTCGGGGTGCAGACTCCGGCCGGTCTGGACGGCCGCTGCATCGATCTGCAGGCGCCCGGCGGCGCGACCTGTCCGGCGCGGCCATAACTTCGTGTTTCGGGAACCGGAGCGGCCTTACCCGCTCCGCGTTTCATAGGCACAAGGGGCGTTCGATCCTCTCACAGGCCGGAACCACACGATGAACAGAGCCCGGCGCGCGCGCATTGTCGCCACCCTTGGACCGGCCAGCCGGGCGCCCGGTACGGTGAAGGCCCTGGCCCAGGCGGGGGTGGACGTGTTCCGTCTCAACTTCAGCCACGGCTCGCACGAGGATCACGCCGCCGCCCTGAAGGCCGTGCGCGGCGCCGAACTGGCGCTGAAGCGTCCGTTGGGCGTGCTGGCCGACCTGCAGGGGCCCAAGCTGCGCCTGGGTCGCTTCGCCGAGGTCGAGATCGACGTGAAGCCGGGTCACAAGATGCGCTTCGACCTGGACCCGACGCCGGGCGACGAGACGCGGGTGCAGATGCCCCACCCCGAGATCTTCAAGGCCCTGCGCACCGGCATGCTGCTGCTGCTGGACGACGGCCGGGTGCGGCTGCGCGTCGGCGAGCGCCACGACACCTGGGCCGATGTCACCGTCGAGAGCGGCTCCAAGCTGTCGGACCGCAAGGGCGTCGCGGTGCCCGAGGCGGTGATCCCGGTCTCGGCCCTGACCCCCAAGGACCGTGAGGACCTGGCCTTCGCCCTGCGCATCGGCGTGGACTGGGTCGCCCTCAGCTTCGTCCAGAAGGCCGAGGACATGGCCGAGCTGAAGCAGCTGGTGAAGGGCAGGGCCGCCTGCCTGGCCAAGATCGAGAAGCCGCAGGCCCTGGCCCAGCTGGAGAGCATCCTGGACTACTGCGACGGCGTCATGGTCGCCCGCGGCGACCTGGGCGTCGAGCTGGAGCCCGAAGAGGTTCCGGTGGCGCAGAAGCAGATCATCCGCGCCGCCCGCCAGCGCGGCGTGCCGGTGATCGTGGCGACGCAGATGCTGGAATCGATGACCTCGTCGCCTGCGCCGACCCGCGCCGAGGCGTCCGATGTCGCCAACGCCGTCTATGAGGGCGCCGACGCCATGATGCTGTCGGCCGAGACCGCCTCGGGCCAGTATCCGCTGGAAGCCGTGGGCATCATGAGCCGCATCATCGAGCGGGTGGAGCAGGATCCCCTGTGGCCCAGCCTGATGGACGCCGAACACGCGGGCATGGAGGAGCATGACGTCGACGCCCTGGTCGCCGCCGCCCGCAAGGCCGCGGAGGCCCAATCGACCGCCTGTATCGTGGTCTTCACGACCTTGGGCGGGACGGCGCGGCGCATGGCCCGCGAGCGACCGCTGCAGCCGGTGCTGACCCTGACGCCCAATCCCGACACCGCCCGCCGTCTGGCGCTGGTCTGGGGTCTGGAGACGCGGCTCGGCAAGGAGCCCAAGTCGCTGGAGGATGTCACCGAGGACGCGGTGAACAGCGCCATGACCTATGGTCTGGCCGAGCCTGGCCAACGGGTCCTGATCCTGGCGGGAACGCCCTTTGGCGCGCCGGGGGCTGCGAATCTGCTGCGTCTGGCGCATGCTCCGACCAAGAAGGGCGGCAAGGGCCGCGCCTGATCCCTCGCGAAGGGGGCGTCTTGATCAAATACATCGGCTCCAAGCGCGCCTTGCTGGGCCAGGTGACAGCGACGGTCGCGACCCTCCTGCCGCAGGGCGGGACGGTGTGCGACCTGTTCTCCGGCTCGGCCCGGGTGGGGCACGCGCTGAAGGGGCAGGGCTTCCGGGTCTGGTCCAACGATCACAACGCCTACGCCCACACCCTCGCGACCGCCTATGTGCAGGCCGACCGCGAGCGCTGGCTGGAGCGGGCCGAGGCCGTGCTGGCCGAACTACGCGCGGTGACGCCCGCGCGCGGCTGGTTCACCAAGGCCTTCTGCGAGGACGCCCGCTTCTTCCATCCGGACAACGGCGCGGTCGTGGACGCCATGCGCGACCGGATCGCCGCCCTGGCGCTGGAACCGGAACTGGAGGCCATCGCCCTGGTCGCCCTGATGGAGGCGGCGGACCGGGTGGATTCCACGGCGGGTCTACAGATGGCCTATATGAAGGCGTGGGCCCCGCGGGCGCTCAAGCCGCTGGAGCTGCGCATGCCGGACATCCTGCCCGGGGTGGCGGGCGGACCGTGCAGGGCGACCCACGCCGACGCGGTGCAGATCGCGCCGGAGATCGAGGCCGATCTCGTCTATCTGGACCCGCCCTACAACCAGCATTCCTACTTGGGGAACTACCACTGCTGGGAAAGTCTGGTGCTGTGGGACAAGCCCGAGACCTATGGCGTGGCCAACAAGCGGATCGACGTGAAGACTCGCAAGAGCGCCTTCAACAGCCGCCCCGGGATCGGCCCGGCGCTGGAGGCGGTGATCTCGGGTTTGAAGGCGCCGAACCTGGTCGTGTCCTTCAATGACGAGGGCTATCTGAGCCGCGACCAGCTGGTGGCCATGCTGTCCACGCGCGGCGAGGTGCAGGTGATCGAGATCGCCCGGCCCCGCTACGTCGGCGCCCGTATCGGCATCCACAGCCCGAAGGGCGAGAAGGTCGGGACGGTCGGGCGGCTGCGCAACGTGGAATACCTGTTCGTGGTCGGCGAGCGCCGGCTGGATCTCGCCGACGCTGCTTAAGGGAACGGTCGGAGTCCGGGGCCGTTGTGTCCGCCATGGAACAGAGCATGACCCCCTCGCACCGGCTGAATGGCGTCCGCGCCTATGGCCGTGCCGCTGACGCCTTCGTGGCGGTGGCGTGGAAACCGCCCACCGCCGATCGCTTCCGCACCGAGATCGCCAACGACGCTCCGGTGGTGTCCGAGCCGACGGTCGGCGACATGGTTCGCGCCGTTCCCGGTTGGGCCGTGATCGTCGGCGGCGGAGTCGTGGCCGCGCTCATGGGCGCCCTGCTGGGCGGGGCGCTGCAGATCTAGGGCTCAGCCCTCCAGCAGCGCCCTGACCGGACCCCAGCTGCGCCGGTGTTCAGGGCAGGGGCCGTGCGTCTGCAAAGCCTCGGAGTGGATCGGCGCGTTGTAGCCCTTGTGCCGGGCGAAGCCGTAGGCGGGGTAGAGGGCGTCCATCTCGATCATCACCCGATCCCGCGCCGTCTTGGCCAGGATGGAGGCCGCTGCGATGGACAGGGACAGGCCGTCGCCGCCGACGACCGTCTGGATCGGGCAGGGCAGTTTGAAGCGGTAGTTGCCGTCGACCAGCGCCGCGACCGGCGGGATCGCCATGGCCTCGATGGCCCGGCACATGGCCAGGCCGGTGGCGCCGATGATGTTCAGTTCCTCGATCTCGCGCGCCGAGGCGAAGCCGACGCCCCAGGCCAGCGCCCGGGCCTTGATCTGGGGCTCCAGCGCCGCGCGGCGCTTTTCGGTCAGGACCTTGGAGTCGTCCATGCCCTCGGGCAGGTCGTCGGGGTTCAGGATCACCGCCGCCGCCGAGACGGGACCGGCCCACGGCCCGCGACCGGCCTCGTCCACGCCGCACACCAGCCCGCCGCTGGATTGGGCCAGCAGGGTCTCGAGCGCCAGGGTCGGGAAGGTGCGGTCAGAACTCACGGGCGGGGCATCGCACGAACCTGCGCATGACGGAAGCAGGTGGTCTGGTGATCGTTGACCATGCCCACGGCCTGCATGAAGGCATAGACGATCACCGGGCCGCAGAAGTTGAAGCCGCGTTTCTTCAGCGCCTTGGCCATGGCGACCGACGCCTCGGTCTGGGTCGGGGCTTCGCGGAACGTCGCCCACTCGTTCTGGATCGGCGCCCCGCCGACGAAGGACCAGAGCCAGGCGGAGAAGTCTTCGCCCCCATTCTTGGCCTCCTCGCGCATCTCCAGCCAGATCTGCGCGCCGCGGATGGCGGCGTTGATCTTGGCGCGCGAGCGGATGATGCGGGCGTCGCCCAGCAGGCGTTGGATGTCGTCCTCGCCGTAGCGGGCGACGATCTCGGGATCGAAGCCGTCGAAGGCGTCGCGCAGGCCCTCGCGCTTCCTCAGGATGGTGATCCACGCCAGCCCGGCCTGGAAGCCGTCCAGCACCAGCTTCTCCCACAGGGTGCGGGCGTCGTACTCGGGCACGCCCCATTCCTCGTCGTGATAGGCGATGTAGAGCGGGTCGGCGGTTCCGCACCAGCCGCAGCGGCCGTCGGCGTGTGAGTCGGTCATGGCGCGGAGGATGCCTCCGACGCCGCGTCAGTGAAAGGCGGCAGCCGTCAGGCCGCCTCGTCCTTGGCGGGCATGACCTCGCCGACGGTCATGCGGCTGCGGTCGTGGATCAGCTGGATGTCGCGGGGGCGCACGATCTCGTTGCAGTGACCGCAGGCGATGCGGGGCGACAGGTCGTGGCCGCATTCCTTGTGGACCATGGTCAGGCCGGCGTTCTCCTCGCCATAGACGTGCTTGGCGCCCCAGGCGTGCAGGGTGACCAGCACGCCGTACAGGTCCTTGCCCTTGGCGGTCAGGACGTACTCGTTGCGCGGCGGGCGCTCGGAATAGAGGCGCGGCTCCAGCACGCCGTGCTGGACCAGGGTCTTGAGCCGGGCGGCCAAGACGTTGCGGGCGACGCCCAGACGCTCCTGCCACTGCTCGAAGCGGCTGACGCCGTTGAAGGCGTCGCGGATGACCAGCATCGTCCACGGGTCGCCGATCACCTCGAGGGTGGCGGCGACGGTGCAGCTCTGGCGAGAGTAATCGGCGGTGCGTCCCATGACGCAAAGGTGACGCCGCGTCAGCCGATTTGCAAGAGGGTTGCCAATCTGAACCCACTAGGTCAGTCTTGTTTGGCTACGGACACGTTCCGGCGCATGCCCGACGTATCCTTATCCCTCGACTTCCGGGCGGAAGATTCCGGTCTTCCGCCCGCTCTTTCCTGCCGATAGACCGACCGCATGACCCATCAGACCCTCGACGAAGCCCTGACCCTGACCGAGGACGGACAGGGCGGCCTGATCGCGCCGATGACCGGCTCCTTCTCCAATGCGCCGACGGCGTGGCCGGCCGAGAAGGGCTCGCCCTTCGGCGGCTTGATGGCGGCGCTGGCGGCCAAGGCGGCGCGCGAGACGCTGGGGATCACGGCGCCCCTGCGCACGGTGGCGACCCAGTTCCTGATCGGGGCCAGGTTCGAGCCGCTGACGATCACGAGCGAACTGCTGCGCGGCGGGCGCTCGGCGGCCTACGCCTCGGTGCGGGCCGGGCAGGGGGACCGGCTGGCGATGAGCGGGCTGGTGACCTTCGGCCAGCCCGGCGACGGGCCCGAGCTGCGCGCCGCCTCCATCACCCCGCCGCCGCTGCTGGAACAGCCGCTGACGCCGATGGACCCGCAGTTCGGACCGCACTTCATCCGCCATGTGGAGCACCGCTTCGTCGGCGGCATCCAGCTGTTCGGCAAGAACGAGACGGACCGGATGGGTGTGTGGATGCGCACCGTCGACGGCAAGCCGCTGGACGAGGCGCGCCTGGCCTTCCTGCTGGACGCGACCTTCCCGGTCTACTGGACCATGCTGCCGCCGCCGCCCGCGGTCTCGGCCACCGCCGACCTGCGCTACGACTTCTTTGGACCCATCCCCGAGGACGCGGCCCCGGACGGCTGGACCTATTTCGAGTTCGTCTCGCGCGACAGCCACGGCGGCTGGACGGTCGAGGACGCGACGGCCTGGGCCCAGGACGGGCGGCCGCTGGCGGTGGGGCGTCAGTTGCGCAAGGTGCTGGCCTCGCGGGCGCCGAAGGCCTGAACGACGAAAGCCGGCCGCGCTTGCGCACGACCGGCCTCCGTCATCCCTTGACGCACACCACCTGACGCAGGGTGTGCACGACCTCGATCAGCTCGGACTGGGCCGCGATGACGGCGTCGATGTCCTTGTAGGCCATCGGCGTTTCGTCGATCACGTCCGCGTCCTTGCGGCATTCGACGCCCTGGGTGGCGCGGACGTGGTCCTCCACCGTGAAGCGGCGCTTGGCCTCGGTCCGGCTCATGGCCCGACCGGCGCCGTGAGAGCAGGTGCAGAAGCTTTCCGCATTGCCCTTGCCGCGCACGATGAAGGATTTCGCCCCCATCGAGCCGGGGATGATGCCCAGTTCGTCCAGCTTGGCCGACACCGCGCCCTTGCGGGTCAGGAACACGTCCTTGCCGAAGTGGCGCTCCTTCGAGACGTAGTTGTGGTGGCAGTTCACCGCCTCCTGCGTCGTCTCCAGATCCGGCCAGAACGCGCGCAGCACGTTCAGGACGCTGTCCATCATCACCTCACGGTTGGCGCGGGCGTATTTCTGCGCCCACGACACCGCCTTGACGTAGTCGTTGAAGCCTTCCGACCCTTCCGGGAAGTAGGCGAGATCCTGATCCGGAAGGTTCAGGAACCAGCGCCGGGCTTCATGCTTGGCCCGCTCGATGAAGTAGGTGCCGAAGCGGTTGCCTACGCCCCGCGAGCCGGAGTGCAGCATCACCCACACGTCGCCCGCCTCATCGAGGCAAAGCTCGATGAAGTGGTTGCCCGTGCCGAGCGTGCCCAGGTGGCCGAAGCCACGCGGGTGCGCCGCCTTGGGGTGCTTGTCGACCACGGCGTCGTAGCCGGCCTTCAGCGCTTCCCAGCGGGTCACGGCCGAAGCCGGCGGCTCGGACGACCAGGCGCCCTTGTCGTTGCGTCCGCCGTTGTCGGTGCGGCCGTGCGGAACGGCCGCCTCGATGGCGGAGCGGATGCCCGACAGGTCGTCCGGCAGGTGTTCGGCGCGGATCGAGGTCCGCACCGCCATCATGCCGCAGCCGATGTCCACGCCCACGGCGGCCGGGATGATGGCCCCCACGGTCGGGATCACCGACCCCACGGTCGCGCCCATGCCCCAGTGCACATCGGGCATGACCGCGACGTGTTTGTGGATGAACGGCAGCGACGCCACGTTCTTCAGCTGCTCGAGCGCGGCGTCCTCGATCGGCACGCCACGGGTCCACGCCTTGATGGGCGCGCCCGGGCTGTCGATCACGTCATAGTCGCGCATGGGTCTCTCCTTTCCTTGTTGTCCTTCCGGACCGGCGGGAGAGCCTCTTGCGGATACAAGAAACCCCTCCGGCCGGCTGGCGGGAGGGGTTGCTTGAAAACCGAAGCCGTTATGGCCCTGTCGTTCCCTACACACCCTCCGCGCATGCGACCTTGCCCTCGACCGGCTGGCGGTCGAGCTGCATGGGCAGCCGCGAGGTGGGATAGGAGAAGGCGAACATGGGTCGTCTCGTTTTCGGGATGGCGCTGATATCCGAAGCTTCGCGGGAAAGCCAGCCCCGAAATGTCAGTGCGACAGGCCGCGCAGCTGGATCAGGGGGATGACGATGTCCTCCTCGTCCTCCAGATGGCGCAGCAGGGACGGGGCGACCGCGTCGATGGCGTCACCCAGCCGCGCGGCCCGGTCGGCGGCGTCGGCGGCGTTGGACGAGACCGCCTGATGGAAGGCGAGGCCCGACTGGAACAGGGTTTCAAGCTGGCCGTGAATGGTGTCGTGATCGCGGTCCAGCAAGTCGATGCCGTGGCCGATCTTCGGCTCGATCTCGCGCATCATCGGGAAATACTGGCCGCTCTCGATGCGGTGGTGGCCGTCCAGGTGCTGCAGGAAGGATTGCAGCGCCGGGATCAGCTGGCGGTGCAGGACGCGGATGTCGCCGCCCGCCCGCCATTGGCTGACCAGTCCGTCCATATGGCCCTGATGGCCGCGGAAGGAGCCGTGCATCTGCAGCCAGAAGGCGGCGGTCTGGTCCAGACCCGGCTCGGACCAGCGGTCGCGGGGGTATTCCTCGCGCAGATACAGCATTTCGACCGGCAGCCCGTGCCGGACGGCGAGCGCGAGCGTCTCGTCAGAAGGCTCAGACAACGGCGGTGGTGGTCTTGATGAAACCGCCGCCCAGCAGGCGGTCGGGATCGGCCGGGTCGTACAGGGCGCAGGCCTGACCGGGCGCGACGCCCTCTTCGCCCGTCTCGAACGCCAGGGAGACCACGCCGTCGACCAGCGCCAGGCGCGCGGGCGAGGGCGGGCGGGTCGAGCGGACGCGGGCCAGCACCGGCGCGCCGGCCTCGGCCGCCGCCTCGATGGAGGCCTCGTCGCCCAGCCAGTTGGTCTCATCCAGCGTCAGGGACGCGGTCAGCAGCGCCTCGCGCGGGCCGACGATCACATGGCGCTTGGCCGGATCCAGCTTGGTCACGAACAGGGGCTCGCCCACGGCGACGTTCAGGCCGCGGCGTTGACCGATGGTGTAGTCGGTGATGCCCGAGTGCGATCCCAGTACGCGGCCGTCCATGTGCACGATCTCGCCGGCCTCGCGGCCCTGCGGGCGCAGCTTGTCGATCAGGGTGCGGTAGTCGCCGTTGGGGACGAAGCAGATGTCCTGGCTGTCCGGCTTGGCGGCGATCCGCAGGCCCAGCTCCAGGGCGACGCCCCGGACCTGCGGCTTCTCCAGATCGGCCAGCGGGAAGCGCAGGAAGTCTAGCTGTTGCGGCGTGGTGGCGAACAGGAAGTAGGACTGGTCGCGCGAATGGTCGATCGCCTTGCGCATCTGGGCGTGGCCGTCGGCGCCGATCGCGCGGCGGACGTAGTGGCCGGTGGCCATGGCCTCGGCGCCCAGATCGCGGGCGACATCCAGCAGGTCGCGGAACTTGACCGTCTGATTGCAGCGGATGCAGGGGACCGGCGTCTGGCCCGCCAGATAGGAGTCGGCGAACTGGTCGATCACGGCGTCGCGGAAGCGGCTTTCGTAGTCCAGGACATAGTGGGGGATGCCCAGGGTCTCGGCGGCCAGACGGGCATCGTGGATGTCCTGACCGGCGCAGCAGGCGCCCTTCTTCTTCAGCGCCGCGCCGTGGTCGTACAGCTGCAGCGTCACGCCGACGACGTCATAGCCCGCCTTGTGCAGCAGGCCGGCGACGACGGTGGAGTCCACGCCGCCTGACATGGCCGCGACCACGCGCGATCCGACCGGCAGGCCGACCGCCAGGCGCGCGCTCTCGATCGCCGCGTCCATGTCGGCTTGCGACGCCATGGGGGCGATGTCGGGGATCGGGCAGAGGGGCTCGGTCAGCGTCATCGCCGCCATTTAGTGTCAAAGCGGTGCGATTTCGAGGCCTGACCTCATGCCAGGGCGATCAGGGCGCAGATGCGGGCCTCGGTTTCGGAGAGGAACCACCCCTTGTGAACGAAGACCGCGTCGCGGCGGAAGTCGGCGTGAACCCGCTCGGCCAGCCTCGGCCCGGTCTCGGAACTCTGGCCGTTCGGGAAGACGGCGGCGCGCAGGGCGCGGGCGTCCGACGGATGCAGGGCCAGCCAGGCGCGGCCGATCTCGGCGGCCCCGACCGGATCCACGGCCGCGATCTCGGGCGTCCAGGCGGCGGCGTAGGCCCCGCCCGCGACCGACACGGCCGCCAGGCCGGCGAGCGCCTGCAGCAGGCCGCGTTTGCTGAACGTGGTCATCGGGCGGTCTCCATGCGCGATTTGAGATGGTCGGCCAGGCGGATGGCCAGCGCCGTCAGGGTCAGGGTCGGATTGACCAGGCCCGAGGTGGGGAAGACCGAGCTTCCGGCCACGAACAGATTGGGCGCCCCGTGCACCCGGCAGTCGGCGTCGACCACGCCCCGGGCCGGATCAACGGACATCCGGGTCGTGCCCATGTGGTGCCGCGACGGGCCCATCGACTTGAGCAGCCCCTCGGTCCCAATCGGCCAGCAGGCCCGGCCCAGGCCCTGGGCGCCGAAGGCGACGGCGAAGGCGCGGGCGGAGGCGGCCAGACTGTCCCAGTCGGCCTGGGTGTAGCGCCAGTCCAGGCGGGCGCGCGGCTGGCCCAGGGCGTCCATCTGATCCGAAAGGGTGATCCGGCTGTCGCGATGGGGCGCCTCTTCCGACATCAGGAAGTAGTCCAGGCGGCGGGCGGGCGCGCCTTCGACGGCGGCGGCCAGCTGTTCGACCGCGGCCCGGGGCGAGCCTTCGGCAGCGCCCGGCTTGGGACGGGTCGACAGGGTCAGGGTGCAGTTGCCGGCGCCCAGGCGCCGCTGGGTCGCGGGCTCCAGCACGAACACCGCGTGGGGCCGGTCCCGGGCCTGGCTGTCGTACAGCGACAGGTCTGCGCCGGTAGTGAAGGCGATCTCGGCCTCGCCGCGCGGATCGGCGTCGCCGGTGGTGACGACCACATGCCCCTGGAAGCAGCGCCCGACCCAATCGGACGCGTTGCCCACGCCTTCGGGTTTCTCCTGCCTCGACGCCAGCATCAGGCGGGCGTTCTCGACGCCGCCCGTGGCCAGGACATAGGTCGCCGCCCGGGCGGTGAGCCGACTTCCTGTCAGGCATCGGATTTCGAGCCGGTCCACGGCGCCGTCCGGCGCCAGCCGGATCGCGGTCACATTGGCGTGGGTGTGGATATGGATGTTCGCGGCCTGACCGGGCGCGTCCCGGAAGACGGCGAAGCCGGCGGGATCGATGCGACCGGACACGGGGCTGTAGGCGCGGGGCGACGGACGCAGCACCTCATCCGGAGCGCCGACCGGCGGCAGGGCGGGGCCGTCGGGCGCGCCGCCGTCGGCGGGAAAGCGCGGCAGCTTCAGCCGGTCGCAGGCGCGGTCGTAGAAGGGCTTCAGCTCGGTCCGGCCGAAGGGCCAACCGCTGAGCGCCACGGCGGGCCGCGCCTCGAAGTCCACCGCGTCCAGCGGACCGCATTTGCCGCCCCAGACATGGCCCGAACCGCCCAGGGCCCGCACCCGGGACTGGCCCAAGTAGCTGTCGATCGGCAGGTCGGGATTGCCGGGCCCGGACATCGTTCCGGGGCCGTCGTACAGGCGCTGGATCTCGGGATCGGGGTCCGGGCCGCCGCTCTCCAGGATCACCACCCGCGCGGCGGTTCCGGCGAACTCATAGGCGATGGCCAATCCGGCCATCCCTCCGCCGACGATGACGATGTCGGCTTCGATCAGGCTGTCTTCAGGCAAGGTTCGGGCGTCGGTGACAGGCATGGGCCTTCTCCGTGAGGGAAAATCAGGTTGTCAGGCGTGGATCAGGCGCGGGCGCCGTGGGCTCGCAGATAGTCGACGATGTCGGCCCGGCCGGCGCGCCGGGCCATGCCCAGCGGCGACCGCATCTCGTCGGGATAGGGTGGAGCCCTGGGCGCCAGGACCGCCAGGTTCACGTCCGCGCCCTGCTCGACCAGCCGCCGGACGACGGGCAGGTGTCCGAAGCGGGCGGCGGTGATCAGGGCGGTCTCGTCGTTACGCACGACAGCGTCGACGGTCGCCCCAGACGCCAGCAGCAGGTCGACCACGGCCAGGTGACCGCCGCCCGCCGCCGCGATCAGCGGATTGCCGTCGCCCAGGACCGCGATATTGGGATTGGCGTTCCGTTCCAGCAGCAGCCGCGCCATCGCCAAGTCGCCGTTGTCGGCGGCCATGATCAGGGGGGCGCCTTCGCCCGGCGCCGCCAGGTTCGGGTTCGCGCCCCGATCCAGCAGCAGGCGGGCCAGCTCGATCTGACCGCCGCGGATCGCCAGGATCAACGGCGAGCCGTCGCCCGGGGTCCAGCCGTTGACGTCGGCGCCGGCGTCGATCAGGGCGGCGGCCCGGGGGTGATCGCCGGCCTCGATGGCCCGCATCAGATCGCGGGTGGAGGCCGAGATCTCCGGGGCGGGGGTCTGAGATTCAATCGACGTAGCCGGTTGCAGAGCCCAGGCGGCCGCTCCGCCCGAGACGACCAGGACGGCGGCCAGGGCCGCGCCGCCGATCCGGCGTCCGCGGCTGGGGGTCTGCTTCAGACGGGCGATGCGGTGACGGAGTTCGCGCTTGTCGCCGGCCAGCCAGTGGCAGCCCAGCGGGGCCGGCGCCGCGGCGAACTGGGTCTTCAGCATGGCTTCGGCATAGAGGCGGCGAAGGCCGGGCAGGCGGGCGACCACGGTCTCGTCGCAGGCCAGTTCCTGATCGGCGCGGATCAGGCGGGCGGCCACGTGGACCAGGGGGTGGAACCACAGCAGGGCCCGGGCGGCCGCGACCGCCAGATTGATCTGGGCGTCCCCGGCCGTCAGGTGGACGCGTTCGTGGGCGACGACCACGGCCTGCTCCTCCGGGCTGAACCGCTCCGCGAAGTCGCCGGGCAGGACGACGCGGGGCGAGAAGGCGCCGACCAGGGCGGGGCCGATGTCCCGGCGGGCGGCGTGATAGACCGGGCCTTCGGCGCGATGCTCGGCGCGCAGGGGCCCCATGGCGCGCAGGAAGCGGCGCTGGCCCACGATCAGGACGCCGGCGAAGGCCAGGACGCCGAAGGCCCAGAGCATCAACAGAGGCGTGGCGTACTCAGCCGGATTGGGCATGAAGTCCGGTCGCTCGATGTCGAACGGCGACGTGGGCGCCGCCTCGATCACCGTCGGAGCGGTCGGGGCCGCCGCAGGCGCGGCCGCCGTGACGGGCGTGGCGACGACCGGAGCCGCAGGCTCTGCGCGGGGCAGGGCGACCGCGGCCGCCACCACGGGGATCAACAGCCACAGACAGTAGGCCGCGCGCGCGCCGAACAGGGCGCGCGCCGGGCGGCGCAGGATAAAGACGGCGACAAGGGCGACCGTGACGGCCGCGACGATCTCGAGCCCCAGGATCAGCAGGTCAGCGGCCATCGTCGATCTCCTCGATCAGGCGTTTCAATTCGGCGACGTCTTCCGGCGAGAGCGTCTCGCGCGCCGAGAAGTGGGCGACCAGGGGCGCCAGCCGGCCCTCGAACAGCCGATCGACCAGACCTCGGCTCTCGGCGTGGATGTAGTCGCTCCGCTCGATCAAGGGGCGATACAGATAACGGCGTCCGTCGCGCTCGGCGGCGATGGCCCCCTTGGTCAGCAGGCGGTTGAGCAGGCTCTTCACCGTCGCCTCGGTCCAGGCCTGGTCCGAGGCGATCTCGGCCGCGATCTGGTCCGCCGCCCGGGGGCTCGCGCGCCACAACGCCTCCATGACGAGGCTTTCAGCCGTACTGATCCGCATATCGTTCACATCCGTAATCGTTGCTTCTGATTACGCTTGTGATCGTAAGTGTCAATCCCGACGGCGGGATCGCCCGGTTACATCGCCGTAAGGTCGGGATCGGAACGACAAAGGCCGCCCCCGTCGCCGGGAGCGGCCCTTGATCGTCTTGAAGCGGACGGCGGTCTTAGCCGCGGTAGTGCTGGATGCGCGTGGTGCGCAGGCCCTGCATGCCCCATTTGTCGATCGCCTTTTGCCAGGCGATGAACTCTTCCGCCGTGAGGCGATAGCGGGCCAGCGCGTCCTCAAGGCTGATCAGACCCCCGCGTACGGCGGCGACGACCTCGGCCTTGCGACGGATCACCCAACGATCCGTATTGGCCGGCGGCAGGTCACGCAGCGTAAGCGGCGTGCCGGTCGGTCCGACCACATATTGTTCGCCTCGATTATTAAGGCGTCGCTCTTGCAACATGGGCTTATGCCTCATTCACCACCACCATTGAGCGTGCAAGGTAGCGCGCGGCCGCTAAGGGCCGTTTAAGCGTCGTGGTGAAGGAAAGGATAAAATCCCTTCCGTCCACCCTCCCAATATTCAACGAAGTCTTCATTGAGACTAACCGTCAGTTACTTGGATATCAGCGTTTGATGCTGATCAGCTCGGCGAGCATTTCGTCCGCGGTGGTGATGATCTTGGACGAGGCGGAGTAGGCGCGCTGGGTCGTGATCAGGCCGGTGAACTCGGCCGACAGGTCGACGGTCGAGGATTCCAGTTGCTGGGACGCCAGGGTGCCCGCGCCGCCCGTGCCCGCCGCCTTCAGATTGAACGTGCCGGACTCCAGGCTGACGGAGTAGGCGTTGCCGCTGACTTCCTTCAGGCTGTCGGGGCTCGGGAAAGTGGCGACCGCGACCTGGGCGATCCGGCGCATGACGCCGTTGTCGAAGATGGCGGTGACGAAGCCGCCTTCATCGATGGTGATCTCGCTCAGATTGCCGAAGGCCGTGCCGTTGGTGACGGTCGACTGAACCACCGAGGCGGTGTTCAGCTGGCTGAGGCCGCCGGCCGAGGTGTTCAGGTCCAGGGTCACCGTCTGGGCGGCGATGCCCAGGCCGTCGGCCCATTTGACCTTGCCGTTGTCCAGCGGGTCGTTCGGATCGATCGTGTTGTTCGGGTCCGATTCCAGGAAGCTGAGCGAGGCCTGGGTCGGGTCGTCGAACAGACCCTTGCCCGACGGCCAGCCCTGCATCGTCGCGACGTCGAGGCGACCCGAGGGGGTGAAGGCGATCAGGCCGGTCTTGATCTGGCCGTTCGAGAAGGGGGCGCCGGTCACGACGTCGCCGGCCGGGACCGAGACGACTTCGGCATACCACTGGTTCGGCTCGGCGCTCTTCAGGAAGCGGATTTCCAGATTGCGCTGGCCGCCCTTGGAGTCCGAAACCGGGATGTTCATCTTGAAGTCGGGCTTCACGCCGACGGGGTTGTCGGCGTCCGCGTTGTACATCGCCATCGAGTTGACGGACGGGTCGTACTTGGTCTTGGCGATGCCGTCGGTGGCCATGCCGATGTCGGCGAAGTTGATGGCGAAGGCCGTGCCGGCGACCGGCGGCGTGCCGCTGGTCGGGGTGATGGTCAGCGCCGTGGCGCTGGCGGTGGCCGAGCCGTTGGCGCCGGCCGTCGGCGTGAAGCTGGTTAGGGCGCCCGCGGCGTTATAGGTCGCCGTGCCGGTGATGTTGGTGATGCCGCTCTTGATCGTCACTTCAAAGGTGTTGGCGCCGGTCCGCTTGTAGGCGACCGACATGTTGTGGCCGACCGGCGGCGTCGCGGCGTCCTGGACGTTGGTGTAGCTGTTGGCGGCGGCGGCCGACGACACGTCCTGGGTCGAACGCAGGTTGGCGTTGATCTGGACGCGGGTGGTCGGCTCGGCCGTGCCGCCGACCGAACCGATGTTGATCGAGCGCAGGCGCGACAGGTCCGAAGGATCGGTGGCGATCTCGCCGTTCGAGTCAACCGGCCAGCCTTGCAGATAAAGGCCGGCGCTGTTCTTCAGGTAACCCATGTTGTCGACGCGGAAGGCGCCGGCGCGGGTGAACAGGCGGGTGTCGGTGGCGCCGACGCCTTCAGCCTGGGTCGTGGTGACGAAGAAGCCCTGGCCGTTGATGGACAGGTCGGTGGCTTCGGTCGTGCGTTGCAGCTGACCTTCCTGGCTGATGAACGAACGGGCGTTCGCCATCACGCCGCCGGCCGAATAGCTGCCGCCGGCGCGGGTCTGGCTGTTGACCAGGGTCTGGAACTCGGCGTTCGTCCGCTTGTAGCCGACGGTGTTGACGTTCGCGATGTTCTGGGAAATCGCGGCCAGGGCGGTGGAGTTGGCGGCGAGGCCGGACACGCCGGCCAGCATAGCGCTGTTCAGGCTCATGGATTACGCTCCTTGAAAGGAAGTTTTCGGGAAGGCGGCGGAGCGCGTCATGCGGCCACCTCCTCGTCAGGGACGGGCGGATTCTCCGCATCGTCGTTGTCAGCTTGTGCGCGGATCTCGTTCAGCGAGATCACGGTCGAAAGCGGAAGGATGGAGTCGCCGATCACCAAGTACGGCGCGCCGTCGTACATCTCGACGCCGGTGACGCGGCCGCGGATCAGGGTCTGGCTGTCGACCTTGCCGCCGTTGGCGTTGGTGGCGGTGACCTTCAGCGTATAGACGCCGCCGTTCTCGGCGGTGTCGCCGCCGGTCATCTTGCCGTCCCAGGTGAAGTCGTGGACGCCGATGCCCTTCTCGGGCGCCTTGCCTTCCCAGACGACCTTGCCGTTCTTGTCGAGCACCTGGACCTTCACGTCCGCGGCCGTGCCGCCCAGCTCGTAGGACCAGGTCGCCTTGCCGTCTTCCAGCGAGGTGGCGGACCAGGCGGCGGTGACCTGCTTGCCGATGTAGTTGGAGGCGTTGTCCAGGCCGCCCGCGGACTGGGCCTTCAGCAGGCTGGTCAGCAGGTCGTTGGTCAGCAGTTGCTGCTCCACCCCGGCCATCTGCGTCAGCTGGGCGGTGAACTCGTTGGAGTCGACCGGCGACAGCGGGTCCTGATTGCGCAGTTGCGTGGTCAGCAGGGTCAGGAAGGTCTCGAAGTTCGAGGCCAGGCTCTTCGAACCGGAGTTGATCCGGCCGGAGGCGTCGGGAGCGGAGACGGAGTCAACCATCGATCAGACCTTCATATCCACGCCCGCGGGCGTGAGAGACAGCGCCTGCCAGCGAGGAGGCTGGGCGACGGCGTCGGCTTCGGTGTTCAGGCGGGCGGCGGCGGCGAAGGCGCGGGACTGAGCCCGATCCTGGCTCTGCGAGCTGTCCTGCCCGCGATCAAAGGCGCTGGAGCCGCTGTCGCGCTGGGTGAATTCAAAGGCGTCGTCCGCCAGGTGGAAGCCTTGCTGCTCCAGTTGACGGCGCAGGTCGTCGACCCGGCCCCTCAGATCCGTGGCGGCGGCGGGGTTGTCGAAGGCCAGACGCGCGGCCAGGCGGCCTTCGGCGTCGATGTCCAGCTTGATGTCGACCCGGCCCAGTTCATCGGGCGTCAGCGACATCTCGAAGCGGGTCGAACGTCCGTCCAGCTTTCTCAGAATCTGGGCGGCGATCTGGGCGGTGGCTTCGATCGCCACGCGCGACTGGGTCGGTCCCAGAGCCTCGCGGGCGGCATGGGCGGTCTGGGCCGACGGCGCGGCTTCGGGAGCGGTCGCGTCGACCGGAACCTCGGCCGCGGCGTCGCCTTCGGCGTTCTCGGTCGCCGGCGCTTCAATCGCCTTGGCCGCGGCGGAAGCCGGCGCGACGGCCGGGTTCGGCGCGGTCGCCACGGAGGCCTGCGGCGTGGTCGTCACGGGCGCGGACGGAGCGGCGGTGTCCACGGCCGCGTTGGTTTCCACCGACCGCGAAGTCCGCTCGGCCTGCGGGCGCGGGGAGGGCGTCTCGACCGGGCGCGGCGTCTCGGCGCTCTTGCTCTCGGCGTCCGGAGCCGGCGACGGCGCGACGTCAGCCTGATCCGGCGCGCCGGACGGCTTCAGGGTTTCGGCGGGCGCCGCGACCTCATCCTTGGACGAGGCGGAAGCGGGGGCGGAGACCGCGGGCTGCGTCAGCGGCTCCGGAGCCGCCTTGGCGACCGCCGGCGCGGGCGCCGGTTGCGGGATTTCCGGCATAGGCGCGGCGGAGGTCGTGCGAGCCGGCGCCTCCCCCTGCGGGCGGGCGACCTCGACCATGGCGCTGTCGTCCAGTCGCGCGCGTTCCATGTCGCCGACCTGGCGAGGGATCGGCGTCACGACCGGCGCCGTCGGTCCGGCCGTGACCGGCGGCGCCGGAGGCTGCGTCAGCGGTTGCGCCGCAGCTGTCTTGGCGTCCGGCTGGGCCGGGGCGGGCGGCAGAACCTCAGGCGCGTCGGTTTGCTCGGCCTTCACCGCGGGGCGGACCTGCGGATCGGCGTCGATCGTCTTCGCCGCCGGGGCCTTGTCGACGGGCAGGGGCGTGGTCGCCGGCGGAGCCTCCGCCTTCGGCGCCGGAGCCTCGGCGCCGGCCTGGGGCGCGACGCCGTCGGCGGCCTGCGCCGGGGCGGCCGGAACGGGGTTCGTCGTCGTAGGCGCGGGCGCGGCCGGACCAACGACGGGCGGCGCTTCGAATGCGGCCGGTTGAGCGGCGGCCTGGATCGGAAGCGGCGGCGGCGAAGCCGAAGCCGTATCCGCGCTCGGAGCCGTGTCGGCGACGGGAGCCGGCAGGACCGGAACGGGGAGCGGGGTCGCGACAGCGGACGCATCGGTGGCGGGGCCGTCCACGGCGGGAGCCTCGATGGCCGGTTCGGCGGAAACAGGTTCGGCCGGTGGGGTCGTGTCCTCAGCGTCCTCGGCGGCGACGGGCGCGGCCATATCGCCGTCAGCCGCCTCGACCGTGGGCTCGTTCGCGACGACGGACAGGGCCGCGGCATTGATCTGCAGCAAGGGCTGTGGGGGCGAGGGCAGGGCGCCCGCCAGGGCCGAAGCCGTGGGATCGGATTGTTCGGAGCCCAGCGGCGTCTCGGCCAGCCCTTCGTCCGTGTCGCCGCCCAGCATCGCGGCCAGCAGGCCTTCGAACGCCGACGCGTCGACCGTCGCCGACCCTTGCGAGGTCGTCGGCGCGGCGGGCGCGATCATGGACAGCAATGCGGATGCAGTCGACATGGGGTCCGGGGCGGCGCGATGGCCGAGGTGGATGGCGAGGGCGCCTGCTGCGCCGAACATTCGAAACCTCAGGCGCAAATCGCGGGCCACTGTGAGGTTGCCAATAAAGTACTGATTTTATTGATCTATGATCGTATCGCCCTGGACCGGCGACGCCGTGAGAGCGGTCCAAACTTGCCGCGTGCCGACCAATCTTGCCCAGCGCCGCCGGTCGCCCCCGGGGGTGGATCGCGGTGGCCCGCTGTTTGCGCCTCGTGAACGTCATGACACAGGCGCGAAACGCGATACTGCGTAAATTCAATGAGTTGGCCGGAGTGCACGCGTGCGCCGCCGGGCAAAAAGGGCGCGGCGGCTGGCAGACCTTGCCGGGCGCCCGTTCGATGGAGGTCCGCGCATGTCGGTGACCAGCATCCTGAATAACGCCAACTCGGGTCTGATCGCCGCCCAGACCCAGCTGCGCGTGGTCTCGGACAACGTCTCGAACGTCAACACGCCCGGCTACGTTCGCAAGATCGCCGACCAGGTCTCCCGGTCCAGTCAGGGCGTCGGCAGCGGCGTGGAAGTCACGCGAATCCGCCTGGCCACCGACCGCTTCCTGCAAGCGGCCAGCCTCAGCGCCGGCGCCGAGGCGGCGCGTCAGGGCGTGAAGTACGAACTGTACGACCGCATCCAGTCGATGTTCGGCGATCCGGGCGGGAAAAGCAGCTTCTTCGGCCAGGTGGACGGCGTCTTCGCCGCCTTCGCGTCCAGCGCCGAGGACGCGACCTCCTCGCCCCGCCGCCAGGACGCCCTGTTCAAGACCCAGGCGCTGTTCGACGAGGCCACGCGGATCGCCAAGCAGGTCCAGGCGGTGCGGGAAGACGCGGACGGCCGCATCCAGAGCGCGGTCGAGAACGCCAATAACCTGATCCAGCAGATCGAGTCGCTGAACGTCGAGATCACCCGGGCGAAGGTCGTCAACGGCGACGCCTCGGGCGCGGAGACCGCGCAGGCGGCCCTGATCGGCCAGCTGGCCGAGCTCATGGACGTTCGCGTCACGGCGCGCACGATCGGCGGCGTGTCGATCCGCACCGGCAGCGGCGCCGTGTTGGCCGGGGAGGGCGCGGCGACCTTGTCCTACACGCGCGCGGGCACGGTGACCGGCGAGACCAACTTCAACGACATCTGGATCACCGAGCCGGGCGGAAGCAAACAGTCCCTGCTGGACAGTGTGACCTCGGGCGAGATCAAGGGCCTGGTCGAACTGCGCGACGTCGAGGCGCCCGCCGCCGCCAGTCGACTGGCCGAGCTCATCACCCATGTCGCCGACGAACTGAACCGCGCCCACAACGCCAACACGGCCATGCCGCCGCCGAACCGGCTGGATGGCCGCAATGTGGGCCAGTCGCTCGAAGGGGCCATCGCCGGCTTCAGCGGTCGGACGACCATCGCCGTCACCAACGCCGCCGGAGTGATTCAGCAGCGGGTCGACATCGTCTTCAGCGGCGCGACCATGACGGTGAACGGCGTCGCCGCCGACCCGACGACCTTCCTGGCCACGCTGAACACCCAGCTGGGCGGCGCGGCTTCGGCCCAGTTCGTCGACGGCAAGCTGTCGATCGTGGCCAGCAACGGCGCCAACGGCGTCGCCATCGCCGACGATCCGACGACGCCGTCGAGCAAGGCCGGCCGAGGCTTCTCTCACTACTTCGGTCTGAACGACCTGATCTCGACGGATCGTCCGGCCCTGTACGACACCGGCATGACTCCGGCCTCGCCGCACGGCTTCACCGCCGGCGAGACGATGACCTTCCGGTTCGCCAACGAGGCCGGCGCCCGGATCCGGGACATCCAGGTGGCGGTGCCGCCCGGCGGCACGGTCGGCGACCTGATCAATGCGCTCAACGATCCGGCGACGGGCGTGGGCGCCTACGGCAGGTTCTCGCTCGGCGCGGACGGCGCGATGACCTTCACGCCCGCCGGCAGCCCTCCGCTGAAGATGAGCGTGCTTAACGACAACACCAGGCAGGTTCCGTCGGGGATCACGGCGACCGAGATGTTCGGCATCGGCGCCGGCGTGCGCATCTCACGCGCCGACAGCTTCTCCCTGCGATCGGACATCCGGCAGGGTCCCGCCAAGCTGGCGCTGGGCCAGTTGAACCTGTCCGCGGCGGCTGGGACGCCGGCGCTCAGCGCGGGCGACGGCCGCGGCGCCCTGCTGCTGGCCGACGCCGGCGAGCGCGCCGCCAACTTCCAGCCGGCGGGCGGCTCCTCGGGCGGCTCGATCTCGGTCTCGCGCTACGCCTCGGAGCTGGCCGGCGATATCGGCGGCAAGGCCACGGCCGCCAAGAACCGCAAGGACGCGTCCGGGGCGCTCTACGCTGAGGCCGTCGGACGCCAGACGGCCCACGAGGGGGTCAATCTGGATGAGGAGCTGGTGCTGATGACCACCTACCAGCAGGCTTTCAACGCCTCGGCCCGCCTGATCCAGGCGGCCAAGGACATGTACGACACGCTTCTGGGGATGATCTGATGACCCGCGTCGCCACCTTCGGAAACTACCAGTCGGCCCTTCTGAACCTGATGACGGCCCAGAGCCGGTCCGCCGAGGCCCAGGAGCGGGTCTCGACCCAGAAGAACGCCACCGACCTGACCGGCTTCGGCCGCCAGTCCGAGACCCTGACGGCGCTCAAGGGCGCCCAGAGCCGCATCCAGGGATTCATGGACACGGCCGAGGCCGTAACGGCCCGCCTGACCACCCAGGACCTCGCCCTGACCCAGATCGGCGACGGCGTCGACGCCCTGCGTACGGCGATCGGCAACGCCCTGTCGTCGGACTCGTCGACCTCGCTGATGCTGGAGATGGAGGGCCAGTTCCAGACCATCCGCGGCGGGCTGAACATGCGCCATCAGGGCGGCTACCTGTTCGCCGGGGCCCAGGTGAACACTCCGCCGGTGGATGTGTCGAACCTGTCGGAGCTGGCCGCGGCGCCCAGCGTGGCCTCGATCTTCCACAACGACACCCTGAAGACCGCCAGCCGCGTCGCCGAGGGCACGACACTGGAGACCGGCTTCCTGGCCAATGAGGTCGGGACCGACGCCATGAGCATCCTGCGCGACATCCAGAACTATCACGCCAGCGCCAACGGGCCGCTGACGGGCAAGTTGACCGAGCCGCAGAAGACCTTCCTGACCACCCAGCTCGCGCGGCTTGAACAGGCCAGCAAGGGGGTGATCGACAAGACCGCGACCACCGGCTCGCTGGCCAATCAGGTTGAGAACGTCGAAAAGAGCCACAAGGCGCAGCTGGGCTCGCTGGACGAGCTGGTCTCGAACCGCACCGACGCCGACATGGCCAAGGCGGTCACCGACCTGCAGCTGTCGCAGATCGCCATCCAGGCCTCGGCCCAGGTGATCAGCCAGCTGCGGCAGGTCTCGCTGCTCAACTATCTGAGCTGACGCGGAAAATTACGCAACGGCGACGCTGGACAGGCGTTCACTCTATGGAACATAGAGTGAACAAATGGCTCAACTCGATCTCCGGAAGAAGCTCTCCATTCTCGCCGACGCGGCCAAGTACGACGCCAGCTGCGCGTCCTCGGGCACGGCGAAGCGGGACTCCGTCGGCGGCAAGGGGATCGGCTCGACCGAGGGCATGGGCATCTGCCACGCCTACACGCCGGACGGGCGGTGCGTGTCCCTGCTCAAGATCCTGCTGACCAATTTCTGCATTTACGACTGCGCCTACTGCATCAACCGGGCGAGCTCGAACGTGCCCCGGGCGCGGTTCAACGTGCGCGAGGTCGTGGACCTGACGCTGAACTTCTACCGCAGGAACTACATCGAGGGTCTGTTCCTGTCGTCGGGCATCATCCGGTCGGGCGACTATACGATGGAGCAACTGGTCCTGGTGGCGAAGACGCTGCGCGAGGAGCACGACTTCCGCGGCTACATTCACCTGAAGCTGATCCCCGAGGCCGACGAACGGCTGATCGCCGAGGCGGCGCTGTACGCCGACAGGCTGTCGGCCAATATCGAGTTGCCCCGTGACGAGGCGTTGCGACGGCTGGCGCCGCAGAAGGATGTGGGCGTCATCAAGAAGGCGATGGGGCAGGTGCGCCTGGGCGTCGAAGCCGCGAAGCCGGAGAAGCGCAGCCGGGTCAAGGCGCCGAAGTTCGCGCCGGCGGGCCAGTCGACCCAGCTGATCGTGGGCGCCGACGGCGCGCCGGACACCGAGATCATCGACCGGTCGGCGTCGCTGTACGGCGGCTACGGCCTGCGCCGGGTCTATTATTCGGCCTTCAGCCCGATCCCGGACGCCTCTTCCAGCCTGCCGCTGTCGAAACCGCCGCTGATGCGCGAGCACCGGCTGTACCAAGCCGACTGGCTGATGCGTTTCTACGGTTTCTCGCCGCCCGAGATCGGCGAGGCGACGACGGACGGGATGCTGGACTTGGGCATCGATCCCAAGCTGGCCTGGGCCCTGAACCGGCGCGAGCGCTTTCCGGTCGATGTGAACACGGCGCCGCGCGAGGCCCTGCTGCGGGTGCCGGGCCTGGGGGTGAAGTCGGTGGATCGCATGATCTCGGTGCGCCGCTACCGGACCCTGCGGCTGGAGGATGTGGCGCGCCTCTGTCGGGGCATCGACAAGGTGCGGCCCTTCATCGTGACGCTGGATTGGACGCCGGGCGGGCTGACCGATGCGGCGGACCTGCGCGCCCGTATCGCGCCCGATCCGAAGCCCGTGCAGATGAGTCTGTTCTGATGCGGGTCGCGGCGCTGGCGAACGAGACGGATTTCGACGGCTGGCGCAGGGCGGCGCGGCGCTTCCGCGCGACGGGCGTGCGGCCGGAGGCGGCGGCGTTTCGGGTCGGCGCGGGCGAGGGCGGCCTGTTCGACGAGGTCGAGGCCGTGACAGATGAGGGGGCGCCGTTCCCGGTCCCCCGGGCCTTCGTCGATCTGGCGGAGAACGTGATCCTGCACCGCTCGGCCGATCGGTTCGACCTGCTGTACCGGTTGCTGTGGCGGCTGGAGCGCGAGCCGGACCTGATGAAGGTGGTCTCGGACCGCGATGTCGCCGACGCCTTCGAGCGGGCCAAGAACGTCAGCCGGGCCAGTCACAAGATGAAGGCCTTCGTCCGCTTCCGGCTGACCGAGCAAGAGGGGCAGGAGCACTGGGTCGCCTGGTTCGAGCCCGCGCACCGGGTGGTGGAGAAGACCGCGCCCTTCTTTGCTCGCCGCTTCACCGCGATGACTTGGTCGATCCTGACGCCTGACGGCTCGGCCTTCTGGGACAAGCAGGCCCTGACCTTCGGCCCGCCCGCCACGCGCGACATGGCCCCGAACGAGGATGAGATCGAGGAATTCTGGAAGACCTATTACGCCTCGACCTTCAACCCGGCCCGACTGAAGACCAGGACCATGCAGGGCGAGATGCCCAAGCGGTATTGGGCCAACCTGCCCGAGGCGACCCTGATCCCGGAACTGGTCGCGATGTCGTCGGTTCGAACCGAGACCATGGTCGCCACGCCCGCCTCCGAGCCGAACCTGCGTCTGGCCAAGACGCTGTCGCGCATGAACCGGGACCATGCGTTCGAGGAGGGCTTCGTCCCGTCCGATCTGGCGGAACTGGATCATGCGGTTCAGGCCTGTCGCCGCTGTCCGTTGTGGCGCGACGCGACGCAAGGGGTCTGCGGGGTGGGGCCGAAGCGGGCGAAGCTGATGATCGTGGGCGAACAGCCGGGCGATCAGGAGGATCTGGCCGGGCGGCCCTTCGTCGGTCCGGCGGGGCAGGTGCTGGACGCCGCGCTGGCGGCGGCGGGCATCGACCGCGACGACGTCTTCGTCACCAACGCCGTCAAGCATTTCAAGCACGAACCGCGGGGCAAGCGGCGCATCCATAAGACGCCGGCGGTCAGCGAGGTCAGCGCCTGCCGCTGGTGGCTGGACGCCGAGCGGCGACTGGTGAGGCCCAAGGTGATCGTGACCCTTGGCGGGACGGCGGCGCTGGGCGTGCTGGGCCGCAAGGTGGCCGTGACAAAGGAGCGGGGCCGGCTGATCGATCTGCCGGACAGCAAGGCGCTTGTGACCGTTCACCCCTCCTATCTGCTGCGGATTCCCGACCGCGAGGCAGCGGCGGTGGAGCGGGAGCGCTTTGTCGCAGACCTGAAAAAGGTCCGTGGCCTGCTCTGAGGCGTAAACGGTTGAAACCGTGGCTGAACGATTACGGCCGCGTAGCGTTATGATGGGCGCCGCAGCTTTGCCGTAGAGCAGGCATAGGCAAGCGGTACAGGGCGATCTAGGTAGGGGCATGGCCACAGCGGATTTCCAGATCGACGATGGCGGACCGGGTCTGACCCTGCGTCTGACCGGCGACTGGACGGCGACCGAACTGGGCCGCATCTCGCGCCGGCTGGACGACGGGCTGAAGGGGCGCGAGATCACGGCCGTGGACCTGACCGATCTCGGCCGGTTCGACACCGCCGGGGCGCTGGCGATCGTTCAGGCCGGACATGCCCAACTGCCCGCATCGGCCTGGTCCCAACGTCCGGAGGCCGGGCGCACCTACGCCATGGTCGAGAAGCTGGAACGTGACAGCGCCGGGCCGCCCAAGCGGTCGCCGGGCTGGATCCGGGGCTTCGCCAAGGTCGGGCGCGGCATGCATGACATCGCCGCCGAAGCGACCCTGTCGATGGCCTTCCTCGGCCGGCTGGTCACGGCCACGGGCTCGACGGCCAAACATTGGGACAAGATCCGCTGGCCCGCCTGGTTCAGCCAGGGCGAGCGGGCCGGACTGGACGCCATTCCGATCGTGGCGGTCACCAACTTCTTCATCGGCGCGGTCATCGCCTTCCTCGGCGCCAATCTGCTGACCCAGTTCGGGGCCGGGGTGTTCACGGTGCAACTGGTCGCCGTGGCGACCCTGCGCGAGCTGGCGGTGCTGATCACGGCCATCCTTCTGGCGGGCCGGTCCGCCTCGTCCTTCGCGGCCGAGATCGGCTCGATGCGGATGAACCAGGAGGTCGACGCCATGCAGGTGATGGGGGTGAACCCCTTCCAGGCGTTGGTCATTCCGCGTCTGGCCTCGATGATCGTCATGCTGCCGATCCTGACCTTCGTCGGCATGCTCGCGGGTCTCCTGGGCGGCCTGTTGGTGACCTGGAGCCAGCTCAGCTACGGCCCGGCCTTCTTCGTCCAGCGCATCAGCGAGGACCCGATGATGGGCACCCACCTGATGGTCGGCATGATCAAGGCGCCGGTCTTCGCCATCGTCATCGCGGCCATCGGCTGCCGGCAGGGCATGGCCGTCGCAGGCGACGTCGAGAGCCTGGGCCGCCGCGTCACCGCGGCGGTGGTGCAGGCCATCTTCGCCATCATCTCGCTGGACGCCGTCTTCGCCCTGATCTTCCTGGAGCTGAACCTGTGACGGCGTCTCAAACCGGAGCGCCGGAAAAGCTGATCGAGGTGCGCGGGCTGCTGAGCCAGTTCGGCGACCGCACGATCCACGAGAACCTCGACCTCGACGTGGAGCGGGGCGAGGTCCTGGGCGTGGTCGGCGGTTCGGGCACCGGCAAGACGGTGCTGCTGAACACCATCATCGGCCTGAAGGAGCCCGAGGGCGGCACGGTCAGCATCCTGGGCCACGACCGCGCGACGATGACCAAGGCGCAGGAAGCCGACGTGGAGCGGCGCACCGGCATCCTGTTCCAGCAGGGGGCCCTGTTCTCGTCGCTGAGCGTGCTGGACAACGTGGCCTCGCCCCTGGTCGAGCACACCCATCTGTCGCGCGAGGTGATCCGCGAACTGGCCGAGATGAAGATCGCCATGGTCGGGCTGGGGCCGGAGTCGCACCATCTGAAGCCCGCCGAGCTGTCGGGCGGCATGCGCAAGCGGGTCGGCCTGGCCCGCGCGCTGGCGCTGGACCCGGAACTGCTGTTCCTGGACGAGCCGACGGCCGGGCTGGACCCGATCGGCGCCGCCGCCTTCGACGATCTTATCCGCCAGCTGTCGAACGATCTGGGGCTGACGGTGTTCATGATCACCCACGACCTCGACAGCCTCTACGCCATCACCGACAAGGTTGCGGTGCTGGCCGACAAGCATGTGGTCGCCAAGGCCACGGTTCAGGAGTTGGAGAAGTCCGACCATCCCTGGATCAGGGAATACTTCCTGGGGCCGCGCGGTCGCGCGGCCGACAGGGCCGCTTGAGGAGAGCGGGAATATGGAAAGAGACGCTCACTACGCCGCCGTCGGCATCGCCACCGTCGCCCTTCTGGCGGCGCTGGCCGTGTTCACGATCTGGCTGGCCCGCCTGCAGTTCAACAGCGACTACGACATCTACGACATCGTCTTCTACGGACCGGTGCGCGGGCTGTCGGAGGGCGGCGAGGTGCATTTCAACGGCATCCGCGTGGGCGAGGTCACCGACCTGAACCTGGATCCGAAGAAGGGCGACCAGGTCATCGCCCGCATTCGGGTGGACGCCACCACGCCGGTGCGCGTGACCAGCCGCGCCCAGCTGGAGCCGCAGGGCATCACCGGGCTGAACTACATCCAGATCACCGCCGGCGACCCGAACAGCGCCAAGCTGAAGGACCAGTACGCGCCCAATTCGGTGCCGGTGATTCAGAGTCAGCCGTCGCCGATCGCCGAACTGCTGAGCGGCTCGGGCACGGTGCTGGCCCAGACCGTGGATGCGCTGAACCGGATCAATCGCGTGCTGTCCGACGACAATGTGCGCAGCTTCTCGACCAGCCTTAAGAACATCGAGTCCCTGACCACCGAGCTGGAAGCCCGCAAGGGCATGCTTGAGCAGTTGGAGCAGGCGCTGACCCGCGCCAACGCCGCCGTCGGCGAGTATGAGCAACTGGCCATCAGCACCCGTCGGGTCGTCGAGGGCGACGGGGCGCGGGCCGTGGCCAACGTCAACGCCGCCGCCGAGGAGGCCCGCGAGGCCGTGGCCTCGATCAACCGTTCGGCGACCAACCTGGAACGGCCGTTGGGCGACTTCGCCACGACCGGCCTGCCGCAACTGCAGCAGTCGATCCAGCAGCTGGACGAGGCGACCCGCTCGCTGCAGTCCCTGATCGACGACGTGCGGGCCAGCCCGCGAGAGTTCATCGACCGTCCGTCTTCCCGCGAAATGGAGGTGCAGCCGTGATGCGTGTTCTGAAAGGCGCCGCCCTCGCCGTCGCCGCCGCGGCGCTGCTGGGCGGCTGCTCGCTGCTGTCCACGCCGGACCCGGTGCAGATGTACCGCTTCGGCAACCTGCCCTCGGGCGTCAGCGAGCAGGAGAGCCCGGCTTCAGCCGTACAGGTGGCCCTGCGCCGTCCCGAGTTCGCCCAGGCCGTGCGCGAGGACCGCATCCTCGGCGTCACCGGCACCGAGGCCGCCTACATCAAGGGCGCGCGCTGGGTCAGCTCGGCCGAGGTGCTGTTCAGCGACTCGCTGGAGAGCGCCTTCGCCGCCCAGGCCACGCGCGTGCGGCTGGTGGGGACGCGCGAACTGACGCGGGCGTCGCAGGCGCTGGACATCGATGTGCGCGCCTTCGAGGCCCGCTATCGTGCGCCTGGCGCGGCGCCCGTCGTGACCATCATCGCGCGGGTCCGCCTCCTGAACACCCAGGACCGGACCGTGGCGGCGGAGCGCGTCTTCACCATCGAGCAGCCGACCGGCGAGAACCGTATCGGCGCCATCGTCAGCGCCTTCGACACGGCCGCGCGGGACCTGAACACCCAGGTCGTCGAGTGGACCGACCAGAACGCGCGGGCGGCGAACTAACGCCCCAAAAGCCGGCGGGCGAGCGTCTCCGACGAACAGGCGACCTCGCCCGCCAGCCACATCCGGAGCATGGCCAGCGTGCCGGCGGCCGCGCCCATGGCGACCAGCGCCCGCGGCGTGGCGTCCTCCTCGTCGTTCGGCAGACGCGCCTCGATCATGGCGGCGAGCTTGCGCTGGAGCTTGGTCGCCAGCGGCGGCTCGAACAGCATCCGGCCCGCCGCGCGCTGTTCCCAGACATGGTCCAGCATGAAACGGACGGAGCCCGGGTTTCCCCGGCCCGCCGCCGCGTCGGCCAGCGGATTGAACAGGGGCTCGATGACCGCGACCAGGACCTCGTCCTTGTTGCGGAAATGCTCATAGAAGGTCGAACGGCCCACCCCCGCCGCCTCTATGACGTCGGCGGTGCGGATCGCGCCGTAGCGGCGGCTGAACAGCAGGCCGATGAAGGCGTCGGAGATCGCCTTGCGGGTCCGCTGGATGCGGCGGTCGAGATCGCGGGGCGACGGCTGATCCATGGCCGGACGATAGCCATGGACGGACCTCGGGTCACGGCGGCGATGGCGGACAATCGGGCCTGATCGTCCGGAAGCGGACATCGGGGCGCGTTCGTCTCTCGCGCTCGCGGATCGCCTTGCCCAGACCTGCGGCTTCAACGGAGGTCGGGATGGATATGAAACGGGAGATGCGGCAGGCGGGCGGTCTGCTGCTGGCGGGGACCGGGGCGTCGGTGATGCTGATGCTGCATCACCCGACATCGCTGCGCGGCCCCGATGACGGTCTGCTGCTGGGGGACTGGAGCAACGCCGGGGTGCACGGTGGGATGATCGTCTGCCTGATGCTGATCGGCCTGGGCGGATCGAGCCTGCCGCGCCGGCTGGGCGAGACGCACCTGTCGGCGCGGGCGGGCCGGATGGCCTTTACGGGCGGGATGGCGGCCCTGATCGTCGCGGCGCTGGTCAACGGCTTCGCGGCGGAGCGGCTGGCGGGGCAGGCGGCGGCGGGGATCCAGGTCCCGGTGCTGGTGGCGCTGAACCAGACGTTCGCGGTGTTCGGCATGCTGATGGTCGCGACGGCGATGGCGCTGTGGGCCGTCAGGATGCTGCGGCTGGACCCTGTCGCGAAGGGCGCCGGGATCGTCGGACTGGCGGCGGCGGGGCTGGCGGCCGGTTGGCTGATCCACGGCGGGGGCGCCTTCGGCCTGGTCCCGGCCACTGTCGCGACGGGCGTGTTCGCGGCATGGTCGGTGCTGACCGCCGCCTGCCTGCTGCGCGGTCCTTTGGAACCGACGCCATGACCGAAGCGCACCATGTGGCCGCCATCGTGCCGTGCCGCGACCTTGAGGCCAGCACGGCCTTCTATCAGCGGCTCGGCCTGGAGGTGGTCAGCGACCACGGCGACTACCGCCTCCTGTCGGACGGCAAGGGCTGGCGTCTGCACCTGAACCGGACGCCGGGGTGGCCGGCGCGGGTCGAGGACAACGCCCTGGGGCTGTACCTGTACGTCGAGGACGTGGACGCCGTGGCCGAGCGGGTGCGCGAGCTGATCCTGAACGACGACCGGCCCCGGCTGAAGCCGTGGGGGACCTATGAGTTCGCGATCAGTGATCCGAGCGGGGCGCTGGTCCGGATCGGGCGCGTGGCGGACTAGAGTCCCTGCCGCAGTCCCGCCAGCCGGCCTTCGACCTCGGCGCGACGGGCGCGGGCGGCGGCGATGCCCGAGAGGGCGCGGTCGATGCGGGCCAGCAGGTCGTCGCGGGGGCGCAGCAGGCTTTCGCGATCGGGGCGGACCTTCTTCGGGCGGCGGCCGGACAGGCCCAGCGCGTTCTTCCAGTCATCGCGCCAGGCGGCGGCGCCGTCGGCGCAGGGCTTCAGCAGGTCGGCGAAGCGGGCGTCGGCGTTCTGGGCGTTGCGGAGCAGGGGCAGGGCGGCGACGGCGGCGCCGCGGCAGGCGTCCAGCGCGGCCTTGCGCTCGGCCAGCGGATGGGCGGCCTCGCCTTCGGTCGGAGCCTGGCCGGTCAGGCGGCGGGCGGCGGCGGCGAGGTGGACGTCGAGGTCCACGACCGCATCCCGCACATCGGCCCAGACGCCGTCCAGGGCCCCCGAGCGGCGGCCGACGCCCTCGATCCAGCCGGTCAGGTCGCGAGCCACGTCATCGACGGAGGCGGCGGTGCGGGCGTAGGCGGCGCGGAAGCGCTTGAGGCGGCCGCCCCGGCTGTCGAACAGGCCCGCCAGCCCCCGGCGCGGCTCCAGCGTCTCGGGCCGCAGGTCCGCCAGCACCGAGCGGGCGTGGGTCAGCCGGGCGTGGGCCTCGGTCAGGTCGCCGGTGCGGGCGGCGGCCAGGGCGCGCTCGATCTTCTCGACGGCGGCGGCGCGGCTGGGCTCGGCGAAGGCGTGGGCCTGCGTGTCGTTCAAGGCGGCATGGATCGCGTCCACCCGCGCGGCGTCCGGCGCGGGCGCATTGCCCAGCCAGCGATAGGCCCCGTCCGCCATAAGCTTACTCCCGCCCGGCAGCTCTGCGGCCGCCGGGCGAAAGGTTAACTACGACTTCAGCCCGGCGGCAACGGTGTAGCTGGCTTCGGTCTTGGCGGCGACTTCCTCGAGGGTGACGCCGTCGGCCAGTTCGATGAGCTCCAGCCCCGCGCCGTCCGGCTTGACGTCGAAGACGCACAGGTCGGTGATGACGCGGCTGACCACGCCCGTGCCGGTCAGCGGCAGGGTGCAGGATTTCAGGACCTTGGATTGGCCGTGCTTGTTGGCGTGATCCATGACCACGACCACGCGCTTGACGCCCGCGACCAGGTCCATGGCGCCGCCCATGCCTTTCACCAGCTTGCCCGGGATCATCCAGTTGGCGATGTCGCCGTTCTCGGCCACTTCCATGGCGCCCAGGATGGACAGGTTGATGTGGCCGCCGCGGATCATGGCGAAGCTGTCCGAGGAGCTGAAATAGCTGCTCTCGGGGATCTCGGTGATGGTCTGCTTGCCGGCGTTGATCAGGTCGGCGTCGACCTCGTCGTCATAGGGGAAGGGGCCCATGCCGAGCATGCCGTTCTCGGACTGCAGGGTCACTTCCATCCCGTCCGGGATGTAGTTGGCGACCAGGGTCGGGATGCCGATGCCCAGGTTGACGTAGAAGCCGTCCTGGAGCTCGAGCGCGGCGCGTTCGGCGAGTTGTTCGCGGGTGCGGGCCATGATTATGCAGTCTCCCGCTGGCGAATGGTGCGCTGTTCGATGCGCTTCTCGGACACCGTCTGGACGATACGGTCGACGTAGATGCCCGGGGTGTGGATGTGGTCCGGGTCGAGCGAGCCGACGGGAACGATTTCCTCGACCTCGACGACGGTGACCTTGCCCGCCGTGGCCATCATCGGATTGAAGTTGCGGGCCGTCTTGCGGAAGACGAGGTTGCCGCGCTCATCGGCCTTCCAGGCCTTGACGATGGCCAGGTCGGCGACGAGGCCGGTCTCCATGACGTACTGGCGGCCGTCGAACTCGCGCACTTCCTTGCCCTCGGCGACCAGGGTGCCGACGCCGGTGGCGGTGAAGAAGGCCGGGATGCCGGCGCCGCCGGCGCGGATGCGCTCGGCCAGGGTGCCCTGCGGGTTGAACTCCAGCTGGAGCTCGCCGGCGAGGTACTGGCGCTCGAACTCCTTGTTCTCGCCGACGTAGGACGAGATCATCTTGGCGATCTGCTTGGTCTCGAGCAGCTGGCCGAGGCCGAAGCCGTCGACGCCGGCGTTGTTGGAGATGACGGTGATCCCCTTCACGCCGCTGTCGCGCAGGCCGGCGATCAGCTTCTCGGGAATGCCGCACAGGCCGAAGCCGCCGGACATGACGGTCATGCCGTCGAACGTCAGGCCCTCAAGCGCGGCGTTTGCGTCGGGGAAGATCTTCCGCATCGCTTCCTCATGTTTTCACTGTCTGATGAATATCGACAGCCTTTGGTCGTCCCTAACGCGGGGGGAGGGGCGGGGCAAGGGCGCCGAACCGCGCGGCCGAAAAACAGGGTGCGAACAGTGCGAACCGTGCGGCGGGTCGGAAAAAAACGAGTGCACATTAGTGCACTTTTTCGCGTTGTGGTGGGGGAGACGGTGGGCGCAGGCGTCAGGGTAGTGGCGACAGGTTGCAGGTTAGCCGACCGCTGCGTCAGGAATGGACGTAACCCTCACCCATTAACCTTTTTCTTCGCGCCACGCGGGCGCGTGGTGGCGGGCCGCCGCCGATAGGGTAAAAGGCTGGCGAAACGGAGTTCCGGGGGACAACGCGTTGAAGGTCGGCATCAATGCACTGACGGCGGTGTTCGTGGTCGGCGTGGTCGCCGGCCTGGCGCTGACGCCTGACGGCCGTGAGTGGATGCGCCGTCCGACCCTGCTGTTGGGCGGACAGGCCGCCGCCTCCGCGCCGCCATCGGCCGAGACCGAGACCGCCCCCGTCGTCGCGACGCCCGCGCCCGCCGCCGTGGCGGTGACGCCGCTGAGCGCCCGCCTGGCCCAAGGGGGGCTGCGGATCGGGGTGTTCGGCGACTCCATGGCCGACGGCCTGTATGCGGGCCTATACCGCGACCTGCAGCACACGCCCGATGTCTCGGTGACCAAGTTCTCGCAGGTTTCGACCGGCCTGAGCCGCTACGACTACGTCGACATCCAGGCCAAGACACGCGGCCAGCTGGATGCGCAGCCGGTCGATGTGGCCGTGATCCTGTTCGGCACCAACGACGCCCAGGGCATCGAACTGGACGGTCAGATCCACGCCTTCGGCACCGATGGATGGAAGGCGGCGTACGCCAAACGGGTCGACGATCTGGTGGCCCTGCTGCGCAGCCGCGACGTGGCGGTCTACTGGGTCGGCCTGCCGCGCATGAAGCGCGAAAGCTTCGACGGGCGGATGGCGCTGATCAACGGCGTCGTGTCCGAGCGGATGCGGGCGCTGGGCGTGCCCTATATCGAGACGACAGCCCTGACCTCGAACGGCGAGGGCGGCTATGAGGCCTATCTGCCGAACGGCGCCGGCAAGCGCACCCTGATGCGGGCCAACGACGGCATCCACATGTCGATGGCCGGATACCTGCGCATGAGCGCGCCGGTGGCCGAGCGGCTGAAGCGTGATGCGGGGCTGAACGTCCCGACCCCCGCGCCCGCGGCCTGATCGTGAGAACGGCGCCCGGCGCGCTGATCGCCATCCTGTTGAGCGGCGGGTTGATCGCGGCGCCGGCCGCGGCCCAGACGGCCTATGTCGCCAATCCGCCGCTGGAGCCGGGACTGGGCGTCTGCCCCGGCGGCCTGTGCCAGCCCGAGGCGCTGGGCGGCGTGTTCGAGGCCTTGGCGGAGACCGAGGCCGGAACGCGCGACCGGCCCGTGCACATCCTGCAGATCGGCGACAGCCACACGGCGGGCGACCGCATCACCGGCAAGGTCCGCGTGGACCTGCAGCGCCGTTTCGGACGGGCCGGACGCGGGGTGATGCCGCCGGGCGTGCCCTGGGATGGCTACGCCCCCTATCAGGTGACGGTCGGCGCGCGGGGCTGGGTGACGGAGATCGCACCGCTGCAGCCGCCGGCCGGAACGCCGACGCCGCGGGTGGGTCTGTCGGGCGTGCGCGCGACAGGCGCCAGCGACGGCGTCATGGGCTTCGATCTGGACCCGGGCAGCGAGGCGACGGTGCTGGGCGTTTGCGGCCGGGCCGGAGCGGGCGGATCGGTCCTGTCGGTCGAGGCCGGCGGAGTGGGGCGCGAACTGGACCTGGGTCGGGGCGAGGAGACCTGCCGGGACATGGTCCTGCCCGGGCCGATGCGGTCGGTGCGGCTGCTGGCGCGGGGCGAGGGGACGGTAATCGATTCCGTGCGGCTGGACGGCGCGGCGCGGGGGGTGACCCTGTCCAATCTGGGACGCGTCGGAGCCAGCCTGCGCGATCTGGCGGCGCGGGACGAGACGACGGCGGCGGTGGAGCTGGCGGCGTGGAAGCCGGACCTGATCGTGCTGGCCTTCGGGACCAATGACGGCTTCGACGACGGGCTGGACGGCGTGGCCTACGAGGCGCTGCTGCGCGGGCAGATCGCGCGGTTGCGGCGGTTGGCGCCCGCGGCCGCGCTGATGGTCCTGGGCGCGCCGGACGCGTTGCGCGGCGGAGTCTCGAACGGGTGCAGCGCCGACGGCATGCGCGCGCCGCCGCCCAAGCTGGCGGTGGTCCGGGACGTGCAACGCCGGGTCGCCGCCGATCTGGGCGTCGCGTTCTGGGACTGGCACGGACGGATGGGGGGAGACTGTTCGTCGGATCGCCTGGCGTTGAGGGCCGAGCCCCTGATGCGCGGCGACCGGGTGCATTTCACGACCGAGGGGGCCGACTGGATCGGCGGCGTTCTGACCGGCGACCTGATGGGCGCCTATGACCGCTGGAAGGCGGCGAACGGGGGAGCGGAGTAGTGCTGTTCCCCACGCTCGCCTTCGGCGTCTTCTTCCTGTTCGTCTATTTCACCACCTGGTCGCTGGATCGCGAGAACGGGCGGCGGAAAGTGTTCCTGCTGCTGGCCAGCTGGTTCTTCTACGCCCAGTGGGACTGGCGCTTCGTCGGTCTGCTGATCCTGTCGGCCGTGCTGAACTGGGGCGTGGCGGCGCTGATCGCGCGCCGGATGGAGCGGGATGGGCCGGACGCACGGCGCGCCTGGCTGGTCGGCCTGGGCGTCGCGGTCAACCTGATCATCCTGGGCTTCTTCAAATACTACGGCTTCTTCGTCGAACAGGCGGGCGACCTGCTGGCCCGGTTCGGCTGGGAGCGGGACCTGCCGCTGCTGCAGATCGTGCTGCCGGTGGGGATCAGCTTCTTCACCTTCCAGGGCATCAGCTATGTCGTGGACGTGCATCGCGGGAAGACGCCGCCGGCCAAGAGCCTGCTGGACGTCATGCTGCTGATGAGCTTCTTCCCGCATCTGGTGGCCGGGCCCATCGTGCGGGCGTCGGACCTGCTGCCGCAGTTCGAGCGGGCCCCGCGGCTGACGCGGGAGATGGCGACGCACGGCCTTCTGCTGATCTGCTGGGGCCTGTTCAAGAAGACGGTGATCGCATCCGAGCTGTCGGTGAACCTGGTCGATCCGGTGTTCTTCGACCCGTCGGCGCATTCGGCCATCGACATCGCGGCGGCGGTCTATGGCTATGCGGTGCAGATCTACTGCGACTTCTCGGCCTATTCGGACATGGCGATCGGGATCGCGGCCTTGCTGGGCTATTCCTTCCCGCGCAATTTCGACCAGCCGTACCGCGCCGGCTCGATGCAGAGCTTCTGGCGGCGCTGGCACATCAGCCTGTCCAGCTGGCTGCGTGACTATCTGTATGTGCCGCTGGGGGGCGGTCGGAAGGGGCTGGTCTCGTCGTGCATCAATGTGTTCATCACCATGGTGCTGGGCGGGTTGTGGCATGGAGCGGCGTGGACCTTCCTGGCCTGGGGCGCGCTGCACGGCGGGGTGCAGGTGATCGAGCGGCTGTTCAGGGCGGCGTTCGGCGACCGCAGGATCGTGCCGACGGTGGTGGGCGTGCTGATCACCTTCCACATCGTCTGCCTGGGCTGGATCCTGTTCCGGGCCGAGACCTTCGAGATGGCCATGGCCATGCTGGCGGGACTGGGCCAGATCGGGCCGGTGACCCTGCTGACGCCGCTGCTGCTGACGCTGATCGTGGGCGGGCTGGCCATGCACTGGCTGCCGCCGCGCGCCATCGAGGGCGTGGCCGAACGGCTGAAGACGGCGCCGTCGATCACCCTCGGTCTGCTGATCGGCATCGCCATCCTGCTGGTCGAGGCGGTGCGGCCCGAGGGCGTGGCGCCCTTCATCTATTTCCAGTTCTAGAACGTTGGACCCGAGATGACCGACGACAGGGACAAGACAGGAGAGGGCGGGGTTCCGCTGGAGCCCTTCCCCACGCACCGGCCGGACTCGCCCTTCCCGCCGCTGTACGAGAGCCTGCCTGCGCAGACGCCGCCCGATCCGCCCAGCGACTGGATTCAGAGCGCCGACGCCCACGATCTGCCGACGCGCGAGAACAAGCTGGCCGCGCTAGGCCGGTTCGCCTTTCCGCCCGCCCCGCCGCTGGACGACGAAGGGGTAGCGGCGCGCGACACGCGCTGGACCAGCCGGACGCTGGTGGTCGCGACGGCCTTCCTGCTGGTCTTCAACGCCGTCTCGCCGCTGAACTGGTCGCACCAGCAGGCGCCGGGCTGGGTGTCCGAGACGGTGGAGAAGGTGTCGGAGGCCTGGGTCGGGCAGTTGGCCCTGCTGGGCGTCGACATGCCGCGTCAGGGCCTGCGCGACGCCTGGTTCGCGGCCAAGGACGCGCGTTTCGTGGGTCAGGAACCGGCCCCGCCGCGGACTGATACACCGTAACAGTAGCTTGACCGAAGCCACGCCGCGACCCTAGCGTGACGCCGCCCGCGTGTGGCGGGGGGCTAAGGGGCTATCTCATGCGTCATCGTCTGCTCGGCCGGGCCCTGCCCGCCTTCGTGCTTCTGGCCGCCCTCGCGGGGCCGGTGGCGGCGCAAGAACCGCTGGCCTACCAGCAGCCGCCGTCGCCCATCGCCGAAATCCTGGACACCAAGCCGACGCCGAGCTCGAGCCTGTCGCCCGACCGGGTCACCCTGGCGCTTTATGACCGCTCGAACCTGCCGCCGATCGCCGAACTGGCCGAGCCGATGCTGCGGCTGGGCGGCTACCGCATCAACCCGCGCAACAACGGTCAGGCCAACAGCCGCACGACCTGGCTGACGGGGCTGAGCTTCCAGCCGGTCGCGGGCGGCGCGGCGCGGACGGCGCAGCTGCCCGCCGGCGCCCGCTTCGTGACGCCGTCCTGGGCGCCGGACGGCCGGTCGGTGGCCCTGCTGATGGACGCGCCGACGGGCCTTGAGCTGTGGGTCGTGGACGTGGCCTCGGGCCGGTCGCGCAAGCTGACCGAGGCGCGGGTCAACGCCGCGGCGGGCGCGGCCTTCGACTGGACGCCGGACAGCGCCGGCCTGGTGGTGCGGCTGACGCCGGAGGGCCGCGGCGCGGCGCCGGACGTGAGCCGTCCGCCCGCCGGACCCATCGTGGCCGAGAGCATGGGCCGGGTGGCCCCGGCGCGGACCTATCAGGACCTGCTGACCGACGCGGGCGACGAAGCCCTGTTCGACCACTACTTCACCTCCCAACTGACCTATGTGCCCCTGAACGGACGGGGCGCGCGGGCCCTGGGCGAACCGGCGGTCTATCTGGGCGCCAGCACCTCGCCGGACGGGCGCTATGTGCTGACCACGACGGTCAAGCGGCCCTACAGCTATGTGGTGCCGGCCAATCTGTTCCCGTCGGAGACGCGGGTCATCGACCTGCAGGGCCGCACGGTTCACCAGGTCTCGGACCTGCCGCTGCGCGACAACATCCCGACCCCGTTCGACGCCGTGGCCCCGGGGCCGCGCTCGGTGCAGTGGCGCGCGGACGCGCCGGCGACACTGGTGTGGGCCGAGGCCCAGGATGGGGGCGATCCCCGTACCGCCGCTGAAATCCGCGACCGCGTCTTCATGCTGGCCGCGCCGTTCAATGCGCAGCCGACGACCCTGATCGACCTGAAGGAGCGCTACGGCGGCGTTGTCTGGGGCGATGCAGATACGGCGCTGGTCAACAGCCGCTGGTTCAACACCCGGCACGAGACCCGCTATGTCGTCGATCCCTCTCGCCCGGGGACGGGCCGGGTGTTGCTGGAGCGGAACTATCAGGCCCGCTACGACGATCCGGGTTTCCCCCTGACCCAGCCGAACGCCCAAGGCTTCAGCGTGGCCCGCTTCACGGCCGACGGCCGCCTGCTGATGACGGGCGCGGGCGCGACGCGGGAAGGGGAGTATCCCTTCCTGGCGGCCATGGACCTGAACACCGGCCAGTCGGAGCGGCTGTGGACCTCGGCCAGCGGGGACTACGAGAGCATCGTCGGCGTGCTGGATGACGGCGCGCGGCGACTGGTGACGCGGCGCGAGACCCGCAACGATCCGCCGAACCTGTATGTCCGCAACCTGGACGGCGCGGCTCCGGTCGCCCTGACGACCTTCCCCGATCCGGCCCCGCAGCTGGCGGGCGTGTCGCGCCAGACCATCACCTACGCCCGCGCCGACGGGGTGCAGCTGTCGGGCACGCTGTATCTGCCCGCCGGCTATGACAAGGACCGCGACGGCCCGCTGCCGCTGGTGATGTGGGCCTATCCGGCCGAGTTCACCGACGCCGCCGTGGCCGGGCAGGTGGTGGACACCGCCAACCGCTTCGTGCGCCCGGGCGGCTCGAGCCACCTGTTCCTGCTGACCCAGGGCTATGCGGTGCTGGACGATCCGTCCTTCCCGATCATCGGCAAGGACGGGGCCGAGCCGAACGACACCTATATCGCGCAGCTGACCGCCGACGCGCAGGCGGCGGTGGACGCGGTGGTGGCGCTGGGCGTGGCCGATCGGGACCGGATCGCCGTCGGCGGGCACAGCTACGGCGCCTTCATGACCGCCAACCTGCTGGCCCACACCGACCTGTTCCGCACCGGCATCGCGCGGTCGGGCGCCTATAACCGGACCCTGACGCCGTTCGGCTTCCAGTCCGAGCAGCGCACCTACTGGGAGGCGCCGGAGACCTACAATGCGATGTCGCCCTTCGCCTACGCCGACAAGGTCAACGAGCCGATCCTGCTGATCCACGGCGAGGCGGACGACAACTCGGGCACCTTCCCGGTCCAGTCGGAGCGGTTCTACGCCGCGCTGAAGGGGCAGGGGGCGACGGTGCGCTACGTCGTCCTGCCGCTGGAAGCCCACGGCTATCGCGCGCGGGAGTCGGTGGGACACACCCTGTGGGAGATGACCCGCTGGTTGGACACCTATGTGAAGAACGCGGGGCCGCGGGCGGCGGATCAGGCCGGAGCTCGGTGATGCTGGCGGTGCTGATAGCCAGCATTGTTCTCACCGGTGCGCAGGAACCGGCGCTGACCACGATCAATAGTATTGATGGTCAGCCTGCGCTCCATGTGCAGACGGATGGTGATCTGGCTTTGTTGCTGGCGGCGTATCCCTCGACTCCGGTCGCCACCGCGAAGCGGATGAGCCATCAGCCCTATCACTGGTACACGCCGGGTCTGAACTGTAGCGCCGATCAAAGGACGTACGGCGAGGTCTCGCGAGGCTCCGGATTTGTCTTGATCGACGACTTTGGCGGCCCACACGATGAGGAAAGCGTGCGGGCCGCGCGGCATCGTGAGCGTGCCTTGGCTGTTCACAATCTCGCCTTGCTTGAGCGAGGCCTGACCCCGGCGAATTGCGTGCTTGGAGCAGTCCCGCCGGAGAGTTGGTCGCGTTCAGGCTGACATCATCGATGCCGCGCGAGCGGACGGAGGCGGTTTGCGATTACGCCTTTCGGACCAGCGCCACCGCGTCCGGGCCGGCGGGGTAGCTGAGCCGGTCCGAGCCGTCGGTGGCCGCCTGCCAGACGCCGGCCGCCACGTCGGCCGGGACGGTCACGATGTCGGGCCGGAAGCCCGCGAAGACTGTTTCGGCGAACGGGGCGTAGGCGGGCGGGATCAGGCCGTTCATGCGGTCGCCCGAGTTGTCGGTGAAGCGGGTCGAAGGGCCGTAGCCCGGCTCGACGAGCTTCACCCGCACCCCGAAGCCGGCGAGTTCATGAGCCAGCGAGGCAGTGAAGCCCTCGACCGCGGTCTTGCTGGCCGTGTAGCCGGCGACCAGCGGCATGGGGGCCAGGGTCACGCTGGACGTGACGTTGACGATCACGCCCGAGCCCTGCCGGCGAAAGCCCGGGAGGAAGGCCTGGGTCACGGCCATGGTCCCGAAGGTGTTGGTCTCGAAGATCTCGCGGACGGTCGCCATCGGAGTGGCCTCGAAGGCCCCCAGCAGGCCGATGCCGGCGTTGTTGACCAGCACGTCGATGGGGCCGGCGGCCGCGACGACGGCGGCGATGCTGTCGGGACGGGTGACGTCCAGCGGCAGGAGGCGAAGCCTGTCCGAGGCGGGGAAGAGCTCGGGACGAGGGGTGCGCATGGTGGCGATCACCGTCCAGCCCTTGTCGAGGAAGTGAAGCGCGGTTTCCAGGCCGTATCCGCTGGAACAGCCGGTGATGAGAACGGTCTTCATGGTGGAGGTCCTTGTGTTGACCTCATCAGGCTAGCGGGCCGTATCAGGACGTTATACGATCTGAAGTCCGGATTTTATTTGTGATCGTCCAGAATGAGCGACCCCCTCTCTGAAATCATCGGCCTGCTGCGGCCCCGGACAGTGTTCGCCAAGGGCATCAGCGGGGCCGGGCGGTGGGCGGTGCGTTACGCCGCGTTCGGCCATCCGAGCTTCTGCACCGTGCTGGAGGGCCGGTGCCGGCTGGCGGTGGAGGGGCAGGAGCCGGTCGTGCTCGAGGCCGGGGATTTCATCCTTCTGCCCGCCACGCCCGGCTTCGTGCTGTCGGGGTTCGAGCCGGCGACGCCCCGGCTGATGGATCCGGACGAGGCCGCGCCGGGCGGGGAGCTGCGGCATGGGACCCCGGACGGCCCGGCCGACGTCCGGCTGCTGGGCGGCTATTTCGCGTTCGACAGCCCGGACGCGGCCCTGCTGGTGTCGCTGCTGCCCGCCCTGATCCACATTCGGGGGCCGGGACGGCTGTCGGCGCTGGTCGAACTGGTCGGGGACGAGGCCCGGGCCGACCGGCCGGGGCGCGATCTGATCCTGGCCCGGCTGGTCGAGGTGCTGCTGGTCGAGTCGCTGCGGTCGGCGCCGGGGGAGGGGACGCCGCCCGGACTGTTGCGTGGGCTGGCGGACGCCCGCCTGGCGGCGGCGATGCGCGGGATGCACGGCGAGCCGTCGCGGGCCTGGACCGTGGAGCAACTGGCGCAGACGGCGGCGCTGTCGCGGTCCGTCTTTTTCGACCGGTTCACCCGCGCCGTCGGCATGGCGCCGATGGAGTATCTGCTGGCGTGGCGGATGGCGCTGGCCAAGACCCTGCTGAGGGCCCGCGACCTCGCACTGGACGAGGTCGCGCAACGCGTCGGCTACGGCTCTGCGAGCACCTTCAGCACCGCCTTCAGCCGCTATGTGGGCCAGCCGCCCGGACGCTACGCCCGCTCATCGGCCTGATGGGTCAGGCCTCGACCAGCGGCCCCAGACCCGTCGCCGTCTTGGCCACGGTGAAGGTCTTCAGCGTCCGCTCGCGGTAGGGTTTGGCCACGATGGTCGAGACCGTGCGCAGCTCGGCCTTGGCCGCCTGCGGCGTCAGGGTCAGCAGGACGTAGCCCTTGGCCGACTGGTCGCAGAGGATGACCTCGGGGTTGGCCGCATTCAGCGCCGCGCCCAGGGGCACGCCGGGGACATGGTCGCCGGGGGAGGGGCTGGAGATCGAGCTGGTCCCGAACTCGACCGCGCGGCGGGTTCCGCCGGCGTCCTTCAGGTCGTTAACCCAGAAGGCGTGGCTGTCGCCGGCCAGGACGATGGGCTCGACCCCGGCCTCGGCGAAGGCGGCGTAGAGGCGCTCGCGCCCGGCGGGATAGCCGTCCCAGCTGTCGAGATTGAAGGGCACACCGAGGCTGAACAGCTGCTGGGCCTGCTGGACCTGGGCGCGGATCTCGGGCTTGAGGCTGGCCATCAGGGCCATGATCTCGAGACGCGAGGCCAGTTTGGAGATGTCCGGCCCCTGCACGCGGGCCATGACGACCTGGTTGCCCAGCACCTGCCACGGCCGGCCGGCGGCCCTGGAGGCCTGCAGGGTGGTCTTGATCCAGTCGCGCTGACGGTCGCCCAGCAGGTCACGGGCCGGGTCGTTGCGCTTGGCCTCGAAGGCGGCGAGGTCGGGACCGGCGGCGGTCATCGGCATGTCGGCGGCGTAGGTCAGCTGCTCGTTGCGCGCCGTCAGCCGGGTCTCGACCATCAGCAGGCTGGCCAGGTCGCCGAAGTCGAAGCTGCGGTAGATGGCTTCCTCGGTCAGGCCGCCTTCCGGTTCGCGGATCGGCATCCACTCGAAGTAAGCCTTCAGCGCCGCGGCCTTGCGGGCGCCGAAGTCGCCTTCGGTCGCGGGCGTGTGGTTTTCCGCGCCCATGGTCCAGGTGTCGTTGGCGACCTCGTGGTCGTCCCAGACGCAGATGAAGGCGGCGCGGGCGTGGGCCGCCTGCAGGTCGGGGTCGGTCTTGTACTGGGCGTGGCGCTGGCGGTAGTCGGCCAGGCTGACGATCTCATGGGCGGGAACGGGGGCGCGGTTCAGGGCCGCGCCGTGGTCCATGCCGTAGTCGCCGGCCTCGGCCCCGTATTCGTAGATGTAGTCGCCCAGGTGGACGACCGCGTCGAGGCGTTCCAGCTTCGAGACGGCGTCGTAGGCGTTGAACAGGCCGCCCGGATAGAGTTGGCACGAGACGACGGCCAGGACGGTCTCGGGATTGGCGCCGACGGGCAGGGTGCGGACCCGGCCTTGCGGCGAGCGCATCTCGCCCGAGGTGAAGGCGTAGCGGTATTCGACACCGGGCTGCAGGCCCGTGACGGGGATCTTCACCGTGAAGTCGCGCTCCGGGCCGGTCTCGATCGTGCCGCCCGCGACGGCGGCGGAGGCGTCGCCGTCGCGCCAGACCGACCAGTCCACGCGGATGCCGCGCGCCGACGGATCGGACGGGGTCACCCGGGTCCAGATCACGGCGCCGTCGGCGCGGGGATCGCCGGAAGCGACCCCGTGCTGGAAGGCGACCGCCTGGGCGGAGCGGGCGGAGGCGGGCAGGCCCGCGCCCGCCGCGCCGGCGCCGATGAGGCCGAGAAGGCCGCGACGGTGAAGGGTCATGCGCCGGACCTCAGTACTTGACGCCGAAGACGATGCCGACGGTGCGGGGCTCGCCGGCGATGAAGGTCGGCATGCCGAGCGCATCGCCGGTGTTGCCGGCGTCCTTGATGAACTCTTCGTCCAGCAGGTTGTCGGCGAAGGCCTCGACCGACCAGTTTCCGTCGTTCGGCGCATAGCGCAGGCGCAGGTTCAGCAGGCCGTAGCCGTCCTGGACCTCGTCCACGATCCGGTCGGGGACCAGGTTGCGGGCCTGCAGATCGGTGCGGTCGTTGTCATCGTCGAAGAAGACTTCGGACTGCCAGCTGTAGGTCGGCGTGACCTGGAGGGAGCCGCCAGCGATCGGCAGGGTCCAGATCGCGCCGATCGAGGCGCGATGGTCCGGCGACAGGCGCAGGTGGTTGCCCTCGTAGATGCCCGCCTTGAAGCGCGCGTGGTTGTAGCTGTAGGTCCCGAACACCTCGAACTGCTCGCCGACGGCCCACACCGCCTGGCCTTCGAAGCCATAGGCCTCGGCCTTGCCGGCGTTGGTGATGGCGAACTGGATGCCGTCCTGGACCGTCGTCTGGAAGTTTTCGTAGTTGTAGAGATAGACGGCGCCGTCGAGACGCAGGGTGTGGTCCATCAGGGCGGCCTTGGCGCCGATCTCGAAGCTGTCGACGGTCTCGGCGTCGATCTGCCCGAAGTTCACGACGCCGCCGGGCGCCGACGGCGCGATGGGGGCGAACACCTCGGGACGACGGCCGCGGGCGTAGTTGGCGTACAGGTTGGCGTCGTCCGACAGGGCGTAGCGTGCGGTCACGCGCCAGGTCATGCCGGCGTCTTCATGGTCGCCGTAGACGAAGTCGCCGTTGTTGACGGTCGGCTGGGCGGTCAGGCCGAACAGCGGCAGCAGGTTGGCCGGCAGGTTGACGGCGCCCGGGGTCGCCAGGGCGCCGAGCAGGGCCGGGATCTGGGCCGGCGGCACGGCGCCTTGCTGGATCGCCAGAAGGCCGCCCAGGATCGAGCGGCTCTGGACGCTGGAGGCGTAGCCGGCGGTCTTTTCATCGCGGGTGTAACGGATGCCGGCCGCCATCTCGAACCGGTCGGTGAAGGCGTAGGTCGCGTCCGCGAACACGTCGAACGATTCCAGCTCCGACGAGTTCATCGGCGTCTCGATATGGGCCGCCTTCAGATTGGCGGTGATCGCCGGGGCCAGGGCGCCGGCGCCCAGCGGGGTCAGCAGCTGGGCGATCACGCCCTGGGCGACCGTCGGATAGGCCGCGGCCGGAAGGGTGTTGCGGCCGACCGCCGTCGGGTTGCCGTCCAGCACGCCCGAGAGCTGGGCCAGGGCCATGCGCTCGTCGAACTGGGTGGGCGTGCGCTGATAGCCTTCTTCGGAGAAGTAGCCGACGCCGGCGAAGCCGGAGAAGCGGCCGCCGTTATCGTAGTTGAGGCGGAACTCCTGGCTGGTCTGCTTGCCGTAGGCTTCTTCGGCGGCGGTCAGGATCGGCAGGGAGACCCCGTCGGCGTCGAAGGTTTCGTAGGATTTGAACCGGCGATAGGCGCTGGTCGAGGTCAGGGTCAGGCTGTCGGTCAGATCGATGCGGGCGAGGCCCGTCACACCCCAGACCTCACGGTGCAGACCCAGTTGCTTGCCGCCGTCGAACAGGGCCGAAGGCGTCAGAGCGCCGCCGGTCCAGGGCTCAGACGTGCCGAGGACGGCGCCGGTGTTCGGATCCTGGGGCGTAAAGGCCAGCGACTTGAACGAGGTGCCCGGCGAATCGTCCTGCTGGAAGTTGGCGATCAGGTCGAAGCGGAAGCCGTCGCTCGGCTCGAAGGCGCCCGACAGGCGGAAGGCCTGGGTGTCGAAGCCGTTGTAGGCGGGTCCGCCGAGCAGGTTTTCGACATAGCCGTCACGCGACTTGATGCGGCTGGCGAAGCGGATGGCGGCGTTGTCGCCGATGGGCGCGTTCACCATCAGCTCGCCGACGATGTAGTTGAAGTCGCCGACGCCGTAGCGGCCGGCGGCGTCCAGCTCCCCGATCTCGGCCTTGTTCTGGATCACATTGACCGCGCCGATCAGGGCGCCGCGGCCGTAGAGGGTCGACTGCGGGCCCTTGGCCACCTCGACGCGCTCGATGTCGAACAGTTCGACATAGGAGCCGCGCGACTTGGAGATGGAGACGCCGTCCTGGAAGACCGAGACGCGCGGTTCAGAGGTGGCGGCGCCCGAGTCCGAGGTGATGCCGCGCATCACGAAGCCCGGGTTGTTGGGCGACTGGTTCTGCACCAGGAAGCCGGGGGTGAAGGCCGACAGCTCCTCGAAGTCCTGCACGCCGAGGTTCTCGAGGCGCTCGCCGTTGTAGGCGGTCAGGGCGAAGGGCACCTCGACGGCGCTCTGCTGGCGCAGCTGGGCGGTGACGACGACCTCGTCCAACTGGGTGGCGCCGGCCTCTTGAGCCGAAGCGGTTCCGGCCAGGGCCCAGACGACGCCGAGGGCGCTGGCGCCGAGCAGGATGGACGGACGTTGAACGCGATGAATCATGACGGGGCCCCCGATGTGAGGAGCCCGACCTAGCGGGGCTGTATGCCGCCGAAGCGACGGTGCGACGACCGGTAGGTGAAGCTGGCGCGTCGCCCGCGTGACCTTCGCTCCGTGGACGGCAAACCCTAGCGCGTCGGGGCACGGCGGACAGGGCTAACGCCGGCTCAACCTTTGCCGCAGCGCAACATTACTGTTGCGCCGGTGTCGCTTGTCGGGTCACGCTGCAATTTGATTGCGGTGGGAGCGGCATGGCCTTTGACGAAATGTCCGGTGGGGCGCCCAGCTACGGGGGCGATGTCCGTGAAAGCTACCGCGGTCTGGCGCGCTGGCTTGCGGAGGCGCCCGAGGGCCTGCTGCAGGCGCGCTCGCGCCAGGCGGAGCTGTTCTTCCGGCGGATGGGGGTCACCTTCGCGGTCTATGGCGACGCCGAGTCCAGCGAGCGGCTGATCCCCTTCGACGTCGTGCCCCGGATCATCGGCGCGACCGAATGGGCGGGGCTGGAGAAGGGGCTGATCCAGCGGGTGTCGGCGATCAACGCCTTCCTCGCCGACGTCTATGGCGCGCAGGAGTGCCTGAAGGCGGGGATCGTCCCGGCCGAGCTGATCCTGACCAATCCGCAGTACGCGCCCGAGATGCAGGGCCGCCGCCCGCCGCGCGACATCTGGGTGCAGATCGCCGGCGTCGATCTGGTGCGCACCGGCGAGGACGGCTTCTACGTGCTGGAGGACAATTGCCGCACGCCGTCGGGGGTCTCCTACATGCTGGAGAACCGCGAGATGATGATGCGGCTGTTCCCCGACCTGTTCGCCGACTATCCGGTGCGGCCGGTCGAGACCTATGCGGACATGCTGCTGGCCAGTCTGCGGGCCTGCGCGCCCGAGGCGGCGGGCGCCGATCCGACCATCGTGGTGCTGACGCCCGGGCCGTTCAACTCGGCCTATTACGAGCACAGCTTCCTGGCCGACAAGCTGGGGGTGGAGCTGGTCGAGGGGCGCGACCTGTTCGTCGACGACGGACGGGTCTTCATGCGCACGACCGAGGGCCGCAAACAGGTCGACGTCGTCTATCGCCGGATCGACGACGCCTATCTGGATCCGTTGACCTTCCGCCCGGACTCGGCGCTGGGCGTGCCGGGGCTGATGACCGCCTATGAGGCGGGGACGGTGACGCTGGCCAATGCGGTCGGCACCGGCGTGGCCGACGACAAGGCGGTCTACACCTATATGCCGGAGATCATCCGCTTCTTCACCGGCGAGGAGCCGATCCTGAAGAATGTGCCGACCTGGCGATGCCGCGAACCCGACGCGCTGAAGCACGTGCTGGCCAATCTCGGCGACCTGGTGGTCAAGGAGGTCGGCGGCTCCGGCGGCTACGGCATGTTGGTCGGTCCGGCGGCGTCGAAGAGCGAGATCGAGGCCTTCCGCAAGAAGCTGATCAACGACCCCGACGACTTCATCGCCCAGCCGACGCTGGACCTGTCGACCGCGCCGACGCTGGACAAGGGCGAGTTGCACGGCCGCCACGTCGATCTGCGGCCCTTCGTGCTGTCGAGCCCCGACGGGGTGAAGGTGGCGCCTGGCGGGCTGACGCGCGTGGCGCTGAAACCCGGCTCGCTGGTGGTCAACTCCAGCCAGGGCGGCGGAACCAAGGACACCTGGGTGCTGGACGTCTGATGCTCTCTCGAACCGCAGACAGCCTGTACTGGACCGGCCGCTATATCGAGCGGGCCGACTTCCTGGCCCGCATCCTGGAGGCCACCATCCGGCTGGCCGCCATCCCGACCCGGGGCGACGGCGACGCCGAGACGGTGTGGGCCAGCGCGCTCGCCTCGGCCGGGGCGCCCAGGGCGCTGGGCCGGTCGCCGACCGAGAAGTCGGTGCGCGAATACCTGGCCTTCGCGCCAGACAACGCCTCGTCGATCACCGCCTGCATCACCCGGGCGCGGACCAATGCGCGGTCGGTGCGCACGGCCCTGACGGTCGAGCTTTGGGAGGCGATCAACGGCGCCTGGAACGGCCTGGCCGAGCAGGGCCAGCCGACCCGCCGTGACGACTTCGGCCACTTCCTGGAGTGGGTGAAGACGGTCACCCTGTCGGTCGAGGGCGCGGCCTCGCGGACCATGCTGCGCAACGACGGCTATTATTTCCTGCGCCTGGGCGCGGCGATCGAGCGGGCCGACAACACCGCCCGCCTGTTGGACGTGAAATACCACCTGCTGCTGCCCGAGGGCGAACGGGTCGGCGGGCAGCTGGATTACTTCCAGTGGACGACCCTGCTGCGCGAGGTGTCGGCGCTGACGGCCTATCGCTGGGTCTACCGGGACTCGGTCAAGCCGTGGCTGGTGGCCGACCTGCTGGTGCTGAACCGGCAGATGCCGCGCTCGCTGGCCAGCTGCCAGACCTCGATCGTGCGTTACCTCGAACGGCTGGCCAGCGACTACGGCCGGCGCGGTCCGGCCCAGCGGCTGGCGGCGGAGCGGATGCGGGCCTTCGAGACCTCGAAGATCGAGACCATCTTCCAGGCCGGCCTGCACGAATACATCCAGAGCTTCCTCGCCGAGAACGGTCGGCTGGGGCAGGCCATCACCGAACAGTACCTGAGCTGATGCGTATCCGGATCGACCACGCCACGACCTACGCCTACGACCGGGCGGCCAGGTTCATCATCCAGAGCCTGCGCCTGACGCCACGCTCCAGCGAGGCGCAGACGGTGCGCGACTGGCAGGTGGAGACGGACGTCGACGCCCGCCTGCGCCGCTCGGAGGACGCCTTCGGCAACATCGTTCACGCCCTCTATACCGAGCAGCCGACCAGGAGCCTGACCATCCGGGTGACCGGCGAGGTGGTGACCAGCGACACGGCGGGCGTGATCCCACCGGACCAGGAAAGGCTGTCGCCGCTGGTCTTCCTGCGCGACACGGACCTGACGAAGCGGGACAAGCTGATCTCGGTCTTCGCCTCGGAGTTCCAGGCTCATCCGCCGCTGGAGCGGATGCACCGGCTGATGGCGGCCATCAACGGCTCGGTCGCCTTCGAGGTCGGAGTGACCACGCCCACCCACACCGCCAGCGAGGTCCTGGCCCTGGGCCGGGGGGTCTGTCAGGACCACGCCCACGTCTTCATCGCCTGCGCCCGTCACATGGGCGTGCCCGCCCGCTACGTCTCGGGCCATCTGGCGCGGCGCGACCGGGCCGACCAGGAGGCCGCCCACGCCTGGGCCGAGGCCTGGATCGAGGGGCTGGGCTGGGTCGGCTTCGATCCGGCCAACGGCATCTGCCCGACCGAGCGCTACGTCCGCATCGCCACCGGGCTGGACTACCTCGGCGCCGCCCCGGTGCGCGGGGCCAGTTACGGCGGCGGCGGAGAGCGGCTGGCGGTCAAGCTGACCGTGCGTGATGCGGACATGCAACAGGGCCAACAGCAGGCGTAGCCGTGGGGTCGTACGTCGCGGGAATCTGTTACGGTCGGACGAATTCTGACGTTCGCGGGATACGACACGTCCAATGACTTACTGCGTGGGCCTGCTGGTCGATGAGGGGTTGGCGATGATCGCCGATACCCGCACCAATGCGGGCGTCGACAACATCTCGTCCTATCGCAAGCTGCATGTCGTCGATCATCCGGGCGAGCGGGTGCTGGCCGTGGCCACGGCGGGCAATCTGTCGGTGACCCAGACGGCGCTGGCCATGGTTCGCGAGGGCGTCCACCTGAACGTCGGCGAAGAGCCCGAGACGCTGGAGAACGCCCCGTCGCTGTTCCGCTGCGCGCAACTGCTGGGCCATGCGCTGCGTAACGTGCGCCAGTCGATCGCTCCGGCGCTGGAGGCGGACAGCCTGAACACCTCGGCCTCGATGCTGCTGGGCGGCCAGATCGCCGGCGGGCCGATGCAGCTGTACCTGATCTACAGCCAGGGCAATTTCATCGAGTGCGGGGCCGACACGCCCTTCATGCAGATCGGCGAGGCCAAGTACGGCAAGCCCATCCTGGTCAGCGGCCTGCGCGGGAGCACGCCGCTGGCCGAGGCGGTGAAGCTGGGTCTGATCTCGTTCTCGACCACGATGCGCAGCAATATCGGCGTCGGCGCGCCCTTCGACATGCTGACCCTGCGCCGCGACATGATCAGCGGCGACGAGCGCCGGATCGAGGCGGACGATCCCTATTTCGAGGATCTGCACGACCGCTGGACCCGGGCCCAGGCCCAGGCTCGCGCGGCCATGCCCGAGCCGCCGTGGATGGTGGGCGGACCGCGATCGGGTGACTTTGGCTGAGCCAGGCTGCAGCATCGCTTCGATGTGATCCGGGGGATGGACGATGCGGGAGTTCGATGCGGCGTTCAAAGCGCGGGTGCATCCCCGGTTGGCGGCGTTGGGCTTCGCCCAGCGGGGGCGGAACCATGCCAGACAATCGGGTGAGCGGACCCATGTCATCCATGTCCAGCAGCATCCCCGAAACACCGCCGGGTCCGCCAGTGTCCATCTGATATTGATGACGGCGCCGGTATGGCGACTGAGCCTGGAAGACGGCCTCGGCTGGGGCGGCGACCGCGCCGGTCTCGGGGACAGCGCATTCCCCGACCAGAAGGGCCGGCACGTCATCGTCCTGGGGTGGCTGACCCCGGCGCGGACTGACGTCTGGTACGATTATCGCGACGACGATCCTGCGTCAGTGGAGGCCGCGCTGTCCGGGATGCTGGAAGACCTGAAGGCCCATGGCCTTCCCTGGCTCGACGATCCCATGCGCCACGGGCCTCGGCGATGGACGACGTGGGACCGGATCTGGTGGATGCTGGGATCGCATATGCCGCCGCGAAAGCCCGCCCGGAGATAGGGGCTGCGCCGGCGAGGCTGACGCGGCGGCGCCTTGCGGGGCGATGAGATTGCCGCCTAGCCTGTGACCATGCCCGCCTTCGACATCCCCTCGACCCCCGCCGATTTCACCTTCTTCGAGCCCCTGCGCGTGCGCTGGGCCGAGGTGGACATGCAGGGGGTGGTCTTCAATCCGAACTATCTGGTCTACGCCGACGTCGCGATGGCCGAGTATTTCCGGGCGATCGGCCTGCCCGGGCATGAGGGCACGACGGGGCTGGGGATCGACATGTTCGCGGCCGGGGCGAAGCTGGACTTCCGGGCGTCCGCCCGTTGCGACGAGATGCTGCGGCTGGGCGCGCGGATCGAGCGGTTTGGGCGGAGCTCGTTCCAGCCGCGGGTGGGGATATTCCGGGGCGACGAACTGCTGGCCGACGTCGGCTTGACCTATGTGTGCGTGGCGCTGGACGGGTCGCGCAAGGCCGTGCCCGTGCCCGAGGCCTTCATCGCGGCGGTGCAGGGCCTGGAGGGGCGGATCATCCGCGGCTGAGCGGTTGCGACGCCCGCCGCCCGCGATAGGGTGGGGCATGATCCAGAACCGTCTGACTCGCCGCCATGCGCTCGCCCAAACCTTGGCCCTGTCCGGCGGCCTCGCCGCCCTGGGGCTGACGGGGTTTCCGGCGAAAGCCCAATCCGGCTGGAATTCGGAGGACTGGGCGGCGCTCGGCGCCGATGTGAAGGCCGAGTTCAAATGGGCCTGGGACCACTATGTCGACAAGGCGTGGGGCCGGGACGAGATCAATCCCGTCTCCGGCACGGCGCGGTCCTTCTTCATCGAGGGCCATGATCTGGGCCTGTCGCTGGTCGAGGCGCTGGACACCCTGTGGATCATGGAGCTGGACGACGAGTTCCAGGCCGGCGTCGATTGGGTGAAGGCGAACCTGAACTTCGACATCGACGACTATTCGCAGGTGTTCGAGACCAACATCCGGCTGGTCGGAGGACTGATCTCGGCGCACCTGGCCTGCGGTGATCCGGTGTTGCTGGAGAAGGCGGAGGACCTGGCCGACCGGCTGATGAAGGCCTTCGACGCCTCGCCGCACGGCCTGCCGTACCGCTATGTGAACCTGAAGACGGGGGCGGTGCGCGATCCGGAGACCAACCTGGCCGAGATCGGCACCTACGCCACCGAGTTCGGGGTGCTGAGCCAGCTGACGGGCGACGACCGCTACTATGCGGCAGCCAAGCGGGCGATGAAGCACGCGCTGGACATGCGCTCCGACAAGGGGCTGATGGCCGCCAACATCCACGCCGAGACGGGCCTGTTCATCAGCCGCAACGCCTCGATCGACGTCTATGCGGACAGCTTCTACGAATACCTGTGGGACAGCTGGGAGCTGTTCGGCGACGCGGACATGAAGCGCTGGGCCGAGGAATGCATGGGGGCCATGGTCGCCCATCAGGGCAAGCGGTTCGATGGCCGCCTGTGGTTCCCGATGGTCGACTATGAGACCGCCGAGACGACCGGCTATTCGCAGACGGTGCTAGGCGGCTATCTGGCCGGTCTACTGGGGCAGGTCGGACTCAAGCGCGAGGGCGACGACTTCCTGGCCACCTATACGGAGATGCAGGAGCAGTACGTCATTATCCCGGAATCGACCGACGTGCGCACCCGCACGCCGCGCGGCAAGGGCACCGGCCTGCGGCCCGAGTTCGCCGACGCCTGCCTGAACCTGTGGCTGGGCGACCGGGACGAGCGCTACCGCGCGCTGACGGCCATTCACTATCGCAACATGAAGGCCACCTCGAAGGCGGCCTATGGCTACACCTCGCTGAAAGACATCACGACGCGACCGATGGAGCAGGGCGACAACTGCCCCGGCTACTGGTGGTCGGAGCAGATGAAGTACTACTTCATCATGTTCGCCGAGCCGAAGCGGGTGGACCTGAACCGGCTGCAGCTGAGCACCGAGGCGAACGTGCTGCGCGGGTTCGTGAAGCCCTAGGCCTCCGCGCCGTCGTTCGCCGCCTCGTCCGCGCGGGGCAGCGGCAGGGTGACCCGGAACAGGCTGCCCTTGTCCGGTTCGCTCTCGATCTGCAGGCGGCCGCCCATGACGGTGGTCAGGCCGTGGCTGATGGCCAGGCCGAGGCCGGCGCCGTCGGTGGAGCGGGTGGAGGATTCGTCGGCCTGGCTGAAGGCGGTGAACAGGTCGGCGACGACCTCGGGCGCCATGCCGGGGCCGGTGTCGGCGATCTCGAAGACCAGGGCGTTGTGGGTCTCGCGGGTGCGAACGGTGACGGTTCCGTCTGTGGTGAAACGGACGGCGTTGTCGATGAGGGGTTCGACCAGGCGGGCGATCTGGCCCTCGTCGCCGAGGCGGCGGGTCGGGGCCTTGGCCTCGATCTTGAACTTCAGCCCCCGGGCGGTCGCGCCGCCGCGATAGTCCGCCGCCATCTGGCGCAGCAACTGGTCGGGGCTGAAGGGGCGGGGGTGCAGGGCCACCGCCTCATTCTGCAGCCGCATGGCGACCAGCAGGTTCTCGATCAGCCGCAGCTGGGCCTTGCCCGCCTCCTTGAGCACGGCCATGCGGTCGCGCTGCTGCGGGGTCAGCAGGTCGTCCTCGATCACCTGGGCCATGCCCAGGACGCCGTTCAGCGGGGTGCGCAGCTCGTGGCTGATGTTGGACAGGAAGCGGGACTTGGCGGCGCTGCCCGCCTCGGCCTTCTCCAGAGCGGCGGCGAGGGCCTGCTCGCTCTCAGTGAGACGACGCACGTCGTCGGCGACGCGGCGGAACAGCAGGGCGGCGGCCAGCAGGGTGGCGACCAGCAGCATCAGCATCAGGGGTCCGGCCTCGCGCAGGATGCGGGCGCCCGGCGCCTCGTGCGTCCAGACGATCCAGCCCAGGGTCCGGCCCTCGATATCGCGCACGGCGACGGCGGTCTGGTGGCCGCGCAGGGCGGGGGTTGCGGCGCCCGGCTGGTAGCGCGGGGCCTTGAGGCCCAGTTCGGTCGCCAGCGGCTCCACCACCGTCTCGAACGGCTTGAAGGAGACGATGATGGGATCCGCGGCGGGGATCGGCCCTCCGTCGGTGTGGCGCACGACGGTCGAGGCGGCGGCGAGCCAGGTCCGGCCGTCGACGCCGATGACGCCGCTGCGCAGGCGGACGGCCTTCATGTCCACGGCGGACCGGTCCCGGGTCGCGGCGCGGTTGCGGACGTCGGTGACCAGGGGCGCGGCGGCGTGGGCGAAAGGCTGGGTCGGGTCGGCGCCCGCCGCCTTGCCCGCGAGGCTGACGCGGATCAGGCGGCCCTTGTCGTCATAGGCCACGGTCGCGGCGTGGCCGCTCTGGACCGCGAAGAAGGCGCCGAGATGATGGTCGATCCAGTCCGCGTCATGGGCGACCAGACGCAGGACCGCCTCGTCCCAGATGGTTCCGGCGGTCAGGTCGGCGGTGACGCCCTTCAGCGCGCCGGCCACTCTCAGTTCGACCAGATGCTGTTCCTTCTGGCGCTGGTGGGAATCGATGGCCGAACCGACCACGGCCAGCACCGCCAACATCCCCAGACTGGCCAGGGCGACAAGGAGGATCGCGACCCGAAAGGTCGTCCACGTCCGGCTACGCAACACGCACACTCCACACCTGGCCGCCTGTACGCGCGGCCATCGACGGCGGCGTTATGAAGGGCGAGGGTGAACGCGGGGTTAGCCCTGTGTGACGGATCAGCGTCCGGGGGCGCTCATCGAGTACGGCCGTTCCGCCGCGGTCGTCCCCCACAGCAGGTTCGGCTCGGTCCCCATGACGAAATGGAGCTCGCCTCCGGCCTGGATCTCGTCGTGGCCGATCCAGGTGCGGTCCAGCGGGCGGCCGTTCAGGCTGACCGACTGGACGTAGAGGTTCTGGTCCGAGAGGCCCTCTGTCGAGATGACGAAGCGGCGGCCGTTGGGCAGGTTCAGGGCGGCGCGCGACACGAAGGGGCGGCCGATGACGTACTGGCCCGAGCCCGGCGTGACCGGATAGAAGCCCAGCGCCGTGAACATCAGCCAGGCCGACATCTGGCCGACGTCGTCATTGCCCGCCAGCCCGTCGGGCCGCGAATGGTACTGGCTGTCCATGATCTGCTTGAGCCGCGCCTGCGTCCGCCACGGGGCGCCGGCGAAGACGTAGGCGTAGGCCGAGTGGTGGCTGGGCTCGTTGCCGTGGATGTACTGGCCGATCAGGCCGGCGATGTCCTCGGCGTGGGAGTAGTCCAGCCCGGTGTTGTCGTGGTCGAACATGGCGTCCAGGCGGGCGACCGCCGCCTCGTCCCCGCCCAGGGCGGTGACCAGTCCGGCCATGTCCTGCGGCACGAACCACGAATACTGCCAGGCGTTGCCCTCGGTGTAGTCCGAACCGTAGTTGATGGCGGTCGGGTCGAACGGCGTGCGGAAGGTTCCATCGGCCAGGCGAGCGCGGACGAAGCCGGTTTCGGTGTCGAAGGTGTTGCGCCAGAAGCCGGCGCGGCGGTCGAACGGCTGCTGAACATCCGTGCGTCCGAGGCGCTCGGCCATGCGGGCGATGGTCCAGTCGTCATAGGCGTATTCGACGGTCTTGGACGCCGCCTCGGGCTCACGGTCGATCGGGACGTAGCCGAGGTCCATGTAGTCGCCCAGGCCGCCGTAGGGCCGGTAGCTGGCGCTGGCCACCATGGCGTTCAGCGCCGCCTCCCCGTCGATGCCCTCAATGCCCTTCAGGTAGGCGTCGGCGATGACCGGGACGGCGTGGTAGCCGATCATGGTCCATGTTTCCTGACCGGCGAACGACCAGACCGGCAGGATGCCGTAGGGGCTGACCTTCTGCGCCGCGATCAGGGAGTTGATCATGGCCGCGTTGCGGGTGTCGGGCTGGACCAGGGTCAGTAGCGGGTGCTGGGCGCGGAAGGTGTCCCACAGGCTGAAGGTCGAGTGGACGGTGAAGTCGGACTGGTGGACGGCGTTGTCCGGCCCGCGCCAGCGGCCATCGGCGTCGCCGTGCACCGAGGGGGCGATCAGCGAGTGGTAGAGGGCGGTGTAGAGGCTGGCGCGCATCTCGGGCGCGGCCTCGATGTCGACGGCGCCCAGCGCCTCTTCCCAGGCGGTGCGGGTGCGGGCGCGCACGCCGTTGAAGTCGAAGTCGCCGCCCTCGCTGTCGAGGTTGCGGATGGCGCCCTCTTCGTCGACCGAGGACACCGCGACCTTGACCAGCAGCGGCCCAGCGATGGAGCCGAAGTCGAAGGCGGCCTCCAGCGCGCGACCCTGGACCTGGGCGCGGTCGTCCATGCCGCGGCCCGGCTGGCGGAAGCCGTTGTAGGGGATGTTCTCCTCGCGGTTCTGCAGCTGGTAGCCGACCATGGGGCGCGAGAAGCGCATGGCGAAATACAGCTGGCGGCCGGGGGCCCAGCCGCGCGTCTCGCGGAAGCCGGTGACCGTGCCGTCCGGCCGCACCCGGATGCGCGACCACAGCACCTTGCCCGGGTAGTCGTAGATGGAAGGGCGGAAGTCGAGCAGGATGCGGGCGGGCTGGGCGCGCGGGAAGCTGTAGCGGTGCAGGCCGACGCGGACGCCGGCGGTCAGCTCGGCGCGCACGCCGGAATCGGTCAGGCTGACGGCGTAGTAGCCGGGATCGGCGATCTCGGAGGCCTTGTTGTAGCGCGAGCGGTAGCCCGAGCCGGGCTGGGCCGGATCGCCCGCGTCCCAGCGCACCTCGCCCGAGATCGGGGTGAGCAGCACGTCGCCGAGGTCGGAGTGGCCGGTGCCCGAGAAATGGGTGTGCGAGAAGCCCAGGATGGTCGGGTCGTCGTAGCGGTAGCCCGCGGCCCAGTCATAGGACTGGCGGAAGGGCCGGAAGTCGGTGTCTGGGCTCAGTTGCACCATGCCGAACGGGGCGACGGCGCCGGGGAAGGTATGGCCCTTGCCCGCCGTGCCGATGAAGGGATCGACCGCTTCATAGGCCGTCGGCGGCGGGGTCGGCGCCTCCTGCGCCGTGGCGCAGCCGGACAGGGACAGGGTCGCGAACACCGCCGCCAGGATGGTGTGATGGCCGATCCGTTTCATGCCGAAGCCCTCCGCCCAGTGATCCGGCGAACCTAGGCAGGTTGGCCGGGCGAGGGAAGGCGGATGCGGGTCGGAGTGATGGGGCTCAGCCGGTCATGTAGGGCGCCCACATGAAGGCGATCGCGCCGAACACGCCGATCGCCGTATAGGCCGAGGCGACGACCACCAGCAGGGCGACGGCCGCCTTCAGAGCCGGGTTTGTGGTCCGGGAGGCGGCGAAATAGATCTCCAGCAGGGCCAGCGGGATCAGATAGCTGCCGAAGGTGAGCACGATGTCGGCGGGGCCGGACATGTCGTCGGTCATGCCGACGGGCCCCTTGTTGACCACGACCCAGCCCATCAGCCCGACCCGCAGGAACCAGACGCCGCTGACCACCATGAAGGTGCGCATGGCCCATCGGCGATGCTGCTCGAAGCGCCGCTTGACCGCATGACGCCAGGCCAGCACCCCGAAGACGAGGATCAACACGCCGTTGATCAGGATGGCGACGGCGGAGATGGTCGACAGATAGGTGCCGCGAACGACCGCCAGCCAAATCCCGCTCAGCGCCATGAAGCCGCCGATCACCAGGAAGCAACGCCCGGTCCAGCGGTGCAGCGCGGGGAGGCGGCCGCGGATCTGCGGGACCAGTTGCATGAGGCCGGCGAGCGTCACCACGGAGGCCAGAAGGACGTGGGCGGCGAAGACCAGATTGCCGGTGTGGTCGCCTTCGACATAGCCGTCGATCAGGGGCTTGTCGTTCCAGCCCGCGAAATTCCCGGTCGCGGTGCGAACGCCGTAGAAGACGAGAATGAAGCCGATGAAGGCGATCTGGCCGACAGCGGCGACCAGGAACCAGAGGACTCCGGACCCGCGCAGCAGTTTCGCGGCCGCGTTCCGGATCGACGTGGGTGAAGGGGTGTTCGACATAGGCTCTCCCGATGGCGCCTCGCATGAGGTCATCGGCAGGCTCGCGACGCGCGCGCACGGCGTCTCGCCGATTTGGAATTCGGCCAGAACCTGTTTGAAGCGTCCGTCATGCGGGACCGCCCCCGCTGGACGAAGCGGTCGCTTCAGGTCATCAATCCCGCGAGTTTCGGGAGGGCCGGGATGTCCACGCTAACAGTGCAGAGCGCGCCGGGCGGCAGGCTGATGTCGTCGTGGCGGTCGCTGGATCGGCTTCACGTCCATGCCGCGATCACGGCCCTGTCCTTCGTCAGCTATGTGCTGGGCCGGCTGCTCGACGGCGGTGTCGGCACGGCTTTCGCGGTCGGAGGCGTGGGGGCTTGCGGCTGGGCCTGGCTGCTGACGCGCGCCCTGTTCGACGCGGAGCCGCACGACGCCCGCTGGCCGCGCGTGGTGGCCCTGATCATCCAGCTTTCGGGCGCGGCGGCCATCCTCCTGCCGGAAGGGGGCGTCGCGGCCGGGATCGCCGAGAACAGCTATGTGCTGTGCGGGTCCGCCGCCCTGCTGCTGACCTTCGTCGAGCCGTTCAGCCGCCGCCGGACGGGGCTGCCGGCGGCCGAGACGCGGTTCCGGATCGTCTTTCTGGCGGTCTACACCCTGTTGGTCGCCGTCTCGATCCTGGGGCTGCGCAGCGCGGGGGGCGGTCAGGCGGAGGCCGACCGGATCGAGCTGATCAAGGCCGCGTGCGCCTTCGCCGGACTGTGGGCGTGCGGGGCCGCGGTCTGGTTCCGGCTGACCCATCCGCTGGAGCGGGACAGCAATGGGCGATCCGCCCGGCGAGCCGCGACGACCGAGGACCTGCGGCTGGCCGAGCGCCTTCAGCGTCTGCTCCGCGAGGAAGAGCTGCACACCGAGCCGGACCTGCGGATCGCCGATGTCGCGGCGCGGCTGGGGGAGCCGGAGTACCGGGTGTCCCAGTGCATCGCTGGTCTGGGCTTTCCCAACTTCAACCGGCTGATCAACCATCACCGGATCCGGAGGGCCAAAGCCCTGCTCGCCGACCCGGCCTATCGGGGATCGATCCTGGAGATCGCCTTCGACTGCGGGTTCGGCTCGCTGGGGCCCTTCAATCGTGCGTTCCGGGACGAGGTCGGCATGACGCCCCGCGCCTTCCGCAAGTCGGCCGACGAGACCACCGGCGCGCAAGCCTGAGCGCTAACGGCGGGCGAAACCCCGCCGACCGAAGGCCGACGGGGTTCAGCGGGTTCCGAGGAAGATCAGGTCAGTCGTCGCGGCCCGCGCTACCGCCGGCGTTGGCGCCGACCGAAGCCGAGGCCCCGTTGCGGTTCGCCGACGCCGATCCGTTCACGCCGGCACTGCCATCGGCGCGGCGGCGAGGCGGCCGGGCCGAGCTCTCGGCTGAACCGGACGTCGATCCGTTCACAGAGCCGTCGCGGGCGGACGCGGCGCCGCCTAGCATGCCGGAACCCTGTGCTTGCGCCGATCCGGCGGCGCCGGACGCCGCGCCCTGGGTCGCGTTCTGAGCCGAGCCATAGGCGCCGGTCGCGGTCGAACCTACGGCTCCGACGGCGCTGGACGCCGTGTCGCGGGTGCGGTCGGCGGCGGCCGCTGTTCGGGCGCGGGTCCGCTCCGCGGCGGCGTCGGCGCGGGCCCTGGCCCGTTCGGCGCGGCGTTCCGTCCGCGAGAGGGTGTCGGTCGCCCGGTCGCGGACCATTCCACTGTCGAGGGAGCCGGTCAGGCCGCCCGTCAGCGAACCATTGCCGCCCAACGAACCGCCCAGGCCTCCGACCTGGCCGCCCAGGCCGCCGGTCAGACCGCCGGAACCGCCCAGGACCTGGGCCTGCGATGCGCCGGCCAGGGCCAGACCGAACGCGACGGTCGCCATCATCAGGGTCTTCTTCATGATCGTATCTCCTGCAGATCGCGGGCGTGATCGCCCTCACAGGGTCCAACGACCGGCCCGGGCGGTTTCATCCCGGGCGCTCCAAAAACCTCTAGCGGCTGAGCTGGCCGCGTGCGCTGACGGCACCGGGCGCCACCCGCAGATCCGCGCCGACCAGACCATGGCCATAGACCGGGTCACGGCCCGGAGCGCCCATGTCGGTCGCCGCCCGCGCCAGGGCCTCGATCGCTGTGGACCCTCCGCCCCGCCGCGCCAGTAGCCCCGCCACCAAGGGCGCGGCGAACGACGATCCGCGCACGTTCGTCCAACCGCCGGCCAGGCCGGCGGCGGCCATGTCGGCGCCGGGGGCGACGAAGTCGACCTGCGGGCCGCGAGCGGTTTCCGGAAGGGGCCGGTTTCGGCGTCCCACGGCGCCGACCCCGATCACGCCGTCATAGGCGGCCGGATACAGGGCGGCGGCCGCCGGTCCGTCGTTTCCGGCGGCGGCGACGATCGTCACGCCTCGCGCCTGGGCGCGCGCGACCGCGCGTTCGACCAGTCCGTTGCGCGGGCCGACAAGGCTGACGTTCACGACCTGCGCGCGCTGCTCGACCATCCAGGCGAGCGCTTGGGCGAGCCCCGTCGAGGACCCGCCCGCCGCCTGACCACCATAGATGTCGGCCACCAGCAAGTCGGCGCCGGGATCGGCGCCGGAGAAGGCGCCGCTGCGCCCGACCATCAGGGAGGCCACCGCCGTGCCGTGCGCGCCCAGTCGGGGCGGGCCGGCGAAGCCGCGCTGGCTGATCCGCGATCCGGCGAAGGCCGGGTGGGTCGCCTCCACCCCGGTGTCGATCAGGCCCAGCCTGGCGCCGCTTGCCTGCGGACCGGGCGGCGCCGGCGCGTTCGACCCCGGTGAAGCCGTTTCGCTCCCGGCGGGCGAATAGATGTGGTTGAAGCTGACGTCCGCGTCGGGAGCCAGCGCCCGCAGTCGGGCCACGGCGCGGGCCAGCGGCCATCGCGCGGGCGGCGCCAGCACGACGACCGACAGATCCAGCGCCTCCAGACGGTCCTCCCGGATCACGGTGAAACCGGCGCGGACCGCCTCGGCCTGTGCCGCATCGGACAGGTCGATGGCGACGATCTGCGCCGCCACCACCGGCCAGCCTTGGGGGTCGGCCTGCAGGGCGCCGTCCGAGCGGCGCACCAGATCGGCCAGCCGCGACGGCGCCCGCAGCGTCCGGTCGACCGTCTGGCGGGCCAGGGCGTCCACCTCCGCGACCCCCGGCAGGCGGTCGCCGAGCGATGAGGGAAGTCCCGGCAGCTGGGGCGCCGGCAGCGGCCCAAGCTGGGCGGCGGCGGGCGTGCCGGCCGCCAGGATCAGCAGCGCCGTCCATCCTGCGAGGATCGTTCTCAGCGACACCGACAACCACTCCGTTCTTGCATCCGACGGTGATCCGCCTTGTGTATGGCATGGATGAAACGTCTGGGTCCGGTCGTTTCATCCCGTATGGACGAGGAACGCATTTGGACGACTTTCAGACGGGGCTGGTTGAGCTTCTTCCGCGCCTGCGCCGATTTGCGCGGGTGCTGCGGCCCCGTGATGCGGACGCGCAGGATCTCGTCCAGCAGACCGTCGAGCGCGCGCTGGCGGCGCGGTCGAAATTCCGGGCCGGGACCCGACTCGACAGCTGGACCTTCACCATCATGAGACGGATCGCCATCGACGAGGGCCGTTCGAGCCTGCGGTGGGGCCGCGTGGTCTCGCCGGAGGACGACGCCACCGCGCGCGTGGCGGACGCCGCCCTGGCGGACGAAGGCCTGCGCGCCGACGCCCTGGCGATCCGCGACGCGATCCACGCCCTGCCCGACGACCAGAAACACGCCGTCGCCCTGGTCCTCGTCGAGGGCCTGTCCTACGCCGAGGCGGCCGAGGTCCTGGGCGTGCCCGCCGGCACCCTGACCAGCCGGCTGGTGCGCGGGCGGCAGGCGTTGATCCAGACCCTGTCCGCGCAAGGAGTGACGGGATGACCCGCTACGACGACGAAATCCTGATGCGGCGCATCGACGGAGAGCTGAGCGCCGGGGAGGGCGAGCAGATCGACGCCGAGGCGCTGGGCGACCCCGAACTGGCGGCGCGGCTTGAACGCATGCGCGCCCTGAAGGCGGCGGCCCGGGAGGCTTTCGCCGTCCAGCCGGATCCCCGGGACCAGGCTCTCGCGCGGCTGATCGCGGGCGCCGAGCCCGTAACCGCGCCCTGGACGGGGTTCGCCCGAGCCCTCGGCGAGGCCTTCGCGCCGAGGCGGGCCGCGCTGTGGGGCGGTCTGGCCGTGGCGACCTTCGTCGGCGGCCTGATCATCGGCCCGCTGCTCGACGGCCGGAAGGACGGCTTCGTGCTCGCGCCGGGCGGGGAAATCGCCGACGCGGGCCTGGTTCGGGTGCTGGATCGCCGTCTGGCGTCGGAGGGCGCAGATGGTGACGGGCGCGCTGTCGTCCTGACCTTCCGCGACGGGGACGGCCGCTGGTGCCGCACCTTCAGGGCCGGCGAGGCCGGCGTGGCGGGTCTGGCCTGCCGCGAGAACGACGCGTGGTCGATCCGTGCGCTGGCGCCCTCGGTGGCTGGATCCAGCGAGATCAGGACGGCCGGGGCCGACACGCCGACCGCGGTGCTCGCCGCCGTCGACGCCAGCCTGGCTGGAGACGTCCTGGACGCCGCAGCTGAGGCCGAGGCCCGCGACGCCGGCTGGCGCTGAAGATCACAGGTCGGCGGACCGTCTCACGGAGCCCGGCCAGGTCTTGCCGCGGCGGTCCGAAATCCTGAAATGTCGAGGAAGATCAAAAGGGACGATGGTGGGTGATGTAGGGTTCGAACCTACGACCCGCTGATTAAGAGTCAGCTGCTCTACCAACTGAGCTAATCACCCGAACTCATCGTCTGCGCGCCGACGGTCGGTCGGGACCGGCGTCAGCGAGGGGCGGGACATAGAGGCTGGCTCCCCGGATGGCAAGCGGCTTTTGGGCGCCCGTTTCGGTTTGTCGCAGGTCTGGCCGGCTCATTTTCGCCTTAGGCCGGAACGGGCCGAAACCAAAAAACGACGCAGGATCAAACCGGAGCAAAACCCACGCCGAGTCAGACGGTGTCCAACCCGGCCGATTTTGCTCTAGGGTCGCTGCGGAATCAGCCGCCGGGGAGCGGCGAGGGGAGACGCGACCATGGCCTTCTGGAATCGCCGCCGTTCGATCGACACGATGCTGGCGCCGCACGACGGCCCGGCGCTGAAGAAGACGCTGGGCTGGCCGCACCTGATGGCGCTGGGCGTCGGAGCCATCGTCGGCACCGGCATCCTGACCCTGATCGGCGTGGGCGCGGGCCTGGCCGGTCCGGCGGTGATGGTCAGCTTCGCCCTGGCGGGACTGGTCTGCGCCTGTGCGGCCCTGGCCTACGCCGAGCTGTCGACCATGATGCCGGCGGCGGGCAGCGCCTACACCTATTCCTACGCCGTGCTGGGCGAGGCCATCGCCTGGATCGTGGGCTGGAGCCTGATCCTGGAGTATTCGCTGGTGGTGTCGGCGGTGGCGGTCGGCTGGGCCGGCTATGCGACGCCCTTCCTGCATGGCCTGGGCATCGACCTGCCGACGGCGTTGACGGCCGGGCCGCACGCGGGCGGCATCATCAACCTGCCTGCGGTGTTCATCATCGCCGTGGTCACCGGCCTGCTGCTGCTGGGCACGCGCGAGAGCGCCACGGTCAACGTCATCCTGGTGCTGGTGAAGATCGCCGCCCTGGCGGTGTTCGTGGCCATCGCCCTGCCCAAGTTCGACGCGGCCCACTTCACCCCCTTCATGCCCAACGGCTTCGGCGCGCCGCAGATTCCGTTCTGGGAGCAGATCACCGGCCAGCCCGCGGTCGCCCAGACCGGGGTGATGGCGGCGGCGGCGATCATCTTCTTCGCCTTCTACGGCTTCGACGCCATCTCGACGGCGGCCGAGGAGACCAAGAAGCCCGAACGCGACCTGTCGATCGGCATTGTCGGCTCGATGCTGGTTTGCACGGCTCTGTACCTGCTGGTCGCGGCCGCCGCGATCGGCGCGCGGCCGGTGTCGGAGTTCGCCTCCAGCACCGAGCCCCTGTCGCTGATCCTGCGCGAACTGGGCTCGAACTGGGCGGCGCAGCTGGTGGCCGGGGCGGCGGTGATCGCCCTGCCGACCGTGCTGCTGGCCTTCCTGTTCGGCCAGAGCCGGATCTTCCTGGGCATGGCCCGCGACGGCCTGCTGCCGCGCCGCCTGGCCAAGGTGTCCAGTCGGGGCGTGCCAGCGGTGGTCACCGTCTTCACCGCCATCGTGGTGGCCATCCTGGCCGGCCTGCTGCCGCTGGACGAACTGGCCTCGCTGGCCAACGCCGGGACCCTGTGCGCCTTCGCCGCCGTGGGCGTGAGCCTGATCGTGCTGCGCCTGCGCGAGCCGGGCCGCAAGCGGGTGTTCAAGGCGCCCCTGTGGCCGGTGGTCGGGGCGATCACGGTGATCGGCTGCCTGCTGTTCTTCTTCAGCCTGAAGCCCTTCACCCAGATGGCCTTCTTCGCCTGGAACGGCGTGGGTCTGGTGATCTACCTGGTCTGGTCGTCGCGGAACTCGCGGCTGGCCAAGGGCGAGGAGACGGCGGCCTGATGGCGCGCCGGGACCTGTCCGGGGCGGTCGACTTCGACGTGCTGGAGCGGATGACCGGCGGCGAGGATTCCATCACCGACGAGGTGCTGGGTCTGTTCGGCCAGCAGGCGACGATGTGGTCGCCGCTGCTGGATGTGCGCGAGGAGGGCTGGCGCGACGCGGTGCACACGATCCGCGGCGCGGCGGCGGGCATCGGCGCGGATACGCTGGCGCAGGCCTGTCAGGCGGCGGAGGCGGCGGACAGGGCGTCCGCGCCGCCGCTGCTGGACCGGGTGCGCGACCAGCTGGAGATCGCCCTGGGCGATGTGGCGGCCTACCGGCACGAGATCATGCTGCGGTCGTTGAGGGGCTGAACGACCCCTCCCCCCAAGAGGGGAGGAAAAAGGCTAGCCCCGCGTCTTGTCCCAGACGCTGAACTCATAGGCGATGCAGCGGTCGACGAGGGTGCGCCAGACCGGCTCGGCGATGTCCGGCGACAGGCCGGCGGGACCCGCAGACGCCAGAACCTTGCGAACCACGTCCTCGATGCGAGCGTCGTCATGGACGACGTCGCGGCTGGGCTTGATGCGGGCGGCGGCGTTCATGTAGCGCTGGCGCTCGGCCAGCAGGGTGACCAGGGCGCGGTCCAGGGCGTCGACGCCGTGGCGGACCTCGGCCATCGACAGGCAGGCCTCGGGGGCGACGCGGGCGTCGATGCCCAGAACCTCGGGCGCGACCACGGCCGGGGAGTCTTTCAGATCAGCCGACAAAGGCGCGCTCCAGAACATAGTCGCCGGGCTCGGCGTTCGAGCCCTCCTTGAGGCCATAGGTTTCGAGCAGCTCGCCCGTTTCCTTGATCATGGCCATCGAGCCGCACAGCATGACGCGGTCGGTGTTGGGGGAAAAGCCGATGGGCAGGCCCAGGTCGGCGAAGACGTCGCCGGACTTGATGCGGTCGGTGATCCGCCCCGGGGTCTCGAACCGCTCGCGCGTGACGGTGGGATAGTAGGTCAGCTGGGCCTTGGCCTCGTCGCCGACCAGCGGATCCTCGTGGATGCCGTGGGTGAAGAAGTCGCGGTAGGCCAGGTCGGCCACATTGCGCACCGTGTGGCAGACGATGACCTGGCCGAAGCGGCTGTAGGTGTCCGGGTCACGGGCGACCGAGAGCCAGGGAGCCAGGCCGGTGCCGGTGCCGATCAGCCAGAGCCGCTCGCCGCCGGTCAGGGCGTCCAGCACCAGGGTGCCGGTCGGCTTCTTGCCCATCAGGACGGTGTCGCCGACCTGGATCTTCTGCAGGCGCGAGGTCAGGGGGCCGTCGGGGACCTTGATGGAGAAGAACTCCAGCTCCTCGTCCCAGTGCGGCGAGGCGATGGAATAGGCGCGCAGGACGGGCTTGCCGCCATCCTCACCGGGCAGGCCGATCATCACGAACTCGCCCGAGCGGAAACGGAAATCCTCGGGACGGGCGATGCGGAAGCTGAACAGCTGGTCGGTCCAGTGGTGGACGGACAGGACCTCGAGTTCGTGGAAGGGCGAGGCCTTGGCGGGGGGAGGGGCGACGGCGTCGGTCATTGCGGCGCTTCTTAGGGGGTGCGGGCGGCAGGGGGAAGGGATCGGGTGTCGCGGCGACGGCATTTGGCAGGATGGGCCGTTGGAAGGCGTAGGGGGTGACGGCGGAGGATTCCGCCTCTAGCGTCCCGAAAGCTCAAAAAACCTTCATGCGGCGTTCATGCGAAACTTCCTGCTGGCCTCCACCCTGTTTGTGGCGACGTTGTCGCCGTTCACCGCTGCAATGGCGCAACAAACCCCGGCCCCCGCGACCGCCGACAGCGCGATCCTGACGCCGGAGCGGGTGTTCGCCAATCCGTCGCTGTCCGGCCCGGTGGCCAAGGGCGTCAGCCTGTCGCCGGACGGGGAGCTGGTGGCCTTCCTGCGCTCGCGCCCCGATGACGTGGAGGTGCAGGACCTGTGGGCCGCGCCGACGGGACCGGGCGAACCGTTCAAGCTGATCGACGCGCGGGCCCTGGTTCCCGACGCGGGCGAACTGTCCGAGGCCGAGAAGGCGCGGCGCGAGCGGATGCGGATCAGCGCGCGCGGCGTGGTCGAATATTCGTGGGACGAGCAGGGTCGCTACATCCTGGCGCCGCTCGAGGGCGACATCTTCCTGGCGACCCGCGCCGACGGCTCGGTGCGGCGCCTGACCGAGACCGAGGCCGACGAGATCGACGCCAGGGTGTCGCCCGAAGGCAATTTCGTCTCGTTCGTGCGGGACCAGGACCTGGTGGTCTATGACCTGGCCACGAACACCGAGACGGCGATCACCACGGACGGCGACGGGCTGAAGACCTGGGCCACGCCGGAGTTTATCGCCCAGGAAGAGCTGGACCGCGACACCGGCTACTGGTGGAGCCCGGACGAGCGGTTCATCGCCCTGCAGCACACCGACGAGTCGGGCGTCGACATCATCCCGCGCCTGGACATCACCGGCGGCGGCGCCACGACGGTGGAGCAGCGCTATCCGCGCGCCGGCCGTCCCAATGCGGTGGTCGAGCTGTACGTCCACGACCGCCAGAGCGGCAACCGGATCAAGGTCGATCTGGGCGCGAACGCCGACATCTATCTGGCCCGAGTGAACTGGTCGGAGGACGGCCGGACCCTGTATGTGCAGCGCTTGTCGCGGGACCAGAAGACCCTGGACCTGCTGAGCGTCGATCCGGCCACGGGCGCCTCGCGCGTGATCGTCAGCCAGACGTCGAACGCCTGGGTGCCGCTGAGTTACGACTTCCGCGCCCTTGGGGATGGAACGTTCATCTGGTCGACCGAAGAGACCGGCTGGAAGCATCTGTACCTGTACAGCCGCGACGGTCGCCGCATCCGTGCGATCACCTCGGGCCAGTATCCGGTCAAGGGTCTGGCGGGGGTCGACCAGCGCACAGGCGATGTCTTCTTCACCGCCTCGATGCGCGACGGCCGCGAGCAGCCGACCGAGCAGCAGTTGTTCCGCGCCTCGTTGCGCCGGAGCATGACGCCGGTGGCGGTGACCTCGGCCGGCGGCTGGTGGAGCGTGTCGATGAACAAGACCGGCCAGGCCAACGCCTTCGTCGGCAACTACACCGACCTGAACACGCCGATGCAGTCGGGCCTGTATCGCGCCGACGGCACGCGGATCCGCTGGATCGAGGAGAACCGCCTGGAGCCGGGCCACCCGGCCTATCCGTTCGCCTCGCGCCGGGGGGAGGTGACCTTCGGCACGCTGGAAAGCCATGGCGAGACCCTGGTCTGGCAAATGACCACCCCGCCGGGCTTCGACGCGACCAAGACCTATCCGGTGGTCATGCAGGTGTACGGCGGACCGTCCGGGGGCGGGGTCAAACGTGGCTGGCAGGCGTCGACCAATCAACTGTTGACCGAGGCCGGATACATCGTCTTCCGCCTCGACAACCGGGGCGAGGGCGACCGCTCGGCGGCGTTCAAACAGGCGCTGTATCTGCGCATGGGGCAGCCTGAGATCGAAGATCAGGTTCTGGCGGCTGACTATCTGAGATCATTGCCTTTTGTGGACGATGACCGCATCGCCATGATGGGCTGGTCCTACGGCGGCTTCATGACGCTGATGGCGGCGACCGAGCCGAAGATGGGACTGGCCGGAGCCCTGGCCGGCGCGCCGCCGACCGAATGGGGCCTGTACGACACCGCCTATACCGAGCGCTACATGTCGACGCCGCAGGCCAATGTGGAAGGCTACGCCGCCTCGGACGTCATTCCGCGCCTGCCGAACCTGACGGGCCGCCTTCTGCTGATGCACGGCATGGCCGACGACAATGTCATCCTGGAAAACTCGACGCGGGTGATCAACGCCCTGCAGCAGAACAGCCAGCCGTTCGAGCTGATGCTGTATCCGGGCCAGCGGCACGGGGTGCGCGGGAACGAGCGCCAGCTGCAACAGTGGCGGACCTATCTGGACTTCCTGGACCGGACCATCGGGTCGCGGTCGCACGGGGCCGAGTGACCCGCAGTCCGCTTATCCCCGCCACGGCGGGGACCCAGTTCTTTCGTTGAGACGCCGGTGGGGGATGGATCGATGACGACGCGAACCGACGGGCGGTCCTCGCCCAAAGCACTGGGTCTCCGCGATCGCGGAGGTGAGCGGGTATTGGCGGGGGCGGCCGCTGCGCTGCTCGTGCTGACCGGGGGGACGGCGGCGGCGCAGACCGGACCTTCTGCGAGCGCTCCGGTGGCGGGCCCGGGACCGGCTGTGGTCGGGCAGGATTGTCGCACGCTGGAGCATTGGCAGCCGCTGCTCAGAACCTGGTGGCTGTCGACGTCACGGCCGGGTAGCGCGCTCGGGAACGCGAACCTGTGTGAGCGACCGGAAGCCGTCGCCGAACTGGTTGGTCGGGCCCGCGAGGCGCTGGACCAGGCCGCCGAGGCGGACGTCAGCAACAGCGTCATTCGCTGGGTCGCCCCGGAGAACTTTGGGGCATCGTCGGGATCGGCGTCATCGCCACTATGGATGTATCCCCTCCTTCTGAAGGACAACATCGAAACCGCCGACATGCCGACAACGGCGGGGTCGTTGGCGCTGACGGAGAATGCGCCGGGGCGGGACGCGCCGCTTGTGACGCGTCTTCGCGCGGCGGGCGCCATCATTGTCGGTAAAGCCAATCTGTCGGAATGGGCCAACATCCGCTCCAGCAACTCGATCAGCGGGTGGAGCGCGGTCGGGGGGCAGACGCTGAACCCTTACGACCCGACGCGGACGCCGTGCGGGTCGTCGTCGGGCAGCGCGGCGGCGGTGGCCATCGGCCTGGCGCCGGCGGCGATCGGGACCGAGACGGACGGATCGATCACCTGTCCGGCTTCGGTGAACGGGGTGGTGGGCTTCAAGCCGACCGTAGGACTGGTCAGCCGGACCCATATCGTGCCGATCAGCCATTCGCAGGACACCGCCGGACCGATCACGACGACGGTCCAGGACGCGGCGCGGGTGCTGACGGTGATCGCGGGCAGCGATCCGCTGGACCCGGCGACCGCCGAGGCGGACGCGCGCAAGGTCGACTATGCGGCGGCGCTGGACGCCGGCTCGTTGCGCGGCGCGCGGATCGGGGTGCTGCGGTTCCTGCTGGCGGGCTATTCGGAGGAGACGCGGGCGGTGTTCGAGCGCTCGTTGCAGGTGATGCGCGACGCCGGGGCGGTGACCGTCGACATCACCGAGCCGCCCGCCGACTGGCGCAACCTCGGGACCTGGGAGCTGCAGGTGTTGATGACCGAGCTGAAGGTCGACCTGAACGCCTATCTGGCCTCGACCGACCCGACGCAGGTGCGGACGCGGACTTTGGCCGACCTGATCGCCTTCAACACGGCCGAGCCGCGCGAGACGGTCCTGTTCGGCCAGGAGCTGTTCCTGCGCGCCGAGGCGACGACGGGGCTGGAGGATCCGGTCTATGTCAACGCCCGCGCCAGTTCGCTGCGCGCCGCGGGACCCGAGGGGATCGACAGGATGATGGCGGACAATACCGTCGTCGCCCTGATCGCGCCGACGACCTCGCGCGCCTGGACCAATGACCGCGAGGACGAGGACAACATGCAGGGCTCGGCCAGCCGGCTGGCGGCGGTGGCGGGCTATCCGCACCTGACCGTGCCGATGGGCTTTGATCGGGAGATGCCCGTCGGCCTGAGCATCATGGCTGGGAAGTGGGAGGACGCGAAGGTCCTGTCGCTGGGCCATGCGTTCGAGCAACTGACCCATGCGCGCCGGGCGCCGCGGGCGGTGAACTGACCGTTGTTCGACAAGATTGGCGGACGCGCCCGCCTTCCCTCATTGTTCCGGGGACTCACAGGGGAGAGGACTAATGGACGTCCGTGAAGCACAGCAGGATCTTCGGAGCGCCTATGTCGGCGGAGGGCCCGGTGTCGTCGTTTCCGCGCTGGTCTGGCTGGCGGCCGGGGTCGTCGAGCGGACGCAGGGCGTTCAGACCGCTTTCATTGTGCTGTTTCTCGGCGGGATGGTGATCTTCCCCGTCGCCACACTGCTGGTGCGGGGCCTGTTCAGAAGAGCGAAGGCGGCCGCGGCGAACCCTCTCGGCGCGACTGTAATGGAATGCACCGTGGCCATGATCGGCGGGCTGGTCATCGCCTGGCTATTCCTTCCGTTCCGACCGGGGTGGGTGTTTCCGGCGGCGGCCATCGCGGTTGGAACTCACTACGCGGTCTTCAAGACGGTGTATGGCGATCCCGTCTTCTGGTTGCTCGCGGGGCTTATTACGGCTGTGGGATTCTTCGGCATCTTCGTTGATATGCCGATCCCGGGTGGTCCGATCCTCGCGGTGGGCGCGATCGAAGTCGTGTTCGGCCTGGTTCTGACTTTCCGCAGTCTCGGGAGCCCGCGCCGGGTTCCATGACGAGGGCCCGGAGGCGATCTGTCGCCAACTTGACACAGGAACCCAGCTCAAGCGTGGCCGTTACGCCGCCATGGAAAAGCTGTTCGTCAAATTCGCCACCCTGACGGCGAAGATCGCCGGCAAGCCGTGGACCTTCATCGCCTGCTGCGGGATCGTGCTTGTGTGGGCGGCGACGGGGCCGATCTTCAAGTTCAACGAGACCTGGCAGCTGGTGATCAACACCGGCACGACCATCATCACCTTCCTGATGGTGTTCCTGATCCAGAACACCCAGAACCGCGACGGGGCGGCCATGCAGGCCAAGCTGGACGAGCTGGTGTTCGCGGTGAAGCAGGCGGACTCGCGCTTCATCGGCATCGAACACCTGACCGAGCGGGAGCTGGACGCCATCCTGATGGAGGTCGAGGCGCGCGGGATCGCGGTGCATCAGGGCAAACCCGCCGCGCCGATCAAGGGTCGGCGGGGGCTGCGGATCGACGATGTGAAGGCCGCTCAACCGGACAAGGCGACGCCGCTCAAGGAGCACGGCAAGCCGGCGGCGCGGCGGAAGCCCTCGTGAACGACCTGATCGCCAACGCCGTCGGCACGGCGGCCGCCCTGTGCTCGATCACCAGCTTCGCGCCGCAGATGATCAAGATCTGGAAGGAACGGGACGCCTCGGCGGTGTCGTTGAAGACCTATTCCCTGACGGTGACCTGTTTCGTTCTGTGGACGATCTACGGCGTGATGACCGCAGCATGGCCGGTGGCGGTGGCGAACGCCTGCGCGCTGCTGATGGCGGCGGGGGTGTTGGGTATGAAATGGCGGTTCAGCCGGGGCTGAACCCCTGCGTCGCCGTCGAGGCATGGCGGAAGCGCGCATGACGCGGCAGGGTGCCGCCATGAACACGGGAATCGGATCACCGCTGATCGCGGGCATCGAACTGGGCGGCACCAAATGTGTCTGCGTGCTGGCGTCGGGACCCGACGACATCCGCGATGAGGCGCGGCTGCCGACGACTTCGCCGGAAGAGACCTTGGGGGCTATCCGCGCGGTGCTGGAGCGCTGGGCGGCCGGGCCGGGGTTCGAGGCCATCGGCATCGCCAGTTTCGGGCCGGTGGAGCTGGACCCGCGCGCGCCGAAATACGCGCATATCACCGAGACGACCAAGCTGGCGTGGCGCTGGGCCGACCTGAATGTGCTGCACCAGGGCTTCGGCGTGCCGGTCGGACTGGATACGGACGTGAACGGCGCGGCGCTGGCCGAGGGACGGTGGGGCGCGGCGCGGGGGCTGGACAGCCACGCCTATGCGACCGTGGGCACCGGGATCGGCGTCGGGCTGGTGGTCAATGGGCGGACGGTGCGCGGGCTGGGGCATCCGGAACTGGGCCATCTGAAGGTGGGGCGGCGGCCCGGCGACAGCTGGCCCGGCGTTTGCGCCTATCATGGCGACTGCGTCGAGGGGCTGGCGTCCGGACCGGCGGTGGAGGCCCGCGCGGGCAGACCGGGCGGGGAACTGACGCCGGACGACCCGGCCTGGGACATGGTGGTGCACGCGCTGGGCGGGCTGCTGCACAACGTGGTGCTGACCGCCTGTCCGCAGCGCATTCTGATCGGCGGCGGGGTGGCGGACGGCCAGCCGTGGCTGTTCGATCGCCTGCGCGCCTCGCTGGTCGAGAGTCTGGCGGGCTATGGCGTGGCGGGGCAGATCGCGGCGGACATCGAGCGCTTTGTGCAGGCCCCGGGGCTGGGGGCGAAGGCGGGGCCGATGGGGGCCGTCGCCGTGGGGCTGGATGCGCTCGGCTAGCGCCGCCGGTGCTCGGACGGCTGGATGCCGTGGCGGGCCATCTTGTCGTACAGCGTCTTGCGCGGAATCTTCAGGCTGTCTGTGACCCGCCGCATGTCGCCGCTGTGGGCGGTCAGAGCCTCCCGGATCAGTTCGGCCTCGTAGTCCTGGACCTGTTTGGACAGGCTACGGTCGGTCTCCGGCCGTTCGGTCGGGGCGGCGATGCCGACGGCGACCTCGCTGGCGTAGTTGGACAGCTCGCGCAGATTGCCCGGCCAGTCGTGCTCCAGCAGGCGGCGGCGGATGGCGTGGTCGATGGGCGGGATGTCCCGGCCCAGCCGCCGCGCCGCGCGGTCCAGGAAGCGGGCGAACAGCAGGGGCACGTCCTCGCGCCGCTCGCGCAGGGGCGGGATGCGCACGCGCACGACATTCAGGCGGTAGAACAGATCTTCGCGCAGATCGCCGCGAGCCACGGCCTCGGCCGGATCGGCCTTGGTGGCGGCGACGATGCGCAGGTCCAGCGCGTGGGCCTCGCCCGCGCCCAGGGGCATGACTTCGCGCTCCTCCAGCACCCGGAGCAGCAGCAGCTGAGCGGCGCGGGGGGCCAGGTCGATCTCGTCCAGGAACAGGCTGCCCTGGTGCGACTGCTCGATCTGGCCCTCACGGCGGCGCAGAGCGCCGGCGAAGGCGCCGGCGGCGTGGCCGACCAGCTGGCTCTCCAGCCCCTCGTCGCGGAGGGTGGCGCAGGAGACGGCGACGAAGGGCTTCACCCGCCGGCGGCCGGCGTTGTGGATGGCGCGGGCGACGGCCTCCTTGCCCGCCCCGGTCTCGCCCTCGATCAGGACGTCGACCTCGGCGTCGGCGAGACGCTGGATGGCGGCGCGCAGGGCGGTGACGGCCCGGCTCTCGCCGCTGAGCGGGATCGACCACTCGTCGTCCATGGCCAGGGTGGCGAGGCGGCGGTTGTCCAGCACCAGGGCCCGCTTTTCCAGCGCCCGGTTCAGGGTCTCCAGCAGGCGTTCGGGGGCGAAGGGCTTGGCCAGGAAGTCGTAGGCGCCGCGCTTCATCACATCGACGGCTTCGGCGATGTCGCCGTGGCCGGTCATGACCACGACGGGCAGGTCGGGATCGAGCACCGCCAGGCGGTCGACCAGCTGACGGCCGTCGAGACCGGGCATGCGCAGATCGGTGACGACCACGCCGTCGAAACGGGCGTCGAGCGCCTTGAGGGCGGTGTCGCCGGACGGGAACTCCGAGACGGACAGCCCCTCGAGGCTCAGCCGTTCGGCCAGGGCGGCGCGGAAGGCGTCGTCATCCTCGACCAGGGCGACGCGGTTGCAGGGCTGGAAACTCATGCGGCCTTCGCCAGTACGATCTTGAAGACGGCGCCTTGCGGAGTGGGCTCGTGGACCAGTTCGCCGCCGAAGCCGGCGACGATGTCGCGGCTGATGACGAGGCCCAGGCCCATCCCGTCGCGCTTGTCGGTGGTGAAGGGGGTGAACAGGCGATCCAACACCTCGGGCGAGACGCCGGGGCCGTTGTCGGAGATGCGCACGGTGACCTTGCCCGCCCGGACGGTGACCGAGATGTCGATGATCGGGGAGGGGACGCCCTCCAGCGCCTCGATGGCGTTCTGCAGCAGGTTGAGGACGACCTGCTCGAGGCGGTTGCGCTCGGCCCGCACCTCAAGACCGGCGGGGACCCGGCCGCGCTGGAGCGTCACGCCGCGCTCGCGCAACCGCGCGCCGACCAGCAGCAGGGCGCCGTCGATGGCCGGCTCGACCCCCACGGCAACGGCGCCCGAGCGGGTCTTGCGGGCGAAGGCGCGCAGTTCGTCGGTGATGGCGCCGACCCGCTGGGTCAGCTCGCCGATGCGGGTCAGGGCGCGGTTGGCGCCGTCCGTGTCCTGCCGCTCCAGATAGACGGACGCCGTGTCTGCGTGGGTGCGGATGGCGGCGATGGGCTGGTTGATCTCATGCGCCACGCCTGCCGCGATCTGGCCCAGGGCGCCCAGCTTGTTGGCCTGGATCAGTTCGTCCTGCAGGTCCTGACGGCCCTTCTCGAGGCGGCGGCGCTCCTCGATCTCACGGTTCAGCTGGCCGTTGGCGGCGCGCAGTTCTGCGGTGCGGGCGTCGACCTGACGCTCCAGATCGATGCGGGCGGCCACGTCTTCGGCGGCCTTGGCGATGGCGCGCTGGCGGCGGCGCAGCAGGATGCCGGTCAGGCCCGCCAGCAGGGCGACGCTGAGCAGGGCGACGACGCGGGCGACCATGATGGACCGCGCGATGCCGGCGCCGGCCGGAGAGAGCAGGTGCAGCCGCCAGCCGAGGTCCGGAATGGGGGCGGAGGCGCGGGCGTAGACGTCGGGCGGCACATTGCGTGACAGGCGGATCAGGCCGGGCGCCAACGCCTCGAACGGCAGGGCGGAGAGATCGGCGCGGCCCGCGGTCTGATCCACGGCCAGGCGCCGACGGCGGTCGGCGCGCAGGGCGCCGGTGGTGTGGAATCGCCAGTCCGAGACGGTGGTGATCAGCACCACGCCGTCGCTGTCGGTGACGTAGGTCGGTTCGCCCGAAGCCCGCCATTCGGTCTCCAGCGCATCGAACTCGACCTTGGCGACGATGACGCCGAGGGGCCGCCCGTCGGCGCCCGCGATACGGCGCGAGAGATAGAGGCCGGGACGGCCGCTGACCGTGCCCAGCGCGAAGAAGCTGGCCTGACCGTCGCGCATGGCCTCGTAGAAATAGGGCCGGAAACGGTAGTCAGAGCCGACGAAGCTGATCGGCTGGTTCCAGTTGCTGGCGGCGAGGGCCAGGCCGCGGGCGTCCAGCACATAGATGACGGCGGCGCGGGTCTCACGGGCCAGACCCTCGAATTTGCGGTTCAGCCGGTCGACGCTTCCGGCGTCGGGGCGGGCCAGCAGGGCCTGCAGGTCGGGGTCCTGAGCCAGGACCATGGGCAGGGAGCGATGCCGCTCCAGCTCGCTGCGCAGGACAGCCGCGTGCAGGGCCGTGGCGGTGGCCGCTTGACGCAGGGCCCCGGCCCGCGCCTCGCGCCGCGCGACCTCGCCCGCGACCATGGCGGCGGCGATCGCGACGACCAGCCAGAAGGCGGCGAAGACCCGCCACTGGCCCTGTGCGGAATCGAGAAAACGGGGCATGGAAGGACTAATGCGGGATTTCGCACATATGTCGAGACGGCGTGTGCGGAAATCCGCTCAAATCGCGTTTTTTGCAAGCGCGAAAAGGCCAGTAAGCTTTGGGAAGTCAATGCGGTAGACGATTCTGGCCTTTCGCTTGCGAGGCCGGACCGGGGCTCACGATAATGACCCCACGTCACCGCATCAGACGGTGAATCGAACCGGGGCCGGCAAGCGGTCTCTTCGGGAGGGTCTTTTGATCCAGATTGCATCCACGCCGGAGGCAGGCGCCGCGCGCAAGCCCTGGTATCGTAGCCTGTACGTGCTCGTCCTCGCGGCCATCGTCGCCGGGGGGCTGATCGGCCATTTCTGGCCGGAGCTCGGTAAAGACCTGAAGCCGCTGGGCGACGCCTTCATCAAGCTGGTGAAGATGATCATCGCCCCGGTGATCTTCCTGACGATCTCGACCGGCATCGCCGGGATGAGCGACCTGAAACGCGTCGGCCGGGTGGCCGGCAAGGCGTTCGCCTACTTCTTCGTCTTCTCGACCCTGGCGCTGATCATCGGCCTGGTGATCGCCAATGTGGTCCAGCCGGGCCGCGGGCTGAACATCGATCCGTCCACCCTGAACAGCGGGGCCGTGGCCCAGTACGCCGCCGCCGCGCACGAGACGACCATCGTCGGTTTCCTGACCGGCATCATCCCGACGACGCTGCTGAGCCCCTTCGTCGAGGGGAACATCCTTCAGACCCTGTTCGTGTCGATCCTGTTCGGCATCGCGCTGGCCATCGTCGGGGCGCCCGCCGCGCCGGTGGTGCGGGCGCTGGAGTCGCTCAGCCAGGTGGTCTTCCGTCTGGTCGCCATCCTGATGAAGGCCGCGCCGATCGGCGCCTTCGGGGCCTTCGCCTTCACCATCGGGGCCTATGGGCTGGCGTCGATCGCCAATCTGCTCGCCCTGATCGCCACCTTCTACCTGACCTCGCTGATCTTCGTGCTGGGCGTGCTGGGTCTCGTCTGCCGGGCCAACGGCTTCTCGATCTTCAAGCTGATCGGCTATCTGAAGGAAGAGCTGCTGCTGGTGCTGGGCACCTCGTCGTCCGAAGCCGCGCTGCCCAGCCTGATGCAGAAGCTGGAAGCCGCCGGCGCGCCGAAGTCGGTGGTCGGGCTGGTCGTGCCGACCGGCTATTCGTTCAATCTGGACGGCACCAACATTTACATGACCATGGCGGCGCTGTTCATCGCCCAGGCCATGAACATCCATCTGTCGCTGGAGCAGCAGGTGCTGCTGCTGCTGGTCGCCATGCTGAGCTCCAAGGGCGCGGCGGGCATCACCGGGGCGGGCTTCATCACCTTGGCGGCGACGCTGGCCGTGGTGCCCAGCGTGCCGGTCGCCGGCATGGCGCTGATCCTCGGCATCGACCGCTTCATGAGCGAGTGCCGGGCGCTGACCAACTTCGTGGGCAATGCGGTGGCGACCCTGGTCGTCGCCCGCTGGGAGGGCGAGCTGGACGGCAATGCGCTCCACGCCGCGCTGAAATCACAACCGAAGGCGCTCGCCGCGCCGCCGGATCCGGCCGCAGGGCCGGGGGACAAGGAAGCTCTTACAGCCGACTGAGAAACGGCTGGGGGTTAAATGGGAGGAATGGGAATGAAGTCGATGCATAGAGGCGCGCTGCTGGGCGGCGCGGCGGTTCTGGCCCTGCTCAGCGCAGGCGCCGCGACCGCTCAGGAAGCTCCGGTCCAGACCGCGCCCCAAGGGGCGCAGTCACCACAGGAGGAGGCCGCCGAGCTGGGGGAAGTCGTCGTGGTCGGCTCGCAGATCCGCGGAGCCTCGACGACCAACGCCCTGCCGGTGGTGGTGGTCGATCAGGAACAGATCGACGCCGTGGGGGCGGTGTCGGGCGACGACCTGATGCGCTCGATCCCACAGATGGGCGACGTGCTGTTCGACAGCGCCAACAACCCGCAGACCTCCAACTCGGCGCGCGGCGACGTGAACTCGGTCAATCTGCGCTCGCTGGGCGTGGGCAACACCCTGGTGCTGGTGAACGGCCGCCGGATGGTGCAGCACCCGACCAGCCAGGGCACGTCGGACACCGGAACGGTGCCGGTGCTCAGCTACAACTCCAACGCCATTCCGGTGGCGGGCCTCGAGCGCGTCGAAGTGCTGCTGGACGGCGCCGCGGCCATCTACGGCGCGGACGCGGTGGCCGGCGTGGTCAACACCGTGCTGCAGGACGACTTCGACGGCCTGACCCTGCAGACCCGCTACGGCGGCGCCGAGGGCACGGGCCTGCGCGAGTTCGAGTTCAATGTCTTCGCGGGCAAGAATTTCGACCGCGGCAACCTCTCGCTGTTCCTCAACTACGCCGACCGCACCCAGCTGATGGCGGATGAGCAGGACTTCACGTCCAGCGACGACATGCGGGGCTTCTTCTCGGGCTTCGACGGCTACCAGACCTCGACCGTGGCGGACGCCCGCTCGTCGCACACGACCTGGGCCGCGCTGAGCATCGCCCCGGTGACGACGGCGACCCGTCCGCGTTCGAACAACGTGGTCCTGACGACCGCCGCCGGGGCCTTCCACTATCAGCCCGAAAGCTTCGGCTGCGTCGGCGTGGACCTGGGCGCGACCTGTCTGGTCAGTGGAGCGGCGGCCTACAACGGCGTGAACCGCGAGATGCGCTTCGACACCCGCAAGGGCACCACGGTCCGTCCGTCGGTCGAGCGCGCCAACATCTACCTGACCGGCCACTATGACCTGACGGACAACATCACGGCCTTCGGCGAGCTGTCGTTCTATGCGGCCGAGAGCAAGGCGATCCAGCCGCCGGTGGTGAACCTGAACGGCCTGTGGATCCCGGCCACCAATTACTGGAACCCGTTCGGCCCGACGACCTTCAACGGCCAGCCGAACCCGAACCGCCTGCCCAACCTGACCAACGTCCCCGCCGGCGGCCTGGCCGTGCGCCTGGGCAACTACCGCTTCGCCGACGCCGGCTTCCAGGAAGTGACGGTCAAGAACTACCAGACGCGCATCCTGGGCGGCCTGCGCGGCGAATGGCGCGGCTTCGACTGGGAAGGCGCGGTGCTGTACTCCGAGGCCGAGGCCGAGGACATCTCGCCCAACATCAACATGACCAAGCTGCAGCAGCAGCTGGCCCTGTCCACGCCCGACGCCTACAATCCGTTCAACGGCGGCTGCGTGGATACGCCCAGCTACAACGACTGTACGCCGTCGTCTCAGGCGGCCATCGACGCCATTGTCTTCGACATGCGCCGCCTGTCGCGCACGACCCTGGCGCTGGCCGACTTCAAGATTTCGCGCAACGACCTGTTCCAGCTGCCTGGCGGTCCGGTCGGGGTTGCGGCGGGCGTCGAGTTCCGTCGCGAGACCCAGAGCGACGACCGCGACGAGAATCTGGACGGCACCCACACCTTCGTCGACATGGTGACCGGCGAGACCAATCTGTCGAACGTGTCGGCGGTCAGCCCCAACCCGGACACCAAGGGCGATCGCACCGTGTCGGGCGCCTTCGTCGAGTTCGCCATCCCGGTGGTCTCGCCGGAAATGAACATCCCGCTGGTGCAAAGCATCGACGTGCAGCTGGCGGGCCGGGTCGAGCACTATTCGGACTTCGGTTCGGTCGCCAAACCCAAGATCGCCATCGCCTGGGACGTGGTTGACGGCCTGCGCATCCGCGGTTCGTACTCGGAAGGCTTCCGCGCCCCGAACCTGGAGCAGGTGAACGCCACCCAGTACGCCCGTCTGGCCAGCGCCCCGGACTTCATCCGCTGCGAGGCGGACATCCGCAAGGGCACGATCGCCAACATGACCCAGTGCACCCGCACCGCCAGCGTTTCGCTGCAGATCGCGGGCAACCCGGACCTGCAGCCGGAAGAGAGCACCAACTGGTCCTATGGCCTGGTGTTCCAGCCGACCTTCATTCCGGAAGTGCTGGGCGACTTCACCTTCACGATCGACCGCTGGAAGATCGAGCAGGAGCAGATCGTCGGCCTGCTGGGCGCCCAGACGGCCCTGGCGCTGGAGTACCTGAACCGGGTGCAGGGCGGGACCAACCCGAACGTGGTGCGCTCGGCGCCGAACCAGGATGACATCGACCTGTTCGCCGGCACCGGCCTGGCTCCGGTCGGCACGGCCCAGACCATCAGCGACCGGTTCATCAACCTGCTGCCTCAGACGGTGGAAGGCATGGACTTCGGCTTCTCGTGGGCCAAGCGCCGCACCGAGTGGGGCACCTTCATCTTCCGCGCCAACGCCCAGCAACTGCTGACCTTCTCGCGGGCACCGGGGGACATCGTGGACTCGCTGTACGCCGCCCGCGCGGCCGGAACGATCAATGCGCTGACCCCGCTGCCAGACTCCAGCCAGCTGATCGCCCAGAACGGCCGCCCGGAATGGAAGGTCAACGCCAGCTTCACCTGGCGCCACGGTCCGTGGCGGGTCGGCGCCTCGACCCAGTATGTGAGCGAGGTCTTCCAGACGAGCCTGCTGAGCGCGACCGGCACGCCGTGGAAGGTGTCAGACCAGACGGTCTTCAACCTGTACGGCCAGTACACGTTCGAGGACCAGTTCGGGGCCGCCGCCGGGACGGAGCTGCGCGTCGGCGTGCGGGATCTGACCGACGAAGGTCCGTCGCTGGCCGACGGCGGCTATCTGGGCTCGGTCCAGCGCCCCTATGGCCGTTACCTGTACGTCGACATTTCCAAGACGTTCTGAGACTGAACTGAACCGGCGCGGATCGAACGGTCCGCGCCGGACCTGTATGCGCGAGAGCCCTCATGAAGCGACTGGCCGGACTGATCGGAGCCCTGATGCTGGCGGCGCCCGCGGCGGCGTGCGCCCAGACCGTCGCCCCGCAAGCCCGGTCACCGCTGACGGCCGGCGAGCAGACGCCGATCGCCTGCCCGGCGTCGGTGGGGCGCGAGGTCCAGTGCCTGTCGGGCCGGGACGTCAACGGCGCCTGGTACATCATCGCCATGCCAACGGCGTGGAACCACGAATTGATCGTCCACGCGCACGGCGGTCCGCGCACCGGCGATCCCGAGGCGCCGGACTCCCTGGAGGATCTGGACCGGTTCTCGGTGATGGTGAAGCAGGGCTACGCCTGGATCGGATCGACCTACCGTCGCGGCGGCTACGGCGTCCGCATGGCCGCCGAGGACGCGGACAACAGCCGCAAGATCTTCTGGGACCAGTTCGGACGCCCCGCGCGCACCATCTTGCACGGCCAGTCATGGGGCGGCAACGTCGCGGCCAAGGCGGCGGAACTGTACGGCAAGGATGAGACGGGCCGGCTGAACTACGACGGCGTGCTGTTGACCAATGGCGTTTTGATGGGCGGCACGCGGGCCTATCAGTTCCGGGCTGACCTGCGGGCCGTCTATCAGTTTTACTGCCGCAACCACCCGGCCCGGCAGGACGGCGCGTATCCGGTCTGGCAGGGGTTGCCGGCCAATGCGACGATGACGCGGGCCGAGTTGCGTCGCCGGATCGTGGAGTGCACGGGCTTGGGCCTGTCGCAACGCGATCGCCGCGCGGACCAGACGCGCCGCCTGCGCGACATCCTGGCCGTCACAGGCATCGAAGAGGACGAACTGGTCGCGCACATGAGCTGGGCGACCTTCCTGTTCCAGGATCTGGTGCAGAAGCGGCTGGGCGGGCTGAATCCGTTCGACAACAGCCATACTGTCTATAGCGGGTCTTCCGACGACGCGGCCCTGAACGCGGGCGTAGAGCGGTTCACGGCCGATCCGCGAGCGGTGGAGCAGCTGGCCTATGACGCCGATCTGTCCGGCCAGATCGTCGCCCCGACCGTCACGATCCACGCCCGCCACGACCCGACCGTCACCTGGCAGGCCGATGCGATGTACGCCGAGACGGTGGCGCGGGCGGGCCGGTCGGACCTGCTGGCGCAGGCGCTGACCGACGAGGACCAGCACAGCAAGCTGGAAGACGGCGGCTACCTGACGGCCCTGAACGCGCTCGAAGGCTGGATCGGCGCCGGCGCAAAGCCTGACCCCGCGGGCTTCCAGCAACGCTGCCTGACGCTGGCCGCCGCCTCGTCCTGCCGGTTCCTTCCCACGCCCTGAGGCCCGGTCAGCGATTCCACTTAGGAGCGAAACGTCTTGTGCATCTTTGTGCATTAGGTGTTTCTACGGGTGTGGATAACCGGGGGTTAAGGCTATGGGGCGTTCCGTGAGGGCGAACCGTCTGGCGCGTGTTTCGCTGCTGGTGGATCAACTGGCCGCCAATCTCGAACCGGAACGCATTCCGGCTCGATCCCGACAGGCTTCGATCGCCGAGCTGGATAGCCTGTGCGATCTGCTGGCCGGACACCCTGACGATATGGATGGGCTCCTGCGCGCCTCGCTGCAGCGCCTTTGCGCGCGCATGGCGCTGGCGAGCGAGACCCGGCGTCCCCGCGTCGGCGACACGATCCGCAACCGCCGTCTGGCCCGCAACCTGCGCCGCATCGGCGCCCTCGTCGCCGCGGGCGCCGCCTTCTGGCCCATGGCCGCGGCCGCCGCGACGGATGTGCCGCCGGTCAGCGCTCCGGTTAGCGCCCCGGTCATCGTCAGCCCGCTGTCGGTCGTGGTCGGCGACACCGTCGTGCATCCGGTCACCGGCTTGAACGTCACCGTCACCGCCGTGGTCCCCAACGGCGTGATCGTGACCGGCGACCAGTTCATCCTGACCACCATCACCGTCGGCGCGCACCTTCCGAGCCCCGCCAACCCCGCGGTGACCTCGGCCATCGCATCCCAGACCACGGTCTCGGGCCGGGTCGTTTCGGTGACCCTGGCCAACGGCGAGGTCGTCAGCACGGTCACGGCCCTGAGCACCAACCCCGGCGGCGGGCCCGCCGGCCCCCTGCCGCTGCCCTCGGGCGCCGGCGATAACAACGCCTATGCCGACGTCCGTCAGGCGGCGGGCGGCAGCGGCGGCCGGGACGGCGCCCTGTTCGTTTCGGCCAACTCGGGCGGCGCCGGCGCGCGCGGCGCCGACATCACGACCGACGTCACGGCCGCCCACGGCGATATCAGCACCGCGTCCAACGGGCGTCCCGGCATCATCGTGGCCAGCGTGGGCGGCAACGGCGGCTCGGGCGGCGACGGCTACCTGGGCGCCAGCGGCGCCTCGGGCGGGCGGGGCGGCGAGGGCGGCAACGTCAACCTGACCTCGCACGTCGGAACCATCTCGACCTCGGGCAACGGCTCGCACGGCGTCATGGCCCAGAGCCGGGCGGGCGTCGGCGGCGCCGGCGGTTCGGGCTACGGCTTCTCCACCGGCGGCTCGGGCGGCAGCGGCAGCGCGGGCGGCAGCGCGACCGTCACCAACTACAGCAACATCACCACCAGCGGCATCGCCTCGCACGGCGTCTACGCCCAGTCGCTGGGCGGCGGCGCGGGCAGCGGCGGCGGCAGCTACGGCCTGTTCGGCAGCGGCGGCTCGGGCAACACCGGCGGTCATGGCGGCGCGGCGGAAGCGATCAACTACGGCCGCATCACCACCACGGGCGACGGCTCGTCCGGCGTGACGGCCCGGAGCATCGGCGGCATCGGCGGCGACGCCGGCAACGCCGGAGGTCTGGTGACCTTCAGCTCCGACGGGGCGGCGGGCGGCAATGGCGGCACGGCGATCGTGCGCGGCCAAGCAGGGTCCGAGGTCTATACGTCGGGCCGGGCCGCCTACGGCCTGTTCGCCCAGTCGATCGGCGGCGGCGGCGGTGAAGGCGGCTTCAGCGTCGGCCTGGGCACGATCGGATCGGGCGGCGGCACGGGCGGCAACGGGCAGATCGCCCAGGTCTTCGCCCAGAACGGCAGCTTCATCACCACCACCGGCGAAGCCTCGCACGGCATCTTCGCCCAATCGATCGGCGGCGGCGGCGGCAATGGCGGCGTCAGCGGCGCCCTGGTCGTGGCCGTCGGCTCGCGCGGCGCCAGCGGCGGCACGGGCGGCAACGTCACCGTGGAAAGCGGCGCGGTCATCTCCGTCGGCAGCAGCACGGATACGACGGGGCTGGTCGGGCGCGATGCGCGCGGCATCTTCGCCCAGTCGATCGGCGGCGGCGGCGGCAATGCGCTGGGCACCGGGGCCGTCGTGGCGCTGGGCGGCTCGGGCGGCGGCGCCGGCGGCGCGGGAACGGTCACCGTGACCACCACGGGCGCGAGTGAAATCACCACCTGGGGCCGCGGCGGCGACGGCATCTTCGCCCAGTCGGTCGGCGGCGGCGGCGGCACCGGATCCACCAGCGGCGGCGTGGCCGCGCTGGGCGGCTCAGGCGGCGTGGGCGGCAACGGCAACGTCGTGACCGTCAACAATGACGGCCGGATCACCACTCACGGCGGTTTCGCGCGCGGCATCTTCGCCCAGTCGGTGGGCGGCGGCGGCGGCGCGGGCGGCGACGGCGGCGGTTTGGTCACCCTGGGCGGCAGCGGCACCTCGGCCAGCACCGGCGCGGCGGTGACCGTGACCAACAACGGCGCCATCGAGACTTTCGGCGCCCGGTCGCACGCCCTGCAGGTTCAGTCGGTGGGCGGCGGCGGCGGCGATGGCGGATCGGCGGGCGGGGTGTTCCTGACCATCGGCGGCAGCGCCGGGGCCGGAGCCCTGTCCGGCCTGGTGACCGTCAACAATTCCAACAACTTGACCACCCACGGCGATGACGCGCACGGCGTCTTCGCCCAGTCGGTCGGCGGCGGCGGCGGCAACGGCGGCATTTCGAATTCGGTCAGCGCCTTCGCCGGCGTGGCCATCGGCGGCACCGGCGGCACCGGCGCCCTCGGCGGCGACGTGGACGTCAACTTCTTCAACCGCACCGTCACCGTCGGCGGCGTTCCGCAGACGGTGGCGCCGGTCATCTACACCAGTGGCGACCGGTCCCGCGGCGTCTTCGCCCAGTCGGTGGGCGGCGGCGGCGGTTCGGGCGGCTTCGCGACCCAGACCTCGTTCGGCTATGCGATCGGCGCCAGCGCGGCGGTCGGCGGCAACGGCGGCACGGGCGGTCACGGCGGCCATGTGATGGTCGACGGCGACGTCACCATCATCACCGACGGCGACTACGCCGAAGGTCTGTTCGCCCAATCGGTGGGCGGCGGCGGCGGTTCGGGCGGCTTCGCCCTGTCGATGGCCTTCTCCGGCGGCGAAACGATTTCGGGCGCCTTCGCCCTGGCCCTGGGCGGCTCGGGCGCCGCGGGCGGTCTGGGCGGCGAGGTCGACGTCAACTCGGGTGGCGCGATCCAGACGGACGGCCAGTTCTCGACCGGGCTCGTGGCCCAGTCGGTCGGCGGCGGCGGCGGCACGGGCGGCTGGACCGTGGCCGTGAGCGGCTCCGGCGCGGGCGGGGTCTCCGGCTCGGTTTCGGTCGGCGTCGGTGGTTCGGGCGGCGTCGGCGGGAACGGCGGCGTCGTCGACGCGGCCTTCGACGGGACGATTCTGACTCGCGGCGACGACGCGGGCGGCGCGCTGATCCAGTCGGTCGGCGGCGGCGGCGGCGGCGGCGGCTTCAATGTTTCGGCGGCGGTCACCGCCGCGGGCACGGCGTCCTTCGGCGCTTCCGCAGGCGTCGGCGGTTCGGGCGGTTCGGGCGGCATCGGCGGCGCGGTGACCGGCCATATCCGCGATGGGGTCGAAACCTTCGGCGACCGGTCGGTCGGCGTGACCGTCCAGTCGGTTGGCGGCGGCGGCGGTTCGGGCGGCTTCAACGTCGCGGGCTCCATCGGCGCGGCGGGCACCTTCGGCGGCGGCCTGTCCATTGGCCTGGGCGGCTCCGGCGGCGGCGGCGGCAACGCCGGGACCGTGACCGGCAGCGCGGACACCATCTGGACTCACGGCGACCAGTCCGGGGGGCTGCTGGTCCAGTCGGTCGGCGGCGGCGGCGGCTCGGGCGGCTTCAATGTCAGCGGATCCATCGGCGGCGGCGGCACCTTCGGGGGCGCGGGCGCCTTTGGCCTGGGCGGCGCGGGCGGCAGCGGCGGCGACGGCATGGCCGTGATCGGCGACGCCTTCGGCCAAGTCTATACGCAGGGCAACCAGTCGGCGGGCGTGGTGATCCAGTCGCTGGGCGGCGGCGGCGGTTCGGGCGGCTTCAATGTCGCCGGGACGATCGGGGGCGGCGGCAGCTATGCGGGTGCGGTCTCGGTCGGCCTGGGCGGCGCGGGCGGCGGCGGCGGTCACGCCGGCACCGTGGACGCCACGGCGGTGGGCATCCGCACCGAGGGCGACCAGTCGGGCGGCTTCCTGGCCCAGTCGGTCGGCGGCGGCGGCGGTTCGGGCGGCTTCAACGTCTCGGGCAATATCGTCGGTTCGGGCGGCGGCGGGGTCGGCCTGTCGGTCGGCCTGGGCGGCGCGGGCGGCACCGGCGGCAACGCGGTTCGCGTGACCGCGACCGTCAACGGCGACGTCACCACCCTGGGCGCGCAATCCGACGCCATCGTGGCCCAGAGCCTGGGCGGCGGCGGCGGCGCGGGCGCGTTCAATATCTCGGGCGGCATCTCGGCCAACGCCCAGATCTCGGGCTCGATCAACGTCGGCATCGGCGGTTCGGGCGGCGGCGGCGGCAACGCCGGCCACACGACCCTGAACGTGACGGGCACGACCCAGACCGCCGGCGACGACAGCGACGGCATTCTGGCCCAGTCGGTCGGCGGCGGCGGCGGTTCGGGCGGCTTCAACGTCTCGGCGGGCATCGCGGTGGCCGCGAACGGCGCGGGCACGGTCGGCGTGGGCGTCGGCGGGCAGGGCGGCACCGGCGGCGACGGCGGAGCCGTGACCCTGAACGTCAACGTCGGCGTGGCCGATCCGAATGACGACCTGAGCGCGGTCCTGACCCTGGGCGACTTCGCGCGCGGCATCACCGCCCAGAGCCTGGGCGGCGGCGGCGGAAACGGCGGCTTCAACATCACCGGCGGCATCGGCGTGGCCAAGGACGGGGCCGGCAACATCGGCGTCGGCGTGGGCGGCGGCGGCGGCGCCGGCGGCGACGGCGAGGCGGTCACGGCCACCATCAACGGCGACATCGAAACCCAGGGCCATGACGCCTCGGCCCTGCTGGTGCAGTCGGTCGGCGGCGGCGGCGGTTCAGGCGGCTTCAACATCACCGGCGGCATCGCGGGCTCCAAGACGATCGCCGGCAACCTGCTGGTCGGCGTGGGCGGCTTCGGCGGCGGCGGCGGCTTCGCGCGTGACGTCACCACCACCTTCACCGGCGATATCCTGACGCTGGGCGACCGCTCGTTCGGCGCCAGCATCCAGAGCATCGGCGGCGGCGGCGGCGCGGGCGGGTTCAACGTCACCGGCGGCATCAGTCTGTCGATCGACAGCGGCGGCGGCGCGGGCGTGCTGGGCGTGGGCGTCGGCGGCTTCGGCGGCGGCGGCGGTTATGCGGGCAATGTCACCGCGACCCTGACCGGCGACATCGTCACCGGCGGCGACGAGGCCCACGGGGCCCTGATCCAGTCGATCGGCGGCGGCGGCGGCGCGGGCGGATTCAACGTCACGGGCGGCTTCAGCGCCAGCCAGGGCGTCAACGGCGTGATCGGCGTGGGCCTGGGCGGCTTCGGCGGCGGCGGCGGCTATGCCGGCATCGTGACCGCGACCCTGGCGGGCGACGTCAACACCCTGGGGCGCGGCTCGTACGGAGCCTTGATCCAGTCCGTCGGCGGCGGCGGCGGCTCGGGCGGCATGAACATCAACGGCCAGGTGGCCATCAGCGCCGGCAACAGCGCAGCGGTGGCCGCGGGCTTCGGCCTGGGCGGCTTCGGCGGCCTGGGCGGCTATAGCAATGTGGTCACCGCGTCGATCACCGGCGACTACCAGACCGAAGGCGACGAGGCGGACGGCGTGACCGTTCAGTCGCTGGGCGGCGGCGGCGGCGCGGGCGGGCTGAACGTCAACGGTTCGATCGCCCTGGGTCTCGGCACGGCGGGCACGGTCGGCATCGGCATCGGCGGCTTCGGCGGCGGCGGCGGCAATTCCGAATCCGCCACCTTGATCCGCACCGGCGACACCTTCACCAGCGGGGCCAACTCGGACGGGATTATCGTCCAGAGCGTCGCCGGCGGCGGGGGCGCGGGCGGCCTGAACGTCACGGGCGGAATCGCCGGGACGACGCGAGGCACGGCGGGCGGCTTCGGCTTCGGCCTGGGCGGCTTCGGCGGCGGCGGCGGCACGGCGCAGGGCGCCTCCGCGACCATCACCGGCAATGTCATCGCCAACGGCGTGGGCACGGACATCGTCCACGCCCCGATCGACCTGTCGGGCATCTTCCCGGGTCTGAACTTCACCATTCCGGGCTATCGCGAACGGTCGAACGGCTCGCACGGCGTGCTGGTCCAGTCGATTGGCGGCGGCGGCGGCCAGGGCGGCCTGAACGTCACCGGCCAGATCAGCCTGACCGTCCCCGGCGCCGGCGGCGGAACCAGCCGCACGGCGGCGATCGGCATCGGCGGCTTCGGCGGCGTGGGCGGCGACGCGGGCGAGGTCGAACTGACCATCCGGGCGCCCGGCGCGAACCGGGTGCAGGTCGTTTCGGTCGGCGACGACCGGATCGCGGTGGGCGCCCAGTCCATCGGCGGCTCCGGCGGCGCCGGCGGCATCAATATCTCGGGCGGCATCTCGATGGACGGCCAGCTGGTCGCCGGCATCGGCGGCTTCGGCGGCGGCGGCGGCTTCGGCATGGGCGTAACGGCGGACATCGACGCCGACGTCTTCGCCAGCGGCGTCAACTCGCGCGGCCTGCTGATCCAGTCGGTCGGCGGCGGCGGCGGCGCGGGCGGCATCAACATCTCGGGCGGCTTCACCTCTGACCCCTCGACGACCGAGCCTTCGCTGGTCTTCGGCCTGGGCGGCTTCGGCGGCGCGGGCAACATCAGCGGCGACGTCACCGTGGTGCAGAACGGCCAGGTCATGGTCGAAGGCACGAATTCGACCGGCATCCTGGTGCAGAGCGTCGCCGGCGGCGGCGGCGCGGGCGCCCTGAACGTGGCGGCCAATATCTCGCTGGCGGGCGGCGAAAGCCGGACCAACGGCTTCGCCTTCGCGGCGGGCATGGGCGGCAACGGCGGCGCGGGCGCCGACGCGGGCGACGTGGACCTGACCTCGAACGGCGACGTGCTAGTCAACGCGCGACTGGAAGCGGACCCGCTGACCGGGCTGAACCGGTTCGTGGCGGTCGATTACGCGGGCGGATCGATGGGCATCGTGGCCCAATCGATCGGCGGCGGCGGCGGCTCGGGCGGCATCAACGCCGTCGGCGCCATCGCGCCCAGCGGCCAGCCGGTGGCCATCGGCGTCGGCGGCTCGGGCGGCGCGGGCGGCCACGGCGGCGACGTCACCGTGGTGCGCGGCTATCAGGGCGGCTTGGGCGGCGTGGCGGATCCTCATTTGATCCGCACCTTCGGCGACGGCTCGACGGGCCTGCTGGCCCAGTCGGTCGGCGGCGGCGGCGGAGCGGCCCAGATCAACATGGCCTTGGCCCTGACCAACCGTACGCCCAGCCAGAACGCGGCGATGGCGGCCACGGTCGCCATCGGCGGCAACGGCGGCGACGCGGGCGACGGCGGCATCGTCGAGGTCACCCACGCGGGCAATATCTTCACTACCGGCGCCGGCGCGGACGGTCTGCACGCCCAGTCGCTGGGCGGCGGCGGCGGCAGCGCCTTCCTGAACATCAGCCTGGGCCTGATGCGCAACGCCAACTCGGTCAGCTTCGCCCTGGGCGGACGCGGCGGCGCGGCGGGCATCGGCCAGGCTGTCACCGTCGACCACACGGGCAACATCGGCACCGAAGGCTACAACTCCTCCGGCATCCGGGCCCAGTCCATCGGCGGCGGCGGCGGCAACGCCTCGTTCGACCTGGCGATGGGTCCGCTGTCTCGCAACAACATGAACCTGGTCATCGGCCGCCTGGGCGGCACGGGCGGCGACGGCGGCGACGTCACCGTCACGGCGGACGGCGCCATCGAGACCAACGGCGGCCTGTCGTCGGGCATCCTGGCCCAGTCGATCGGCGGCGGCGGCGGCTCTAGCGGCTCCTTCACGGTCGGGGTGGCCCACACCAGCGGCACCGGACAGGACGCCGAAGGCTACAGCGCCGGCCTGTCGGTCGGGCTGGAAGGCGGCTCAGGCGCCACCGGCGGCGTGGTGGAGGTGTTCAACCACGCCCAGATCGTCACCCGTCAGGACGATTCGCGCGGCATCTTCGCGCAGTCGATCGGCGGCGGCGGCGGGGTCGGCGGCACGGGCGCGAACGCCATCGTGCGCGCCGCGGGCGCGGCCACCGTCGGGATCGGCGGTTCGGGCGGCACGGGCGGCCAGGCTGACCGGGTCACCGTCACCAACGACGACCGCATCGCCACCTTCGGCGCGAACTCGGACGGCATTCTGGCGCAGTCGATCGGCGGCGGCGGCGGCGTGGGCGGTCACGCCCGCACCCTGGCCTTCCAGGTCGGGGGCTCGCCCGGCGCGGCGACCAGCAACACCGTATCGGTCAATGTCGGCGGCAGCGGCGGCTCGGGCGGTTACGGCGGCCTGGTCGACGTCACCAACACCGGCGTCATCACCACCGAAGGCGTGAACGCCAACGGCATCCGCGCCCAGTCCATCGGCGGCGGCGGCGGCATCGGCGGCGCGGCGATCAACGCCCGCCTGCAGGGCTCGCGCAATAGCAACGACCTGACGGTCTCCGTCGGCGGGTCCGGCGGTTCGGGCGGCTACGGCGGCGTCGTCAATGTGCTGAACGAAGGCGCGATCTGGACCACCGGCCGCGACGCGGCGGGGATCAGCGCCAACAGCATCGGCGGCGGCGGCGGCGACGGCGGGCTGGTGCTCGACGTGGTGGCCGGCTTCACCACCACCGAGCAGGTCACGCACCGTCTGGCCGTTCTGATCGGCGGTACGGGCGGCTCCGGCGGCACGGGTGGCGACGTCACCGTCATCAACCGTCCGACGGCGGCGGCCAGCACGGGCCTGATCGTCACCGAGGGCGACGGCGCCTACGGCATCTTCGCCCAGTCGCTGGGCGGCGGCGGCGGCAACGGCTCGTCCATCCTTTCGCTGACCGGCATGCGGTCGGGCGCGGACAGCGGGACCTTCACCTTCAGCTACGGCGGCACCGGCGGCACGGGCAACTCGGCCGGGACGGTCATCGTCGACAACGCCGGCGTCATCGACACCACCGGCGACAGTGCGCACGGCATCTTCGCCCAGTCTCTGGGCGGCGGCGGCGGCAACGGCGGCATGGCGATCGCCGGCAACCTGATCATCGGCGCTTCTGGCAACGCGCCGTTGATCACCATCGGCGGCTTCGGCGGATCGGGCGGCGACGGCGGCGCGGTCACGGTGACCAACAGCGGTTCGATCACCACCCGCGGCGCGGGCGCGCACGGCATTCAGGCCCAGTCGATCGGCGGGGGCGGCGGCAACGCCAATCTCGGCTTCTCGCTGACGGCCGAGCCGGGCAGCATGGTGATCGGCAACGCCCTTTCGGCCCTGATCGGCGGTGTCTTCGGCGGCGGCGCGGGCGGGATCGGCGGTTCGGTGACCGTCAACCACAGCGGCGACATCACCGTGCTGGGCGCCGGCTCCATGGCCATCAACGCCGAGAGCATCAACGGCGGCGGCGGCACCCTGGCGCTCGACTTCTCAGGCATCACCGGCCTGCCGGGCGTGCCCTTCGTCGGCTCCGGGACTCCTCCGCCCGCGGCGGATCCCCTGGTGGCGGCTCGCGCGGGCGCCGACGGCGCCAGCGGCATGAATGCGGGCTCGGTCACCGTGAACACCAGCGGCACCTTCGGCGTCGGCGGCGATCACGGCGTGGGCGCCTTCATGCAGTCGGTCGGCGGCGGCGGCGGCACGGTCAACCTGTCGGCCACCCTGGCCGCGCTGAACGATCCGACGGTGATCCTGCCGGCGGCCCCCCTGGCGTTCCAGATCGACCTCGGCGGCGTCGACGGCGTCGATAACGAGGGCGGAGATATCCTCGGCGGCCACTCGGGCAGCCTGACGACCGTGGGTGAAGGCGCTCCGGGCGCCTTGTTCCAGAGCATCGGCGGCGGCGGCGGCCGCGGCATCATGGACCTGACCGCTCCGGCGGGGACCCTGCTGGGCGACGTTTCGGTCACCCTGGGCGCCGTCAACAGCCAGACCTCGGACGGCGGCGACATCAACCGCACCCAGGTCGGTCGGATCGGCACCGCGGGCGACCTGTCCGCGGCGGCCATCCTGCAGTCGATCGGCGGCGGCGGCGGCTTCGCCACCGTGACCGTCAGCGGCACGGGCTCGGCCAACGGCGCCCCGGCGCTTCCGGCCGCTCCGGCGCCGGAAGTGATGCCGGTCCTGTCGGCCAAGACTGGCGTCTCGACCAAGGTCAGCCCTGTCGTCGTGGCGGGGGGACCGCAGGCTCTGCAAGGTCTGATGGACAAGAACGACGGCCTGACCCCGATGGTCCAGCCGGTGATCTTCGATCCGCTGGCCGCCCCGGGCGATACGGTCGCCACCGTCAGCCTGGGCGCCTCGGGCGGCGCCGGGAACGATGGCGGCACGATCACCTCGAACATCAGCGGCGGAGCCGTCAGCCTGGGCGATCATTCGCCCCTGCTGGTCGTGCAGTCGATCGGAGCGGGCGGCGGCGTCACCTTCATGAGCGGCGTCAACGCGCCGATCGTGAATCTGGGCGGAGTCCTGGGCGCGGCCGGCGACGGCGGGATCATCAACCTGACCCACAGCGGGGATCTGCAGACCATCGGCGCCGGCTCGCACGGCATGCTGCTGCAGTCTATCGGCGGCGGCGGCGGCGCGGTGTTCGGATCCTTCAACAACGCCACGGTGAACCTCAACGCCGCCAACAGCGGCAACGGCGGCGTCATCACCCTGAACCACACCGGCTCCATCGTGGTGATGGGCGAGGGCGCCTATGGCGTCATCGCCCAGAGCCTGGGCGGCGGCGGCGGCTGGATCGACGGCGTCTTCGCCGGCACGGCCGGCGGCGCGGGCGCGGGCGGCGCGATCAACCTCGATGTTTCGGGCGTGGTCTTCGCTCCGGGCGAGGACTCGATCGGCGTCTTCGCCCAGAGCCTGGGCGGCACGGGAGCGGGGAACATCACCGTCCTGTCCGACAATATGGTTCGGGGCGGCACGGGCGCCGGCGTCGGCATCCGCCTGTCGGGCGGCGCATCCAATATGATCCGCACCTCGGGTTCGGTCTCGGCCATCTCGGGTCTGGCGATCGACACGGGCGCGGGCGACGACCGGGTGGAGAACACCGGCGCGATCTTCGGCAACATCGACCTCGGATCGGGGACCAACTCCGTTCTGAATGGTGTGAACGGGACCTTCCTGGCGTTCAACGCCATCGACCTGCAGGACGGTCCGGGCAGCAGCGGCGTGTTCACCAACGCCGGCTCGTTCTTGATGGGGCTCAGCGCCTCGCGCACCCCGATCGACCTCGCCAACGGGGCGACGTTCGGCAATCTGGACGCCGAGGGCGATCCGTCGACCAACCTGTATTACGGCTCGCGGGTCATCAACACGGTCGCGCTGGACGGCAACTACGTCCAGACGGGAACCGGCCACCTGGTCTTCGATGTGGCTTACGGTCCCTATGCCTCGGACCGCGTGAACGCGACCGGGGACGCCACCGTCGACGGCACCGGCGAAGTGATCCTGACCTGGCTGGAGAACTCCGACCGCGTCACCCTGTTCGCCACCGGCGGCGTGGGCGTCGATAACGGCCTGGAGATCGAAGACACGCTGGCCATGGACTACCGGATCGAGGCGGACGCCGACGGCGTGCACCTCGCGTTCAGCACCCACTTCGGCCAGGACTTCCTGAACCGGAACGGGCGGGCCCTCGGCTACCATATGGACTCGGCCATCGCCGCCGGCGGGTCCTCCGGCATCGGCCAGCTGATGGCCCTGATCGGCAACCTCCAGGTCGGTGACGAGGATGTTTACAGCTATATCTTCAATGAGTTGAACCCGGAGCCTCTGCTGGCTCCGACGGTGACGCAGTTCAGCGCGTCGCGCGACTTCGCCGACCAGATCTTCAGCTGCGGTTCGGATTTCGCCCCGGCGAGCGACCGTTGCGCCTGGGCGCAGATCGAAACCAGCGAGTTCGAGCGCGAGGGCGACAGCGAGTTCTTCGGCATCACGGGCGACGCCGCCACCCGCTTCCGCACCGGCTTCGAGCAGCCGGTCGGGCAAGGCTGGGTGGTGGGCGGAGCCTTCGGCTACGACGACCTGGGCCACAACTTCGTGGACAACGGCCGGGCGATGTTCGAGGGCGACGGCTTCCACGGCGGCCTTGGCCTGCGCCAGACGGCGCCGGACGGCGGCCAGATGGGCGTGTCGATCAGCGGCGGTTGGCAGGCCATCGACACGACGCGCCTGAGCAACGTCTTCCAGCCGCTGAAGGGCGAGTCGAACAACGACACCGGCTATCTGCGGATGGACGCCGAAGTGGCGCACATCTTCAGCACGGGCGGCTTCTATGTCCGTCCGGCCCTGCGCGGATCGGTGACGGCCCTGTACCGCGACGGCTTCGTCGAAGAGGGCATGGCCGGCCTGGGCGTCGAGGGCTTTGCGGACACCGAGGTGATCGGCACCCTGAACCCCGAGGTCGCCTTCGGCTTCCGCTCGGACTACGGGCAGGGATCCAGCGCGTCGGCCGCCTTCACCGTGGGCCGGGTCTTCCATTCGGAAGACGAGTTGGTGGCTCCGATGCGCCTTCTGGGCTCCAATCCGGATGCGGCGCCGGCCTTCATCACCACGCCGATCGAAGAGCAGGCGTGGCGGGTCGGAGCCGATGTCCGGTTCGGAAACGACAACGGCATGTCGCTGCGCCTGAACTACGTCGGCGAGTTCGGCGACAAGGTCGAAAGCCACACGGTCGGCGCAAATCTGCGCATGAAGTTCTAAAGCGCCCCCGGCGCGCCTGTCCGTCATTGACGGGCGCGCCGGAGTTGCCGACGAAGGGATCATGTCCCTGTCCTACGTCAGCACCCGCGGCCGCTCACCCCTGACCGATTTCGCCGGCACGGTGATCAACGGCATCGCGCCCGACGGCGGCCTGTTCGCGCCGTCGCGCTGGCCGAATCTGGCTCTGGCGGAGCTGACGGCGGGCGAGGCGGACTATGCGACGATCGCGACCCGCCTGCTGACCCCGTTCGTCGGCGAGGCCCTGCCCGCGGGTGCGTTGGCGGCCGCCGCGCGGCGGGTGCAGGACCGCTTCCTGCATCCCGACGTGGTCCCGCTGGTCGAGCTGGAGCCGGGCCTGCATGTGCTGGAACTGTTTCATGGGCCGACGGCGGCGTTCAAGGACCTGGCCATGCAGCTGGTGGCCGGAATGGCCGAGAGCCTGCTGGCGGCGTCGGGCGAGCGACTGCTGCTGCTGACCGCGACCAGCGGCGACACGGGCGCGGCGGCGGTCAACGCCTTCGCCGGCGCGGACCGGATCGATCTGGTGGTCCTGCATCCGCTGGGCCGGGTGTCGCCGATGCAGCGGCTGCAGATGACGACGACCGGCGCATCCAATGTGCTGAACCTGGCGGTCCGCGGCGACTTCGACGACTGCCAGCGGCTGGTGAAGGCCCTGCTGGGCGTATCAGCGTTGAAGGCCGACCGGCGCGTCAGCTCGGTCAATTCGATCAACTGGGCCCGGCTGTCCGGACAGGCGCCCTACTATGCCGCCGCGGCCTCACGGCTGGCGGAGCCGGCGACTTATGTGGTGCCGACCGGGAATTTCGGCGACGCCTTCGCCGGCTGGGTCGCGCGTCAGTGCGGCCTGCCCATCGGCGATCTGGTGGCGGCGACCAACCGCAATGACGCCCTGGTGCGGGCGCTGCACACCGGCGTCTATGAGCGGACCCAGGCCGAGCCGACCGCCAGCGTCAGCATGGACGTGCAGGCGCCCTCCAATTTCGAGCGGTTGCTGTTCGAGGCCACGGGCCGCGACGCCGACCTGACGCGCGGCCTGTTCGAGGACTTCGCCAGACAGGGCCGGGTGACCCTGCCGGACGACGTGCTGGCGGCGCTTCGGCGCGAGGTGTCGGCGGTGTCGGTCAGCGAGGCGGAGACGGTGGCGGAGATGCAGCGGACCTGGCGCGAGAACGGGCGGGTGATCTGCCCGCACACCGCCGTGGCCTTGCATGCGGCGCGGCGCGTCGAGCGGTCGGGGCCGGTGGTGGCGTTGTCGACCGCGCATCCGGCGAAATTCCCCGACAGCGTCGAGGCCGCGCTGGGCTTCGCGCCGGAACGCCCGCCGCAACTACAGGGCCTGGAAGGCCGGACCGAGCGGTTCGAGACGGTGGATGCGACGCTGGACGCCGTGCTGGCGGCGATCGGATGATTCTTCTCCCTCCCCATGAGGGGAGGGAGAGAACCTAAGCCGCCAGCGCAGCCTGCTCCGTCCACCAGTCCAGCCGCCGCAGGAAGGGCGTGGGGTCCTTGGGCGTGACCAGGCGCGTCGGGTCGTGGAACAGGCGGTCATGCAGGCGCGTCAGGGTGAACCGCACGGCGGCGACGGCGCCGAGCGCGGGCAGGGCGGCGTCCTCCGCCGGGGTCAACGGACGCACGGACTCATAACCGTCGCGGAAGGCGGCGAGGGCCGCCGGCAGGGGGTGGCCGTCGGCGTCGAAGCCCCAGGCCGACAGGGCGATGGCCAGGTCGTAGGCGTAGGCGCCGGTGCAGGCGAAATAGAAGTCGATCAGGCCGCTGGGGGCTTCGCCCTCGAACAGCAGGTTGTCGGGGAAGTAGTCGGCGTGGATCGGCCCGCGTGGCAAGCCGGCGGCGGGATCTGGCGTCGCGCCCACCACCCACGGCGCCATCCGGTCCAGCAACAGGCGATCGGCGGCGTCGGCGCGGGTGAGGCTGCGCTCGAACAGGGCCCGGCGCGCGGCGGGGCCGACGGGATCGACGCGCTCGAGCGGGAAGTCGGCGGCGGCCAGATGCAGCCGGGCCAGCAGTTCGCCCGCGCGTCTCTGATCCTGCGGTGATGGATCGCGTTTCCAGTCTCCGGGCAGCCATTCGAGGACCGCGGCGGGGCGACCGTTCAGCGCGCCGACCGCCTCACTCTCGCTGTTGATCAGGGCACGGGCGGCGGGCAGGCCCTTGTCGGCGGCATGGGCGGTCAGGCCCAGGCAAAAAGGCAGGGACGCCGCGTCGGTGCGGTTCTCGAACAGGGTCAGGACGAACCGGCCCTTGTTCGTATTCAGCCGGTAGTTGGTGTTCTCCACTCCTTCGGCGATGGGCGTGAGCGCGACGAGGCCCAGCCCGTAGCGACTAATGAAGGGCTCGGCGTCGGCCTCCCCGACGGGGGTGAAGACGGCCATGGTCAGGCGGGCTCGACGAGGCGGGCGGCGGCGAGGTCGGACAGGTCGGCCAGCAGGCTTTCGGCCGTGGCCCAGCGCCCGGCGCCGCGCCCCCGGCGGCGCACCGCGGATCCGTCGTGCGAGATGACCTTCAAGGCGTTGCCCTCTCCCTTCAACTCCGCGAACAGCGGATCGAGCGGACCCGAAACCAGCTGCACGCTGGCGATCAGCTTGCCGTCTTTCAGCTCGCAGCGACAGAGTTGACGCGCGCCGGCGGGCGGCAGGGCGGCGGGATCGAGCACGTCACGGGGGATGTCGGCTTCCTCTGGCATGAGGCCGAAGGCCTCGAAGGCCAGCAGGCGAACCTTGGCCAGGGCGTCGAGACCTTCCAGGTCAGACGACGGATCCTCCTCCGCGAAGCCGGCGGCGCGGGCCTCGGAAAGCGCCTGATCGAAGGACGCGCCCTCGCCGAGGCGGGCGAGCATGAAGTTGACGGTGCCGTTCAGCACGGCCTCGAAGGCGGCGACCGGGGCGTCGGCGCGGGCCGCGCGCACGGCCTCGACCATGGGCACGCCGCCACCGACGGAGGCCGACCACAACAGCGTCGCGCCATTGGCCTCCGCCAGGGCCAGCAGTCCGGCGGGATCGACGCTGACGGCCTGCTTGTTGGCCGTGGCCACGTCGACGCCGCGCGACAGGGCGGCGCGGATCACCGCATGACCGGCGGCCGCTTCGGACAGGGCTTCCAGCACGATGTCCGGGTTGCGCGCCAGCAGGGCGTCGGGACTGGAGACCAGCAGGGGGGCGAGGCGGGCGTCGGTGGCCCCGGGCACGTCGCGTGGTTTGGACGGATCGCGGACCAGCACGCCGACCACGTCCAGACGCGGATCGACCAGCAAGCGGGCCAGGGCGCCGCCGCCGACCACGCCGCAGCCGGCCACGGCGACGCGCAGGCGGCGATGCGGCGGCGCGACCCGGGGCGGGGCGCCGACCGGTCCGACGACCGTGCGGTGACCGTCCAGATAGTTGCGCACCTCGACCTTGAGGCGGCGCGCCTCGGCGAGATCCAGCGCGTCGGGCTGGACCAGGCCGCCGCCCAGCGCCTTGGCCTCGGCCCAGCTGGCCTGGTCGTAGCGGCGGGCGTCGGCATGGACGTTGGGGTCCCGGTCGTAGAGGCCGTCCACGTCCTTCACCAACTGGACACTGTCGAGCTCCAGTTCGGCGGCGAGGAACAGGGCGGTCAGGTCCGACCCGCCCCGGCCCAGCAGGACCACGTCGCCGGCGGGCGACAGGGCGCCGAAGCCGGGGACGACCACCACTTCATGCTTCAGCAGGGCGCGGTCGAGGGCGGCGCGGTCCAGCGAGATCGGGCGGGCGTGCTCGCACGGTCCCTCGGCGACGAGGCCGAGCTGTCGGACCGACAGGGTCGCGGCGCTGAGGCCGACCCGGTCGCAGGCGAGGGCGACGAGGGCTGCGGAGCGTTCCTCGCCCTGCACGACATAGGCGGGGAGGATGCTGTTGTCGTGGGCGAGACCCAGCGCCCTGGCCTCGGCCAGCAGGCGGTCCGTCTCACCGGCGAGGGCGGACACCACCGCCACTACCCGGCGACCGCGTCGGACTTCGGCGTAGATGTCGGAGGCGACCTTGGGCGCGTCGGCGGGATCAACCAGCACGGAGCTGCCGAACTTCATGACGACGACCTCGGGCGAGGCGGCGACGGCGGATACGGGGCGTTCAAGGACGGCGAACTGGGCGGACATGAGAGGGGTCTTTCGAGGAGGTGAGGGGGAGAAAAGAAAAACCCCGCCCGGAGCGATCCGGGCGGGGTTGGGTTTTTGCGTTCCTGAGCTTTCGGTGCGCGCTAACCTGTCCCCGCCGGAGGCGTGGTGGTGGTCATACCGGTGGTACCAATGACGCGCACGGTCGCGCCGCCGCACGAGGCGGTCGAGGCGATGGCGGTGCGGGCGTCGAGGCGGTTCACGGCGGACCTGCTCAGTTCAAGTTCGGGAGAAGGCTGACGGACAAGGGCGGGGTCCGTCAAGTGAAAGGTGAAAAATTGCGCCGTCGCCCTGGATTTGCGGCGGCGAAGGCACGGTTTCTTCCTCAGGCCCAGTGCATCTGGACGCGATGGGCGGCGGCCCAGTGGATCGCCCGGATGCCATCGATCACTGCGTTGGCGGCGTCGCGGGTGCCCAGGGTCCCGCCCAGATCGGCGGTGACCGCTCCGGCCGACAGGACGGCGGCGCAGGCGGCCTCGATGGAGCCGGCCTCGTCCTCCAGCCCCAGGCTGTGACGCAGCAGCAGGGCGGCGGACAGGATGGTCCCGACCGGATTGGCCTTGTCCTGGCCGGCGATGTCGGGGGCCGAGCCGTGGATCGGTTCGAACAGTCCCGGACCGCCGGACCCCAGCGAGGCCGAGGGCAGCAGGCCGATGGAGCCGCCCAGCACCGAGATCTCGTCCGACAGGATGTCGCCGAACATGTTCTCGGTCAGGATGACGTCGTACTCGCGCGGCTTGCGGATCAGATGCATGGCCATGGAGTCGACCAGGGCGTGCTCCAGCTCGATGCGCGGGAACTCCTCGGCGTGGATGCGGGTCACGACCTCGCGCCACAGGCGGCTGGTCTCCATGACGTTGGCCTTGTCGACCGAGGTGACCTTGCCGCGCCGCTGCTGGGCGGTCTGGAAGGCGGCGCGGGCGACGCGCTCGACCTCGCCGACGGTGTATTCGCACAGGTCGGTGGCGCGGTCGGCGGTGCGGGTCTTTTCCCCGAAATAGATGCCACCGGTCAGCTCGCGGAAGACGATCAGGTCGACGCCCTCGACGATCTCCTTCTTCAGCGGCGAGCGGTGGGCCAGGACCGGCGAGACCTGCAGCGGGCGCAGGTTGGCGTACAGGCCCATGGCCTTGCGCAGGCCCAACAGCCCCTCTTCAGGACGACGCTTGCCGCCGTCCCACTGCGGTCCGCCCACGGCGCCCAGCAGCACCGCGTCGGCGGCCAGACAGGCGTCGACGGTCTCCTGCGGCAAGGGATCGCCGACGGCGTCGATGCCGGCCCCGCCGATCAGATGCTCGTGGAAGCGGAACTCATGGCCATAGAAATCGCCGATGACCGTCAGCACGGCCTTCGCCGCATGGGTCACTTCGGGGCCGACGCCGTCGCCGGGCAGGACGACGATGTCATAGGTCTTGGGGGAGGGCATCAGACGGTTTCTTTCTGGCGTTCAAAGGCTTCGATGGCGGGCATGCGGGCTTGCAGCCAGCCGAGGGTGTCGACCCCGTCGAGCAGGCACTGGCGCGCGAAACTCTCCACGGCGAACGCGACAGGCTGTGCATTGCCACGCTGGATGGCGGAGGTTTCCAGGTCGATGGTGATCGGCTGGTCGGGATGGGCGGCGAGATCATCCCAGGTCGCCTGATCGACGACGATGGGCAGGAAGCCGTTCTTCAGGGCGTTGGAGGTGAAGATGTCGGCGATCTCGGTCGAGACCACGGCCCGGAAGCCGTAGTCCATCAGAGCCCACGGAGCATGCTCGCGCGATGAGCCGCAGGCGAAATTGCGGCCCGCCAGCAGGATGCGGCGCTCGGTCGGGTCGATGCGATTCAGGATGGCTTCGGGCTTGGGCGAACCGTCGGCTTCGTAGCGCCAGTCATAGAAGGCCCAGGCCCCCAGACCCTCGCGGCTGGTGGTGCTCAGGAAGCGACCGGGGATGATCTGGTCGGTGTCGATGTTCGACTGTGACAGGACGACGGCCTTCGAGGTCAGGGTCTTGAACGGGTCAGGCATCGACCTTCTCCTGCAGGAACACGCGCGGGTCGGTCAGCACGCCCATGATCGCCGTGGCCGCCGCGGTCGCGGGGCTGGCCAGGATGGTGCGTGAGCCGGGCCCCTGACGGCCCTCGAAATTGCGGTTGGAGGTGGAGACGGCCAACTGGCCCGGCGCGACCATGTCGCCGTTCATGGCCAGGCACATGGAACATCCCGGGATGCGCCATTCAGCTCCGGCGTCGGTGAAGACGGTATGCAGCCCTTCCGCCTCGGCGTCGCGGCGCACGGCCTCGGAGCCGGGGACCACCAGCATGCGCAGGCCCGGTTTCACCTTGCGGCCGCGCAGCACCTCGGCGGCGGCGCGCAGATCGGGCAGGCGGCCATTGGTGCAACTGCCGATGAACACCACATCGACCGGATGGGCCGTCGTGGCTTCGCCAGCGGTGAAACCCATATAGGCCAGCGCCTTCTCGCCGGAGGCGTCGCGCGGGGCGGGGACGGGTTCGCCGATGGCGGAGCCCGCGTCCGGCGTCGTGCCCCAGGTGGCCATCGGCCGGATGGCGGCGCCGTCGATGTGGATCTCGGCGTCGAAGGCCGCGCCCTCGTCGGAGGCCAGCGACAGCCAGTCGGCGACGGCGCGGTCCCAGGCGGTGCCGGAGGGCGCGTGCTGGCGACCCTTCAACCAGCCGACGGTGGTCTGGTCGGGGGCGATCATGCCGGCGCGGGCGCCGGCCTCGATCGACATGTTGCAGACGGTCATCCGCCCTTCCATGTCCAGCGACCGGATGGCCTCGCCGGCATATTCGACCACGAAACCGGTGCCGCCGCCGAAGCCCAGGCGGGCGATGACGGCGAGCGCTACATCCTTGCCGGAGACGCCGGGCTGCAGCTGTCCGGAGACGGTGACGCGCATGGTCCTGGCCTTGCGCTGCAGCAGGCATTGGGTGGCCAGCACATGGCCGACTTCGGAGGTGCCGATGCCGAAGGCCAGGGCCCCGAACGCGCCGTGGGTGGCGGTGTGGCTGTCGCCGCAGACGACGGTCATGCCCGGCTGGGTCAGGCCCAGCTCGGGCCCCATGACGTGGACCACGCCCCGATCCGCCGAGTCCCAGCCCGCCAGCGAGACGCCGTGGCGCTCGCAATTGGCTTCCAGCGTCTCGACCTGGGTCTTCGAGGCGGGGGTGTAGTAGGGCCGCTCGCCGCTCGCATCGGCGGGCAGGGTGGGGGTGGAGTGGTCCAGGGTGGCGAAGGTGCGGTCCGGACGGCGCACCTTCAGGCCCCGGCTCTCGATTTCGGAGAAGGCCTGCGGGCTGGTGACCTCATGGACCAGATGCAGGTCGATGTAGAGCACCGCAGGGGCGTCGGGCGTTTCCGCCTGCACCACGTGCCGGTTCCAGACTTTCTCGAACAGGGTCTCAGGCATATTCGGCCTCGCGCTGCGGAGCCGGGGCGGGCGCGTTGATCGGCTCCAGCCAGCCGTGACGATCCGGCGTGGCGCCGGTGAACAGGCCGCGGAAGGCGGCGTTGACGGCCTTGGTCACCGGCCCCGGACCGGCGGCGCGGGTCGGGATGCCGTCGACCGAGCGCACCGGGGTGATCTCGGCGGCGGTGCCGGTCATGAAGATCTCGTCGGCGACGTACAGGGCCTCGCGCGGCAAGATCTGCTCGCGGGTCTCATAGCCCAGGCCGCGGGCCAGCTTCAGCACGCTGTCGCGGGTGATGCCCATCAGGATGGAGGCGGCCGCAGGCGGGGTGATGATCTCGCCGTCCTTGACCAGGAACAGGTTCTCGCCGGCGCCTTCGGACAGGCGGCCGTCGGTGCCGAGCGCAATGCCCTCGCCGAAGCCGCCGACGCGGGCCTCACGCCCAATCAAATAGGAGGACAGGTAGTTGCCGCCTGCCTTGGCGCCCGAGGGCACGGTGTTGGGGGCGATACGCGACCATGAGGCGACGCAGGCGTCGACGCCCTTCTCCAACGCCTCCTCGCCCAGATAGGCCCCCCACGGGAAGGCGGCGACGGCCACATCGACGTTCATGTTGTCGGGAGAGGGCGTCACCCCCATGCCGCACGCGCCCAGGAAGGCGATGGGGCGGATGTAGGCGGACTTCAGCCCGGTCGAACGCACGGTGGCGCGACAGGCCTCGACCAGTTCATCCTCCGTGTAGGGCAGCTGGAAATGGTACATCCGCGCGCTGTCGAACAGGCGGCGCACGTGGTCGGTCAGGCGGAAGCCGCACGGTCCGTTCGGCGTGTCATAGACACGGATGCCCTCGAACACCGAGGTGCCGTAATGGAGCGCGTGGCTCATCACGTGAACCTTGGCGTCGGCCCAGGGCGTCAGCTCGCCGTTGACCCAGATATGTTCAGCCAGCGGCCGCATAAGCATACTCCTGTCGGGGGGCGGCGTCTGGGCGCGAGGCCTCGATGATCGCCAGCAATTCGTGGTCGTTGATCTCGCCGATTTCGTCGGCGCGGCGCTTGAAGCCGGCGAAGGCGGCGACCAGGTGCGGGCCGCTGACCGGCTGGCCCAGCGCCTCGGCGCGCTTGGCGACGGCGTGGCGGCCCGAGTGCTTGCCCAGCACGAACCAGGTGCCTTCGAAGCCGACGTCCTGGGGCCGCATGATCTCGTAGGTCGAGGGATCGGCCATCATGCCGTGCTGGTGGATGCCCGCCTCGTGGGCGAAGGCGTTCAGGCCGACGATGGCTTTGTTGCGAACCACCGGGGTGTGGGTGATCTCGCTCAGCAGGCGGCTGGCGCGGACCAGGTGGGTGGCGTCCACGCCGGTGTGCAGCCCGTAACGGTCCGAACGGGTGCGGATGGCCATGACCATCTCCTCGATCGAGGCGTTGCCCGCGCGCTCGCCGATGCCGTTGATGGCGCCCTCGACCTGACGCGCGCCGGCTTCCACCGCCGCCAGCGAGTTGGCGACGGCCATGCCCAGGTCGTCGTGGCAGTGGGCCGAGAAGACCACGTGCGGATGGCGGACGCGGACGGCGGCCATCAGGTTGCGGTAGATCTCGGCGATCTCGCCGGGGGTGGAATAGCCGACGGTGTCTGGGATGTTCAGGGTGGTGGCCCCCGCCGCGGCGGCGGCCTCGCACACTTCGGCCAGGAACTCCGGCTCGGTGCGGATGGCGTCCTCGGGGCTGAACTCCACATCCTCGAAGCGGGTGCGGGCGTAGGCGACCGAACGCTCGGCGGCGGCCAGCACCTCGGCCTTCGACATCTTCAGCTTGGCCGAGCGATGGATCGGGCTGGTGCCCAGGAAGATGTGGATGCGACGCTCGTCCGTGCCCGACAGGCCGCGATACGCGGCGTCGATGTCGGCCTCGTTCGCGCGGGCCAGCGAGCAGAAGACGGGGCCTTCCACCTCGCCGACCACCCGGCGCACGCCTTCCTCGTCGCCGGGCGAGGCGGCGGCGAAACCGGCCTCGATCACGTCGACCTTCATCGCGGCCAGCACATGGGCCATGCGGACCTTGTCGTCCGGGTTCATCGAGAAGCCGGGCGCCTGTTCCCCGTCGCGCAGGGTGGTGTCGAAGACGACGACCTTGTTCGGATCGGCGGCGACGGCCTGTTGGACCTTGGTCATGCCGCTACCTCGGGATGGAAGGTCGAGGTGGCGCCAGAGATGGGGGCGGCGATGCGGGTGACGCCGAACAGCTTGTCGATCTGACGACCCAGAGTCTGGGTGCAGCGGGCGGCGTCGCGGCCGCGCACGGCCAGTTCGACATGACGACCGTGGCCTTCGTCGCTCAGGGTCATGCCGTCGATGTGGAAACCGCGGCGCTCGACCAGCCCGATCAGGCGCTGGAGCGAACCGTCGGCGCGGTCAATGTTCAGGTGCAGGGTTTCGGTGCTCATGGTCAGGCGCCTTCCATCATTTCGGCGTTGTTCTTTCCGGGCGGGACCAGCGGCCACACGTTCTCCCGGGGATCGATGATGACGTGTGCGAGGCAGGGGCCGTCGGCGGCCAGCAGGCGGGCGATCCCGGCCTGAACCTCCTCGCGCCGACTAATTCGGAAGGCCTCGATGCCGAACGCCTCGGCGACCTTCACGAAGTCCGGATTGTCGGACAGGTCGATCTCCGAGTAGTTGCCGTCGAAGAACAGCTCCTGCCACTGGCGGACCAGGCCCAGCGAGCTGTTGTCCAGCAGCAGGACCTTCACCGCGACGCCGTAGCGTTTCAGGGTGGCCAGCTCCTGGACGTTCATCATGAAGCCGCCGTCCCCCGCGATGACCACGACCGTGGCGTCCGGGTCGGACAGCTTGGCGCCGATGCCGGCGGGCAGGCCGAAGCCCATGGCCCCCAGTCCGCCCGAGGTGATGTGGGCTTCCGGCTTGGCGAACCGGCAGTGCTGGGCGGCCCACATCTGGTGTTGGCCGACATCGCAGGCGGCGACGAAATCATCACCCGCCGCTTCGGAGATCGCCTTCAGCAAGGCAGGGGCGTAGACGCCCTCACCGGGCGCGTCGTCATAGCGGAAGGCGGTTCGGCGGACCCGCGTGTCGCAACGGATCATCCACGGGTCGATGGCCAGCGGCGTGCCCGACAGGTGTGCGGACAGGGCCTCGACGCCCGGCGCGATTTCGCCCGCGACGGCGACATGGGTCTCGCGCAGCTTGCCGATCTCGGAAGCGTCGATGTCGAAATGGACGACCCGGGCATGGGGCGCGAACTCGGCCAGCTTGCCGGTGGCGCGGTCGTCGAACCGGGCGCCGAACACGATCAGCAGATCGGCCTCCTGCACGGCCTCATTGGCGGCGCGCGTGCCGTGCATGCCCAGCATGCCCTGGAAGCCGGGGGCGTCGGTCGGGACGGTACCCAGGGCGTTCAGGGTCGAGATCGACGGGATGCCGGTCTGGTCGGCGAAGGCGCGGACCTGTTCGACGGCGCGGCCGATCTTCACTCCGCCGCCGATGTAGATCAGCGGGCGCTCGGCGGCGCGGATCATCTCCGCCGCCCGGGCGATGGCGTCGTGGTCGATGGGGGTGACCGCGTTCGGAATGTGGAAGCCGAAATCCTCGCTGGTCTGGCCGACCTGGACGTCCTTGGGCAGGTCGATCAGGACCGGCCCGGGCCGGCCCGAGGCGGCGATGTGGAAGGCTTCCTCGACCGCGGCCGGGATGTCGGCGGGATCCCGGACCAGGATGGAGTGCTTCACGATCGGCAGGGTGACGCCCAGGATGTCGATCTCCTGGAAGGCGTCGGTGCCCATGACGCCCTGGGCGACGTTGCCGGTGATGCAGACGATGGGGATGGAATCCATCATCGCATTGGCGATGCCGGTGATCAGGTTGGTCGCGCCGGGGCCGGAGGTGGCCATGCAGACCCCGACCTTGCCGCTGCGCCGGGCGTAGGCGTCGGCGGCGAAGGCGGCGGCCTGTTCGTGGCGGACCAGGATGTGGCGCAGCGACGATCCGGCCAGGGCGTCATAGACGGGCATGATCGCGCCGCCCGGATAGCCGAACACGACCTCCACCCCCAGCCGCTCCAGGGTGGAGACCAGCAGGCGGGCGCCGCTTTTCGGGGCGGCGGCGGGTTCGGGGATGCGGGCGGCGGAAGCGGTCATGGCTCAGGCGGCTTCCGATTTGGGGGCGTGCAGCCAGGCCATGCGTTCGCGCAGCTTCGCCCCGGTGATCTCGATGGGTTGCTCGCCGTCGGCCTTGACCCAGGCGTCGTAGCGGGGCTTGCCCGCCTCGTTCTCGGCGATCCATTCGCTGGCGAACTGACCCGACTGGATCTCGTCCAGGATGGTCTTCATGCGGGCGCGGGTCTCGTCGGTGATGACGCGCGGGCCGGACTTGACCGAGCCCCATTTGGCCGTCTCCGAGATGAACTCGTTCATCTTGGTGATGCCGCCTTCGTAGAACAGGTCCACGATCAGCTTCAGCTCGTGCATGCACTCGAAGTAGGCGATCTCGGGCTGGTAGCCGGCCTCGACCAGGGTGTTGAACCCGGACATGACCAGCTCCTTGGCGCCGCCGCACAGGACGGCCTGCTCGCCGAACAGGTCGGTCTCGGTCTCTTCGCGGAAGGTGGTCTCCAGCAGGCCGCCGGTCGCGCCGCCGTTGCCCTTGGCGTAGCCCATGGCGCGGTCGCGGGCCTTGCCCGTGGCGTCCTGTTCGATGGCGAACAGGGAGGGGACGCCGCGGCCGCGCTGGTACTCGCGGCGGACCAGGTCGCCGGGCCCCTTGGGCGCGACCAGGATGACGTCCATGTCGGCGCGCGGCGTGATGCGGCCGTAGATGATCGAGAAGCCGTGGGCGAACAGGATGGCCGCGCCCTGTTTGGCGTTGGGCTCGATGATGTCGCGATAGACCTCGGCCTGGATCATGTCCGGGGTCAGGATGGCGATGATGTCCGCGTCCTTGACCGCCTCGGCGGGCTCGGCCGTCGGGACGCCATCGGCGGTGGCGTTGCGCCAGCCCTTGCCGCCCTCGCGGACCCCGGCGACCACGTCGAAGCCCGAGTCCCTCAGGTTCTGGGCGTGGGCCCGGCCCTGCGAGCCATAGCCGATGATGGCGATGCGCTGGCCGGCGATGGCGCCGGGGCGAATGTCGTCGTTGGTGTAGATCGTGATGGCCATGGTTCAGGCGTCCTCTCGGGCGGATCGGGCTTCGGTTTCAGCGGGGCGCTGAACCGGGGGAGGGTTGGGAATGGTCACGGCGCCCTGGGCGGCGGAGGCCACCGAGGCGCGGTATTTGGCGAAGACTCCGTGCGCCGGGCGGGTCGGATTGGGGGCGAATCCCGCCCGGCGCTTCGCCAGATCGGCGTCCACGTCGATCCGGCGGTTGGTGACGTCGATGGCGATGCGGTCGCCGTCGCGAATGAGAGCGATAGGGCCGCCGACGGCGGCTTCGGGCGAGACGTGGCCGGCGACGAAGCCGTAGCTGGCGCCCGAGAAGCGGCCGTCGGTGATCAGGGCGATGTTGTGAACGCCGCGGCCCTTCAGGGCGGCGGTGACCTGCAGCATCTCGCGCATGCCGGGGCCGCCCTTCGGCCCTTCGTAGCGGATGACGATGACGTCGCCTTCGCCGACCGAGCCGTCCTGAACGGCGTGGAAGGCGTCTTCCTCGCTGTCGAAGACGCAGGCGGGGCCTTCGAACCGATCAACCTTGTGGCCGGTCAGCTTGATGACCGCGCCGTCCGGGGCGACGTCGCCGTAGATGACGGCGTAGCTGCCGCGATCCATGATCGGGGCGTCGAAGTCCGCCACGACCTGCTGGCCGGGGGCTTCCTCGGCCTCGGCGGCTTCGGCGAACAGGCTGCGACCGCTGACCGTGGGGGCGTTGACGATCTTGCCCGCCGCCGCCATCCGCTGGGTGACCAGACGGGTGCCGCCCGCCGCGAACAGGTGCGAGGCCAGGAAGCGGCCGCCGGGCTTCAGGTCGCAGATGACCGGGGCGTCGACGCAGGCCTGGTGGCAGTCCTCGACGCCGAACTCGACCCCCGCCTCGGCGGCGATGGCGGTCAGGTGCATGACCGCGTTGGTCGAGCCGCCCGAGGCCGAGACGGCGACAGCGGCGTTCCGCAAGGAGGCGCGGGTGATGTATTTGCGGGCGCTGTCGCCGGCGAAGACCCGCTCGACGATCAGGCGGCCGCAACGCTCGCCCTCGGCGGCCTTGGCCGGATCGACGGCGGGGACATCGTTGGCGCCCATGGGCGACAGGCCCATGACCGTCAGGGCCATGGCCATGGTGTTGGCGGTGAACTGGCCGCCGCAGGCGCCGGCGCCGGGGCAGACGGCGGTCTCGACCGCCTTCAGGCCCGCGTCATCCAGCGCGCCGGCGGCGTGGGCGCCGATGGCCTCGAAGATCTCCTGAACAGAGACCTCCTTCGTGCCGATGGTCCCCGGCATGATCGTGCCGCCGTAGTAGACCAGACCCGGGATATCCATGCGGGCCAGGGCCATGGCGGCGGCCGGGATGGTCTTGTCGCAACCGACGATGCAGATGACGCCGTCCAGTTGGTGACCCTCGACGGCCAGTTCGATGCTGTCGGCGACGACCTCGCGGCTGATCAGCGAGGCCTTCATCCCGGGCGTGCCCATCGAGATGCCGTCGGTGACGACAATGGTGTTGAAATCGACCGGATAGCCGCCCGCCGCGACGATGCCGGCGCGCACGTCGGCGGCCAGGCGGTCCAGGTGCATATTGCACGGCGTGACCGACGACCAGGTGTTGACCACCGCGATCATCGGCTTGTCGAAGTCGGCGTCCTGCATGCCCGCGGCGCGCAGATAGCTGCGGGCCGCGGCGCGGTTCGGACCGGCCGTGACGGCGCGACTTCTCGCGTTCGGTGGCCGGTCGTTCGGGGTGAAATCTTGCGTCATGGGCGAAGTCGGTTCCGGAGGTGTCCGGACCGCGCACAACAAAAAACCCGCTTCCTTTCGGGAGCGGGTGGCTGCGGGCGATCCTGATGTTGGGTTAGGTCAGGTCACGTGCATCCACACCGCTCCGGAGAGCAGCACAAGAATTACCGTGAGAATAAGGGTGTTCAGGGCGAGTTCGACCGACGGCGCGCGCACGGCCGCGATCGCCATGGCGGCGGTCTTGCGGTCAGCGGTGTAAGCGCGGTTGGCCACGGTGGCTCCTGAAGAAGAGCCTCAGGAAACCACGCCTTGCTGCGCCGCACAAGCGGGTTAAGCAAAATTCTTGCGCGCAGGGTCGATGGAGGCCGTCCACGGGCAGTAATTTGCCGTGGGAAATTCGAGGCCTGGCTACAGGGTCCAGCGGAAGGACAGCGACATGGCGGGACCGGCCCGACCGAGCTGCAGCAGGCGATCAGGCGAGCCCTCCCAGGCCTGATCGACGGTGTCCGTCAGGTTCGAGGCGGTCAGTACGATCTGGGCGTGATCCGTCAGATCGAAGGTCGCCTGGGCGTCCAGATAGCCGGCCGGAGCGACCACGAAGCTGGACACGCCGCCGCCCTGCATGTCGGCCTCCGACCGGAAGGCCGAGCGCCAGGACCAGGACAGATTGACCGCCAGACGGTCGCGCTCGAAGAACGGATTGATCGAATACGACAGCTCCGAAACGCCCAGCAGATCCGTTCCCGAACCCTCGATGCGGCTATCGGTCCAGGTCGCGCTGGCCCAGAAGCCGAAGCCTGTGGCGAAGCGCCGATGCAGGCCGACTTCAATGCCGTCGACACGGGCGCGGCCGACATTGCGGGGCCGGGACATCATGACCGTCGCCTGCACCGGCGGTCCGGCGCGGGTCTCGAACGTCAAGACTTCCGGCGCCGCCAGCGTCTGGACGTAGTCGTCGATCGATTTGTGGAAGAGGGCGACGCTGAACGCGCCGCGGGGCAGGGTCAGTTCGTAGGAGACATCAAGGTTCGTCGCGACATAGGGCGTCAGATGCGGATTGCCGCCGACCCCGGTGAAGATGATCCCGGGGGAGGGTGCGTCGATCTCGGCCTGCCCCCGCTCATAGATGGCCGACACGAGCACGCTCGCCGGGACGGTCGCTGATCTGAGGTCCGCCAACGACGGTCGGGTGATGGACCGGGACGCCGCGAACCGCAGCAGGCTGTCGTCGTCCAGATCGAGGGTCAGATTGGCGCTGGGCAGCCAGATCCGGTGCGAGCCGGCATAGGCCACCGGCCGGACCTCCATCGCGCCGCCGCTCATGCCCAGGATCGACCCCTCGACCTCGGTGCGTGTCTCCACCACCCGAAGGCCGAAATTGCCCGAGATCGGCCAGCGCAGACCGACCGTGTCCACGTCCAGCCTGACGTAGGCGGCCGCGACCCGTTCGCCGACGGCGTAGGAGTTCTGCAGGTCGGCGCCGCTCGGCGTCAGGTCGTCCGGCTGGAAGACGACGCCGTCCCGTTCGCCGGGCAGGATGAAGGCCTCCCGGAACCAGCGGAAGTCCGCCGCCGTCCACGGCGTCGAGCGTTCATCGATCAGGCGTTCGAACACGTCGCGGGGGGTGATGATCCCGTAGGCCTCGGAGGGCGGGATGACGCCGGGCCGGAGCGCGGCCATCCGGTCGCGGCGCTGGTAGTCACGGTTGCGGTCCGTGAACTGGCCTCCGATCCGCAGGACCGACAGGTGCAGCGCGCCCAGGGTCCGGTCGAGCGGACGGCGGGCGTCGATCACGGCCGTCAGATCGTCGTCCCGGGACTCCACGGCCCGGACGGCCAGGCGGGGGGGCAGCAGCAGACCCGGATCGGTCAGGTCCAGACCGGTGGTCAGGCGGGCGGCCCTGCGGCTGTCGACGGCGTCGCCCAGATCGAAGGCGTAGGCGACGCCTGTCGGCGACTGGGCCGAGATCCGCTCAAGCGGCGTATCGAGCACCGACCGCGCCAACGAGGCGCTGATGCGCGGCTCCAGCCGCCATTCGCCGATCCGTATCCGCGCGCCGGACGAGACGGCGAGGTTCAGGTGCGACTGATCCGAGACCTCGGTGTTGTTGTCGATGCGGCCGTTCTCGACCGTCGCGGCCGTGACGACGCCATTCCGGACGGTGACGGTAGAGCCCGGCAGGGCCAGCCGCTCGCCGAGCATATAGACGAGCCGGTCCTCCCGGATCGCATTGTCGAAGGTGGAGACCAGGCCGTCGAAATCGAGCAGAAGATCGGGCGTCGCGCGCCAGTCCAAGCCGAGAAAGGCGCTGCGTCGGCGCCGATCCTCCCGTTCGACGGTGGTGCGGACATCGCTGGGCGTCGTGACCGTCGCTCCGCCGATCGGCAGGTCGTAGTACCGCTGGATCTGGAAGCGATCGTAGCGCACGGACCGCTGCTCTTCGGCCAGGCCGCCGACGAGGCCGAGGTCGCCGTCGGGCGACACCATCCGGCCGGCGATGGACACCTCCGGACCCACACGGTCGGTGTGGGCTTCCATTTCGCCCCCCATGCGCACGGTCAGGAAGGGTTCGCCGTCCAGTCCGCCGATGGTTTCGATGTCGATGTTCGAGCCGATGCCGCCGTCGATCATGTCCGGCGTGGCCGACTTGGACAGGGTGGCGCCGGCCAGGAGGTCCGGAGACAGGGCGCGGAAGCGGAACTGGCGTCCGCTCTGGGTCGAGTTGCGGATGTTCTCGTTGAAGGCCACCGGAGCGCCGTTCAACGTCACCGACTGGAACAGCGGGCCGAGGCCGCGCACGCTGACGAACTGGCCCTCGCCGACCTCGCGTTCGACGGCCACGCCGGGCGCGCGTTGCAGGGCCTCGGCCAGGTTGGCGGCGGGCAGGTCGCCGATCCGCCCGGCCGTGACGACATCGGAGATGACGTCCGCCTCGCGCTTGCGGCGCAGGGCTTCGTCGATCTGCCCCGACAGCCGGCCCACGACGACGACGGCTTCCAGCTCGACCGGCTCGTCCTCCGGGGGCGGAGGCGAGGGGCGCTGTGGCGAAGCGACGGGTGGACGGGGATCGGCCCAGACGCGCACGCCGTGGGCTCCGATGAACCGGTGGCGCAGGTCGGTGCCGCGAAGCATCTGTTCCAGGGCGGTGCGCCAGGACATGCGGCCACGCACGGCCCGCGTGCGGATTGCGGCGCCCGGACGCTGGACGAAGGCCAGTTCGCAATCGGCGACGGCGCAGAGCTGGATCAGGGCCGAGGATGCATCTTGGGCGGGGATGTCGAAGGTCTGCGACCCCGCCGTCTGGGCATGGACCGGCGTCGTCGCCAGAAGCGCCAGCGCCGCCGCCAGACCTGGCGCGCGCCACGCGTTGCGCGCCGGCAGCGATCGGGCGGTCGGAGCCAAGCGCGGGACCCTGTCAGGTGACGGTGGAAGGAACCGCGTGTCCTTACAGCCCGGGCATGACAGGTCTGCGATAGCGCCTATTCGGCCCGGACCAGGGCGCGGCCGTCGGCCGTCCGTTCGACTGTCACGGGCAGCAGGGCGTCGATCCGGTCGATCAGCGACTGATCGCCGTCAAGCGGCAGGATGGCGGTGACGCGCAGCGCGCCCAGCCGGGAATCCGCGATCGTCAGCGGGCGGTCGGAATAGCGGGACGCCGCGGCGATGACTTCCGACAGGGGGGCGTCGCGGAAGATCAGGCGGCGCTTGCGCCAGGCGGTCGCGATCTCGAGGTCTTCACGGATGTGTCGGACGACCGGTTCACCGGGCCGGAAGACGGCCTGATCTCCGGGCGCCATCGACACCCCGTCCGCCAGGGACCGGGCGTCGGAGGCGTCACGGGCGCTGATGACCACCCGGCCCTCCAGCAGGGCGACCTCGGCGGCCTTGCCCTTCAGCGTGGTCACGAAACGGGTGCCGGTGACGATGACATTGCGGTCCATCAGCCCGACCTGGAACGGGTGACCGGCGTCATGCGCCACCTCGAAATAGGCCGCGCCGCGCTCCAGCGTCACGCGGCGCACCTTGTCGTCGAGGGACACGCGGATCGCCGATCCGGCGTCCAGCGTCACACGCGAACCGTCGTCCAGCACGACGTCCGAAATCCGACTGGGCGCGCTTTCGTACAGCCGCCCCGTCGGCGCGGACAGAGAGGGCCACATCAGAAGGCCGCCGACCGCGGCGGCGGCGACCAGGCCGCCGGACAGCAGGAGCCGCCGGGACAGGGCGGGTTCGCGGCGCCGCCAACGAATCCGGGCCAGATCGGCCTCGAAGACTCCGCGCAACGGCTCCAGCCCCGCGCTCCGCGCCTTGGCGTTTTCATAGCGGTCCAGATTGTCCGGATCGGCCTCCAGCCAGGCCGCGAACCGGTCCTGCTCGCGCGCGCTGACGCCCGGCCGGCCCATGCGGGCCAGCCAGTCCTCGGCCGCCTCCGGCCGGCGGGCGAACAATGCGGTCAGGCGGTCGATCATGGACGGGCGAATCTCTCGTTGGGACAACCGCGCGCAGCGTGCGCGGCATGTGCTTCACAACTCACAACGACGGGGAAGCCAAACACCTCAGTCCTCCGCCGATATCTTCAGCTGTCGGAGCGCTTCGGCGATGTATTTCTCGACCATGCTGACCGAGACGCCCAGCCTGGCCGCGATCTGGCGGTAGGTCTGGTTCTCGAAGCGATGCATCAGGAAGGCCTCGCGCGTGCGCTGGGGCAGGGCGCGGATCACGGCGGCGGCGGCGGCCAGGTTCTGCCGGCCGATCAGCCGGTCGTCGGCGGGGCGGTCGTCGCTGGCGATGGCGCGCGGACCGGCGTCCAGGGTCTCGACGTTCTCGGCGACCAGACGGCGGGACTCCCGCGCGGCGGCCTTCCATCGGTCGTTCTGGATGTTGCGGGCGATGACGAACAGCAGCGGGCGGGCGTCGGGAGACGACAGGTCATGACCGGCGCGGTGGAACCGGACGAAGGCCTCCTGAACCGCGTCCTCGGCGTCGCCGAGGGGCTGACCCTTGCGTTGCAGATAGCTGACGACATCCCGGCGCAGGCCCGCGACGGCTCCGGCCTGCCGCGCGGCTTCGCCCGTCGGACGCGCGAAGACGCCCCCTCCGTCGGAGGGGGCGTCCACCTGGACTGTATTCCCGGGGATCAGGATACAGCCCGTGTGCTGGTGCAGGCGTCGTGCAAGGTCAGAAGTCCATGCGCATGCCGAAGGTGACGCGGCGTCCCGACATCTCGTCCATCACCGGGAAGGACGGATCCATGGTGTAGCCCGTGGTCCTCTCATCCGTGAGGTTGATGGCCTCGAGGTTCAGCTGGATATTGTCGGTCAGGTTGTAGCTGACGGACACGTCGGTCTGGCCGTAGCCGTCACGGGTGATCGGATACATTTCGTAGCCGATGCCTTCGACGTAGGCGTCCTTGTAGTTGTACGAGACACGGCCCTGGAAGCGGTCGTTCTCGTAGAACAGGGTGACGTTGTAGGTGTTGTCGGCCAGCCCGATGGGCGGGGTCGGAATGCCCAGGGTGGAAGAGCCGGTCAGCGAGCTGTCCAGCATGGTGTAGTTGGCGTTGATGCCGAAGCCGTCCAGCGGCGCGTAGAACATGCCGAACGGAACGACGGCCACCAGCTCCACACCGCTGACATCGTACGAACCCGGTTCGTTGATCGGGCTGTAGACGTCGAAGTCGAAGATGCCGTTGACCGTGCCGTTGGCGTTATAGACGGTGACGTCCTGCACGGTGCCCGTCAGGGCCTGGCGGACGACGCCCTCGATGGTCTTCGAGAAGTAGGACACGGCCAGCAGACCGCCCTCCGGAAGATACTTCTCCAGACCCACTTCCCACTGCTTGGCGTAGGTCGGCTTCAGGTTCGGGTTGCCGTCCGTGAAGCGGAACGAGCTCCAGCTGGCGGTGCGCTTGTAGGCCAGGTCGGTCAGCGCCGGACGGATCAGGGTCTCCGAGGCGGCGCCGCGGAACACGATGCTGTCGGTCAGCTCGGCGGTGAAGTTCAGGCTGGGCAGCAGCTTGTCGTAGGCGCCGTCGCTCGACACCGGCTCCGGGGTATAGGTGGTGCCGCCGGTCGGGGTCTGGATCTGGTGATAGCCGGACGAGGTGATCGAGGTGTCGACGTAGCGCACGCCGCCGTTCACGCTGACCGGAACCGGCCCAAGGTCGAAGTCCAGATTGGCCATGGCGTAGGCCCCCAGGACTTCCTCGGAGACCTCATAATAGTCGCCGACGTTGAACGGGGTGGAGAAGCCGGCGTAGCGGAAGGTGCGACGGGCGTAGTCGTTCGACACCTGGCTCCAGGTCAGATCGCGGATGGTGTAGGCGCCGCCGGGGGCCAGGTCGTTGCTGCTGGTCAGCTGGCTGTCCGACAGGCGGCGGGTGTTGAGCCAGGCGGTGCTGCCCGCCGTCGGACCCTGGATGTTCAGGGCGCCGTATTGACGCTCCTTGTTCCTGTCGGTGTAGCGCAGGCCGACCTGGATGCTGGTCAGGGCCGGGAAGGCGTCCAGCGCGAAATGCTGGGTGAAGTCCAGCTGGGCGGCGTATTTGTCGTCAGTGATGTGCTCGAGCGTGGTCTCGTAGGCCTCGAACAGATAGCGGTCGAACGAGCTGTACATGTCGAAGCCGCCCGAGGTGGCGCTGGGGATGGTCTCGCCGCCGTTGGCGGTCCAGCGCGTCCGTGACGGGGCGTAGGCCACGTGCTTCAGGTTGGACGAATCCAGCGTCTTCTCGGCGCCCGAATAGCCGACCATGGCGCTTAGTTCCCAGCTGTCGCCGCTCCAGTCCAGCGTGCCGGCGAACTGGGAGTAGTCGGTCTCGTTGATCCGCTCCTTGCTCAGCATCTCGTGCTGGGTGGCGGTGTAGGACACGTCGCGCAGGACGATGATGCCTTGGTCGGCCAGGGTGGTGGCGTCGTACGAGTGGATGGTTTCCAGCGTGCTGCGGCTGGACGCCGAATAGGCGGCGGCGTCGTACTCGTCCTCGGTCGTCTCATAGCCGCCCAGCATGGCGTCGAACGTCAGGCTGAGGTTGGACGACGGCCGGTACTGCAGCGACAGGGTGCCGCCCCATTGGTCCTGCTCGTTCATGTAGATCCGGTCGCCGACCTTGTCCTGGAAGATGATCCGGTTGGTGATGGCGGTGTTGTTGCGGTCGGCGGCCGGGATGACGATGCCGGCGTCGCGGGCGAGCACGGCCAGGGCCTGCGTGCCCCGCGCGCCGGTGGAGCTGGCGAGGAAGCGCGACATCGGGCGGAAGTTGATGCCCGAGTTGGAGTCCGTGCGGTTGGAACGTTGGGCGGTCGAGAACGAGATCAGGGCGCCGAAGTTGCCCCAGGTGTCGCTGGCCAGGAAGGAGACCTTCGGGTCGATCTCTTCCGAGATCGAGTTGTGCGAGCCCTCGACGGAGGCCACCAACTGGCGCTCGCGATAGTCGAACGGACGAGCGGTCGAGATGTCGACGGTGCCGGCGATGCCGCCTTCCTCGTCCGAGGCGCGGGGCGACTTCTGGACGACGACCTGCTGGATGACCTCCGAGGCGAAGATGTCCAGCTCGACCTCGCGGCCGCCGCTGCCGGAAGCCGTAGCCAGGTCGTTGATGCTGACGAAGGTGAACTCGGCGGGCAGGCCGCGGACGCTGACCCGGCTGCCCAGGCCGCGGTTGCGTTCGATGGTCACACCGGGGATGCGCTGCAGCGCCTCGGCCAGGTTCTGGTCCGGGAAGTTGGCGACGTCGGTGGCGACGATGGCGTCCGAGAAGCCGACGTTCTCACGCTTGATGTCGATCGCCTGCTCCAGGCTGCGCTGATAGCTGCCGCCGGTGACGACGACTTCGTCCAGCTGGGTCGACTCGTCTTGCGGCGTGGCGGCCGGGGCGGTCTGGGCCGCCGCGGCGCCGGCGCTCATCAGGCTGACGGCGGCGCAGCCGCCCATCAGGAAGGCCATGCGGCCGATGCGGGCCTGGCCGCGATTCTGGTTCGATCCGGTCACTTCGAAATCTCCGCTGGGTCGATGTTGACGTCGGCGGCCGCCGGCGGATCGTTCCGTCCGGCCTGCGCCCCCGTGGCCCTCAACGACCTCGCGGCGAGGTCCCTCAGCGTGTGACAGCAGGTTTCATTCAAAGTTCACGGCGGTGTCTTGTTCGCCGCCGGAGCCGGCCTTCGCCAGCGCCGCCTGGACCTCGGCGCGGGCCGCCTCCATGTCGCGGCGGAAGGTCTCCGAGCGCTGTTCGGCGCCGTAGATCACGGCCCCGGACAGGATGCCCGCCTCGGCGGCGCTGTAGCTGTGCGAGCCGCAGATGTAGCGGCTCTCGGCGAACTCGCGCCCCCGGGCATAGAGGATATCGGCCCGTTGCGGGGCCAGTTCCGCCAGGATCATGGCCACGTGCATGCCGTGGGCGGAGTGGCCGGACGGATAGTCGGGATTGCCCGCCAGATGATCGGTCTTCGCCTCGCAGATCGGCTGATCCGTGCCGATGTAGGGCCGCTGCGTGCCCCAGTGGGTCTTGGCGTCGCCGACCACGGAGCGGTCGTCGCCCGATCGCTGGAGCAGGGCCGTCAGCACCGGCGTCTCGGCCTCGGTCAGTTCGATGCCCAGGGCGCCGGCGAAGTGGTGGTACATCGTCCCGCGCACGTCGTCCGTCGCCAGCGCCCAGCGCGGCGTGCCCTGCAGGGGACGGGTCTCGCGGAAGACGCCCGCATTGGCGGTGTCGCGCGCCGAGCCGGGGGCCGGGGGCGGGGCCAGCACCATGGTCAGGTCCGGGCGATCCTCGCGCGCCAGATAGCCCCGCTGGGGAGCGCCCGCCGTCAGTTCGACCGCCAGGCCATCGCAGCGCCCCGGGTTGCGCACCGGATTGCAGACCGCCGCCGCTCCGCCGGGCAGGCGAACCTCATAGGTCGGGAAGCGCGGGTCGGCCCACAGATAATCGGTCGAGACATACTGGGCCCCGCTGGACAGGGCGGCGCTGCGCCGGGCGACGCTCGCCGCGCGCGCCTCGACCGTGTCCGCATCGGCGCGGGTGCGCACGACGAAGCCCGCCTCCACCGCCGCCCGGATGCGCGCCTGCTGGCCGACCGGGTCGTTCAGCGTCAGATAGGCGGCGGCGGGGGAGGTCTCGTCCGTGTTGACGAACATGGCGCGGCCTTCCAGCGAGCGCCGCTCGCCGCGATAGCTCGCGACCTTCTGGGGACCTTCGTCGAGGGCGAAGAAGACCTTGCCGCGCGCTTGCCCCAGCGTCGGCCAGCCGCCCGCCAGGACACCCTCGCGCAGGGTGGGCCGGCCGCCCTGGACCTGATCCGGCGTGATCAGGCTGTCGGAGGCGAAGACCGAACGGATCTCGGCGTCCAGCGCGTCCCAGGCTGCGGCATCGAAGTCCAGCAGGGCGACGCTGCCGGGCAGGGAGGGCGCTCCGGTCTTGGCGTTCAGCATGATCAGGATCGGGGCGTGATCGGGATGGGCGCGCGACCAGTCGCGGATCTCGCCCAGGCAGGCGACGAAGGTCAGGCAGGAACTGCGGAAGTCCACATCCGGCATGTGCAGGGTCTTGAAGCCCGGTCGGGCCATGGCTTCGGCGAAGGCCGGGCTGACCGCCGCGCCGCCGCCCAACGCCGTGCGCGGATGGGCGTAGTGTCCCCCCTCGGGATCGTTAAGCACGTCGATCTCGATCTGACGCGCGCCGCCGTCCAACTGGTCGGCCAGTGAACGGTGGGCGTAGTCCAGTCCGCGCGCCGCCGGGTTCGCGGCGGTCATGACGGCCAGTTCGTCGCCCGGGATGGCCAGCTTGTAGCTGTTGTGGGTCCCGACCGCCGACAGGTCGTTGAGGCGCAAGGTCCGGTCCATCCAGGGCCTGGCGCAGGCGTCGCCGCCCGCCGCGCCGACGTCGGCCGCCGTGGCCGCGCAGGCCTGTTCGGGCGCGGTCTGCAGCGGGCCCGCCAGCAGAATGGTCAGCAGGGTGAACATGGCGCGCTCCTTCGATTCCGACGGCGGCCCTCCTAGCCGCGGTCCGTGAAGGATCGATGTCGCGTCGCCTCGAAGACCGTCAGGCGCGTCGGATCAGGGTGTCATAGACGTGGGTGACGGTGTCGAACCCCACCCTCTGATCCTGGCCGCCGAACGGCGCTGGATCGAACCACGGGGCCGTCAGACCCGCCTGGACGGGATCCTCCACCTTGTCGGTGTTCCAGCCCAGCAGAAGCTGTCCGCCGGGCCGCAGGATCGCGGCCATCGCCGCCATCGCCCGACCTTGCTGTTCGGCTGCATTGACCCCGTAGCCGAAGACGCCGTTGCAGATGATGGCGTCGAAGGTGATGTCGGGGAAGATCGTGTCGATCGCGCAGACGTCGCCGGTCCGGTGGCGACCGCTGCGGCCCCAACGGGCCGCCTTGGGATCGATATCGGTCGTCCAGACTTCGGCCCCGCCGGTTTCCAGCGCGGCGTAGTCGGTCGCGGTGTAGGCGCGGCACCCGACCCACAGAATCCGGCCGCCGGCCGCGGCGAAGGCGGGAATATAGGCATCGGCCATGAGCCGGCGGTCGGGCAGATCTCGAATGTCGCCGGAGCGCGCCGCGGCCCGTTTGCCGAAGAGAAGGGTCGTCAGGAAGGTGCGTCCGCCCATGGCAGGCCTCGGTCAATCACGGGGGATCCGGAAGATTTGCCGATCATGCGCAGGCGTGATGGACGAAGGCCAGAGCGGACACGGCCTTCATCGGCGATATGTTGGCGCAGGTCGTCGAGCTGTCGAGCTCGCGCCACGGGATTGTGGATCGCCACGACATGCGTCTGGCCCGCGGAGGCCATCCTCCGGCGCAGCTTGTCGTCCGTGACCAGCCGGGCGATGGCGTCCGCGAGCCCTGGCGCTTCCGGCGGATCGACGTACAGGGCGTGGACCCCGCTCGCCTCGCGCAGGCCGCCGCGTCCGGACGACACCAGCGCCGCCCCGGCGGCGTGGGCTTCGAGCGCCGTCAGGCCCAGCGCCTCGGCGACTCGTGACGGGGTCACGGCGATGGCGGCGCGGCGCGACACCTCGATGACCTTCGCCATCGACGCGGACTTATGGAGTTCGACCCGATCGCCGAACCGATCGAGGGCGCGAACGTGCGGTTCGGCCCAGGCCTGGTTCCGTTCCCATTCGCCGAGCATAAGGGCGCCGCGCCAGGTCGGATTTTGGTCCAGAACGGTCGCCAGCGCTTCGCAGAAGGCGTCGAGCCCCTTCTCGGGCAGCGCGCGGCCCGAAAACAGGATCAGCGGCTCACGCGCCGTGACGTCACCGCGCCAGGCTGCGATGTCGATCGGATTGCAGACCGCCGAAATCGCCCCCTTGAAACGGGGATAGTCGGTCCGGAATTCGGCGCAGGCCGCCTCGCTGACGAACAGGAGGTGATCGAAGGCCTGCAGCCGGCGGCGATAACGGAACCGCTCGATCGGATTGCCGGGCGGCTTGATGCGCGTGTGTCGATAGAGGACGTGCATGGGGCCGGGCAGGAGGCGGGCCAGCTCGGCGGCCGGTCCGAGTTGCTGGTGGTACTCAACGATGTCGGGGGCCAGATCGCGCAACACGGCCGCGACGACGTTCCGGCGTTCCGACTTGCTCAGCCCGGCGGGAATGGTCAGCAGGCCCGGCATCGCCGGATCGGCGGCCCCCGCGTCGCAGATGATCCGTATATCGTCCTGGAACCGGCTGCGCAGGTTCAACGTGAGGGCGACCGTCTCCATGGAGTTGGTCTGGCCACGCTCCATCAGACAGCCACGAGGCATGACAACGGCGATCCGCATCTCAGGCCGCCTCGGCGCGTTGCGGGCGCGGACCGTTCAGCCGAAACAGGCGGCGCAGCTTGTACTGGGCGCGGATGTAGCGCTCGAGCGGGGAATGATTGACGCTCTTGACGTCGATGAAGGTCATGCCGCCGGTTCCTGAAAGGGTGTGAAGGCCGTCGCTGAAGCCGTCGAGAAGGCCTTCCGGCTCGAACCGGCGGACTTCGGTCGCCTCGAACCGGTCGGGTCCGAGACTGTCGATCCGCAACAGCCGGATCCGCGAGCCGTAGGCGTCGGAACAGTCCTGCACCGGCAGGTGAAGGACGCCATCGCGTTCGAACGCAGAACCACCGGGGCGGGAATCCGCCGACCCGGTCCGCACCGGATTGTGGGCATGCGGCGTCCAGGGGCCTTCCAGCCGATCGGCCCAGGCGACATGGAGCTCCCGCATGGCGCGGTCATCCGGCCCGGGCAGGGCGTAGAACATCCACCAGCGCGCGCCGGACCGCACGACGGTGGCGTCGATCGCGGGAACATCGAGAAGCTTCTGAACCGGCTCCCAACGGTCGGGGAAACGGACACAACGGTACAGGGTCAGGACGCCGCTCTTGTACCCCTCGGGCAGCATGTAGAGCTCGCCGCCGTCCTCGATCAGGCTTGGGTAGGAAAGGTGGAACGGCTCGGCCAGCGCCACTCCCCGACCGATGAGGACGTCGTTCTGGTCGTACTGGAAATAGTGGATCTCGCCGCGGCGAACCCGATAGTCGAACGCCTCGACGAACACGGTGACCACCCCGTCACGCTCGAGGCCGAACGGGTCGGCGACGAATTGGAAAGAGCGATCGCCCGCGGGCAGCCAGACGACCTTCGCCGGGTCCAGTCCGTCGGGTTCAAGCGCATGGGACAGGGGACTGCGGACATAGCCGGCGCGCCAGAGATCAAACATCTGAGCGCGCCCGGGTCTGCATCGTGTCGTCACTCTCCGGGGGGTCGTCCGGACCCGGGCGGAAAACCGGATCCGGACGACAGGGGGGCATGTCAAAGGGGCTCACATGCCCTCGATGGGTAAGACGGCGCCCCGCGCGGCTTGCCTCAAAAGAAACTGCACGGCATGAAACGGCGTTGTCTGGAGAAGGCGGCGTCCGTCCGGCGGCGTCGGGTGTTCTGAACCGACGAGAGGGCAGCACTCCTTTGACAGCGCCGACCGCGCATCCTTTGACCGATGTCTACTTCGAGCAGCGCGATGCGCTGGCGCGGTTCCTTCGCGCGCGCCTAGGCGGCGCTCCCGATGTCGAGGATCTGCTGCAGGACCTCTATCTCAAGGTGTCCGCCGTCAGTCCGGAGGTCGAGATCCGGGACGCGCGAGCCTTCCTGTACCGGCTGGCCTCGAATCTGTTGCTGGACAGGCGGCGTTCGGCGTTGAGGGGCGCTGCCCGGGACGGGGCCTGGCGCATGACCTCCCACGTCGTCGGCGCCTACGAGGACATCGATGACGCCCCGTCCGCCGAGGCCGTGGTGGCGAGCCGTGAACGGCTGTCGGCGCTGATCGCGGCGCTGGAGACGCTGCCCCGCAAGACGGCCACGATCTTTCGGATGCACAAATTCGACGGTCTCAGCTACGCTGAGGTGGCGGCCCGCCTGGGGATCTCCCGCAGTTCAGTCGAGAAGCATATGATGGACGCGCTTAGGATCCTGGCCGCGAGGGCGCCGCGGTGACGGGCGCATTTTTCGCGTTTGGCGTGATTTTCCTCGGAGGTGGCGCCGCACCTGCGACGTCCTACCCTCAGAGAGCCGCTCGCCGTGGCTGAAGATCGACAGTCGTACAGATGAACATCCACACCGACATTGAGGAGACGGCCCGGGGCTGGTTCGTGCGCCTGAACGGTCCGGATGCGTCCGAGGCGGAATGGCTCGCCTTCCAGGACTGGATCGAGGCGGCGCCTGCGCATCGCGACGCCTACGACCGGGTGGAAGCTCTGTGGATCGCGCTGGATGAGGTTCCTCCGTCGGCCCTGCCGGCGAACGATGACCTCCCGGGTGCGCGACGGTCGCGGCCTGTTTGGCTGTATCCGGCGATCGGCATGGCCGCGGCTCTGGTCCTGGCCGTCGGGGTGTGGCCGTTGTTCGGCGCCCGCACCGAGGTCTACCGGACGGAATCGGCGCCGCGCACGGTCGAACTGTCGGACGGCTCGGTCATCTACATGAACCGTCACTCCGACCTGAGCGTGCGCATGGAGTCGGGACGGCGCGAGGTCACCCTTTCCGACGGCGAGGCCGCCTTCGACGTCGCGCACAACGCCTCTCGCCCGTTCGTGATCACCGCCAGCGACCGCAGCGTCCAGGTCCTGGGGACCGCATTCAACGTGGTCAACCACGATGGACGGTTCTCGGTGAGCGTCGAGCGTGGCGTGGTCGCGGTGACGCCGGCCAGCAGCGGGGACGTCATGCGGCTGACGGCCGGTCAGCGGGTCGACCAGCTTGGTCGCCAACAGGCCGTTCTGAGCCGCGTCGATCCCGCCAGCGCCTCGACCTGGCGCACTGGGGTTCTGGTCTATCGCAACGCCTCTCTCGCGGAGGTCGGAGACGACCTGTCGCGCTACCTCGGCAAACCGGTTAACGTATCGGTTTCAGCGCAGAATCTGCGGTTTACCGGAGTTCTGCGGGTGGCGGATGAGGCGGTCATGCTGGAACAGCTCAAGGAGCTGGCTCCGGTTGAGGTCACTCGATCCGCCGACGGGGTGGATTTGACTGGGCGTGACTCGCGCTGATCCTTCTTCAGGCGGCAGAACGGGACGATTTCGCGTCGTTGGCCTCGGCCTAATCCTGACTGTAACGGTACTCGGCGCGGCGCGGCCCGCGGAGGCGACGCCTGACCGGCGGTTGAACCTTCATATCCCGTCACAACGGGTCGAGAGCGCTCTTTTGGATCTGGCGCTTCAGGCCCGGGTTTCGCTGGGGGGCGATCTGTCGGCCTGCCGTGGCGTCGCCCCCGCGCTGAACGGAACGATGGGGCTGAACGCCGCCCTGACCCGGGTGCTGGCCGGCTCGGGCTGCACCTGGTCGACCAGCGGCAGCGGAGCGATCATCATCCGCCGCGCCGGGCGCGCCCGGCCCGCGGTCTCCATGCCGGCGCCGTCGCTTCCCCCCGTTGCTCTAAGGCCGGTCGAGGCGGTGTTCGAAAACACCTCGGAGCTCAGCGACGTCATCGTGACCGCCGAGCGTCGGCCGGAGTCGCCCCAGAGCGCCGCCATCGCGGTGACTGCGGTGACCGGTGAACAGATCGGCTTCGCCGGAGCGGCCAACGCTCACGACCTCAGCAATCTGATCGCGGGAATGACGGTCACCAACCTGGGGTCGGGCCGTAACAAGATCCTGTTGCGAGGCATGTCCGACGGCGCCTTCACGGGGCTGACCCAGTCGACGGTGGGGCTGTACCTCAATCTCGTTCCCATCACCTACAGCGCCCCGGATCCGGACCTCAAGCTGATCGACCTTGATCGGGTCGAAGTGCTGCGTGGGCCGCAGGGCGCGCTGTACGGCACGGGTCCGATCGGCGGCGTGGTCCGTATCGTCACCCGATCGCCGGATCCGCTGACCTATGCCGTGGACGTGTCCGGGACCCGATCGGTCACGGCCGGCGGCGGCGCCAACACCGAATACTCGGCCGTCGTGAACCTGCCGTTGCCGGGCGAGCGGGGCGCCATTCGCGGGCTGGCGTATGAGGAGGCCTTCGACGGCTATATCGACGATGTCAGCCTGAGCCTGCGCCGGGTCAACGCCTCGTCGCGGCGGGGCGGGCGGCTGGCGGCCAGCCTGCGCCTCGCTCCCGACTGGAGCACGACCGTGGGGGTCGTCCATCAGTCGATCGACACCGAGGATACGCACTACGTCTATCGCACCCTGGGCGGGCTGAGGCGCGCCAATCTGGTGCGCGAGCCCCATACGAACGATTTCAACCAGGCCTACGTCAGCATCGAAGGCCGGGGCGACTGGGGGCGTGTCGATGGATCGATCGCCTACCTCGATCACCGCTTCCGCAGCCGCTACGACGCCTCGACCGCGCTTTTGCTATTCGGGTCCCTTGCCCGGACCGGAGCTCTGGACGAGGCGAAGTCCATCCATCTTGTGGTGGGCGAACTGACGTTCCGTTCGCCGCCGTCCGACAAGGTCGAATGGCTGGCCGGCGGGTTCTTTTCGCAGGGTGAGACGCGGGCCGAAACCCTGCTTTCAGCCCTGCGGCCCACGCCTGCCGATGTCTATGGTGAAGTTCGCAATGACGAACTCCGCGAGGCGGCGGCGTTTGGTGAAATCTCCTACGCCCTCACCCCGACGTTGACGCTGACGGCGGGGGGGCGGCTCTACGGCTTTGACTATGACACACGCTCCGACGTGATCCAGAGGTTCGGGCAGCGCGAGTTCCAGGGGCGGCGCAGCACCTGGGGCTTTTCGCCCAAGCTGGGGCTCGACTACCGCCCTGACGACCGCATGGGCTTGTATGCCCTCATCAGTCAGGGGCACCGGACGGGCGGCTTCAACACGGGGGGACCGCTGTGGCAGGACTTCGACGGCGGCCCTGGGAACCCGATGCGGGAATATTCGGGCGACACGCTCTGGAACTATGAGGTCGGGACCAAGGTCGTGCTCTGGGATGGACGGGTTCAGGCCCGCGTCGCCGTCTTCGTGGCCGATTGGCAGAACATCCAGAGCGACCAGTTCCTCCCCAGCGGTCTGGCCTACGCCGTGAACGTGGGCGACGGCGCCAACCGGGGCATCGAGATCGAGACCAACTGGAGGCCGAACGATGAGATCGAGATCCGCGCCAACGCCCTGCTCGCCGACCCGCGGATCACCCGGCCCAGCGCAAACTTCAACTCGCGGGGGGATGCGGGCCTGCCCGGCGTTCCCTCCGCCTCGGCCAACATCAACTTCTCCTGGCGGCGTCCCGTCGGCGGAGGGCTGACCGGCTTCGTGGACGCCAGCCTGTCCTACGTCGGCCCATCGCGGCTGACGTTCGACGCCGAACGCCGCTACCGGATGGGCAACTACCTGAACGGCCGCATGTCGACGGGTCTGGAAGCGGACAACTGGGCGATCATGGCGTTCATCGATAACCCCTTCAACACGACGGCCAACACCTTCTCGTTCGGTGACCCGTTCCGCCTGCCCGAGGCCCTGGCCACCACGCCGCTACGTCCGCGAACGGTCGGCGTCACCCTGAGATTCTCGAAATAGGCCCGCACCGGCGGTCAGGGCGTCGAACGATCATTCCAGCAGCGGACGGCGACATCGGTCGGATCGAGCGGGCGCGGCGCCGTCACCAGAACCGAACGGATCTCGCGGGCAGCCATGTCGAAATGGTTGTCGCTGAACCGCAGGTCGGCCCGGGCGGAGGTCAGGTGGACGAACGCCAGCCAGGTATCGGCGCTCAGGTCGACCCGCAGGCGGGTGGGCGACAGCGGCGTGATCGCCATGATCGGCGCCGCGCCGCGCTTCAGGGCCAGTCGCTGGATCGGAACGAACAGGTGACGGGCGGCCTCGAACGCCCCTGACGGGGATCGGGCGCGCAGGACCCGATCATTCCCGCCGTCGAGCGCTTGCCGCCAGGGCGTGGCATGGCCGCCGGGCGGTGCGGAGAAGGAGACCGTCCACGTCTGGTCGATCTCTCCGTCGAGGGATTCCAGTATGATAGCGACTTCACCTTCGACGGGCTGGAGGGTGTCGTTGGTGATCCACAGCTCGATCACGCCGTCCGGCGCGGCCCTGAACGAGGCCATCACCGGGGCGAAGGCCCGACGGACCGCATGGTACGAGGCCTTCTCGACCCCGTCGTAATCGACAAGGCTCCAGCTCACACAGGGCCAGCAGTCGTTGAACTGCCACAGCAAGGCCCCCGAGCAATGGGGGCGGCGACGGCGGAAATGCTCGATGCCGAACTTCAAACCTTCGGCCTGACACCACTGGGTGAAGTCGACGTAGTCGCGCAGGGTGTTCGGCAAGCCGGTGACAGGCATCATCATGGCGTCGGCCTTGCGGGCCTCATCCTTGATCCGGGCCAGAAAGCCCTCGCTGTCCGGGGCCAAGTCGGCCGGGTCCATCCACCGTTGCAGCGTCTCCAGAACGGGCGCGGCCTGCAGGCCGAACTCGCTGACGAAGCGGGCGGTGTCCTCGGTGTAGCGGGTGTAGGCGACCCCCTCGGGTGAAGACTGGAAATCCCCGACCATTTCGTCGTCCGGGATCGGCGGCACCCCATGCCAGACGGTCCAGTCATGGACGTCTCCAGCCTTCATGCTGTTGGGATTGGGGCCGCCCCACGGACTGCCGGGCCAATAGATCGCGGCGGGATCCAGCCGCTCCACCACCTCGGGCAGGATGTCGTCATACAGCTTCAGGCCCGACAGCCGGCCGTCCTCGCCGGCCTTGTCGTTGTTGATCCGGTGCATGGCCTGGCTCTCGTTGTTGCCGCACCACAGGGCCATGCAGGCATGGTGGCGCAGGCGGCGCACCTGATCCTCGGCCTCGGCTTTCACGGACGCGGCGAAGGCGTCGTCCTCCGGATACTGGGCGCAGGCGAACATGAAGTCCTGCCAGACCAGCAGGCCGCGCCGGTCGCACAGGTCGTAGAACAGGTCCGGCTCATAGATCCCGCCGCCCCAGACGCGGATCATGTTCATATTGGCGCGGATCGCCTGGTCGATCAGGCGTTCGTAAGCGACCTCGTCCACCTCGCCCACGAAGGACGAGGCGGGCACCCAGCAGGCGCCCTTGGCGAAGATCGGCACGCCGTTCAGGACGAAGCGGAAGAAGGTCGCGCCCGGCTCGTCCGGGTCCGGCGACTGGTCCAGCTGGATGGTGCGCAGGCCGACCTCGCGCCGCGCCTCATCGACCACGCGTCCATCCCGCAGCAGGCGGGCCGTCAGCGCGTACAGCGGCTGTTCGCCCAGGTCCGTCGTCCACCACAGCCGGGGCTGATCCAGGCGGACGGGCAGGGACAGCGTCTCTTCGGCCGGACTTTCGTGGCGGAAAATCTCGCGGCCGTCCGGGTCGGCCACGATGACCTCGAGGGTCGCCGCGCCGGCGTTTTGGGTCCGCAGATCGATCCGGGCCTCGGCGGCTTCGGCGGAGACGGTCAAGGTGGCGAAGCGCAGGTCCGCGATGCCGGCCGGCGCGCGCACATCCAGCCGCGCCTCCTTCCAGATCCCCACTGTCGGCAGGTCGGGACCCCAATCCCAGCCCCAGCCGAATTGCGCCTTGCGCATCTGGTTGCGCCGGGAACGGCTGACCCGGTCGGTGAAGGCGTTCCAGGGCGGGAGGGGGAGATCGGGCGCCGCGAGGGCGGGCGGATCGAAGCGGACGGCCAGCGCGTGCCGGGTCCCGGGCTTCAGCCGCTCGCCGACATCGAAGACCCAGCGGCGGAACATGTTGTCGGCCCGGCCGATCTCCTCGCCGTCGAGGAAGATGGTCGCGAACGTGTCCAGTCCCTCGAACACCAGCTCCGCCGTCTCTCCGGGGGCGAGGACGGGGGCGACGAAGGTCGTGCGTTGCCACCATTCGCGGTCGCGCACCCACGCGGCCTCGGCCTCGCCACGGCCCACGAAGGGATGCGCCAGCCGTCCGGCGTCGATCAGGGCGACATAGGCGTCGCCGGGAGCGGTGATCGCGATCCAGCCGCCGCCCTCGTCGGCGGCGGCCCCGTCCCCGGGCGCGAAGTCCCGCAGTTCCCATCGGTCGAGCACGGTCATGATCAGGCCCCGGCGCGCTTGGCTTCGACCTCGCCGATGAACCGGTCGACCTCCGCGTTGGCGACCTCCCCAGCGCCGATGAAGTAGTTGTGGCCGATGTCCTGGAAGGTCACGAGCCGGGCCCCGGGAATCATTTCGGCCATCGCCTTGCCGGCCTCATAGGGCACCGCCAGATCCTGGGTGCCGTGCAGCACCAGGGTGGGCGCCGTCACGGCGCGGACCTCTTCCGGATCGATGCTGTAGTGCGAGATGGCCATGGCCTGGGCGATGACGCCGTTCAGGTCGTAAGGATCCTTGGCCAGGACCTTCATGTCGCGGGCGATCGCGTCGTCCGGCGCGGCGTCGCCATAGCCGTTCTTGAACTTCGGTTTGGCCAGCAGCTTGAGCACCGGCAGGGCGTTGTAGAGCAGTCGGATCAGCCAGTCGGGCCGGGGCTTGATGTCCGGCGTCTTGGCCATGGTGCAGCCGAGGATCAGCGACCGGGTCCGTTCCGGGTAGCGGATGCCGAACTCCAGGGCGATGCCGCCGCCCATGGACACCCCGTAAATGTGGGCCGACTCGACCCCCGCCGCGTCCAGCACCGCCAGGGCGTCATCGGTCATCTCCTCGACGCTCGTGCGCCGGGGCGCGTCACTGTGGCCGGTGCCACGATTATCGAACGAAATCAGTCGGTAGCGATCACCGAAGGCTTCGATGACCGGATACCACATCGCGGAGCTGTAGCGGTGTCCCATGATCAGCAGGATGGGCGTGCCCGAGCCCTGTTCGGTCCACGCCAGACGCACGCCGTCACGATCCAGAAAACGCATCGACCTCTCCCTGTGTGCGGCTTGTTCTGCCCCGGAGGACGACCGCTTCAAGGCGCACACTCAATCGGTGTTCCGGTAAAATCAAGATGTTCATTCGTGACTGAATGAGTGTTGACGGCGAGGCCGTTCGGTGAAACTCATGGCCGCATGGCGACGGAGATCGCCGAGGAAACACCACAGGATAGGGGGACCCGTCATGGGCCGTAGCATCTGGATTTCGACGTCCGTGGTCGCGCTGCTCTGGTGCGGCGCGGCGCAAGCGCAGCAGGCTGAACAGCCTCAACAGGCCGCCGAGGCGTCGGCGCTGGACGAGGTCGTGGTCACCGCCGAACGGCGCACGACCAATCTGCAGACGACCCCGATCGCCGCGGCGGTCCTGACCGGCGAACAGCTGCAGGACAAGGGCGTCAACGCCATCGACCAACTGCAGTTCTCGATGCCGTCGGTGACGGTGCAGAACTCCGGTCAGGGCAACAGCTTCAACGTTCGCGGCATCGGCAAGACCGAGAACTCGTCCAGCATCGGCGTGGGCGTCATCACCTACCGCGACGGCGTGGCGGTGTTCCCCGCCTACTTCCAGAACGAGCCCTTCTACGACATCGCCAGCCTGGAGCTGCTGCGCGGCCCGCAAGGCACCTTCGCCGGGCAGAACGCCACCGGCGGCGCGGTCTTCATCACCTCACGCAATCCCGACTTCTCGGGCGTGAACGGCTATGTCACCGGCCAGTACGGCAACTACGATCACCTGCGTCTGCAGGGTGCGGTCAACATGCCGCTCAGCGACACCCTGGCGGTGCGTCTGGCCTTCAACACCGACAATCGCGACGGCTTCTACAACGTCATCCAGGGCGCGCCGACCGAGGGCGACCCCGGCGCGGTGGACAACCAGAGCATCCGCGCCAGCCTGCTGTGGCAGCCGACCGAGGCCCTGCGCGTCCTGTTCAAGACCGACTACAGCCACATCGACCTCGGCGGCTATCCCACGACGCCCGTCAACTCGACCGACGGTCTGTTCGACATCCGCACCAACGGACCGTTCCGGGCCCAGGACGAGATCCTGCGCTCGGTGCTGAACGTCAGCTACGAGTTCGACAATGGGATGATCCTGCGGTCGATCACGGGCTATCAGGACGGCACCACGTCCGTGCGCGCCGACACCGACGGCACGGCCACCCTGCCGTTCACCTCCAACATCAAGGTGGACCAGCGGCTGTGGTCGCAGGAGTTCAACCTGATCTCCCCGGACACCGGTCCGCTGACCTGGGTCCTGGGCGCCTACTACCAGGATGACCTGATCACCTTCCCGCCGGGCCAGTTCACCACCACCCAGTATCTGTCCCCGACGATTCCTCTCTTGATCGCGATCACCCTGGAGGGCCGCAATCCGAAGTCGACGGCTGCGGTCTTCGGCCAGGCGAGCTACGACCTGACCTCGTCGCTGGAACTGCAGGTCGGCGCCCGCTTCTCGCGCTCGACGGTCGAGAACCAGGCCATCAGCGCCATCCCCGCCCTGGCCCTGGCGATCACGCAGAACGACAAGGTCGAGGAGGACAAGGTCACCGGCAAGGTCGCCCTGAACTGGACCCTGGACGACAACAACTTCCTCTATGGCTTCGTGGCGACCGGCTACAAGGCGGGCGGGCTGAACGGGCCGAACATCCTGGGCGTGCCCCCCGGACCGTTCGAGGGTGAAGAGGTCGTCGACTTCGAAGCGGGCTGGAAGGCCACGATGTTCAACGGGCGGCTGCGGACCCAGATCGGCGGCTACTACAACATCTACGAAAACTTCCAGGTCATCATCGGCGATCCGACCACGCCGACCATCACCTCGATCTCGAACGTGCTCGGCGAGACGAAGATCTACGGGCTGGAAGCCTCGGCCCAGGGCCGCTTCGGCGCGCTCGGATTCGACGCCGGCCTGTCGCTGTCGAAATCGGAACTGGGCGACTTCTTCGCCATCGATCCGCGCGGGACCCTGGCCGGCGGATGCAATCCGGGAACGGGTCCGGCCTCGGCCAACTGCGTGAACGTGGGCGGCAACGCCCAGACCTATGCGCCGGAGCTGACCGTCAATCTGGGCGTGGAATACGACTTCGCCGTGGGCGGCGGCCGCCTGACGCCGCGCGTGGACTACAGCCACATTTCCCAGACCTGGGGCACGATCTTCGCCAACCAGGCCCGCGGCGACCGGCTGGAGCCGCGCGACATCGTCAACGCTCAGCTGACCTACGAACCCGGCGCCGGCGACTGGCGGGTGCAGGCCTACGCCACCAACCTGTTCGATGAGGAATACATCGGCGCGGTGAAGGCCGGACAGCGCTACGCCGCGCCGCCGCGCCAGTACGGCCTGCGTGTCACCCGCAGCTTCTAAGGTCCCTTGGGGCGGGCCTGGCGGTCCGCCCCGAACTGTTTTCTCCGAGTTCCAAAGTCCTTGATGACCGTTCACCAGACCATCGACACACCGTCGGCAGAGGCCGTCCCGGCGCGCGCCCGCCCGCTGGACGCGATGATGGACGGCATGCAGCCCTACGAACTGACGGTCGACAAATTTCTGATCCATGCGGCGCGCTGGCATGGTGATGTTCAGGTCGTGTCCTGCGACATCGACGGCGACGTCAGCCGGATGGGTTATGCGGATGTCCTGGCGCGCAGCGAACGGCTGTCCGGAGCCCTGCTCGGCCTCGGGCTGGAGCGGGGCGACACCGTGGCCACCCTGGCCTGGAACACCCGCCCGCACATGGAGATCTGGTATGCGGTGATGGGCGTGGGCATGGTCTGCCATACGCTCAATCCACGCCTGACCGCCGTCCAGCTGGCCGCGATGCTGGAGCAGTCGGGCGCGACCCTGCTGGCCTATGGCGCCGGTCTGGCCGCCCTGGCCGCCGAGATCGCCGCCCGGCGGCCCGGACTGCGCCTACTGGCTTTGGACGAACGGCCTCCGGCGAATGGCGAAACGCTCGACCTCGAGGCTCTGATCGAAGGCGGCGAGCCCGCGGCGTGGGGCGGCTTCGACGAGCGCTCGCCGGCGGGGCTGTGCTTCACCTCCGGCACCACGGGCGCGCCGAAGGGGGTCGTCTACACCCACCGCTCCAACTACCTGGTCACCCTGCGCTCGATCCTCCCGGACTCGCTGGGGCTGACGCAGCGGGATTCAGTGCTGGTCGCCGTGCCCATGTTCCACGCCAACGCCTGGGGCTTCCCCTTTTCAGCCCCGGCCGTGGGGGCCAAGCTGGTGCTGCCGGGACGGGTCACGGACGGGGCGCGCCTCGCGCGTCTGATCCGCGAGGAAGGCGTGACCATCACCGCCGGCGTGCCCACGGTCTGGCTGGGCCTGGTCGACCATGTCGACGCCAGCGGGGAGGGCGTGCCCGGCCTCGAGCGCATCGTGCTGGGCGGCTCCGGTTGTCCGGAAAGCCTGATGAACAGGCTTGAGCAGACCCTCGGCGTCCGGGTGCAGACCAGCTGGGGCATGACCGAGTTGTCGCCGACCGGCACCCTGTCGCCTCCGGGGGAACCGGCGCGCGCCTCGGGGCGAACCTCCATCGGCCTGGACATGAAGTTGACCGACGCCGAGGGCGCGGACCTGGCGCAACAGCGGGGCGTCGTCGGCCACCTCAAGGTCAGGGGCGCCAGCGTGGTGCACCGGTATCTGGGGGCCGCTCAACGGGCCGTCGACGCTGACGGCTGGTTCGACACCGGCGATCTGGCGATGATCGACGAGACCGGAGCCATGACCATCGCCGGGCGCTCCAAGGACCTGATCAAATCGGGCGGGGAGTGGATCAATCCCGTCGAGATCGAGGAGATCATCGGCGCGCTCAAGGCGGTGTCTCTTGCTGCGGTGGTGGCGCGGCCGGACCCGAAATGGGGCGAGCGGCCGGTGCTGGTCGTCGAACTGCGCGAGGCCGTGTCCGACGACGCCCTGCGGGGCGCGCTCAAGGGCCGCGTGGCCGACTGGTGGATCCCCGAACGCATCGAGCGGGTCGACGCCATGCCGCTGGCCGCGACGGGCAAGATCGACAAGGCGCGCTTGCGCGCCGAGTTCGGGCAGGGCTGATGGCGGCTTCCAAGTCCAGCCCAGCCGTCCGATCCTCCGCGGAACTGATTCCGCCGGAGGCCGCCGTGACCGTCAAACCCGCTTCGACCCGTCGCAAGGCCCCCGCGACCAAGACGTCCGCGACCAAGGCCAATCCCGTGGCCAAGGGCCGCTCCAAGGCCGAACAGCGCGCTGACAGCCTGGAGCAGATGCTCGATGCGGCGGAGGACCTGTTCTCCAAGCACGGCATGTATGGCGTGACGCTGAAGGACGTGGCGCAGAAGATCGGGGTGCACACCACCCTGATGCACTACTATTTTGAGGACAAGCAGGACCTGTTCCTGCAGGTCGTGAAACGCCGGGCGCCGATCACCATCGGGCGCCGCGTCGAGGCGATGAAGCGCTACGCCGAGGAAACGGGCGACCATCCGACGGTCGAGGGCGCGCTGCGCGCCTTCCTGGACACCGACCTGGATCTCTACATCGAGGGCGGCGAGGGCTGGCGGAACTACGGGGCGCTGGGCGGCCAGCTGAATAACACCCCGGCCTGGGGCGCCGCCGTGATGTGGGAGAATTTCGACCCCGTCGTGCTGCAACTGATCGACCTGCTGAAGAAGGCCATGCCGGACGCCGCGGAGGAGGACATCTTCTGGGGCTACCATTTCGTCACCGGCGCCCTGACTCTGAGCCTGGCCCGCACCGGCCGGATCGATCACCTGTCGGGCGGCCTGTGCCGGTCCGAGGATTTCGAGGCGATCAAGACCCGCATGGCCAGCTTCATGGCCGGGGGCTTCAAGGCGATCTGCCAGCAGCGCGCACAGGACAGAAAGACCGCAAGCGATGGCTGAGTTCGCAGGTTTCCCCGTCGCGGCCCGGCCCGAGGACCTGGGTTTCGACAGCGCCCGACTGGGACGCCTCGACGACTACATGGCCGACATGGTCGAGAACGGGCGGGTGGCGGGCGTATCAACCCTGATCCTGCGCCACGGCAAGGTCGCGGCCTTCAGGACCCACGGGTCGGCCCAACTGGGCGGCCAGACGCCCCTGTCGCCGGACGCCGTGTTCCGCATCTATTCGATGACCAAGCCGATCGCCGCGACGGCGATGATGATCCTGTTCGAGGAAGGCCATTGGGTCCTCGACGATCCGGTGACCAAATTCATTCCGGAGTTCGCTGACCTGAAGGTCTTCGCAGGCGTGGGTCCCAAGGGCGAGATGATCCTGGAGGACGCCAGACGGCCGCCGACGATCCGCGAGGTGATGAGCCACACCGCGGGCTTCGCCTACGGCCTGTTCCCGGACTTCCACCCGCTGGAGCGCGCCTATCTCGACAACCGGATCGCGCGTCCCGAAGGCGCCCAGGCCTTCATCGACAGCATCGCGGCCCAGCCTCTGATGTTCCAGCCGGGCGCGGAATGGTTCTACTCCGTCGCCTCCGGCATTCTTGGCGTGATCATCAGCCGGATCTCGGGCCAGTCGTTCGGCGACTTCATTCAGCAGCGCATCTTCGCCCCGCTCGGGATGGTCGACACCGGGTTCCAGACCCGCGCCGACAACGTCGATCGGCTGGTGACCTTCTATCAAGACGACGGCGAGGGCGGCCTCAAGGAGGTCGCGGAGGTTCTCGGCGCCCCGATCAATCCGTTCACCGCGCCGCCAGAGTTCGAGGATGGCGGCGGCGGACTGGTTTCGACCCTCAGCGACTACGCCCGATTCGCTCAGATGATCCTCAACAAGGGTGAACTGAACGGCGCGCGCATCCTGGCGCCGGTCACCGTCGAGCTGATGGCGACAAACGTCATTCCCGACGCGGTTCTGGCCACGACGAATCCGCTTCGGCTGTTGCCCTTCAACCCGGCGTTCGGCTTCGGCCTCGGCTTTTCGGTGTTCAACGATCCGCGTCGAATGGGCTCGATTGAGGGGCGGGGCACCCTGGCCTGGGGCGGCATGGGCGGGACCTGGTTCTGGATCGATCCGGAGAACGACCTGGTCTTCGTCGGCCTGATCCAGCGGTTCGCCGACCCGATCTCCGGCGAGTTCCGCGCCAAGGCCCGCACCTTCACCTACGCGGCCCTGACCCGGCCGGAGCTCTGATCTTCACCAACGACAGACGGGCCTGAAGGCCCGCATTCCGAGGAAACGATGATGACAACAGTGGATGTTGCGGCCGCCGCGCCGCCGCCGCCCAGCGCGTTCCGCAAGACGAAGTGGAGCGTCGTCTGGCTGCTGACGCTGACCATCTTCTCGGCCCTGACGGTCGGCGGCCTGCTGGCGCCGATCCAGGAAGCGGTGAAGATCGACCTCGGGCTGAGCGACTTCCAGCTGGCCATGATCGTGGGCAGCGCGACGGCGATACCCGCCGCCATCCTGTCCCTGCCCATCGCCTGGATGGTGGATCATCACACACGGACGCGTCTGTTGATCATCCTGGCCTCGTTCTGGGCGGTCGGCACGATCGGGACGGCCTTCGCGCAGGACTTCTACGGCCTGTTCGCGGCGCGGCTGGTCTCCGGCATCGGCGCGGCCACCGCCTTCCCCGTTCTGGTTTCCATCCTGGCGGACGTGTGCATGCCCGAACGCCGCGGCCGGTCCATGTTGCTCATCTCGATCGGCGCCTGGGCCGGCGTGGCCGCGGCGTTCGCGATCGGCGGCACCCTGTTCGGCTGGCTTGAGGCCAACCCCTCGGCGTTCGTCGCGGACATGCCGTCGTGGCGCGAGGCGCATCTGCTGGTCGGCATCGGCGCCGCCGTTCTGGTCCTTCCGCTCTTCCTGATCCGCGAGCCCGCACGGCACGAAGTCGAACAGGTCAATCCGCCCCTTCGCGTGGCGCTGAAAGCCTTCTGGAGCCGTCGGCGTTTTCTGGGCTGGCTCTACGTCGGCAACTTCGCGGGTGGGTTCGCCGAGGGCGCCGCGGCCTTGTGGCTCGGATCGGTTCTGGTCCGGCAATATGGTCAGTCGCCCGGCGAGTTCGGCGGCTGGGTCGGGCTGGTGATCCTGGGTTCGGGGATTCTCGGCTCGATCATCGGCGGCTTCACCGCGGACATCAGCCAGAAGCTGAAGATGCGCGGCGCCATTCTGCTTCCGGCGCTGATCGCCACTGCCCTGAGCATTCCGGCCAGCGCCTATCCGATCATGCCGAACGTCACCCTGTTCGCCTGGGTCCTGTTCGCCCTCCTGTTGGGCGGGGTGATCATCAACCTGGTGAACTCGGCCGCGATCGCGGTCCTGCTGCCCAACGAGGAACGCGCGACCAGTCTGGCGGCCCTGGCCATCATCGCCAAGATCGTCGGCGGACCGGTGACGGCGGGGGTCATCGCCTGGATGACGGTGCTGTTCAAGGGACCGATGGGTCTGGGCATGACCCTGACCTGGCTGGGGGTGATCACCGGCTTCATCTCACTGGGCGGCTACTGGCTGGCCATGCGGAACGCACCTGAGCCTCCGGCCAAGGCGCCGGCGGAACAGCCCGGCCCGTCCGGGCCGGCCGCGGTCTAGACTTCAGTTCGAGAGCGCGCCCGTGACCGAGGCCCTGATCGCCGGCGCCGTCACGCTGTACGGGCGGTCAGCAGGCTGATCGCTCCGCTGTCGAGCCGCCCCAATTGACGGATCAGCGTCCGGCGGAACAGCGGGTCGGCGGCGAGGGCGGATGGGAAGACCCGCCGAACGGTCAGCGCGGCCTCGACGCGTTCGACCGTCGTATGGGCGCCCTTCAGCGCGTGGCGCAGGGCGTCCGCCAGAGGATCTTCCAGAGGGACGGCGAGACCCCCGTCGGTGCGCCCGCCGAGCCAGCGGATCCAGGCCGCGACGGCGAAAGCCAGGGCGTCCACTTCCTGCTTCCGGTCAAGGCGCTCGGTGATCGGCGCAAGCAGCCGGGGCGGCAGCTTCAGCGAACCGTCCATGGCGATCTGGCGCGTCCGGTGGCGCAATGCCGGGTTGGCGAAGCGCGTCATCAATGCGGTCCGATAGGCCGCGATGTCGATGTCGGGGGCAGGGGATAGCGTGGTCTCGGCCTCATCCCACAGCTGTTCGACCAGGGCCCGGCCGCCCGGCGTAGCCACGACCTCGTGGACGAACTCCAGGTCCGCGAGCTCGCCGATGTAGGCGATCAGCGAGTGGGCGCCGTTGAGCAGGCGCAGCTTGGCGGTCTCCCACCGGGCCACATCGGCGCTCAGGGTGACGCCGGCCGCGGCGAAGTCAGGACGTGGCCCTGCGAACCGGTTCTCGATCACCCACTGGCTGAAAGGTTCGGTGCGGACGACCGCCTGGTCATTCAGGCCCGCCCGACGTTCGAAAGCCTTGATGTCGTCCTCGGTCGTCGCGGGCGTGATGCGGTCGACCATGGTCGATGGAAAGGCGCAGGCGGTCTCGATCCAGCCGGGAAGGGTCGGGTCGACCCCGTCGGCGGCGGCGAGGACGGCCCGTCGCAGCACCGCCCCGTTGTCGGGAAGATTGTCGCAGGACAGCGCGGTCAAGCCGCCCAGGCCCTGCGTCCGCCGCTCGGCGAGACCGGCGGCGATCAGGGCGGCGGGCGACAACGGCCCCGCGCCGTAGCCGTTCTCGGTGACCGTCAGCGAGACCAGATGGGTGTCCGGGGCGGCGAGGGCGGTGATGACGGCCTGCGGCTGTTCCGGGGCGGTCAGGGTCCGCAGGAGGCAGCCGATGATCCGGTCTCGGATCTGCCCGCCGTCATCGACGGAGACGGCGTAGAGGCCGTTCTGTGCGGCGAGCCTGCGCGCCGCGTCGGGCGATCGCATGGAGACGCCGACGACGCCCCAGCGCCCGTCGCCGGCGCGGATCAGGTCGTCATAGACGACCGCCTGATGCGCCCGATGAAAGGCGCCGAGTCCCAGATGGACGACGCCTACCTTCACGCCCCGGCGGTCGTACCCCGGCCGCTCGACGTCGGGGGACGCCTGCCTGAGGGTCGCATCCGAGAGGCGCGGGGGCGGCGTCACAGGCGGTAGGCCGCCTTCACCAGGCCGTAGGCGAGGGCGTGGGCCACCTCATGAGCCTCGTCCTCGTCCAGCCGATGCTCGACCACCAGCCGGGCCAGGAAGGCGCAGTCCATCCGGCGGGCGACGTCGTGCCTGGCCGGAATGGACAGGAAGGCCCGGGTGTCGTCGTTGAAGCCGACGGTGTTGTAGAAGCCGGCGGTCTCGGTCGTCTGCTCGCGGAAGCGGCGCATGCCCTCGGGACTGTCGTGGAACCACCATGGCGGGCCCAGCCGCAGGGCCGGATAGTGGCCGGCCAGCGGGGCCAGTTCGCGGCTGTAGCTGGTCTCGTCCAGGGTGAAGACGATGACGGTCAGCCCCGGCTCCGAGCCGAACCGGTCCAGCAGGGGCTTGAGCGCGCGGACATAGTCGATGCGGACGGGAATGTCGGCGCCCTTGTCCGGGCCGAAGGCGGCCATCAGTCCGGCGTTGTGGTTGCGATGAACCCCCGGGTGGATCTGCATCACCATGCCGTCGTTCAGCGACATCCTGGCCATCTCGAACAGGACCGCGCCACGGAACCGCTCGGCCTCCTCGGACGTGAAGACGCCGGACCGGATGCGGGCGTAGAGGGGCTCGGCCTCGGACGGCGAGAGATCGAAGGTCGCCGCCGAGGGATGGCCGTGGTCGGTTGCGGTCGCGCCATGGGCGCGGAAGACGGCCCGCCGAACCTCGTGGGCGCGCAGATAGCCGGCCCAGGTGGAGAGGTCCTGGCCGGTGATCTCACCGAAGCGGGCCAGGTTGGCGGCGAACGCCGGATGGTCGGGATCAACGACCGCGTCGGGCCGGTAGGTGGTGATCACCCGGCCGCTCCATCCGGAGGCGGCGATGGTCCGGTGGTGGGCCAGGTCGTCCAGCGGCCCCTCTGTCGTGGCGATAACCTCGATGCCGAAGCGGTCGAACAGGGCGCGCGGGCGGAAGGCCTCGGTCTTCAGGGCCGCGTCGATGGCGTCGTAGTAGAGATCGGCGGTGTCGGCCGAGAGGCGCTCGGTCAGGCCGAAGACCTCGGCGTAGACCCAGTCGTGCCAGAGGCGGGAGGGTGTGCCCCGAAACAGGGGGTAGTGTTCGGCGAAGCGGCGCCAGACCGCGCGGGGATCGGTCTCGACGGGACCGCCGTTCAGGCGCGGTATGCCCAGCGCCTCCAGCGGAACGCCCTGGCTGAACAGCATGCGCAGGACGTAGTGATCCGGCTTGATCAGCAGGTCCGCCGGGTCGGCGAACGGTTCGTTCAACGCGAACCAGGCCGGGTCGGTGTGGCCGTGCGGGCTGACGATGGGCAGGGCGCGCACGGCCTCGTACAGGCTCCGCGCGACGGCGCGGGTGGCGGGATCCGCGGGGAACAGACGGTCGGGATGCAGGCTCAGCGCGGTCATGGCCGTTCGGGCAGGGTGACGGGCTCCAGCCGGGGCGTCAGCAGGTGGATCAAGCCCAGCGCCACCAGATAGGCGACGCCGGCGAAGGTCAACAGCGGCAGGTAGCTGCCGGTCGTCTCCAGCGTCCAACCGGCGAATTTGGCGATGAACATGCCGCCGACCGCGCCGGCGAAGCCGCCCATGCCGACGACGGTGGCCACCGCCTTCCTGGGAAAGACATCGGACACCAGGGTGAACAGATTGGCCGACCAGCCCTGGTGGGCCGCTGCCGCCAGGCCGATGATCGCCACGGCGACGATCAGGTTGTCGGCGAAGATGGCGACGGTGACCGGGACGACGCACAGGGCGCTGACCAGCATGGCGGTCTTGCGCGCGCGGTTGATGCTCCAGCCCGCCTTGATCAGCGGCGAGGACAGCCAGCCGCCGCCCACCGAACCCACGTCCGCCAGCAGATAGACGATGACCAGCGCCGGACCGAAGGTGACCAGGTTCAGGCCGTAGGTCTTGGAGAAGAAGTCAGGCAGCCAGAACAGGAACAGCCACCACACCGGGTCGGTCAGGAATTTGCCCAACACATAGGCCCAGGTTTCGCGCCTGCGGATCAGGTCCGACCAGGCGACCTTGGCCGGCGGATCGGCGGGATCGCTCTCGATCAGGGCGAGCTCGGCCGCGCTGACCCGGGGGTGTTCGGCGGGCTTGCGATAGACCAGCAGCCAGATCGCCAGCCAGATCAGGCCGGACGCGCCGGTGAAGATGAACGCCGCCCGCCAGCCGAAGGTCAGAACGATCACGGGCACAAGGATGGGTGTCAGGACGGCGCCGACATTGGCCCCGGCGTTGAGGATGCCGGCGGCGAGCGCCCGCTCGCGCTTGGGAAACCACTCCGACACCGCCTTGATCGAAGCGGGGTATCCGCCGCCTTCGCCGAGGCCTAGGGCGAAGCGGGCCATGGCGAATTGGATGACCGAACTGGCCCCCGAATGGGCCATGGCGGCCACGCTCCAGACGCCGACCGCCACCGCCAGCCCCCAGCGCGTCCCGACGATGTCGAGGATGCGGCCGAAGACCAGCAGGCTCATCGCGTAGGCGGCCTGGAACCAGAAGACGATGTCGCCGTAGTCGATCTCGCTCCAGCCGAACTGGTCCTGGAGCAGGGGCTTCAGGACCCCGATGATCTGGCGGTCGACGTAGTTGATGCTGATCGCGAAGAACAACAGGGCGCAGATGATCCAGCGATAGCGGCCAATGCGGATCGGGGCGGTCGTCGGGGTCATGGCGCCCTCACCGGGGATCGAAGTCGGGCGACTGCGCCGCCAGGTGCGCGTCCCAGGCCGCGGCCGTCGGGAAGTCCAGCCCGCGATCCCAGGCCGTGCCCATGTAGTAGACGAACGGTTGGCCCGGGGTGACCCGCAGCAGGATCAGATAGTTGTCGGCGTCATCCACGAAACCGACCACCTGCGACGGGTCCGCCAGGATCGCCAGGCCCAGGCTTCCGTGACCGGGATCATCGGGCTCGCGGAAGGCCAGCAGGCCACGCGCCGCATCGCGCGTGACGACGCCCTGGCCCTGCGGATTGCGTCGCTTGCTGATGCCGATGGCGACGGTCAGCGGCTCGGCGTTGTCCGACCCGATCGTCGAGGTCATGCGGGTGAAGCTGGACCCCAGCGGCAGTTCGAACCGGCGCGTCTCCCAGACCCGGCGGTCCACGTCGACCGGCCAGGGCGCGTAGTCGACGCTGAAGCGCGCCGTGTCGCCGCCCGTCTCCTGAATCTCGTAGGTGCGGAAGTTGCGCGAGGTCCACAGCTTGTTGTCGTACCAGATCCCCAGTCCGCCCGCCCCGCGGCTGCGCCCCACGTCGTAGAAGTCCAGGCCCTCGCCCTGATCGGTGTGATAGCGGCCGGACGCCAGCAGGCGGTCCATGAAGGGATGGCGGACCCGCTTGGCCCAGACATCGACGCCCGAGCCGGACGGCGGTTCCTGGGCCTGCAGGGCCGGACCGTAGATGCGGTAGGCGACGCGGTCGTTCTCCCACATCAGGTCGTCGAAACGCTCCGGAACGAAGCGAACCACGGCGGCCGGACGCTGCGCCGGATCGTCCTGCGCCGGCGACGGCGCCCCGCTCGCCGCGGCGAGCGCGGAACCGACAACGATGCTCATGAGAAGCCTCACCAATTGAACATCGTCCCGTCCTCGAGCCGGTTCACCGGCAGATAGGCGCGACGATAGGGATGTCGGGCGGCCAGGTCTTCGTCCAGATCGACGCCCAGGCCCGGCTCGTCGCCGGGGTGCAGCATGCCGTCCTCGAAGCCGTAGGCGTGCGGGAAGACCGCATCGGTCTCGGGCGTGTGGCGCATGTATTCCTGGATGCCGAAATTCGGCACCGACAGGCCGAAATGCAGCGCCGCCGCCATGGACACGGGCGACAGATCGGTCGCGCCGTGACAGCCGGTCCGGACGTGGTGCAGTTCGGCCAGCGCCGCGATCCGGCGCAGATGCGTCAGGCCGCCGGCGTGGACGACCGTGGCCCGGATGAAGTCGATCAGGCCTTCCTCGATCAGGGTCTTGCAGTCCCAGACGGAGGAAAAGACCTCACCGACGGCCAAGGGCGTCGTGGTGTGCTGACGAACGGTGCGGAAGCCGGCCTGGTTGTCGGCGACGACGGCGTCCTCGAGCCAGAACGGCCGCCAGGGCTCCAGGTCGCGGCCCAACCGCCCGGCCTCGATCGGCGTCAGGCGGTGGTGCACGTCGTGCAGCAGTTCCACATCCCAGCCCAGGGCTTCGCGGGCGGCGGCGAACAGCTCGGGCGCCATACGCAGGTACTTGGCCGTCGACCAGCGGTTCTCGGTCGGCAGGGCGCCGTCCGCCGGCTCGTAGAACATCTTGTCCCGCCCGACGCCGTAGGTGCTGGACAGGCCCGGCACGCCGGACTGCAGACGGATCGCCTTGTAGCCCAGCGCCCGGTAGCGCAGGGCCTCCTGGACCGTCTCTTCGATGTCGACGCCGTTGGCGTGGCCGTAGACCGTGACGCCGTCACGGCTGGCGCCGCCCAGGAGCTGGTAGAGCGGGAGGCCCGCGATCTTGGCCTTGATGTCCCACAACGCCACGTCCACGGCGGCGATCGCAGTCATGCCGACCGCGCCGTTGCGCCAATAGGCGCCCCGGTACAGGTACTGCCACATGTCCTCGATGCGATGGGCGTCCTTGCCGATCAGCAGGGGCGCGAGGTGTTCCTCAAGATAGGCGGCGACCGCCAGTTCCCGGCCGTTCAGCGTCGCGTCGCCCAGACCGTATACGCCGTCGGCGGTGGTGATCTTCAGGGTGACGAAGTTGCGGCCCGGGCAGGTCACGACCACGCGAACGTCGGTGATCGGCGCGAAGGCGCGCGCGGCGCGGGCGGACCGGGGCGAAGGCAGGCTGTCGTTCATGCTTGGAACCCGGTTGGCGATGTGGACTGGCCTGACGAGGACGCGTGGCCTACATTCAAGGTGGTATGACCACTTCCACCGCCGAAACCCGAAAACTGTATCAGCAGGTCGCCAGCGCGGTGGCGGCGGATATCGCCTCGGGCGCCTATGCGCCGGGCGCGCGCCTGCCGTCGGAACGCGATCTGGCCGAGCAGTACGGCGTCAGCCGCCCCACGGTGCGCGAAGCCATGATCGCGCTGGAGATCCGCGGCCTGGTGGACGCCCGTCCGGGCTCGGGCATCTATGTCACCGCCACGCCGGGCTCGCAGGGACCCGCGCCGGAGCTGGACATCGGCGCGTTCGAGCTGACCGAGGCGCGGCGCCTGTTCGAGGGCGAGTCCTGCGCCCTGGCCGCCAGCGCCATCACCGACGACGAACTGGCTGAGCTGGAGGACATTCTCGGCCAGATGGCGGTCGAGAACGAATTCGCCGCCTCCATCGGCGAGCAGGCCGACCGCCGGTTCCATGTCGCGATCGCCCAGGCCACGCGCAACGCCGCGATCGTCATGGTGGTCGAGAACCTGTGGGACCTGCGCTACCGCTCGCCGCTCTGCGCCGAGATGCTGGACCGGGCCCGGCAGGTCGGCGTGCGTCCGCTGATCGAGGACCACCGCGAGATCCTGACCTGCCTCAAGGCCCGCGATCCTCGCGGCGCGCGTGAAGCCATGCGGGCGCACCTCAGCCGGGTGATCGAGGACCTGCTGACGGCCACCGAGATCGATATCATGGAGCGCAGCCGCTCGGACGTTCAGAAACGCCGCCAGGAGGTGGCGCGCCGCACCGCGATCTGACGGGTCACGGCGCATAGGGCGGGATCCTGACGTTCAGGTCCATGTCGAGGTGGGCTGGGGCCGTCGCGGCGGCGCGGACGCTGAAGGCGGGGTCGCTCCACCCCCAGGCGGAACGCAGCATCACCTCATAGACGCCGCCGGTCTCCGTCTTGTCCAGTTCGGGCCAGGGCCATTCAGCCTCGCGTCCCGCATAGGCGCCGAGGTAGTCCGCCGCCGCGCGCAGGGAACGGCCGTCGTCGGTCCGGTAGGTCCACAGATCGACATCGACGCACCGCCCCAGGTCCGCCAGATCGTAGGCGGCGACCAGGGTCCAGGCCGTGTAGTGCAGCGACCGCGTACGGGCCAGTTCGAGGGGCAGCCTGCCGTCCGGCTCGATCTGCTTGGCCAGGCGATCGGGGCCGGCCCTCTGCGTGACGGTGCGGGCGACGTCGTCCATCCCGGCGAACAGGGCGAACTGGCTGATCAGCACATCGTAGTAGACGCCGTGGTTGTTGGCGGCGGCCCGCTCGGCCCGGCCGATCGGGCTGGTCGCCATCCAGCGGACCAGTTCGGCGAACCAGTCCTGCAGCGCGATCTGTTCGGCGTCGCTCAGCGCCCCGGAGGGGCCGATCAACCCGACGGACTCGATGATCCGGACGAAGCGGTAGGCGTCGATCACGCCCTCGGCTCGGCCCGACACCCGACCGGGCACCGCCTGCCCGTGGTTGAGGTTCGGGTTCATCCGCGTCTCGGGCGCCAGGAACCATATGCGGACCATCTCGGCCGCCTTGGCCGCATAGCGCGCGTCGCCCGTGTACCAGTGGGCCAGGGCCAGGGCCTGGATGTCCTGGCTCATGTTCTCGAGATCGGACAGGTCGAAGGCGTTGGTCTCGCGCTCGGCGTTCATCTCGCCGTCGCGCCGGATGTAGGGCAGGCCGTCCGGCTTGGTCGGGTCGGGCCACCAGTAGGGACCCATGCTCATATAGTCGTGCTTGTCGCCGCTGGCGGGGGTGCGGACCTTGTCGACGACGGTATAGGGGCCGTGCGTCAGGGCGGCGTTGGCGCGGGCGACCACCGCGTCATAGGCGGGCTTCACCGCCGGGTCGCCGGCGTCGACCCGGGCCTTCAGCGTCGTCAGCCAGTCGGGCCGCCACAGAAATGTGCGGCGGCCGCCGAAGGCCTCGGCGTAGCCGTCCGATCCTTGGCAGACCGGCGTGGCGGAGGCCGGATCGGGTGAGGCCTGCGCCACTGCGCCTGACGAAAGGCCTGTCGCGATGGCCGCGGCCAGGGAAAGGACGAGAACAGGTTTCATGGGAACATCCAGCCCTCCGCCGCGACCTGGGCCGCCGCGGAGGGCGTCAGGTTTAGTAGCGGAAGCGGACACCGAAATAGTACTGCGGGTTGCTCTCGCTGACTTCGGTGATCGCGTCCTCGCCGGGCTTGTACATGATGTCCCGCTCGTTGGTGACGTTGAGCGCCTGCAGCTTGAGCTGGACGTGCTCGTTGACGTCGTACTGGGCCGAGAGGTTCAGGATGCCCGAGTCGCGGACGCCCCGATTGGTGCTGCTGTTGGGCTTGGCGTAGTCCGAGCGGTAGCGGTAGGAGGCGCGCAGCGACAGGCCGGCGCCTTCCCAGAACACCGAGCCGTTGAAGTTGTGCCGCGACAGGCCCCGCAGGCCGGCCGGATCAACATAGGGGCCGACCGTCGACGGATCGGGGAATTCGAAGTCGGCGTCGGCGTAGTTGTAGCCTCCGCTGACCCCGAGCCCCGACCACAGGCCCGGAAGCTGGCTGAAGACGGTGCTGCCGGTGATCTCGAAGCCCGACAGATGCCGGGTCTCGGTATCGTTGGCCGGAGCCACGGCGTTGAACTGGGTCTCGACGCCATTGGCGATGATCGAGGTCGTGAACGGCTGAACCGCGTCGAAGGCCGCGTTCTTGATCCACTTGTAGTAGACCGCGACCGAGAAGGCGGTGTCCTGGTTGAGGTAGAATTCCAGCGAGGAATCGAGGTTCCAGCTGTCCATCGGCAGCAGGTTGGGGTTGCCGGTGGTCGAGTTGGCCAACACCCCCTGGACGGTGGTGGCGGTGGTGTCGGCGATCGGATTGATGCCGACATTGAAGTCCTCGATGCCCGCGCGCGAGATGGCCCGTGACGCGCCGAAGCGCAGGCGGGTGGTCTCGTTCAGATCCAGATTCAGGTTCAGGCTGGGCAGCCAGTAGTCGTACTCGCCTTCGGCCTGGATCTCGCTCAGGGTCCCCGGGACGACGGCGATGGTCGCCGCGGAGCCGCCGACGGACGGGACGACCGTGACCTCGGAGCGATAGCCGGTCGAGTCGATCTGGGTCTTGACGTAGCGCACCCCGGCGTTGCCGCTGATCGGGATATTCCCCCAGTCGCCGGCGAAGGTGGTCATCAGATAGACGGCGCTGATGGTCTCGGTGACATTGATGTCCTCCGGCCCGCGCGAGTCCGCCATCAGCGGATTGCTGTCCCGCCCGGTATAGGTCCGGAACAGGCAGTCGTTGTCGAACGTCGCCCAGCGTCGGATGTTGGTCGTCGACTGGCTCATGAAGTCCGTCGACGGGAAGGGAACCCGACAGTTGGCGTTCGCCTGGGCCACCAGCTGGGCGGCGGTCAGGCCGTCCCGGGCGATCGGGATGGTGACATCTCCGTTGTTGCTCAGGTCCGTTTCGCGGGTGTGCTCGGAATGACGAACACCGGCGTTGAGGGTGCGGAAGAAGCCCGTGTCGGACAGATCATAGACGCCGTCGAAGCGGGCGGCGGCGATCTGGTCGCGACGGTCGGTGGCCAGGCGGTAGCGGGCGTAGTTGGTGTTCGCCGCGGGCGCGGTGGTCAGGAAGGCCGACGGGTCTGTGATGTCGAAGCCGACGAAATCGACGGTCGGCACGACGTCGTCCGTGCCGTCCAGCGTGTAAACCACCCGGCGCGGCGAGCGCATGTTGGTGGCCTTCTGAAGCTCGGTGCGGTGCGACTCCGAATAGGACACGTCGCCCGAGATCTTGAGCCGGTCGCCATTCCAGGTCCCTGACAGGCCGCCGCCGAAATACTCTTCCTCGCGCAGCCGCTGCTCAAGCTGGATCTCGAGGTTGGAGTTGCCGGTGTAGCGCATCAGCGCGCCGTCGCTGAAGTCATTGCCCTGGCCGCCGATGATGAGCGGCTGGATGCCGCGCAAGCCTTCGGTGATCGCCAGCTGGTTCCGGTCTTCCAGGCTGGAGCGGTTCGAGTACTGGGTGTCCAGCACCAGGTCGAGGCGATCATTCGGCCGCCACTGCAGGGCGCCGATGATCCCGTCGCGGATCTCGCTGGTCGAGATCTGGCGGAAGGTGCGCGAACTGGTGGCGAAGTAGAGCGGCGACTGTGTCGTGCCGGCCTGCTGGGCGGCGCTCAGCGTCGGGCGTATGGCGCAGTTGAAGCTGGTCCCCGCGGCGGTCTGGACCGCCGCCGTGCCGGTGATCACGCCCGGATTGTTGGCCGAGGTGTTGCACGGCACGAAGGCGGAGTTGGTGGTGTAGTAGTCCTCGGGCGCGGCCTGATCCTGATGCTGGTAGCCGATGCTCAGGCCGAAGTCGCCCAGGGGCGTGTCGCGCCAGCGGTTGGTCCAGGACAGGTTGGCCCGGTACCCCAGGCCGTCGCGGCCCACGATGGCGTTGTCCTTCTCCTGGAAGGCGCCGCGATACTCGAACTGCAGGCGGGGGCGGGCCTCAAGGGGGCGGATCGAGCGCAGATCGATGACGCCGGCGATGCCGCCTTCCGCGAAGTCGGCCTGCTGGCTCTTGTAGACCAGGACGCCGTTGACCAGTTCCGACGGGAACTGCTGGAACGCCACCGAGCGGTCGGGACCGGCGGTGGACACTTCGCGTCCGTTGAAGGTTGAGAAGCTGAGCGTCGGCCCCAGGCCACGCACGGACAGTTCGTTCGCATTGCCCTTGAAGCGGTCGGCGGTGACGCCCGTCACGCGCTCCAGCGTATCGCCCACCGAATTGTCGGGCAGGGAGCCGATCTCGTCGTTGACGATCGCGTCGACGATGACCGCCGAGTCTCGCTTGACCGCGATGGAGCTTCTCTGGGTGGCGCGCATGCCGGTGACGACGACTTCGTCGATGACGGTCTCGGTCTGCGGCGCCGGAGCCGGAGCCTGAACGGTCTGGGCCATGACGATGCCGGGCGTGCCGAGCGTGATGGCGGCCGACGCGAGCAGCACCGCGCGTCGTGCGGAATTGGGCCTGTACAGCATGGTGATGGTTCCCCCGTCCTGAGCTGTGTTTCCATGTGCCCGTTTGTCGGGCAACGTATCTGTCAAACAGGCTAGACCGAAAATGACACCGGTGGCAACATTGGTCTGACCAAAAAGTTAAGGCGGGTATGACCGCATGATCCGGGGAGGGTGAAATGTGGATTCGACTGGCGGCGGTGGCCGTGGCCGCCGCATTGGCGACAGGATGCGCGGCCCATGCCGGACATGCGACGGGGGGCGCGCGTCCGGTGATCGCTGACCAGGCGGTGTTGGAGCGGGCGCGGATCGTCGCGGACTGGCAGTTGGGACGGATGGAGGACTTCTCCTATGTCGCCACGTTTCGTGAGCAGGCCGCCGACCCCGTGGACTGGATACAGGCGGCCCTTCTCGTCGGCCTGACCGATTTCGCCGACGCCACCGGGGATCCCCGCTATGCCGCCGCGATCGAAACGCGCGGGCGCAAGGCGGGCTGGGGCTTCGGGTCTCGCCCCCGCCATGCCGACGCCGACGCGGTCGGCCAGGCCTGGATCTGGGCGGCCGGGAGGGTATCCGGGGCCGAACGCGTCGCCCGGCTGGCTCCCGTCCGCGCTCGCTTCGACGCGGTGCTGGCGGCGCCGTCGGATGTCTCGATGATCTTTGACGAAGGCCGCGGCGAGCGGCCGTGCCAGGTCCGCTGGTGCTGGAGCGACGCCCTGTTCATGGCCCCGCCGGCCTGGGCCGAACTGTCCGCGCTGACCGGTGATCCGCGCTATCTGGCCCACGCCGACACGGAGTTCCGGGCCACGGTCGATGCGCTCTACGATCGCGACGAGCACCTGTTCTATCGCGACAGCCGCTTCATCGGCCGAGCGGGGCCGCAGGGGCGCAAGGTGTTCTGGAGCCGGGGCAACGGCTGGTCCTACGCCGGGGTGGTGCGGGTGCTTGAGGTGCTGCCGGCCGACCATCCTCAGCGAGAGATGTATCTGGGCCTGTACCGCGACATGTCGGCGACGCTGATCGGACTGCAGGGCGCCGAAGGATACTGGCCGGTCTCGCTGCTCGATCCGGGCGGTCCGCCGGAAACCAGCGGCACGGGCTTCTTCGTCTACGGCCTGGCCTGGGGGGTGAACGAGGGCCTTCTCGATCCCGCGGTCTACGCCCCCGCCGTCGCCCGCGGCTGGGCCGCCCTGGATCGCGCCGTTCAGCCCGACGGTCGCCTGGGGTGGGTGCAGCAGGTGGGCTATGCGCCGGACCGGGTGACGGCGACCGACACCCAGCTTTTCGGCGTCGGCGCCTATCTCCTGGCCGCCGTTCAGGTGGCGCGTCGCGAAAATTGGTAAGGCCAGTTGACGGTGCGGCCTTACCGGAATAGCCTCCTTGCAACCGTCTCCTCCTTTAATGTGGACGGCCTACTTTCCGGGAGCGGCCTCGCGCCGCTCCCGTTTTCGTTCGGGGGAACCGTCATGCCTCGTCGTCTCCTGGCCGGCCTGGCCGCAAGCGTGGTCCTGACCCTGGTCTCGCCGGCCGCCGCGGACCCGCGCGGCCCGATCTACGAACAGGCCCCGCCGATGGACCGGACGGTCCGGACGCGCATCGTTCCCCAGGTCGAGGCGCTTCTGGAAGATCTGCTGGCCGAGGGGCGGAGCTACCGCCTGGACGGGGTCGAGGTGTTCCAGGCCCAGGACAAATTCCTGCCCGGCAAGATCGCCATCGCCATGGCCCACGTCCTCGTCGAGACGCCGCGCGACGACCCTCGATTCAGCGAGTACCTCGCCGGCTTCCGCCGGCTGGCGGACCTCACGCTTGAGGACCCCAACGACAGCTGGGGGATCTATTATTATGTCTCCGCGCTCCATCGGCTGCGGGAGGCCGGGCTGCTGGAGCAGGCGGTGGCTCCGGCGACCCTGGCGCGGCTCCGCGAGCGGCTGGACTGGCGCGCCTTCGTGCGCGAGCCCGACCTGACCCTGATCGACCTGCCGAACAACTATTACGGCGTCGCCTTCAGCATCGCGCGGCTGCGCTTCCTGCTGGGCTGGGAGAGCGCCGAGGCCAGCGAGGCGTTGCTGGTCCGGACGCTGGAGCACTATCGGACCTACTCAGGCGAATATGGCTTCGCGGACGAGACGGACGGGCAGGGGCGGTTCGACCGCTACAGCGTGCTGCTGATCGGCGAAATCGCCCAGCGGTTCATCGAGACCGGGGTGGAGCCGCCCCCCGAGGTCAGGGCCTGGCTGCGTGGCTCGGTCGATGTCCTGCTGCCCCGGTTGAACCTGCGGGGAGAAGGGTTCGAGTACGGCCGCAGCATCGGCGTCTACGGCGAGACCGCCTTCCTGGAGGTTCTGACGGCCGCCGCCGCGCTGGACCTGCTGACGGATGAGGAAGAGGCCATGGCCTACGCCTTCTCGGCCAGGGTCGCGGCCCGCTATGCCGACTTCTGGCTCGATCCCGGGACCGGCTCGGTCAATCTGTGGGACCACGGGCGCAAGACGGACGCCTATCGCGGCAAGCACCGGATCCTGGGCGAGAACCTGAGCCTGGGCCATCAGCTGATCTATACGAACGCGATCTGGAACCGGCTGGGTTGGTCGGAACGCGAGCCATCGCCCGCCTTCGGAGCATGGCTCGAGACGCTGCCTCGTTCGACGACGACCTGGTTCGCACGCGGCGCGTTCGACCGGCTGCTGGTCACCTACCGTGACGGCGACCGGGTGATCGGCCTGCCGCTGATCAACGGCGGCCCGACCCAGCATATGAACACGCCCTATTTCCCGGCGCCCTTCTCACCGGGCGTGCTGGCGGGGGCGGCGGACGAGACCTATCCCTATCTGACCCCGCGCCTGACGCTGGCCGACGGTTCGGTGCTGATGCCGCTGGCCTGGTTCAGGGACGTGAAGGTGGAGGTCGACGGCGACCGCACCGTCGTCACCTGGCGCCAGGACTTCATGGATCGCATGGGCGGACCCGCGCCCGAACGCGACGCCCGCGCGGCGATCGAGACGCGGGTCGAGCTGGCCCCCGGCGCCGTGTCCCGTTCGGACGTCATCCGGTTGGCGGGCGGGGAGGAGGGGGCCCGGATCGCGCTCCAGTTCCCGTCGTTCTCGCGTGGAGCCGAGCCCGCCGGCGATGGTTTCGACTTCCGTGAGGGCGAGGTCGCGCGGTTCGAGCCGAAGGGTCTGGATTGCGCCATGGCTGAACCGGATCCGCGCGTTCACCGCTCGCCGGTCGGGGCGTTCAACTCGGTCGTGGCCTGCGAGACGGCGGTGGGACGCGAGGCCGCCGTCGGCTGGCGGATCGAATTCCGTCCCTGACCGATCGGCCTTGGCCGAAAGGCCTTCAGCTTATTGATTGCACTGCAGAAGGCCGGTGGCGGAGAGGGTGGGATTCGAACCCACGGTACCCGTAAAGGCACGCCGCATTTCGAGTGCGGTACATTCGACCACTCTGCCACCTCTCCGCGGGGCCGAAACGCTTTGGTCGAGCGAGCGGCTTCTCTAATCGGGGAGCCCCTGCGCCGCAAGCAGGGAAATGACGAAAATCGTCAGCGTAGGGCCGGAAGGGGAAGGCCGAGGGCCTCGCCGGTGGACTGGTCGCCGTCGGCGACGCGGAAAAGCTCGGCCGGGCGGCCGCCCGTGGCCGCCGACAGGCGACCGGTGGCCTCGACCAGACCGGTGCGCTCGACGCCCCGGCGGAAGTTCTGCTTGTGCAGGGACAGGCCCGCCACGGCTTCGGCGGCGGCCTGCAGGCCGGACAGGGTGAAGGTCTCGGGCATGAGATCGAACAGCACCGGACGGTATTTCAGCTTGCTGCGCAGGCGGCCCAGCCCGGTGGCCAGAATCCGGCGGTGGTCCGAGACCATGGGGCGGCCTGGCGCGACGGCGGGCGCGGGCTTGTCGAGGTCACGCGCCGCCTCGGCGACCAGACCGGCCTCGTAGAGCAGTTCATAGCGTTCCAGCACCCGGCCCTCGTTCCAGCGCTGGCCGGGAGCGGCGGCGAACAGGGCGTCGATGCGGGCGGCGCGGCGGCTGTCGTCGGCGGCCCAGTCACGCAGGCCTTCAATCAGGGACGCCTGGCACGAGGCGGCGCCGTCGCGGCGGTCCTCCCAGGGGAAGAAGTCCAGCACGGGGGTCCAGTGGGCCTCGGCCGCCGGGGCGTCGGCGGCGTCGGCGGTCAGGGCCAGATAGCCGACCGAGACCTCGCGATGGCGGTCGGGACCGGGGGTGGCGCGGGGGCTGGCCCGGCCGAGATCGCCGAAGGTGTAGAGCTGCTCGACGAAGCCGAGCCGAAATCCGGTCTGCGCCGTCACGAAGGCGCGCAGGGCCAGTTCGAAGGTGCGGTCGCGGGCTGGATCGAAGGGGCCGAAGGGCAGGGCGGCCGAACCGTCGTCGCCGGTCGTGGTCAGGACGCAGGCCTTGCCGTCCCTGAGCGCGATGACCACGGCCGACAGGCCGATGCGAACCCCCTGTTCGGCCATGGCTATTCGGTGTGCCAGGCGTCGGGGGCGGAGATCAGGCCCACGGCCTCGGCCAGCACCCGGTACCGCTCCAGATAGCGCTGCTGGGCCACCGGGGCGGGCAGGGGCTCGATGACCAGGTCATAGCCGGCCGGCGGGGCGCCGAAGATGGTCAGGGACTCGGGCTTGTTGAAGCCGGCCAACTGGGTCGCCTCGAAATAGGCGCAGGCGCGGTCGGCCTTCTTGATCAGGGTCTTGATCGCCACCGGGTTCTTGGGCGGCAGGCCGAAGCGGACATGGATGGCGCTTTCCAGCCGGGCCTCGAAGGCCTTGTAGTTCACGCCCAGGGCCGCCTTGAAGGGCGAGATCATGTCGCCGATCACATATTCGGAGGCGTCATGCAGCAGGGCCGCCAGGCGCCATTTGGGCTCCAGCCCCGGCTTGATGTGGGCGGCGATCTCCTCGACGACGCAGGAGTGCTGGGCGACCGAGAAGGCGTGCTCGCCGATGGTCTGGCCGTTCCAGCGGGCCACCCGGGCCAGGCCGTGGGCGATGTCCTCGATCTCGATGTCGAAGGGCGACGGGTCCAGCAGGTCGAGGCGGCGGCCCGACAGCATGCGCTGCCAGGCGCGGGGCGCTTTGGACGAAGGTCGAGGTGCGGAAGCCAAGGCGTGATCCAGTTCGATTGGCTGGACGTGGTGACCCATAGAGCCCGCGTGATCAAGGCCGGAGCGAAATCGGCGCCCCGGATTTCGGTCAGGGGTCTATTCCCCGGCGTTGAGCGCCACCAAGTCCTTGGCGTCCTCGAACACCCGGCCGCGGTTGCGATCGCGGGACCGGACGGTGGCCACGACCAGCGGGCCGCCGACGGGGCCGCGCGCTTCGTAGCCGACCAGACGCCAGCCCGCGGCGGAGGGCCGGTTGTCGGTCAGGATCCAGCTGGCGCGGGTGGCGTCGCCCGCGGCCATGGCGCGGACCTCGGCGCTGTCGTCCTGGGCGCGGATGCTGACGCTGTCCCCGTTGTCGCCGCCTTTGACATCGACCGTGCCCGAGTCGTCGTTGGCGTCGATGTGGATGCCGCCGATGCGGACGGAGGCCTGATCGCCCTTGGTCTCGATGTGCATGCCCGGCAGGCGGATGTCGGCGTCGTCGCCATCCACGTTCACGTTGGCGGAGGCGGCGTCGGAGCGGGCCTGTGCGCGGGCGATCTCGGCCTGGGCGCGCGCGGCGTCAGCCTGGCCCCGAGCCGCGTCGGCCTGGGCGCGGGCGGCGTCGGCCTGGGCGCCGGCCCGCAGTCCGGCCACGGCCTGGGGCATGTCGGACGACAGGCGTTCCTCGAAGGTCTTGAGCACCTGCGGCGGGGTGCGGTCGCCGAGCGCAACCAGTTGCAGCGTCACTTCAGCGCCCTTGGGTCCGACGTAGGTGCAGACGGTTCCCTCGTTGGACGCGGACCCCTTGCGGGTCAGCGAACCCATCGTCTGCGGGCATTGCAGGGTCTCCACGACCTTCAGTACGCCCTTGGCGTCATTGTCCTGGGTGGTGGTCGACGAGATGTGCACCGAGCGCTCGCCGTCGCAGGCGGCGGTCAGCGCGGCAAGGGCGCAGACGGTGGGTAGAAGGAAGGGGCGGAGCGGCATGATCCTGATCCTCAAGTCACTGACATCCTGCGCGTCGCGGGGGCTGAATCCAGTGAAATCGCGGTAACCGGCGTGACGAAACCTGTCCGCCGGTGTGGCGGATCGCCCGCAAGGGCGTGATGCGGCCTCGCATCCCTTGAGCTGATCATTGTGTCCCCCCGGACCCATCGCCGATCAGACTGCCTCTATTTGCGCGCCGCGTCACCCTTGTCGTCAGGCGCCGGGACGACCGCCCTCGCGGCGGTTCAGGAAGGCCAGGCGTTCGAACAGGTGCACGTCCTGCTCGTTCTTCAGCAGGGCGCCGTGCAGCGGCGGGATCAGCTTGTTGGGCGTCTTCTCGCGCAGGGTCTCGGCGTCGATGTCCTCGACCAGCAGCAGCTTGAGCCAGTCCAGCAGTTCGGAGGTGGACGGCTTCTTCTTCAGGCCCGGCGTGTCGCGGATCTCGTAGAAGGTCTTGAGCGCCTCGGACACCAGCCGGCCCTTGATGCCGGGGAAGTGGACCTCGACGATGTCCTTCATCGTCTCGGCGTCGGGGAAGCGGATGTAGTGGAAGAAGCAGCGGCGCAGGAAGGCGTCCGGCAACTCCTTCTCGTTGTTGGAGGTGATGACCACGACCGGGCGGATTTCGGCGCGGATCGTCTCGTCGATTTCCTGGACGTAGAACTCCATCCGGTCGAGTTCCTGGAGCAGGTCGTTGGGGAACTCGATGTCGGCCTTGTCGATCTCGTCGATCAGCAGGACGGGGCGGACGGGGGAGGTGAAGGCCTCCCACAACTTGCCCTTCTTCAGATAGTTGCGGACGTCGTGGACGCGTTCCTCGCCCAGCTGGCTGTCCCGCAGGCGGCTGACGGCGTCGTATTCGTACAGGCCGTTGTGGGCCTTGGTCGTGGACTTGATGTGCCAGGTGATCAGAGGCGCGTTCAGGGCGCGGGCCATCTCATAGGCCAGCACGGTCTTGCCGGTGCCCGGTTCGCCCTTGATCAGCAGGGGACGCTCCAGGGCGACGGCGGCGTTGACCGCGATCTTGAGGTCGTCGGTCGCGATATAGTTCGACGTGCCTTCAAACCGGGACATGGCGGCTCCTGCGTAGCGTTTGAAAACGCCTAGCGAAGGCCGGGCGGGTAAACAACGATCATGTGTTGGGTTCCGGCCTGGGCGGCGTGTTTCAAAGTCGGCCGGAACGTCAAATACGATATCCGCGGCGAGGCGCCGGGGGCCCTAGTTTAACCCGGTCCGGCGCGGACGCGGATCGACAAGGTGTTGTCGAGCGCGATCAATGGATTAGTCGCGAAAGATTCGCGGCGGCTAGCCGCCCCTGCGGATCAGCTCATCGGCTAGGTCGGCGGTCAGATAGCCGTCGGCGAGGCGGTTGTTGGCGATCTGCCAGCGGCGCAGGGCGGCGCGGGTGTTGGCGCCGACGACGCCGTCGACGCCCTGGGTGTCGAAGCCCAGCGCCGTCAGGGCCCGCTGGGCGCCGATCCGCTGCTCACGCGACAGGGGCGCGTCGGTCGGCCAGGTCTTCACCAGCCCCGGCTTGCCCTGGATGCCGTCGGCGGTGAGGCCGATGGCGAGGGCATAGCTGACCGAGTTGTTGTAGCGGCGGATGACATAGTGGTTGGGCAGGGCCAGGAAGGCCGGGCCGCGCGCGCCCTGCGGCAGCAGGATGGCCGCCTCTTCCAGCGCCTCCGCCTCATTGGGCTGACCGCCGCCGGACAAGGTGACGCCCTTGGCCGCCCATTGCCGCCAGCTGTGGCGCGGACCCTCGGCCTCGGCATAGTCGAAGCCGGCGGGCAGGGTGACCTCATAGCCCCAGGTCTGGCCGCGCTTCCAGCCGCCCTGGGCCAGCAGGTTGGCGGCCGAGGCCAGGGCGTCGGCGTCGTCGCCCCAGATGTCGACGATGCCGTCCTGATCCTGATCGACGCCGAGGCTGAGGTAGTTGTCCGGCATGAACTGGGTCTGGCCCATGGCTCCGGCCCAGCTGCCCTTGAGGCCCGCGCGGGCGCGCCTGCCGTCGACGACGATGTCGAGCGCGTTCTTCAGCTGGCCCTCGGCCCAGTCGCGGCGGCGGCCGTCATAGGCCAGGGTCGCCAGCGAACGGATGACGTCATAGTCGCCCTGCACCTGACCGAAGGCGGACTCCTGGGCCCAGATGCCGACGAGGATCTCGGACGGGACGCCGAAGCGCTGGACCACGGCCCACGGCACCCGGTCGGTGCGCTGGCGCGCCTGGGCGATGCGGGTGGCGGTGACGGCGTTCTGGACATAGGCGCCGGCGGGGCGGCTGAACTCGGGCTGGTTGCGGTCCAGGCGGATCACGGACGGATCGGGCGTCAGGCCGGCCAGTTCGCGCTCGTACTGGGCGCGGCGCACGCCGCCGTGGCGGGCGAGGAAGCCCTGCTTCCAGCCGTCGAACCCGGCCTGATCGACGACGGGCGTCGGCGCGGGCGTCGAGGGCTGGGCGGGGGCGGGGGAGGGCCGTTCCGGAGCCGGCGCGGGCGTCGGCAGGACGGTCGGCGGTTCCGGCAGCATGGGGGCGCAGGCGGCGACGGTTCCGAGCAGGAGAAGGCGAAGGCTGATACGCATGATGGTGAGTCTAGTGTCCCCTCGGGCGGCGGCCTCATAACAAGTGCGCGAGTCGCCATTCTCGCCATAAAGCGCCCGGATGGCGAAAGCGTTGCCGTGTGGTTCGCCCGGCGGCGTCATTAACCCTCTTTCTTTTTGGAATGGTGAGCGTGTCGGGGGTAGGGAGAACGCTGTCCTCTGATACGGCCTGGTGGCGGAGGGGCTACGCGGCGGAGGTGCAACTCCGCAGACCCTCCGTTCAACTCGGAGGCCAGGCCTCCAGGGCTTCGCCCTGGTTTCTTTGAAGGGCGCTATCGCTCGCCGCGCGGCGGCTCGCTGCTTGAGCGCGAAGTTCACAATAAGCCCCACCCTGGATTGGCGTCTCCTTGACGTCTCCTCCCCGTTGCGGAGCAATGGGGAGGAGACGCCGTGCTCCATATCCCCGTTGACGATCCGGCGAGTCCTCTCTATACGCACCGCTCCGCCGCAGGTCCGCCCGCGGCTTTTCTGTTTTGATTTGCCTAGGACGACGACCATGAAGGTCCGTAGCTCGCTCAAGTCGCTGAAGACCCGCCACCGCGACTGCAAGGTCGTGCGCCGCAAGGGCAAGGTCTATGTGATCAACAAGACCGACCCGCGCTTCAAAGCCAAGCAAGGCTGAGCGCGCCCGCGCCTTTGCGGCGCGGTCGGGTATGAACAGGGCTGCGGATCTTGTCCGCAGCCTTTTTCGCGTCTGGTGTTGAGCCGGGCGAAACGACGTGGTTAGCGTCCAGACCAACATCGTCCCCGCCGCCCTTGGGCGAGGCGAGGCCAGTTCCCTTCTTCCGGAGTTCCCCCCATGGCCGATGACGCCGCCTTCGATTCGTCGCCCGACGTCCTGACCGCCACGGCCCAGGGCCGCCTGCGCTCCATCATCGAGCGCCTGGAGCGCCTCGAAGAGGACAAGCAGGCCGTCATGACCGACATGAAGGAGGTCTTCGCCGAGGCCAAGGGCGAGGGCTACGACGTCAAGGTGCTGCGCAAGGTCATCCGCATCCGCAAGCAGGACAAGGCCAAGCGTCAGGAAGAGGAAGCGATCCTCGACCTGTACCTGTCGGCCCTGGGCGAAATCTGAGCCTGAAGCGGACAGGGTTCGGCGGCGGCAAGGGCGGTTCGAAGAAACCGCCCGCCAGCCCGTTCGAGGCCGAACGAAAGGCCGCCCAGCGCGCGGCCCTCAACGCATTGAAGCGCGCCCGCCGCTCGGCAGAGAAGGCGGGCGTTTCGCTGTCCGAATGGGAGGGCGAGTTCCTGGACTCGGTCTCGGAGCGGGTGAAGACCCACGGCCGCGCGTTCGGCGACCCCGAACTGGGCGCGCCGGGGCAGGCCCTGTCGTCCATGCAGGGCCGCAAGCTCAAGGAAATCACCGCCAAGGCCAACGGCGAGGAACCGAAGCGGCGATGGGGGCGGAAGGCTCCGCCCCCCAAGGCCGAGGACTAGAACAGGATCTTGCGCAGGGTCAGGCTGACCACCCGGCCCTGCGGGTCGAGGTAGTCGGGCTGGTAGTTGGTCGGCACGTCACCGGACGCCACGGAGGCCTCCGGGCGGGTGTCGAACAGGTTCTGGATGCCGAACTGGATCCGCGTCCCCTTCAGGATCGGGTATTTCGCGACCCAGCCGGCGCGCTGGTTCAGATCCATGAAGACGTTCAGGTTGACCGTGGTCTGGTCGGCGAAATTCAGGTCCGGACCCGTGCCGCCGTCGACACGGGTGCCCTCGCGCCAGTTGGCGAACATGAAGCCGCCGAAGCCGTTGCGGAACACGCCGGTGACCAGCTGCAGCTCGTTGCGCGGGCTGCCGCCGCGGGACGAGGTGGCGCCGCCGTCCAGCAAGTCGATGACCGGCAGGCCGTCGGCGATGGTGATCTCATCCTGCAGGCGGATGGTGTGGTACAGCGAGATGTTGAAGCGGCCCTGGCCGGGCTGCATCGGCGGGCCGCCGCGACCGCCGCCGCCGCCGCCCATGCGCACCTGCATCCCGCCACCACCACCGCCGCCGCCACCGCCGGGGCCTTCCATGCGGATCTGCATGCCGCCGCCGCCGGGCGGACGCATGCCGCCGGGCATGCCGGGCAGGGGCGACTGGTTCGCGGCGACCGGGTTCGGCGTCCCGAAGGCGCGCGAATAGTTGATGCCGGTGCGGATGTCCTGACGCTCGTATTTGGAGAAGTTCAGCGGGCGGGAATCGATCGCCGTCAGCACGCCGTTGACGCGGGTGAAGCGGCCCGGCAGGGCGGCCTCGAGGTCCGGGGTGATGGTCGGGAAGGCGGCGAGATAGTCGTCGGTCCGGCTCACGGTCCAGGTCGTCTGGAACGAGAGGTCCTGGCTGGTCATCGGCCGCCAGGTGCCGCCGACGCGGATGACCTTGCGGTTGTCGGCGTCCAGGTTCGGATTGCCGCCGGTGGTCTGGGTGACCAGCACGGTCCGGTTGGTGGCGAAGTCGAACACCGGGACGTTGGGCGTGGAGACGGCCGGATCGTTCAGCTGGCTGATGCTGGGCGCGCCCTGCTCGTCGGCATAGCTGACGAGGAAGCTCAGCGGCGCGATCGGCGACCAGTTCACGCCGATGTTGTAGCTGGGCAGGCCGCCGAAGTCGGACAGCTCCTCATAGCCGACGGTGGCGTTGACCGAGAGGTCGCCGAGGAAGGGGAGAACCTCCTGACGGCGGCTGGCGATCGGGAAGTTGAAGGTGCCCTGGCCGTTGACGCGGTCGCGCGACTGGGAGCGGTCGGTGGTCACCAGCAGGCCGGCGTTGTCCGCCCGGGTGCTGGTCGAATCCAGCGAACGGGTGTCGGCGCCGAATTTGAAGGTCGAGGAGATGCTGCCGGCGGGCAGGTCATAGATGTCGCCGTTCAGCACGACCTCGGCGCTGAGCAGCTGCGAGACCGAGTTGGCGGTGTCGTTGGGTATGCGGGTGAAATCGGTCGGGGTCAGCGCGGCGAACGGATTGGCCGTGGGGTCGTTGGCGTTCAGGCGGTTCTGGAACCACGCGGCGCCATAGCCCCGGCCGGTGATGGTGTCGGTTTCGGTGCGCTCGTAGTTGCCGGTCAGGGTCCAGCGCCAGTCCTCGCCGAGGAAGCCATCGACGACCACGCCCAGCTTGGCGTTCAGCGAATCCGTCTCGCGGCGCAGGGAGGCCGCGTCGTCGAGATAGCGGAAGACCTGCACGGGGCCCGCGAACGGCGAGTAGTTGTTGCTGTCCGGGAGGCTCAGGCTGACGCCCGGCAGGCCGTTGAAGCTGCGGCTGGAGTTGTCGTCGATGCTGCCGCTGACGGTGGCCTGGGTGGTGCTGTTGAGGTCGCGCTTCATCGTGCCGCGAACGGTGGTGCGTTCGCTTTCCGACAGCAGGGTGCGATAGGCGCCCAGGTCGCCGGTGCGCGCGCCGCCGCCGGCGGCGGCGATGAAGTCCGCGAGGGTCGGGGTGGTGGTCGAACCCGGAACCGGCGTGATCGCGCCCAGCGCCGGATCGATCACGGCGCAGGTGGCCGGGTTGGCCGTCAGACAGCCGGGCGAATAGCCGGGGCTGGTGACGTTGCCGATCAGGTCATAGGGCGTGGAGCCCGCCTGGCGGGTGATGTCCCGCTCGGATTCGAACAGCGGGGTGGAGCGTTCGTATTCGGCGTCCATCGACCAGCGGTTCGAGCCGCTGATGCGCAGGACATTGCCCTCGATCTCGGTCGTAGTGCGGCCGCCCTGGGTCGGGCCCCGGCCGGTCAGCTCGCCGGTGATGGAGTTGAAATTGGCCTTGAGGACGAAGTTCACCACCCGCTGCTCGGCGCGATAGCCGAACTGCAGGGCGACCTGTTCGGGCAGGATCTCCGTGCGCTCGATGGCCTCGGTCGGGATGCCCTGGATTTCCTGGAAGCCCGAGATGCGACGGCCGTTGACCAGGAACACCGGCTGCAGGTCGGTGCGGCCGCTGGAGCTGCGGGTCAGCGGCTCCAGATAGGTCATCAGTTCGGCGATGTTCGAGGCGCCGTAGGCCTGGATCTGTTCGGCCGAAAGGGTGACGTCGGCGGGGATGTCGGTGTCGACGCTGCCGCGCGGGCGCGCGCCGACGACCGAGACGGTGCCCAGGTCGAAGGCGTCGTCGTCGACGGCTGTGGCCGCCGGGGCCGAGGTGCTGGTGGCCGGGGTCTGGGGCTGCTGCGGCGGCTGTTGCGGCGGGATCGGCGCGGTCTGGATCACGCCGGACATCAGGCCGGTCAGCGCGGTGGTCACAAGCAGCATTCGGGGGGCCTCGGGGGGAGATGGAACTGAGCAGCAAACGTTCCGTACCCGTGTTTCCGTCGCATTTCAGCGTTGAAACCATTGGCTGCGGCCCGCGTGCGCACGCGACCTCCCGTCTTTGACGGGGCCGGCGGACCGGGCCAGTGAACTTTCTGTCAGACTGCAAGACCGCACATCGGGTGTGGCCATTATGCCCGGTGCGAACGCGGCGAATCTTCAGGCCGCTTCGGTCGATTCCCGGAGCGGACCGGACGCGAACAGCGTGCGACCGACCTCGCGAGCGGTCTCCAGATGCGCGCGCGAATCCCCGACCTCCGCATCGAACAGGAGCCGCGAGGTCGAGACGACGGCGCCGCAGTAGTCGAACACGCCGTGGTCGATCTGGGTCTTCATGGCGTCCAGGTATCCGTGCCGGCTGTAGACGGGCTGATCCGCGCCGGCGACGGCGACGAGATGGACATGCAGATGGCGGAGTTTCTTGACCAGGCCGACGCCGCCCGGCCCGTCCTCGAAGGCCCAGCCGTTCGAGAAGACGCGATCGATCCAGCCCTTCAGCAGGGCCGGCATGGACCACCAGAAGACGGGATAGACCAGGACCAGGGCGTCGGCGCGTTCGATGCGCGCCTGTTCGGCGGCGACGTCGGCCGGCGCGGGACCCGTGCGATGGTGGACGGCGCGATCCGCGAGGGTGAACCGAGGGTCGAAGCCTTCCTTCGCCAGATCGGCGATCTCGAACGTGTGGCCCGAGCGCATGACCGCCTCACCCAGAGCCGCGGCGAGGCCCTGGGTGAGCGACGAGGGATCGGGATGGGCGACGACCACGAGCGCGTGCATCTTGAACTCCTGCCAGGGCTTGAGCGGGCGGCTTCAAGCTATATACTATAAGTAAGTTACTATTGGTACATATGATGAGCTCAAGCCCGGTGTCAACGGACGGGGGACCACCCGCGCGGACGCGGCTGGCGCGGGACGCGCGTCGGCGGCAGCTGCTGGAGGTGGCCTGGCGGCTGGTGCGCGACGAGGGCGCCGACGCCCTGTCGCTGGGCCGGCTGGCGGAACAGGCGGGGGTCACCAAGCCGCTGGTCTACGATCATTTCGAGACCCGCAACGGACTGCTGATCGCGCTCTATCGGGAATATGACGCGCGCCAGAACCGGTCGATGGACGCCGCCCTGGACGCAAGCGAACCCACCCTGACGGCCAAGGCCGCGGTGATCGCCGAAACCTATATCGACTGCGTCCTGCAACAGGGCAGCGAGATACCGGGCGTCAGCGCGGCGCTGGCCGCCTCGTCCGAACTGGAGAAGGTCAAGCGCGAGTACGAGGCGGGCTGGATGGAGAAATGCCGGATCGCCCTGGCTCCGTTTGCGGCAGCCGGGGACATCCGGGCTTCAGGCCTGTGGGGCATGCTGGGCGCGGCGGAGGGGCTGTCCCGCGCCGCGGCGACCGGCGGGCTGCCGCCGGTCGAGGCCCGCGACGCACTCGCGCGGGCCATCATCGCGATGGTCGAAGGGGCCTAGCCGGCGTCCTTGAGCGCGCCTTCGAGGCCCTGTTCCCGCACCTTGCGATAGAGGGTCGAGCGGCCGATGCCGAGGCGGCGGGCGATCTCGGACATGTGGCCAGCATAGACCTCGATGGCGTGCTGGATCAGGTCGCGCTCGATCTCCTCCAGCGTCCGCAGGTGGCCGCGGTCGTCCAGGATGCGGATCGGAGTGTCGGGCAGGGGTGGCAGGTCGATGTCGGAGAAGTGGGACTGAGCGTCCGCAGACGCCCCCTCCGTCTCGCCGCTGTCGTGGTGATCCACCTCCCCCATGGGGGGGGAGGAGAGGCCGGAGATGGCCGGGAAGTCGTGCGGCTGCAGGAAGGGCGCGTCGGCCAGGACGATGGCGCGATAGACGGCGTTCTCCAGCTGGCGGACGTTGCCGGGCCAGTCGAAGGCGGTCAGCAGGGCCAGGGTCTCGCCCGACAGGCCGGCGACCCGCTTGCCTTCCTCGATGTTGAAGCGGGCGATGAAGTGGTCGACCAGGGCCGGGATGTCCTCGCGCCGCTCGCGCAGGGCCGGGGCCTCGATGGGAAAGACGTTCAGGCGGTAGAACAGGTCCTCGCGGAAGCGGCCTTCGCGCACCTGTTCGGCCAGGTCGCGATTGGTGGCCGAGGCGATGCGGACGTCGACCTTGACCGAGCGCTTGGAGCCGACGGGGTCGATCTCGCCTTCCTGCAGGGCGCGCAGCAGCTTGACCTGCATGTCCAGCGGCAGTTCGCCGATCTCGTCCAGGAACAGGGTGCCGCCCGAGGCCTCGGCGAACTTGCCCAGATGCTTGTCGGTGGCGCCGGTGAAGCTGCCCTTCTCGTGGCCGAACAGGATCGATTCCACGAGATTGACGGGCAGGGCGCCGCAGTTGACGGCCACGAAGGGCTTGCCGGAGCGGTCCGAGGCGCCGTGCAGGGCGCGGGCGATGACTTCCTTGCCGACGCCGCTTTCGCCGGTGATGAGCACCGGAATGCCGGACTTGGCGGCGCGGGCCCCCAGCGACTTGACCATGCGCATGGGCGCGCTCTGACCCACCAGGTCGTCGAAAGAGGTGCGGCCGCCGTGATGCTTCTTCAGGCGACCGACCTCAGCCGTCAGCTGGGTCAGTTGCAGGGCGTTGCGGACGCCGACCAGCAGGCGTTCGGCCGACACAGGCTTGACGAAGAAGTCCTGGGCCCCGGCCTGCATGGCCTTGACCACGGCGTCGACGCCGCCGTTGGCGGTCAGGACGATGACGGGGGTGCTGACGCCCGCGGTGCGGATCTCGGCCAGGGCCTCCATGCCGCTCATGCCCGGCATGACCATGTCCAGCAGGACCACGTCCGCGCCGCCGCCCTTGGTCAGGCGGTCGATGGCTTCGCCGCCGCTCTCGGCATGGACGACGACGTAACCCTCGCGCTCGAGCACCGCCTGCGCCAGACGGCGCTGGGTCGGATCGTCGTCGACGACAAGTACGGTCTTCGCCATGCGGGCCCCTGTTCCATCACGTCCGGCCGGCTCTCAATGGTGGAGCTGGCTCATTCCGGGACGTTTTAGGCCTCACAAGGTGAAGATCGGGTGGTCGGGCAGGGTGAGCGGGGGGTTAACGGGGGGGCGTGGCCTCCGGCTTTCCGCACTGCACGTCGCGGTCCAGTTTCGCCGCGGTCGGCGGATCGTCGTCGAAGGCGAGCGCGGGCCAGCGCGGCTGGCCCACCCGCACCGCGTCGCGACGCAGCCACTCGCGCGGATCGGGGCGGGGGCCGCCGCTGCAGTTCAGGTGCTGGTAGCTGCCCTGGGGCGTCCAGCGGCCTTCCGCGTTACGCGCCCAGAGGCTGGTGTCGAAGTCCGTCGCCACCAGCACCTCCATCACGCCGTCGCCGTCCAGATCGAGGGCCCGAGCGACGCAATCACCGTTCTTGAAACAGATGTGCTGGTCAAAGCCCGACAGGGCCTCGCCGGTGAAGTCTTGCGGCAGGGGGGCGCCGACGGCCTCGAACACCTGGATAGGGACGGGAGAGCTTTCGCCTTGGGCTTCCGAGCGATCCTTGAGGGCGGCGAACCGTTTCGCGCGGTCCGCGACGGCGGCGTCGGTCGATCGGGTCAGTCGGGCGAGCGCCGCCTCGCCCGCCTTGCCGCTTTCGAAACGCAGGAAGCGGAAGTCGAACTGGTCCGGCTTGACCGCGCCGCGCTCCAGCCGGGCGACCTGATCGGCGACCGAGAGGCGGGCCGGGTCGGCGATGGGGCTGAACAGGGCCAGGATGACCGCGATCTCCAGCACGGCTGTGATGACGTTTGTCCGTTCCAGGGGCTGCATCCAGTCCGCGCCCTTGCGCCAGAAGGGCTGAAGGGCGGCGAAGCCGTAGCCCAGGGCGTAGGCGGCGCCGACGACGGCGCAGGCCAGGGCGATGACCCGCTCCGGGGTCAGGCCGTACTGGCCGATGCGCAGGGCCAGACCCCAGAAGGCGAGGATGACCAACGGGGTCAGCAGGACGGCGGCCACCCGCACGGCCCAGCGCAGGATCAGCGGCGGCAGATTGTCGGCGCGGCCGTCCTGATAGGCGGTGTTGATGAGGATGATCAGGGCCGCGGCGGCCGCGAGGACCAGGGCGGTGGCGCTGCCGGTCTCCCACAGACCGTCCAGGCCGGTGAAGGGCAGGGCGCCGAGGAAGCCCGCGGCCAGCACCGTCATGAGCAGCAGCAGCCAGGACAGCAGCATCAGGGCCACGCTGCGCACGCCCCGGATCAGGCCGTCGCGCACGTCCGTCAGATGCACCGCGACGGCGAACATCAGGGTGGTGACCGGGATGGCGAACCAGTCCCGCCCCAGCAGGTCCTCGAGGAACCGGAGGCCGATCACGTTGAACAGGGCCGCGCCGAGGTGCAGCAGGATCCAGAAGGCGACGGTGAAGCCGATCGACAGGGCCAGTTGCACCCCGGCCTTCCATGCCGTGTCGAAATAGGTGGGGAAGGCCGCGATCCACTTCCGCTCCATATCGGCGGCCAGGATCAGATGGTGGCCGATGAACAGGGCGGCCGCCGCGAACAGCGGCATGGGCATGTTCAGGAAGGGGGGATATTCGCGCGGGCCGTAGCCCGGCGAGGTCGCCTGGGACACCACATTGTGCCAGCCCAGCAAGGCGAGGAAGGCCGTGGCGCCGAGCGCCCACAGCAGCAGGGTCCTCCAGCGCATGCGGCCCACGCCGGCCAGCATCAGGACCGGGACCATGGAGAAGATCAGCGCCAGCGGCCCGAACAGTTCCGGGACGGTGGCGGGCCAACTCGCGCGCGCCACTTCGGCGGCAGGCGAGCCATGGGCCGCAAGCAAGGCTTCGGCCGACCCTCGCATCGTCAGCGCCTGGGCCGACTGGTACAGCCACCACAGGGCCGCGCCCTGCAGCAGGCCGATGACCAGCCGGAATCCGGCCAGCGCGGGCGTACCCGCATGGCCCAGATTGTTGCGGCCGGTGGCCTCGACGGCGTCGGTCATGGGGGTCCCCTCCCTTTATGAGAGCGAACCTGCGCCGGATTCCCGTCGCTGTCTTGAGGATTTCCCGTGCAGACGCCGTACAGGGACGTCCGGGCTTGAGTTTGCGGGGATTGCGTGTATAGAGCGCGCCTTCTCCGTCGCTGCCTTCGGGACGCGGCGGTCCTGTCCGAGAACTTCGGGGCGTGGGGGTCACCCATGCCGTAACTGTCAGAGAGCCCTCTGGCGCCGTGGGGAGATGGGGATGCAGACGACCGCCGTCACCCGGTATCCGGGCGTACGGGGTTTGAGCTTCCTTCGGACAATACGACCGGCCTGAACGTCTCGCAGCGATGCGCGGCGCTTTGGCCAATCCGTCGTCGGGAATAAGCCCGGCGGCGAATACAAGACTGGAGACCGCAATGGACCGCGCACAAAAAGCCGAGTCGATCGAAACGCTGAAGGGCGTTTTCGCCGACGCGGGCGCCGTGGTCGTGACCCACAACCTGGGTCTGACCGTTGCGGATATGGAAGATCTGCGTGGCCGTCTTCGTAAAGAAGGCGGCGCGTTCAAGGTGGTCAAGAACCGCCTGGCGCTGAAGGCGCTCGAAGCCGCTGAAGGCAGCGACTACCACGGCCTGTTCAAGGGTCCCGTGGGCATCGCCTATGCCGACGACGCGGTGACGGCCGCCAAGGTCACCGCCGAATTCGCCAAGGGCAACGACAAGTTCGTCGTCCTGGGCGGCTTCATGGGTGACAAGGTTCTGGACGCGAAGGGCGTGGAGGTTCTCTCCAAACTGCCGTCGCTGGATCAGATCCGTGCGTCGTTCCTCGGCCTGCTCAACACGCCTGCGACCCGTATCGCCGGCGTCGTGCAAGCCCCGGCCGGCCAACTGGCTCGCGTTTTCAACGCCTACGCCACGAAGGACGCCGCGTAAGCGGAACCGCCTCTTTCATCTCTGCAAAAACTCTCTGAACCCAATTCCTCCGAAGGAAACTGACTATGACCGACCTGACCAAGATCGTCGAAGACCTGTCCAAGCTGACCGTCCTCGAAGCCGCTGAACTGTCCAAGCTGCTGGAAGAAAAGTGGGGCGTCAGCGCCGCTGCTCCGGTCGCCGTGGCCGCTGTCGGCGGCGGCGCCGCCGCTCCGGCTGAAGCTGCTGAAGAGCAAACCGAGTTCACCGTTGTCCTGATCGACGGCGGCGACAAGAAGATCAACGTCATCAAGGAAGTCCGTGGCGTGCGTTCGGACCTGGGTCTGAAGGAAGCCAAGGACCTGGTCGAAGGCGCTCCGCAGAACGTCGTCGAAAACGTCTCGAAGCAAGCCGCCGACGAAGTCGCCAAGAAGCTCACGGAAGCCGGCGCCAAGGTCCAGATCAAGTAAGATCGGGGATCTGGCGGCTGCCTCTCGAGGCAGTGGCTTGAAAAGCTTGAACGGGCCGGGGAGCGATCCCCGGCCCGTTTTGTTTTTGCCCTACCGCCTTCGGCGACTTGATGGCGTTGGCCGCTACTTCCTCGGCGCGGGCATGTCCCGGCCGTTCTGGTGCAGGACCAGGCCGGAGACCGCGCCCGCCGCGTCGCGGGTGAAGGTGATCCGGGCGTCGACGACGCGCACGAAGAAGGCGTCCGGGCCTTCCGCGAACAGTTCGAAGGGCGGCTGGCCGGTCGCCACGCCCATGAGCTTGCCGTCCACGACCGACACGGTGATGGCGAAGGTCGGAGCCAGTTCGTAGACGCCCACATAGGCCTGCATCGCATCGGCCCCGAGGGCGACGGCCTGGCGTTCGCCGGGCAGGGAGACGCTTCCGCCGCGCGCCAGCGTCATCAGGTCCGCGCCCAGCTTGTCCGGCCCCGGTCCGTTCAGATTGCCCAGCACGATGACGGTCATGCCGCCGGCGGTGTCGTGGCCCATCCAGGTGTTGAAGCCCTCGATGCCGCCGTTGTGGCTGACGATCGAGCCCTCGCCGGCGCGCGCCACCTCCAGGCCCATGGCGTAGTCATTGCGCACGGGCGTGATCAGCTGGGCGAGAGAGGCCGCGTTCAGGATGCGGCCGCCGAACAGGCCCTGTTCCCATTTCAGGAGGTCGCGCGTCGTGGAGTACAGCCCGCCCGCGCCCTGCGGGACGCTCATGTCGACATAGTCGGCGTTGACGACGCCCTGGGCGGACGGGGTGTAGCCCGAGGCGCGGCGGGGGAGGATGGCGGCGTGGCTGTCGTAGCCGCTGTCGGTCATGCCCAGCGGCTGGAACAGGGCCTCCGACACGAAGGCGGCGTAGGGCTTGCCGCTGACCCGTTCGATGACGGCGGTCAGCAGGATGTAGCCGGAGTTGGAATAGTTCCAGCCCTGGCCCGGCTGGAAGTCGAGCGGGCGGTCGCGGAAGCGCGCGATCAGCTGCGGCAGGGTCGCCGCCTGGGTCTTGGAGGCCTGGAAGTCGGGGAAGTCGGTGAGGTTGGGAATGCCGGAGGTGTGCGTCAGCAGATGACGGACGGTCACCCGATCCCATGCCGCCGGGGCGTCCGGCACATAGGTCTTCAGGGGCGCGTCCAGATCCAGCTGTCCACGTTCGCTGAGCAGCATGACGGCGACGGCGGTGAACTGCTTGCTGACCGAGGCGAGGCGGAATTTGGTGTCTCCGGCATTGGGGATGGCCCATTCGCGATTGGCCATGCCGTAGCCCCGGTCCAGCAGGACCTCGCCGCCGCGCGCCACCAGAACCGACCCCGCGAATTCATCGCGGGCGGCGGACGCGCTGATGATCTGCTCCATGCGGCCGACGTCCTGGGCCAGGACAGGACCGGCGCTGACCATGAGCGCGGCCAGGGCGGCGAACGTCAGGCGGGCGCGGATGCGCGAAGGCGAAAGCTTACGATTGGACATGGAAACCCCTTGAAGCGTGACGGTCACGCCGGTGAAGGAAGAGGCGGCCCGCCCCCTGCGTGGATGCGCGCCGCCTGATTATGTTTCCGTAATCCGGCCGTCCGCGATCAGCGCCGGCGCGGAGCGAAGATGTCGGCCAGCCGGTCGCGGGTCCCCGGGATGCGGACCAGACGCGGATAGCGCAGGCCGCCGTGGTAGTCGAAGGACAGGGTGCGGAACTCGTCGCCGCGCTTGACCACCAGCCGGATCGGGTCGGCGCTCGTCTTCGCCGCGGTGACGGCGGCGCGCAGGGCCGCGGGCGAGGCCGTGCGGTCACCGACGGCCACCAGGTCCCAGCCCGCGCCGAGCCCCTCGGTGAAGGCGAGCGAACCCCAGCGCACGCCGGTGATGCGGTTGCCGGTCCCCAGGTTGAAGCCGAGCGAATACTGGAAGTCGCTGGCCCAGCCGCCGAACATCTGCTTCTCGACCGGCGTCAGGTTGTCGACCCAGGTCAGGCGCCAGCCCGCGCGCTCCAGACCGTCCAGCGGCGCCTTGGCGTCGGGCCCAACCGCGTCCAGGCGGGTGCGCAGGAAGGTCGCCCAGTCGTGCGGATGCACCGCGTTCAGGGTCGCGACCACGTCCTCGAACGTATAGGGCCGCGCTTCCCAGACGCCGTCCTCGACGCCGAAGAAGGCCTTGGCGAAGTCGTCCAGCGACTTGCGGTCGTTGGTCTCGGCGCGGATCAGGGTGTCGGCGTCCAGCCAGATCAGCGAGGCTTCGCGATAATAGTCGCCGGTGCCGCGCATCCACGACGACCACGGATTGGTCGTGCGGTAGCCCAACAGGTTGTGGTTGGTGGTGTCCTGCAGCGCCCGCCACTGGCGGCCCGGCTGCTGGTCATAGAAGCCCGCGATCTCGGCCAGGTTGATCACCGCCTCCTCGACCGTGCCCAGGCCCGAGCGCGGGGTCAGGACATCGCCCCAGTATTCGGTCTGACCCTCATAGACCCACATGAGGCTGTTCTGGGTCGGGACGTTGAGGTTGGGCACGTACTCGTCGGCGGGGCGGCGGAATTTGCCGTTCCAGCTGTGGGTGAACTCGTGCGGCAGCAGGCCCCGCGCGCCATAGGCGGGGTTGGCGCTGGAGAAGTAGTTGGGCGCGCCCGTGTTCTCGGACGAGCGGTGATGCTCCAGCCCGATGCCGCCCAGCTTGTCGGTCATCGCGAACAGGAATTCGTAGTGGTCGAAGTGGCGGGCGCCGAACAGGTGGTCGGCCTGGTCGACCAGGGCCTCGTACTTCGCCGTCCATTCGGGCGTGATGTTCACCGAGGCGGCGGTGTCGCCGACCAGGTTCAGATGGACCGGGGAGCGCCCGCCCGGATCGATGTCGATGCGGCGATAGTGCTTGCCCGCGAACATCGGGCTGTCGGCCAGATGCTCCAGCGAGATGGGATCAAATTCGACGACATCGCCTCGACGGCGACCGCCATCCAGGGCCACGCCATAGTCCCAGCCCGTCGGCAGCACCACGGCAGGCGCGAAGGTGATCCGGCTCTGGGCGTAGCCCGCCGGATAGAGCAGGGCCTTCTCCCACTGCAGGTTGACGATCTCGGGCGTCATGACCACGCGCCAGACGGCGTTGTCGGGCTGGGTCAGCCACTCGAACGCGACCTCGATGGTCGAGACGCCGGTCGGGATGTCCAGGTGGAAGGCGTGCGGATCGACCGTATCGCGCACCCACTCGATCCGCTGTCCGTTTCCGGTGACGGTGACGCCGGAAATCAGCTGGATCGGGCCGGTGTCGGCGTGGTTGCCGGGAATGTATTTCGGATACTGCAGCACCAGATGCCCAGCCGCGACCGGGATGGTCTGGCGGGTGCGGATGATCTTGTGGTCCAGGTCCGTCAGATCGACGCGGATGCCGATGACGCCCGGATAGTCGCGGTCCTGCGGCGCGGGGATCGGCGGCAGGGCGTGCGGCAGACTGGTGGGCGCGGGCAGGGGCGTCTGCGCCTGAGAGGCGGGCGTCTGGGCCAGGGCGGGCAGAGCCGTCGAGGCGAGCAGAAGGGCGAGGGCGGCGGGCTTCAGCATGCGGTCGGTCCTCGGAATTAGCGGCGGCGCGGGGCGAGAATGTCGCCCAGCCGGTCGGGGGCGCCGTCGATCCGCTCCAGGTGCGGGTAGCGCAGGCCGCCGTGGTAGTCGAAGTCGATGGTGCGGAAGCGCTCGTCCTTCTTCAGCATCATCTGGATGGGCGTGCTGTTGTTCTTGGAGGCGGTGATGGCCGCGGCGATGGCGGCGGCGCTGGCGGCGCGGCCGTTGACCGCCACGACTTCCCAGCCCGAGGTCAGACCGGCCTCGAAGGCGGGCGAACCCCAGCGGACGCCGGTGACCCGGTTGGCGGCGTTCAGCGACAGACCCAGCGAGTACTGGAAATCGACCCGGCCCAGTTCGGTGTTCAGGGCCTTGGAATAGTCATTGGGCGTCTCGCGCCAGACCAGCCGGTAGCCGCCGCGCTCGATCCCGGCCAGCGGTCCGTGGGCGTTCGGGCCGACGGCGTCCAGACGGTCCCGCAGGAAGGTCGGCCAGTCATTGGCCTGCACCCCATTCAGGGTCGAGGTCACGTCGGTGAAGGTATAGGGCGCCGGATCCCAGTTTCCGTCCTGCACGCCGAAGAAGGCGTGGGCGAAGTCGTCCAGCGACTTGCGGCCCTCGGTCCGTTCGCGGATCAGGGTGTCGGCGTCCAGCCAGATCATCGCGCCTTCGCGATAGTAGTCCTCGCTGCGCTGGCGGCTCGGCCAGGGCTGGGGCCGGCGCTGGGCGATGATCGGATCGTTGGTGGTGTCCTGCATGGCGCGCCATTCGCGCCCCGGATTGCCGTCGGCGTAGGTCGCGGCGGTGTTGGCGAAGACGTCCAGCGCCTGCTGCTTGGTCATGAGGCCCGCCCGCGCGGTCAGGATCAGGCCCCAGTACTGGGTCTGGCCCTCATAGACCCACAGCAGGGAGTTCTGCAGCGGCTCGTTCAGGGTCGGCGTCAACTGGTCGGCGGGGCGACGCCATTTGCCGTTCCAGCTGTGGGTGTATTCGTGGCCCAACAGGTCGCGGTCGGCCAGTGTCCCGGTCGGATCAGTGAAGTATTTGGTGTCGACGCTGTTCTCGGACGAGCGCTGGTGCTCCAGCCCGATCCCGCCCAGCCGGTCGGTGACGGCCAGCAGGAAGTCATAGTGATTATAGTGCCGGGCGCCGAACAGGCGGTCGGCCTGCCGCACCAGCTCGCGGTGCTGGGTGATGTGGGCGTCGGTGGCGGCCAACTGCTCGGCGGTGTCGGCGACCACGTTCAGGCGCACGGGCGAGCGGCCGTTCGGGTCCAGGTCGATCTGGCGGTAGTAGCGGCCGGCGAACAGCGGACTGTCGGCGAAATGATCCAGGGTGATGGGGGCGAAGACGGCGACCCCGTTCTGGAACGAGCGGGTGTCCAGCGCGGTGCCGTACTGCCAGCCCGCGGGCAGGCGCAGGGTCGGCTGGAAGCTGATCTGGCGGGAATAGTAGCCCGCCGGATAGAGCAGGGCCTTCTCCCACTGGATGTTGAGCATGTCGTCGGTGATGACGATCCGGCCCTGATTGCCCTCGATCGGCGTCAGCCATTTGAAGGTGACCTCGACCGCCGATGCGCCGGCCGGGACCTGGACCTGGAAGGCGTTGGTGTTGACCGTGTTGCGGACCCAGCGCAGCGGCTGGCCGTTGGCGGTGATGCTGAGGTCGGCGATGTCGTCGACCGGGCCGGCCGGGCTGTGGTTGCCGGGGATCCACTGCGGATAGAGCAGGATCAGCGGACCGGGGCCGGTCACCGGCACGGTCTGTTTGATGGAGACGATGCGGCGGTCGATGTCGGTGGCGTCCACCTCGATGCCGATGACCCCCGGATAGGCGACGTCGCGCGGGGCGGGGATCGGCGCCAGAGCCACCGGCAGGGCCGGCGTGCCGACCTGGGCCAGGGCGGGCGCGGAGCCCAGCAGCAGGGCCGCGGCGCAGGCGGAGGCGAGCAGGCGGACGGACGGACGCATCATCACAGGGCACTCGTGAGCGGCAGGGAGGCGCAGATCACTGCGCGCCGGGACAGTGGTCAACCCGATGGGACGGCCGCTGCATTAAATCGCCGTCATGTTCCGAATCCGTCGCCTCGGGCGGAATGGACTTGTCCGGCCAAGGTCGCGTGATAGCCAAGGCGCTCAAAGCCACGAGACCGAGAGAAACCCCATGCGCCTGCATCGCATCCTGACCTGCGTCGCGGCCTGTCTGGCGACGGCCGGTGCGGCGACCTTCAGCGCCGCGCAGGAGACGGCGCCGTCGTCCGAAGCGCGGGGGCCGGTCATCGAGACTGTCGATGTGGACCGGTTTTACGCCCTGTACGACGACGCGGACGGGCGGCCCACGGCGGAGCAGTTGCAGGCCTATCTGGACGAAGGCTCGGACGGACTCAGGAACCTGGCCCGGGTGCGCAATGTGACGGGCGCTCGGATCGCCGACGCCATCGGTTCGCGGCCCGAGATCTATGTCGAGGCGCGGGACTGCGCCCGCATGCTGCCGCAGGTCCGCGCGCGGGTGACCTCGGCGATGGAGCGATTCGCCGACCTTTATCCCGAAGCGCGCTTCCCGCCGGCGACCTTCGTCATCGGGCGCGGCAAGCCGATCGCGATCGGCAGTCCCGTGACCGGCATCCAGGTGGGACTGGAAGCGCTGTGCGCCAGCGACTTCATCAATCCCGACATGGAGGACCGCTTCGTGCGGGTGCTGGTGCATGAGTATGTGCACAGCCAACAGGCGGCCGCGCTGACCGAGAAGGAGGGGCTGACGGTGCTGGAGGTTTCCCTGGTGGAGGGGATCGCCGAGTTCGTCACCGAACTGGTCTCCGGCGACGGGGCCTACGCCTATCTGGACGCCCTGGTCGCCGGGCGCGAGGCCGAGATCGAGGCCGCCTTCGCGCCCGACGTGGACAAGACCGATCTGTCGGCCTGGGTCTACAATTCCACGCCGGAGGCGCCCGGCGACCTTGGCTATTGGGTCGGCTACCGGATCGCCAAGGCGTATCACGGCAACGCCGCCGACAAGCGACAGGCGGTCGCCGACATGCTGCGGATGACGGACGCGAAGGCCTTCCTGGCCGCCAGCGGGTGGCGGCCGGGCGCGGCGCTGAATTAGGCCGCCGGCTTCACTTCCAGCAGCTCGACCGTGAACAGCAGGGTCGAGTTGGGCGGCAGCTCGTCGCCGCCGACCCAGCGCTCGCCGTAGCCGAGGGAGGCGGGGATCACGAACTCGAACTTCTCGCCCTCGCGCATCAGGGCGACGCCCTCGGTCCAGCCCTTGATGACGCGGCCCAGCGGGAACTCGGCGGGCTCGTTGCGGTCATAGCTGCTGTCGAACTGGCGGCCGTCCACGAAGGTCCCGCGATAGTGGACCTTGACCGTATCGGCGGCGACCGGCTGGCGGCCCTCCGGGTGGGCGGCGCCGACGCGGCGGTACTGGAGGCCGCTTTCGGTGGTGGTCCAGCCCTTTCGGGCGCCGTTGACGCGCAGGTATTCGAGGTTGCCGGCGGTCCAGCCCTCGGCGGTGCCGGTCCCCAGCGCCACGGGGGCGGGGGCCTCGGGCGCGGAGGCGCAGGCGGCGAGCGACAGGGCCCCGATCAGGGTGGCGGCGGAGAGGGTCAGGATACGGGTCATACGGCGACGCTAGCAGGGAGTTGGCGGTGACGGGAAGAGACCCCATATCGTGCGGCTGCGGCAGGTGTTGCGGGAAGGGCAAGGCGAATTCCGCCGAGGCGCCAAGATTTTCCACAGCGACCTTTATTTCGCCGCCAAAGCGAGTATATCACCCGGTTCCGCAATCTCTCTCAAAGAGTCCCGCGCGAAAGCGCCGAGGCCCGGTTTGTCGCCCTCCGACCGGTGCGAAGGCGCGCTCCTCCCCATAGGAGCCATACAATTCAGGTGTCCTGGGACCGCGAGGCCCGAGGGTGGACGCCGAAACCGATTGTCACGGGTCGCCGTCCGGCGAGCCGTGGCTGCTGCATTTAAAGCGGCCTGCCCGGGCCGCATTGGGAAGACAGAATGGCCAAGTCCAAAGCGGAACTCACCGTCAGCGGTCAGTTCCTCACCGCCACCTCGTTCACCGGCAAGAAGCGCATCCGTCACTCCTTCGGTCGTATTCCGGAAGCGGTGCAGATGCCGAACCTGATCGAGGTTCAGCGCGCGTCGTACGAGCAGTTCCTTCAGCGCGAGGGCCGTCCGGGCCTGCGCACCGATGAAGGCATCGAGGCGGTCTTCAAGTCGGTCTTCCCGATCAAGGACTTCAACGAACGCGCCATCCTGGAATACGTCTCGTACGAGTTCGAAGAGCCCAAGTACGACGTCGAGGAGTGCATCCAGCGCGACATGACGTACGCCGCGCCGCTGAAGGTGAAGCTGCGCCTGATCGTGTTCGAGATGGACGAAGAGACCGGCGCGCGCTCGGTCAAGGACATCAAGGAGCAGGACGTCTACATGGGCGACATCCCGCTCATGACGGACAAGGGCACCTTCATCGTCAACGGGACCGAGCGGGTGATCGTGTCCCAGATGCACCGTTCGCCGGGCGTCTTCTTCGACCACGACAAGGGCAAGACGCACAGCTCGGGCAAGCTGCTGTTCGCCGCCCGCGTGATTCCGTACCGCGGTTCGTGGCTCGACTTCGAGTTCGACGCCAAGGACATCGTCTACGTCCGCATCGACCGCCGCCGGAAGCTGCCGGCCTCGACCTTCCTGATGGCCCTGGGCATGGACGGCGAGGAGATCCTCAAGACCTTCTACGACACCGTGCCCTACGAGAAGCGCGGCGAAGGCTGGGTCACGCCCTACAAGGCCGAGCGCTGGCGCGGCGTGAAGCCGGAGTTCGACCTGGTCGACGCCGACACCGGTGAAGTCATCGCCGCCGCCGGCACCAAGATCAGCGCCCGTCAGGCCAAGAAGCTGGGCGAGACCACGACCTCGCTGTCGCTGGCCGCCGACGCCCTGCTGACCCGCTATCTGGCCGCCGACGCCGTCAACTACGAGACCGGCGAGATCTACGCCGAGGCCGGCGACGAGCTGGACCAGGCCACGATCGAACTGCTGGAAAGCTACGGCTTCACCACCATCGACGTGCTGGACATCGACCACGTCACGGTCGGCGCCTACATGCGCAACACCCTGCGCATCGACAAGAACACCGGCCGCGAGGACGCGCTGTTCGACGTCTATCGCGTGATGCGCCCGGGCGAGCCGCCGACCCCGGAGGCCGCCGAAGCCATGTTCCAGTCGCTGTTCTTCGACAGCGAGCGCTACGACCTGTCGGCCGTCGGCCGGGTCAAGATGAACATGCGCCTGGAAAGCCCGGAGGTCTCGGACGAGATCCGCGTCCTGCGCAAGGAAGACGTGCTGAAGGTCCTGCAGATCCTGGTCGGCCTGAAGGACGGCCAGGGCGAGATCGACGACATCGACAACCTGGGCAACCGCCGCGTCCGCTCGGTGGGCGAGCTGCTGGAAAACCAGTACCGCGTCGGCCTGCTGCGCATGGAACGCGCCATCAAGGAGCGCATGAGCTCGGTCGATATCGACACGGTCATGCCGCACGACCTGATCAACGCCAAGCCGGCCGCGGCCGCGGTGCGTGAATTCTTCGGCTCGTCGCAGCTGTCGCAGTTCATGGACCAGACGAACCCGCTGTCCGAGATCACCCACAAGCGCCGCCTTTCGGCGCTTGGCCCGGGCGGTCTGACGCGTGAGCGCGCGGGCTTCGAAGTCCGCGACGTGCACCCGACCCACTACGGCCGGATCTGCCCGATCGAAACGCCGGAAGGCCCGAACATCGGCCTGATCAACTCGCTGGCCACCCACGCCCGCGTGAACAAGTACGGCTTCATCGAGAGCCCGTACCGCCGCGTGAAGGACGGCCAGGCTCAGGACGAGGTGGTCTACATCTCGGCCATGGAAGAGGCGAAATACACGATCGCCCAGGCCAACATCGAGCTGAAGGACGGCCAGATCGTCGAGGACCTGGTCCCCGGCCGGATCAACGGTGAATCCCAGCTGCTGATCAAGGCCGACGTGGACATGATGGACGTGTCGCCGAAACAGGTCGTTTCGGTCGCCGCCGCCCTGATCCCGTTCCTGGAAAACGACGACGCCAACCGCGCCCTGATGGGTGCGAACATGCAGCGTCAGGCCGTGCCGCTGGTGCAGTCGGACGCGCCGCTGGTCGGCACCGGCATGGAAGCGGTCGTGGCCGTGGACTCCGGCGCCGTCGTGGTCGCCCGTCGTGACGGCGTCGTCGAGCAGATCGACGGCACCCGCATCGTCGTGCGCGCCACCGGCGACCTGGAAGCCGGTCGTTCGGGCGTCGACATCTACCGCCTGTCCAAGTTCCAGCGTTCCAACCAGTCGACCTGCATCAACCAGCGCCCGATCGTGCGCGTGGGCGATGAAGTGAAGACCGGCGACGTGATCGCCGACGGCCCGTCGACGGACCTGGGCGAACTGGCCCTGGGCCGGAACGCGCTCGTCGCCTTCATGCCGTGGAACGGCTACAACTTCGAGGACTCGATCCTGATCTCGGAGCGCATCGTGCGCGACGACATCTTCACGTCGATCCACATCGACGAGTTCGAGGTGATGGCCCGCGACACCAAGCTGGGTCCGGAAGAAATCACCCGCGACATCCCGAACGTCGGCGAGGAAGCCCTGCGCAACCTCGACGAAGCGGGCATCGTGGCCATCGGCGCCGAAGTCCAGCCGGGCGACATCCTGGTCGGCAAGGTGACGCCGAAGGGCGAGAGCCCGATGACTCCGGAAGAGAAGCTGCTGCGCGCCATCTTCGGCGAGAAGGCTTCGGACGTCCGCGACACCAGCCTGCGCCTGCCGCCCGGCGTCGCCGGCACGATCGTCGACGTGCGCGTCTTCAACCGCCACGGCGTCGACAAGGACGAGCGCGCCATGGCGATCGAACGCGCCGAGATCGAACGTCTGGGCAAGGACCGCGACGACGAGCTCAAGATCCTTGAGCGCAACGTGTACGGTCGCCTGCAGCCCCTGCTGCTGGGCAAGACCGCCGTCTCGGGTCCGAAGGGCCTGGGCCGCGGCGAGATCACGGACGCCAAGCTCGGTGAGCTGTCCAAGGGCCTGTGGTGGCAGATCGCTCTCGACGACGAGAAGACGATGGGCGAGCTGGAGGCCATGAAGAAGCAGTTCGAGGACGCCCGTAAGGCCCTCGACCGCCGCTTCGAGGACAAGGTCGAGAAGCTGCAACGCGGCGACGAACTGCCCCCGGGCGTGATGAAGATGGTCAAGGTCTTCGTGGCCGTGAAGCGCAAGCTTCAGCCCGGCGACAAGATGGCCGGCCGTCACGGCAACAAGGGCGTCATCTCCAAGATCCTGCCGATCGAGGACATGCCGCACCTGGAAGACGGCACCTCGGTGGACGTCGTTCTGAACCCGCTGGGCGTGCCGTCGCGCATGAACATCGGCCAGATCTTCGAAACCCACCTGGGCTGGGCCGCCGCCGGTCTCGGCAAGCAGATCCAGGGCCTTCTGGAAGCCTGGCAACAGGGCGGCCAGAAGCAGGCGCTGATCGACCACCTGAGCAGCATCTACGGACCGGACACCCCCCTGCCGCAAGGCGAGGACGACCTGGTCGAGCTGGCCCGCAACCTGTCCAAGGGCGTTCCGTTCGCGACCCCGGTCTTCGACGGCGCGCACATCTCGGACATCGAGGACCTGCTGGAGAAGGCGGGCCTGGACCGCACCGGCCAGTCGATCGTCTATGACGGTCAGACCGGCGAGCAGTTCAAGCGTCCGGTCACGGTCGGCTACATCTACATGCTGAAGCTGCACCACCTGGTCGACGACAAGATCCACGCCCGCTCCATCGGCCCTTACTCGCTCGTCACCCAGCAACCGCTGGGCGGCAAGGCGCAGTTCGGCGGCCAGCGCTTCGGCGAAATGGAAGTGTGGGCGCTGGAAGCCTACGGCGCGGCCTACACCCTGCAGGAAATGCTGACGGTGAAGTCCGACGACGTGGCCGGCCGGACCAAGGTCTACGAGGCGATCGTCCGCGGCGACGACAGCTTCGAGGCGGGCATCCCCGAGTCGTTCAACGTGCTCGTGAAGGAAATGCGCTCGCTGGGCCTGAACGTGGAGCTGGAGAACAGCTGACCGACCGAATGATCCCTCTCCGCGCAAGCGGGGAGGGACGGTCTCTCGCTCTCTCCACCTGAATGAATTTAGGCGGCTCTGCCGCAGAAGGAATAAAGATGAACCAGGAAGTCCTGAACATCTTCAACCCGGTCCCGGTCACCCCGACCTTCGACCAGATCCGGATCGCCCTGGCCTCGCCCGAGAAGATCCGCTCGTGGTCGTTCGGCGAGATCAAGAAGCCGGAAACCATCAACTATCGCACGTTCAAGCCCGAGCGTGACGGCCTGTTCTGCGCCCGTATCTTTGGCCCGACCAAGGACTACGAATGCCTGTGCGGCAAGTACAAGCGCATGAAGTACAAGGGCATCATCTGCGAGAAGTGCGGTGTTGAAGTCACCCTGGCCCGCGTCCGCCGCGAGCGCATGGGCCACATCGAACTGGCCTCGCCGGTCGCCCACATCTGGTTCCTGAAGTCGCTGCCGTCGCGCATCTCGCTGATGCTGGACATGGCGCTGAAGGACGTGGAACGCGTCCTGTACTTCGAGAACTACATCGTCACCGAGCCGGGCCTGACCCCGCTGAAGCAGAACCAACTGCTGACGGAAGACGAGTTCTACCGCTACCAGGAAGAGTTCGGCGATGACGGCTTCACCGCCGAGATCGGCGCCGAGGCCGTGCGCAACCTGCTGATGGGCATCGACCTGCACCAGGAAGCCGAGAAGCACCGCGGCGAACTGGCCGACAGCCCCTCGGAAATGAAGGCCAAGAAGGCCTCCAAGCGCCTGAAGCTGATCGAGGCCTTCCTCGAGAGCGGCAACAAGCCTGAGTGGATGATCCTGACGGTCGTGCCGGTCATCCCGCCGGAACTGCGTCCGCTGGTGCCGCTGGACGGCGGCCGCTTCGCGACCTCCGACCTGAACGACCTGTATCGCCGGGTCATCAACCGGAACAACCGCCTGAAGCGCCTGATCGAGCTGCGCGCGCCGGACATCATCATCCGCAACGAAAAGCGGATGCTGCAGGAATCCGTCGACGCCCTGTTCGACAACGGCCGCCGCGGCCGCGTGATCACGGGCGCCAACAAGCGTCCGCTGAAGTCGCTGGCCGACATGCTGAAGGGCAAGCAGGGCCGCTTCCGCCAGAACCTTCTGGGCAAGCGCGTCGACTACTCGGGCCGTTCGGTCATCACCGTGGGTCCCGAGCTGAAGCTGCACGAGTGCGGCCTGCCCAAGAAGATGGCGCTGGAGCTGTTCAAGCCGTTCATCTACGCGCGCCTGGACGCCAAGGGCCTGTCGGGCACCGTCAAGCAGTCCAAGCGCATGGTCGAGCGCGAGCAGCCGCAGGTCTGGGATATCCTGGACGAGGTCATCCGTGAGCACCCGGTCCTGCTGAACCGCGCGCCGACGCTTCACCGTCTGGGCATCCAGGCGTTTGAGCCCAAGCTGATCGAGGGCAAGGCCATCCGCCTGCACCCGCTGGTGTGTACCGCGTTCAACGCCGACTTCGACGGTGACCAGATGGCCGTGCACGTCCCGCTGAGCCTCGAGGCCCAGCTGGAAGCGCGCGTCCTGATGATGTCGACGAACAACATCCTGTCGCCCGCCAACGGCAAGCCGATCATCGTGCCGTCGCAGGACATCGTCCTGGGCCTGTACTACCTGTCGCTGGTCAAGGAAGGCGAAGTCGGCGAAGGCAAGCTGTTCGCCAACATGGGTGAGATCGACGCCGCGCTCGACGCCAAGGTCGTGACGCTGCACACCAAGATCAAAGCCCGCTGGACCGAGATGAACGCCGCCGGCGAAGTCGTGACCAAGGTCATCGACACGACCCCGGGCCGGATGAAGCTGGGCGCGCTGCTGCCGCACAACGCCAACATCGGCTACCGTCTGCTTGAGAAGAACCTGACCAAGAAGGAAATCGGCAACCTGATCGATCAGGTCTACCGTCACTGTGGTCAGAAGGCGACGGTCATCTTCGCCGACCAGATGATGCAGCTGGGCTTCCGCGAAGCGGCCAAGGCCGGCATTTCGTTCGGCAAGGACGACATCGTCATTCCGGCCGCCAAGGCCGGTCTGGTCGCCGACACCCGCACCCAGGTGGAAGAGTACGAGCAGCAATACGCTGACGGCCTCATCACCAAGGGCGAGAAGTACAACAAGGTCGTCGACGCCTGGGCCAAGGCCACGGACAAGATCGCCGACGCGATGATGGGCGAGATCGCCCAGCCTCGCGTGCTGATCAAGGGTCAGAACCCCGACATCAACTCGGTGTTCATGATGGCCAACTCCGGCGCCCGTGGTTCGCAGGCGCAGATGAAGCAGCTGGGCGGCATGCGCGGCCTGATGGCCAAGCCGTCGGGCGAGATCATCGAGACCCCGATTATCTCGAACTTCAAGGAAGGCCTGACCGTCCTTGAATACTTCAACTCCACCCACGGCGCCCGTAAGGGTCTGGCCGACACCGCGCTGAAGACCGCCAACTCCGGCTATCTGACGCGCCGTCTGGTCGACGTGGCGCAGGACTCGATCGTCACCGAGGACGATTGCGGCTCGACGCGGGGCATCACCCTGCGCGCCGTGGTCGAAGGCGGCGACGTGCTGGTCTCGCTGGGTCAACGCGTCCTGGGCCGTTACGCGGCCGAGGACATCAAGGAGCCGGGCGGCGACACCGTCCTGTTCCCGGCGGACACCTACCTGCAGGAAGAAGAAGTCGAGGTCATCGACAAGGCCGGCGTGCAGTCGATCAAGGTCCGTTCGGCCCTGACCTGCGAAGCCGAAGCCGGCATCTGCGCCTTCTGCTACGGCCGTGACCTGGCGCGCGGCACCAACGTCAACATCGGCGAAGCGGTCGGCGTTATCGCCGCCCAGTCGATCGGCGAGCCCGGCACCCAGCTGACGATGCGGACCTTCCACATCGGCGGTACGGCCCAGGTGGCGGAAACCTCGTTCTACGAGGCGACCAACCCCGGCGCCGCCCGGATCAACGGCCCGACCGTCAAGGCCGCGCACGGCGATCTGGTGGCCATGAGCCGCAACGTCACGATCACCATCGTGGTCGACGGCAAGGACCGCGAGACCCACAAGGTCCCGTACGGCGCCCGCATCCGCGTCAAGGAAGGCGGCGATGTCGCCAAGAGCCAACGTCTGGCGGAGTGGGATCCCTACACCACCCCGATCCTGACGGAAGTCGCCGGTACGGTGCGCTTCGAGGACCTGGTCGAAGGCCTCTCCGTCAAGGAAGAGACCGACGAAGCGACGGGCATCGCCCAGCGCGTCGTCAGCGACTGGCGCGCCTCGCCCCGCGGTTCGGACCTGCGTCCGGCCATGGGCGTGACCAACGGCGACGCCTACGCCAAGCTGGCCTCGGGCTCCGACGCCCGTTACCTGCTGCCGGTGGGCGCGGTTCTGTCCGTGAACAATGGTGACGAGGTCAAGCCGGGCGAGATCATCGCCCGCGTCCCGACCGAAGGCGCCAAGACCCGCGACATCACCGGCGGTCTGCCGCGCGTGGCCGAACTGTTCGAAGCCCGCCGTCCGAAGGACTGCGCCGTCATCGCCGAGATGGATGGCCGCGTTGAGTTCGGTCGCGACTACAAGAACAAGCGCCGCATCAAGATCACCCCGGAGCCGGATGCCGACGGCAACCAGGGCGAAGCGGTCGAGTTCCTGATCCCGAAGGGCAAGCACATCTCCGTCCACGACGGCGATCTGATCCAGAAGGGCGACTACATCATCGACGGCAACCCGGATCCGCACGATCTGCTGCGCATCCAGGGCGTCGAGGCGCTGGCCGAGTATCTGGTGAACGAAGTGCAGGAGGTCTACCGACTGCAGGGCGTGCCGATCAACGACAAGCACATCGAGGTCATCGTCCGTCAGATGCTGCAGAAGGTGGAAGTGCTGGATTCGGGTGAAACCACCCTGATCCGCGGCGACACCGTCGAAGTGGCCGAAGCCGTTCTGGAGAACCAGAAGGTCGAGAAGCGCGGCGGCCGTCTGGCCACCACGCAGCCGGTCCTGCTGGGCATCACCAAGGCGTCGCTGCAGACCCGCAGCTTCATCTCGGCGGCCTCGTTCCAGGAAACGACGCGCGTGCTGACCGACGCTTCGGTCAACGGCAAGCGCGACACCCTGGAAGGCCTGAAGGAAAACGTCATCGTCGGCCGCCTGATCCCGGCCGGTACGGGCGCCTACCTGCGGGCCCTGCAGAAGATCGCCAACGAGCGTGACGCTGAACTGACCCAGGCCCGCGAGGACTCGGTCGAGCCGCTGCCGGCCGACCTGGCCCTGGAGCTGGAACAGTCGGAAGGCTGATCCGGGTCACGGACCTGAAAGACTGAAACGGGGGCGGTTCCGGCGACGGAGCCGCCCCTTTTCAATTGGCCGACCGTCGCTATTGCGCGCGGGGCCGCGCGGATAACATAAGCCTCGGATGAGCCGCGAGACCGCCCCGCCGCGAGAGTCCGTTCGACCATTGTCCCTTCGCTGGGCGGCGGCGGGGGTCTGTCTGGTCGTGGCCGCCTATACGACGGTGTTCCTGGTCGTCGGCGTCGGCGGGGTTCCAGAGGCGCTGGCGGGGGCGATCGCCAACGCCGTCCCCGTGGTCCTGCTGGGACTGGCGGCGCGCGAGCTGATCATCCGCCATCTGCTGGGCCGGTCGCCCGTGAGGACCGCGGTGGGGCACGCGGTCCTGGCCGCGGCGTTCGTCCTGCTGGCCTACTGGCTGCTGCTGGTCCTTCTGGGTCTGGTCAACGGCGTGTCGGCGACCGAGTTCGACGTGCGTCCCTTCGATCCCCGGGCGATGGCCTGGCAGTCGCTGCAGAACCTGACGACCTATGGCCTGATCGCCGCCCTGACCCATCTGGACGCGCGGCCGGTCGCGGCGCCCGCCGTTCTGGTCGAGGCGGGGCAGGCGGAGGCTGAACCGAACAGCCTGTCGCGATACTTCATCCGCAGCGGCGACGACCTGCGGCCGATCGAGGTGGCGGGCATCGTCAGCATCGCCGGCGCCGACGACTATGCGGAGGTGAAGACGACCGGCGGCCGCCATCTGGTGCGAATGACCCTGGCGGAGTTCGAGGCGGCCCTGGACGTCGACCGTTTCGCCCGGGTTCACCGGTCGCACATCGTCAATCTGGACCGCATCGCCCGGGCCGAGCCGGCGGGCAATGGACGCCTGCTGCTGCACATGGAGGACGGGGATTTGATCCAGACCAGCCGCGCGGGTTCGAAGCGCGTGCGCGACCGCGTCCTCTAGCCGAAACCAGCCGTCGGTTCACCGACGCCGGATGTCGAACGACCGCATTCCGCCCCGCTCCGTCACGGCGACGCTATCCCGGCATGGAGCTGGAGGTGTCCCCGATGATCCGTTTTCTGTCGCCCGGTCTGGTGCTGACGTTGGCCCTGTATGTCTGGCCCTCGGGTGTTCTCGCCCAGGCGCCGACACCCGACGCGCGCTTCGCCGTCGCCGCCGGTCGCATTCTTGAGCGTTCCGCCGACAGCGCGCCGACGGGCCAGCGCTTGAGACTGCTGCTGGCCGCCGGACGCTATGCCGAGGCCGAGGCGATGGCGGTGATGCTGGCCAACCAGCTTCGCCCGCGGCAGCCCGGGAGCGCCGCGGCCCTGACGCCGCTGCGCATCTACGCCCGGGCGCGGGCCTATGAAGGGGAGGGGGCCGGTAAAGACGCGGCTCTCGGCCGGGCGTTCGCGGAACTGTACGCCGTGCTGCCGGACCGGGAGATGGCGGCGGTGCTGCCGTATTACGGCGCGAACCTTGAGCAGATGCGCGAGCGGGCGACGCAGACCGCCGCAGCCTGCGCGGGGGTCGCCCTGACGGAGTGCGAGACCGGCGCCGACGCGGTGTCGGCCCGGGCGTCCCTGGAGGCCTGGAGCTATCTGATCCCGGCGTCCGAAGCGCTGATCCGCGCCGACGCCGAACGCCGCTTCATCGTCGATGACACGCTTCTGGTTCCGACCGCCGACGGGGTCGAGATCGCGGTCCTGCTGGTGCGGCTCCGGACGGCGCCTGCGGAGCGGCTGACGACCCTGATGAGCTTCACCATCTACAATCGCGACGACTGGAGCTTCGCGGACGCCGTCCAGATGGCGTCCAGGGGCTATGCGGGCGCGGTGGCCTATTCGCGCGGGAAGGGCCGGAGCACCGGCGACCCGGTTCCCTATCTGCACGACGGCGCCGATGCGGCGGCCGTGATCGATTGGTTGGCCGCGAAGGACTGGAGCGACGGCCGGGTCGGGATGTTCAGCGGCAGCTACAACGCCTTCACCCAGTGGGCGGCCCTGAAGCATCGGCCCAAGGCGTTGCGCGCCATCGCCACCAACGCCTCCAACGCCCCCGGGATCGATACGCCGATGCAGGGCGGGATCTTCCAGAGCTTCATGTACCCTTGGCCCCTGTATGCGGCGAGCGGATCGGCGCTGGACGAGACCACCTACGGCGACACTGAGCGTTGGGCGCGGTTGAACCGGGAATGGTTCCTGAGCGGGCGGCCCTATCGCGACCTGCCGAGGATCGACGGGCGAGCCAATCCGATCTTCGCCTCGTGGCTGGATCATCCGGACTACGACGCCTTCTGGCAGGCGATGATCCCGCAGGGGGCGGAGTTCGCCGACATCGACATCCCGGTCTACGTCCAGACCGGCTATTTCGACGGCGGCATGGTCGGGGCGCTGCACTATTTCCGGGAGCATCTGCGCTATCGACCCGGCGCGGACCACCGCCTGATCGTCGGTCCCTATCACCACACCGCCCAGCAGTCGGGGGTCCTGGCGTCGATCAACGGCTATGATCTGGACCGCAGCGCCCTGGTCGATCTGACGGAGATCCGGATGCAGTGGTTCGACCACGTGTTCCGGGGCGCGCCCCTGCCCGAAGCCCTGAGCGATCGGGTGAATTTCCAAGTCATGGGCGCCGACCTCTGGCGTCATGTTCCGACGCTGGAGGCGATGGCTCCGGATCGCCTGCGGCTGTTCCTGGGCGCGGCGGCCGAGGCGGGCGGCGCGTACGTCCTGTCCCCGACGGCCCCGGCCGCTGACGCGGCGATCGATCTGACAGTGGACCTGGCCGACCGCAGCGGCCTGGACGCCGAGGTTCCGCCCGACCGGCTGGTCACGACGGGCGCCCTGCTGTTTGAGACCGAGCCGTTTGCGCAGGGCCTGGAGATCGCGGGCGCTTTCCGTGGGCGGTTGGAGATCGTCACCAACAAGCGCGACGTGGATCTGGAGGTGACCCTGTTCGAACACCGCGCGGACGGCGGCTATTTCAGACTGAGCTCATGGATGAGCCGCGCCAGCTATGTGGGCGACCGGCGGGTCCGCCGCCTTCTGACGCCGGGCGAGCCTCGCAGTCTGGCGTTCGAAAGCGAAACGGTCGCCGGAATCCGGCTGGCTCCGGGCAGTCGGATCGTCGCCTTGGTCGGGGTTCCGTTCCGGCCTGACGTCCAGATCAACTACGGGACGGGCCGCGACGTCAGCGACGAATCGATCGCCGACGCGGGGGACCCGCTGACGGTCCGGTTCCTGCCGGGCGGCTATCTGGAGCTGGGAACCCGGACCGGGCCGTAACGGGGGCGATCCTAGTCCCTTGGGGCAGATGAGCCGGGGGTCAGAGACCCGCCGCCCGGACGGGGGCCGTCGCGGCGGGTGCGGATGTTCTGGGTCGAATCCGGCTGGAACGACGGATCCAGATGCGCGCCCGCCACGCCCATGCCGAAGTTGGAGCCGGGGCCGTCCTGCACGCCCACCACGCCGGTCCCGCCGGCCAGAGGGCGGCGGCGGGCCTCGTACTGCGCCAGGGCCCGCGCGCCCTCGCGGGCGAACTGGGCGTCGCGTTCGGGATTGCCGGTGCCCTCGATCGGAGGCGCGGCGGCGGCCCGTTCGCCGAAGCGCTCCTCGCAGACGGCGCGCTCTTCGCGGCTCAATAGCTGAGGGCTGACGCAGCCCGGCCCCCGCGTGCGCAGGCCGCGCCCGACCCGGTCGCTCAGGGTGTCGGGCCGCACCTGCCAGGCGTCGGCGCCCGCCGGCGGCGCGGGCGCGCCGGGAACGGGGGCGGCGAGGCGGGGCGCGGGCGTCGACGGGCGGTCCTCGTCCTCGTCCCGGTCGCGCTGGAAGGGCAGGCGGAAGCCGAGGACCGAGCGCTGGGCCCCCACCGGCGTGACCGGATCGACCGGCTGGGCCGACGGCGGCTCGGGCGTCGGACGCGGCCGCGGCCGTTCGTTCTCCAGGAGGGGGCGGGGCTCGATCTCGACGTAGAGAATGGTCGGCTGGGGCGGAAGCTCACGGGTGTGCTCGTCCAGCACCGTCACGGCCAGCGCGCCCAGAACAAGGACGTGAGCGACCACGGAGGCGCCGACCAGCACCGGCTTGCGCCAGCGGTTCCTGTCGGAAGACCTTGTCCGCGTCGGCGCCGCCATTCGTCCTCCCGATCCAGCGTTCAGGGGAGCGGGCGAGCGTGGCCTTATTGGGGCGGTAATCCGCCCCTGCGGGGGTCCTCGTTCCCGGCGACCTCAGAAGGCGGCGGCCAGGGCCAGCGTCCAACGCGAACCGCCCCGGTCGATATCCGGCTCGCCGACGGTGAGATCCAGATCCAGGCGTTCCGGCGCGACCGTGTATCGAACGCCGGCCTGCCAGCCCTGACCGCCCCGGTCGTCGCCGAAGGTCTCGGTGATCGCCGCCAGCCGCGACGTCAGGCGGTGCTCGGCGTTGATTCCCCAGGTCGCGTGTCCCTGGTCGGCTATCTGGGTCCAGCCCAGGTTCACGTGGATCAGCAGGTCGTCGGACACCTGTGTGGTGACCGGGAGATTCAGCGCCAGCGTGACGGGCCCGCCCTTCAGGTCCGCCTCCACGGCGAGGCTGCCCGCGACGACGATGCGGCCGTCCGCGAACGCGCCGAAGGTTCGTTTGGCGGCCGGAGACAGCCATGTCTCGCCGTCCTGGCCGCGCAGGCTCAGTGTCAGTTCGACCGAGCGGTTTCCGCGCGTGGCGCAGGCCGGGGCCGCGACCCAGGCCGGGCCGCTCCGTCCTCTCGAAACCCAGGCTTCGAGCTGGCAGCGGCCGGCGGGGGTGGTTCCCGCGTCATCGACCATATAGGGCCCGCCCGCGTGGGCGCTGGACGCGCACGCGAGGAAGGCCGCGGCCGCCGAAGCGGCCGCGATCAGGTTCTTGTTCATGTTGGGAACTCCGGGCCGGCGCCGTTAGCGCAGCCAGCCCTTCTTCTTGATGTAGATCAGCGGCAGGAGGGCCGCGAGCAGCGTCAGGACGATGGTGAAGCTGAAGCCGTGCTTCCACGCCAGCTCCGGCATGACGGCGAAATTCATGCCGTAGAAGGTCGCCACCAGCGTGGGCGGCAGGAAGACCGCCGTGATGATGGTGAACACCTTGACGATCTCGTTCTGTTTGACGCTGAGCGAGGTCATCACCGAGTTCTGCAGGTAGCGGACCTTGTCGTGCTCGAAGCCGGCGTGCTCCTTCACGCTGGCGATGTCCGAGATCAGCGTCTCGACGTACTGGCGCAGGTCCCGGGTCTCGCCGCCGATCTCCAGGCGGAGATAGCGGGCGGCGCGTTCCAGCAGGAGCTGGCTCTCCTGGATGCGCGAGATCAGCTCCTCCTTGTCGTTCAGGTCGGCCATCGCGTCGTGGATGTCGCTGGAATCGATGCTCTGGCCGGTCTCATCGACCCCATCCGCGATCATGCGAATCCGGTCGTTGACGCCCTCGAGCGCCCCGCTGGCGAGGCCGAGCACATGGTCCGTGTTGGCGTTGAGCGCCAGCAGCAGCACATACATCACCGCCGCCCGGCCCGAGCCGAGGTCGGGCCGCCGCGCCAGCATGGCGGGCGCGCGGTCGAAGGCCGGGAAGCCGTCGGCGGGCTCCAGGGTGATCAGGATGTCGTCGCCCAGGGCGAAGATCACGGTCTGCTGGCGCACCTCGGAACCGTCCCGCACCAGGCTGGCGACGGGCAGGTACAGGAACCGGGCGTCCTCCTCGAAGACATCGTCGGCGGCGGGGAAGCGGCAGCCGTGCACGGCCGCGGCGTGGGCCAGGGCGGCGCCGTCGCCCCGGCGCAGGCGGAGCCAGCTGGTCGGCGAGACCTTCGCGGCGTGGGTCGTGAGCAGGTCGGTCATTGCGCGCCCTCCTGCCGGACGGAGGCGTCCGCGTGGCTGGGGGAGGTCGAGGAGGTGACCGTCGGATGGGTCTCGTCGTCTCCGCCCAGGGCGAAGTGGACGATCAGCATGGCGCCCGAGAGCACCAGGTACAGAACCACCACGGCGGTGATGACTTCGCGCTCCAGGCTGGAGGCGGCGGGGGTTTTGCGGGGCGTGGCCATGACGGTTCCTTCCTATGCGGCGCGGCGGAAGAGACGGGTCAGGGCGGCCAGGGCCGGAGCGCGCACGCGGGCCGGCCGACGCCCGGACGGTTCGTCGGCCGGGGTCCAGGCGCGGATCAGGCGGCCCGAGCCGGACAGGCTCCAGGCGGCGATCAGCCGGGGCGCGCGACCGCGCGGGGCGTCGGCGACCAGGCGCACCAGGGGCGTGCGAGGACGCGTGTCCAGGGTCCAGACACGGACGGCGGGGGTGGTTTGGCGGCGGATGTTCATCGCTCGTCTCCTTGCGGCCGGCGCGGACGCCGGCGGGACGAGCGGAGGCCAGAGCCCCTAGCCGAGACTCCGGATCACGCCCGTCCGACCGAGGTCGGCGGCGACCTTCGATGTCTTGCGCGAGGAGGCGGCGGTGGTGACCGCGCCCCCGATGCGACTAGGATAGGGGTCCATGGGTTCGGGTTCGTTCAGCGCCTCGGGAATGAGGCGTGGCGGACCTAGGCTCGGGGGCAGGGGGTGTCAACCCTGGCCGGCGGCTCCCCAACCCTTGACCTGAAGCCTCCCCGCGCGTAGAAGCCGCCCACTTTCGCGAGGGATGTCCCCGGACCTCCATCCAGATCGTGACAATCGAACGCGACGGGCTGTGCCCGCCGGAACGCCCGAAGCGCGCGTTCCGGTTTTTGCGTTTGACCCCGGTGTTGCGCGTGTTGCGCATCATCGACAACACCCGGGCGGCCCCTCGTTGAGAGACGGTCGTCCAAAAGAAGGTTCACCGAGGCGCTCCGGCCGAAAGGCACACGCTTCCATCGATCGAAGAGAACGAGTTTCGAATGCCGACTATCAACCAGCTGATCCGCAAGCCGCGCGCCCCCAAGCCGGTCCGTAACAAGGTCCCGGCCCTGAAGGGTTGCCCGCAACGCCGCGGCGTCTGCACCCGCGTCTACACCACGACCCCGAAGAAGCCGAACTCGGCGCTTCGTAAGGTCGCCAAGGTCCGTCTGACCACCGGCATCGAAGCCGTGTGCTACATCCCGGGCGAAGGCCACAACCTGCAGGAGCACTCGGTTGTGCTGATCCGCGGCGGCCGCGTGAAGGACCTTCCCGGCGTTCGCTACCACATCCTGCGCGGCGTGCTCGACACGCAAGGCGTCAAGGACCGCAAGCAGCGCCGTTCGCACTACGGCGCCAAGCGTCCGAAGTAAGCGATCGCTTCATTCCATTCGCCGGCCGGGACCTTCGGGGTCCGGGCCGGCCGTCCGATACCGATTTAGAAGGCCAAGCCCATGTCCCGTCGTCACCGCGCACAGAAGCGCGAAGTTCTGCCGGATCCCAAGTTCAAGGATCTGACCGTCACCAAGTTCATGAACTACGTCATGTACGAAGGTAAGAAGGCCGTCGCCGAGAACATCGTGTACGGCGCCTTCGACATCCTGGCCGACAAGAAGAAGGACCAGGAGCCCGTCGCGACCTTCCACACCGCGCTGGAAAACGTCGCCCCGGCCGTCGAAGTCCGCTCGCGTCGCGTCGGCGGCGCCACCTACCAGGTGCCGGTCGAAGTTCGTCCGGACCGCCGCAAGGCTCTGGCCATCCGTTGGCTGGTCAACGCCGCGCGCAAGCGTGGTGAGAACACCATGACGGAAAAGCTGGCCGCCGAGCTGCTGGACGCTTCGAACAACCGCGGCACCGCCGTGAAGAAGCGCGAAGACACCCACAAGATGGCCGAAGCCAACCGCGCCTTCAGCCACTACCGCTGGTAACGCCTTCAGGACGCCGCCGGTCTTCAAGATAAGGCCGGGGCTTCCTATCTACCGACTATCCGGCGCGGGCGGTTTGAGCTAAATCGCCCGCGCTCGCTTATCCGAACATTCCCGAGGCGCCCGCAGCGGCGCCGCATTGACCGCAAGGCACGCTCCCATGCCCCGCACGCATAAAATCGAAGACTACCGCAACTTCGGCATCATGGCGCACATCGACGCCGGCAAGACGACGACGACCGAGCGGATCCTGTATTACACCGGCAAGTCCCACAAGATCGGCGAAGTCCACGACGGCGCCGCCACCATGGACTGGATGGACCAGGAGCAGGAACGCGGCATCACGATCACGTCGGCCGCGACGACCGCTTACTGGAAAGAAAAGCGCCTCAACATCATCGACACCCCCGGGCACGTGGACTTCACCATTGAAGTCGAGCGCTCGCTGCGCGTCCTCGACGGCGCTGTGACGGTGCTGGACGGCAACGCCGGCGTCGAGCCGCAGACCGAAACCGTCTGGCGTCAGGCCGACAAGTACTCGGTGCCGCGGATCGTCTTCGTCAACAAGATGGACAAGATCGGCGCCGACTTCGACGCCTCGGTCCAGTCGATCCGCGACCGCCTGGGCGCCAAGGCCGTGCCGATCCAATTCCCGATCGGCGCTGAAAGCTCGCTGTCGGGCCTGGTCGACGTCGTCGAGATGCGTTCGGTCGTCTGGGACAACGACGCCCTGGGCGCCAACTTCACCGTCGGCGAGATCCCGGCTGACCTGATGGACAAGGCCGTGGCCGCCCGTCAGTACCTGATCGACAACGCCGTCGAGCTCGACGACGAGGCGATGGAAGCCTACCTCGACGGGCAGGAGCCCTCGGTCGAGACGCTGAAGAAGTGCATCCGCAAGGCTGTGCTGACCGGCGCCTTCTATCCGATCCTGTGCGGCTCGGCGTTCAAGAACAAGGGCGTGCAAACGCTGCTGGACGCCGTCGTCGACTACCTGCCGTCGCCGCTGGACATCCCGCCGACCCCGGGCATCGACTTCCGCACCGAAGAGCCGGTCGTGCGTCACGCCTCGGACGAAGAGCCCCTGTCGGTTCTGGCGTTCAAGATCATGGACGACCCCTTCGTCGGCTCGCTGACCTTCTGCCGCCTGTACTCGGGCAAGATGGAAACCGGCATGTCGCTGCTGAACTCCAGCCGTGACCGCAAGGAACGCGTCGGCCGCATGCTGCAGATGCACTCGAACAACCGCGAGGACATCAAGGAAGCCTACGCCGGCGACATCGTCGCCCTGGCCGGCCTGAAGGACACCCGCACCGGGGACACCCTGTGCGACCCGATCAAGTCGCCCGTCATCCTCGAGAAGATGGAATTCCCGGCGCCGGTCATCGAGATCTCGGTCGAGCCCAAGACCAAGGCCGACCAGGAGAAGCTGGGCATCGCCCTGGCCAAGCTGGCCTCGGAAGATCCCTCGTTCACCGTCTCGACCGACCACGAGTCGGGCCAGACCATCCTGAAGGGGATGGGCGAGCTTCACCTGGACATCAAGATCGACATCCTGCGCCGCACCTACAAGGTCGACGCGACGATCGGCGCCCCGCAGGTCGCCTACCGTGAATCGCTGGGCCGCAAGGTCGACATCGACTACACGCACAAGAAGCAGACCGGCGGTACGGGCCAGTTCGCCCGCGTCATGATCACCTTCGAGCCGGGCGAACCGGGTTCGGGCTTCGTGTTCGAATCCGCCATCGTCGGCGGCGCGGTGCCCAAGGAATATATCCCGGGCGTCGAGAAGGGCCTGGAGTCCATCAAGGACGGCGGCCTGCTGGCCGGCTTCCCGCTGATCGACTTCAAGGCGACCCTGACGGACGGCAAGTTCCACGACGTCGACTCCTCGGTCCTGGCGTTCGAGATCGCGGCCCGCGCCGCGTTCCGCGAACTGAAGGAAAAGGGCGCGCCGAAGCTGCTCGAGCCGATCATGGCGGTCGAGGTCGTGACCCCCGAGGACTACCTCGGTTCGGTCATCGGCGACCTGAACGGCCGTCGCGGCATGATCCAGGGTCAGGACATGCGCGGCAACGCCACCGTCGTGAACGCCTTCGTGCCGCTGGCCAACATGTTCGGCTATGTGAACACGCTTCGCGGCATGTCGCAGGGCCGCGCGGCCTTCACCATGCAGTACGACCACTATGAGCCGGTGCCGCAACACGTCGCCGACGAAGTCATCAAGAAGTACAGCGCCTAAACCCCAACCAATCCCGGCGGATCCGCAAGGGTCCGCCGGACCCCTGAAAACTAGGACAAAGCCCCCTGTTCAGGGGACGGAGAGAAGAGAATGGCCAAGGAAAAGTTCGAACGCACCAAGCCGCACTGCAACATCGGCACGATTGGTCACGTTGACCACGGCAAGACGACGCTGACGGCGGCGATCACGATGACGCTGGCCAAGGCCGGCGGCGCCAAGGCGATGAACTACGCCGACATCGACGCGGCGCCGGAAGAAAAAGCGCGCGGCATCACGATCAACACGGCGCACGTGGAATATGAGACGGCCAACCGTCACTACGCCCACGTCGACTGCCCGGGCCACGCCGACTATGTGAAGAACATGATCACCGGCGCCGCCCAGATGGACGGCGCGATCCTGGTGGTTTCGGCCGCCGACGGCCCGATGCCGCAGACCCGCGAGCACATCCTGCTGGCCCGTCAGGTCGGCGTGCCGGCCCTGGTCGTGTTCATGAACAAGGTCGACCTGGTCGACGACAAGGAACTGCTCGAGCTGGTCGAGATGGAAGTGCGCGAGCTGCTCTCGTCGTACCAGTTCCCGGGCGACGACATTCCGATCACCATGGGCTCGGCCAAGGCCGCGACCGACGGCGTGAACCCGGAAATCGGCGAGAACCAGGTCCTGGCGCTGATGGAAACGGTCGACAGCTACATCCCGCAACCGGAGCGTCCGGTCGACCTGCCGTTCCTGATGCCGGTCGAAGACGTGTTCTCGATCTCGGGCCGCGGCACCGTGGTCACGGGCCGCGTCGAGAAGGGCATCGTCAAGGTCGGTGAGGAAGTCGAGATCGTCGGCATCCGTCCGGTCCAGAAGACGACCTGCACGGGCGTGGAAATGTTCCGCAAGCTGCTGGATCAAGGTCAAGCGGGCGACAACGTCGGCGTGCTGCTGCGCGGCACCAAGCGTGAAGACGTCGAGCGCGGTCAGGTGCTGTGCAAGCCGGGTTCGATCACCCCGCACACCAAGTTCCTGGCCGAGGCCTACATCCTGACCAAGGAAGAGGGCGGCCGTCACACGCCGTTCTTCACCAACTACCGTCCGCAGTTCTACTTCCGCACGACCGACGTGACCGGCATCGTGCACCTGAAGGAAGGCGTGGAAATGATCATGCCGGGCGACAACGCCGAGCTGAACGTCGAGCTGATCACCCCGATCGCCATGGACCAAGGCCTGCGCTTCGCCATCCGTGAAGGCGGCCGCACCGTCGGCGCCGGCGTCGTCGCCAAGATCATCGAGTAATCGACGGTCTGACGATCTGAACTGAAGCGAGCGGCCCCCGGAGCGATCCGGGGGCCGTTTTCTTTTGCGCGACGCCGTGACTCGCCTGTGAGGACGCGTGGCGTGGTTAAGCCCGCAACCGGCGGGGGCGCGGCCTTGCCGGGAACCCGAATCCAGCGCCCTTGTGCGGCGAAGGTTGTTAAGGTTCCGGTAACCACATGCGTCGCGCGATCCACATCGGCCTGTTCATCGGCACCCTGATCGGGATGTGCGCCTGCGCGGCCGCGCCGGTCGATCACGCCGCCGGGCAGGGCGTCCACGGGACGGTCGCAACGGGCCCGCAGGGCTGAGCCTTCCGGAAATCCGTGGCGGTTCGGGCGAAACGCCCCTATCATCGTCCCCGCGGACGCCGTTTGTCGCGCCGCGCCGGTTCTTCCCCCCTAGATGTTAGCCATCGCCATCGTCGTCGTTCTGCTCCTTGTGGTGCTCAACGGCGTATTCGCCATGACCGAACTGGCGGTCGTCTCTTCGCGCAAGTCCAAGCTCCAGAGCCGGGCCGAGCGGGGAGACCGGGGGGCTCGTGCGGCCCTGAAGCTGGCGGAGGAGCCCACGCATTTCCTGTCGGCGGTCCAGGTCGGCATCACCCTGATCGGCATTCTGGCGGGCGCCTACGGTCAGGCCGCCATCGGCGGTGAGCTGAACCGCATGATCGAGACCGGCATCCCGATGCTGGCCCACTGGTCGTCGGCGATCTCGACCGGCGTCGTGGTCGTGCTGATCACCTATATCTCCGTGATTGTCGGCGAACTGGTGCCCAAGCGTCTGGCGCTGATCTTCCCCGAGGCGATCGCGTCCCAGATGGCGGCGCCGATCTCGACACTGGCCATCGTGCTGAAACCCTTCGTGGTGCTGCTGACGGCCTCGACCTCGGCCATCCTGAAGGTGATGGGGGTCAAGGACCGCGACGGCTCGGACGTCACCCAGGAAGAGGTCGAGACCATGATCGCCGAGGGCACCTCGGCCGGTCTGATCGAGCCTGAAGAGCAGACGATGATCGAGGAGATCCTGACGCTCGGCGACCGCCCCATCCGGGTGGCGATGACGCCGCGCCACGAGGTCTTCTGGATCGCGCTGGACGACACCGACGAACAGCTGCGCGAGGAAATCCGCACCTGTCCCTATTCCCGGATCGTGGTGGCCCGCGAGAACGACGTCGATAACCCGCTGGGCGTGGTCCACAAGAAGGACCTGCTGGACAGCCTGCTGACCGACGGCAAGTTCGACGTCGAATCCCTGGTGCAGACCCCGGCCTTCATCCCGCAGTCGACCTCGGTGTTGAAGGCGCTGGAGATCCTCAAGACGTCCAAGGTCCACATGGCCTTCCTGGTCGACGAGTTCGGCGCCTTCGAGGGCGTGGTGACCGCCACCGACCTGCTGGAGATGATCGCCGGCGATTTCGACGAGAGCCACGACGAGGCCGAGGCCTGGATCCGTCAGCGCGAGGACGGCAGCTGGCTGGTCGACGGCCAGACGGATCTGGAGGAGCTGTCCGACGAGCTGGGCGAGGATTTCGGCGAGGCGGAAGGCTTCCACACCGTCGCGGGCCTGGTCCTGCACCAGCTGTCGCGCGTGCCGGCCGAGGGCGAGATCCTGCAGCTGGGCCGTTTCGAGGTCGAGGTCATCGACATGGACGACCGCCGGATCGACAAGCTGCTGTTCCGTCAGGTGGTGGCCAAGGAAGACGAGGCCCAGGCCGTCGCGGCGCATCTGGACGACTGACCAGGGGCCGTTCTGGCGCCGATATGGCCGCAAGGCCGTAACGACGCTTGAAAACCCCGCCGTGGTCGGGCATAGCCCCGCGTCTGGCGAAAGCGTGCGTCTCGGGAATACCCGCCGCGTACGGCTTTTAGCTCCAGGAGTTTAGCTCAGCTGGTAGAGCACCGGTCTCCAAAACCGGGGGTCGTGGGTTCGAGTCCCCCAACTCCTGCCATTTTCCCCCTGTCGCCGCTGGATGGGACACCCCATCTGGTGGCGACAGGTTTGATTGTTTGAAGAGACGCCGCATGGCCAAGGCCAAGACTCCTTCGGGACGCCGCCCCCAGACCGCTCAACCGGCCATCGCCGGCAGCGCCGTCGCGGCTGACGCCCCGGCTCCGAAGAAGCGCACGTCGATCCCGCAGTTCGCCAGCCAGGTTCGCGCCGAGGGCCGCAAGATCGTGTGGCCGAGCCGCAAGGAGACCTGGATCACCTCGGTGATGGTCTTCCTGATGGTCCTGATCGCGACCGTCTTCTTCGCTATTGTAGACTTTGGCCTGACCCGACTGTCCCAGTTCGTCCTCGCGCTCGGCCAGTAAGAGAGACCGCCCCCCAAATGACCGACGTCGCCAAGCCCGCCAATCCGCGCCACAAGTGGTACATCGTCCACGCCTACTCGAACTTCGAGAAGAAGGTGGCCGAGCAACTGCGCGATCAGGCCAAGCAGCAGGGCCTGGAGGACAATTTCTCCGAAATCCTGGTTCCGACCGAGGAAGTCGTCGAGATCCGTCGCGGCCGCAAGGTCAACTCGGAACGCAAATTCTTCCCCGGCTATGTGCTGGTGAAGATGGAGATGACGGACCAGGCCTACCACCTGGTCAAGAACACCCCGAAGGTCACCGGCTTCCTGGGCGCCGCGGGCGGCACCAAGCCGCTGCCGGTCTCGGAGCGTGAGGTCCAGCAGATCGTCGGCCAGGTGGAAGAGGGCGTCGAGCGTCCCAAGCCCACCATCCGCTTCGACATCGGCGAGACCGTCAAGGTCATCGACGGCCCGTTCGCCAGCTTCGACGGCCAGGTCGAGAGCGTCGACGAGGAACACGCCCGCCTGCGCGTCGCCGTGTCTATCTTCGGCCGCCCGACCCCGGTGGACCTGGAGTACAATCAGGTGGAGAAGGTCGCGGCCTAAGGCGCGACCCATTCGCCCGGGGATTGTCCGCTATCGGTGTTCGGCCTAAGTCTCCCTGAGGGGAGGTGGCCTGTGCGCAAGATACTCGCCATCGCGGCGTTTTCGGTTTCGCTCGGCGGGCAGGCGGTCGCCCAGAGCGATCCCTCGATCCCTTCCTCTCCCCAGGAGCCGCCGGCCACAACCCTCGATGATGTGGTTGTAGCGGGCGATCGGCTGGAAGAGCTGGCCCGGGAATACGTCGAAAGCCTCGCCGCGCCGGCGCGGGGGCGGGGACTGGCGCGCTGGGAGAGCAGGGTCTGCCTGGGTGTGGAGAATTTCCCCCCGGAAACGGCGCATCAGTTGCTCGACCACATCTCTCGGGTCGCCGGCGATCTTGGCGTTGCCCTGAGAGAGCCCGGCTGCGCGCCGAACGTCATGATCATGGGGACATCCAATGGGCGCGCGTTGGCCTCGGCCATGGTCGACCGTCAGCGACGAGCCTTCCGCTACGGCTACACGCGGTCCAACCGGGGATCGCGGGCGCTGGAGACTTTTCGCACGTCGGATGCCGCGATCCGCTGGTGGCACATCAGTCTGATGTACATCGCCGGAACGGACACAATCGCCATTCGTCTGCCGGGACGGGGGCCGGTCTCGATTCCCTGTCTTCAGCGCAACGGGGGCGCCCGTCATTGCAACCAGGTCAACGACCGCATCGTGCGAGCCTGGATCATCGTGGACCTTGAGGCCCTGCCGAAGCTGAGCTTCCAGCAATTCGGCGACTACCTTTCGATGATCGTCCTCGCGCAGGTGGAGCCTGAAACGGACTACTCCGACTTCGATACGGTCCTGAATGTCCTGAACGATCCCAGCCGGGCGACGGGGCTGACCGAATGGGACCGGGCCTACCTTCGGGCGCTCTACTCCGGTGAATCGGAAAGGCTCGACCCAAGCGAGCAGGCGGAGGCCTTGGCTGACGAGCTTCGCCGGACGCGACAGGACTAACGCGAGCCGCCGTCGCGGTTTGCCTTTCAGCCTCCCTTCCGCTATACGCGCGCCTCGCTCTGAACAGGGCGGTGCGGGCTTGCCCGCATAAATCCGTGGGAGGCAGCCATGCCGGACCACGGCTCACCGGTCCCGATTGAGTTCGGGGCTACCGAATAGGAGAGACCAATGGCCAAGAAGATTCTCGGCTACATCAAGCTGCAGGTGCCCGCGGGCTCCGCCACGCCTTCGCCCCCGATCGGGCCGGCGCTCGGCCAGCGCGGCGTCAACATCATGGGCTTCTGCAAGGAGTTCAACGCGCGCACCGAGAAGGAAGCCAAGGGCACCCCGCTTCCGACCGTGATCACTGTCTACCAGGACAAGTCGTTCACCTTCATCACCAAGACGCCGCCGGCGACCTGGTACCTGAAGCAGGCCACTGGCCTGAAGTCGGGCGCCAAGCTCACGGGCCGCGAAACGGTCGGCAAGGTCACGCGCACCCAACTGCGCGAGATCGCCGAAAAGAAGATGAAAGATCTGAACGCCAACGATCTCGATCAGGCCGCCAAGATCATCGAAGGCTCCGCTCGCGCGATGGGCCTCAACGTGGTGGAGGGCTAAGACCATGGCAAAGCAAGCCAAGCGCATTCAAGCCTGGTCGGGCGACCGCGAAACGCCGATGGCGTTCGCCGACGCCATCAAGGCCGTCAAGGACAACGCCAAGGCCAAGTTCGACGAGTCGATCGAGATCGCCGTCAACCTGGGCGTCGACCCCCGTCACGCTGACCAGCAGGTCCGCGGCGTGGTCAACCTGCCGTCGGGCACGGGCCGTGACGTTCGCGTCGCCGTCTTCGCCAAGGACGCCAAGGCTGACGAAGCCCGCGCGGCCGGCGCCGAATACGTCGGCGCCGAGGATCTGTACGAGCAGATCAACGGCGGCCTGATGGACTTCGATCGCGTCATCGCCTCGCCGGACATGATGGCCCTGGTCGGCCGTCTGGGTAAGGTGCTGGGCCCGCGCGGCCTGATGCCGAACCCGAAGGTCGGCACCGTGACCCCGAACGTCGCCCAAGCCGTCAAGGACGCCAAGGGCGGCGCCGTCGAGTTCCGCGTCGAGAAGGCCGGTATCGCCCACGGCGGCATCGGCAAGGCCTCGTTCACCCAGGAAGCCCTGGAAGCCAACGTGAAGGCTTTCGTGGACGCTCTGGTCCGTTCGAAGCCGTCGGGCGCCAAGGGCACCTACGTCAAGAAGATCAGCCTGTCGTCGACGATGGGCCCGGGCTTCAAGATCGACCCGGCCTCGCTGGGCGCCTAAGCTCAAAGACAAGCGAAAGCTGCGAAACGGCGGGGAGCGATCCCCGCCGTTTTTGTTTGGCGCAAGCCTTGCCGTAAGCGCCCCCGCGCCTTAGTGACCCGCGTTCTGAGTAAGGGGGGAATAAATTGATCCAGCGATTCATTATCGTGGCGGCCTGCGCCGCGACGCTCGCCGCCTGCGCGAGCACGCCCAAGACCATCGTGTTCGACGCCGCCGCCGCCGGTCCGGCCCAGAGCCGCACTCTGGTGTCGGTCACCCAGCAACCTCCGGGCTTCATGCCCATGCGCGCCAGCCGCGCCGGTTTCGGCGCGCTCGGCGCCCTGGCCATGATCGAGGAGGGCAAGACCTACGCGGCCGTGAACGGCATCGTCGATCCCGCCACGTCGATCGAAGCCCGTCTGACCGGCGAGATGCAGCGCCAGTTCGGCTATCGCGTCGGTGAGCGCCTGGACATGGCGGGCGCCGCGGCCGGCGCGGCCTATCCGACCGCCGCCGGAACCCTGTACGTCGACGTGAAGACCTCGGATTGGGGCTACAGCTACTTCCCGACCAACTGGGCCCGGTTCCGGGTTCATTACGCCGGCGTCTACCATCTGGTGGACGGGGCCACGAACACCGTCGTGGGCCAGTACGTCTGCAACAAGTGGTCTCATCCGGACGCAGGGACCGCGCCGTCACTGGACGAGCTGCTGGCCGACCGGTCCAAGCTGATGAACTCGACCCTGGTCGAACTGTCCGGCGCCTGCGCCACGGAGTTCAACGCCGCGGTGCTGCAGGGTCTGCCGGTTTCAGCTCCGGCGACCTGATGAACGAAGGCCCCGGAGAGCGATCTCCGGGGCCTTTTCTTTGGCCTATCGCCTATCGGCTGCTTGAGGCCTGGATGCTTGGCCTACCGTCTTTGGGGCGAACGAGGCCGGGCGGGGGCGCCGGTTGTCGGCGGTCAGTCGGCCTTGTCGCCCTGGAACATGGTGTTGCCGTTGGCGGTCGTGGCCGGGACGGGCTGGATGACGTCGAAATGCTCGACGATCTTGCCATTCTCGACCCGGAAGATGTCCACGATGGCGCGGCCGGGATCGTCCGGCGTCTCCTGCGAATGCAGATGCAGGGCGACCAGATCGCCGTCGGCGATGACCCGGTGGATGGTCACGCGCGACTGCGGGTGCTCGCGGAAGAAGCCCTCGAAATAGCCGTAGAAGGCCTCGGCCCCGTTCGGGACGTTCGGATTGTGCTGGATGTAGCGGTCGCCGATGTAGAGGCGCGCCGCCTCCGTCGGCCGGTGCTGGTTGAACGCCAGCTCGTAGAAGGCGACGACGATCCGGGCATTCTCGGCCTCGGTCGCCGTGCGGCTGTCGGCGGCGGTCTGGACCGGGGCGGCGATCGCCGGGATCGTCCCCGCCGCCAGGGCGACGGCCACGATGCCGGCGGTGATCATCTGTCTCATCACAGGCTCCTCAGTACGCCGCCGTGAAACGGGCGCGGCTGTGCTTCGGTTGCTCCAGTTCATCGACCATGGCGATGGCGTAGTCGGCGAAGCTGATGCGGCTCTTGCCCTTGTCATCGGTGACCAGTTGATCGCCGCCGGTGCGATAGCGGCCCAGGCGCGGGCCTTCCTCGATCAGGGCGGCGGGAGAGAAGAAGGTCCAGTCCACGTCGCTGACGCCGCGCAGATGATCCAGGAAGGTGATGCCGCCGGTGGCGAATGGCTTCCAGTCCTCGGGGAAGGCCGGCGTGTCGATCAGGCGGACGCCGGGCGCGACCTCCAGGCTGGCGGCGCCGCCGGTGATCAGCAGGCGCGGCACGCCGGCCTCGCGCACCGCGGACAGCAGGGTCTCGGCCGGCACATCGAAGTGAAGGGCGCTGATCACCGCGTCGGCGCCCTGCAGCAAGCCGGCGAGGGCGTGCGCGTCAGAGGCGTCGCCGGCGACCGGGGTGATGCGGTCGGCGGCCGGGATCGCCTCCGGCTTGCGGGCCACAGCGGTGACCGCATGGCCCCGCCCGGCGAGTTCCTCGGTGATTTCCGAACCGATATGGCCGCTGGCGCCCAGTACGACGATTTTCATGGCAGGATGTCCTTGGTGGTTTCCAATGGGTACCAAGTGAGATAAAGAAATCGACCATGCAAGAAGGCACCGAAACCTCATCTGGTCACCCGCGGGAAACCGCCCGGGGCGACGTGTCCGCGCCGGACTGTCCGACCCGGCTGCTGTTGGACCGGATCGCCGACAAGTGGACGACCCTGCTGCTGACCACGCTTGATGACGGGCCCATGCGCTTCAACGCGCTCAAGCGGCATATCGGCGGGGTGTCCCAGAAGATGCTCAGCCAGAGCCTGAGACAGATGGAGCGCGACGGCCTTGTGCTGCGCCATGTCGAGGCGACCGTGCCGGTCAGCGTCACCTATGAGATCACGCCTCTGGGCCGGACCCTGGTCGAGGCGCTTCGGCCGATGATCGACTGGGCCGAGACCCGGATGGACCAGGTCGAGGCGGCGCGCCGCGCCTATGACGCGCGCCTGGTCTGACCCATCTCGCGGGGCGGCCTGCGGTCCGCCGGGGATTTCGGCGTTTATGAAGAACCGTCCGATACCGGAGGGTTGACGCAAGGCCCGCCGCGCGGGAGTGAGCGCGCATGATCGCGACCGCGATTGCCGGGAGATTCGTCGATGCTGGGCTGGTTTCAGGCGCTGCTGCCCAAGGAAGACAATTTCTTCCGGCTGTTCGACGCCCATGCGGCGACCCTGATCAAGGGCGCCGACGCCCTGCGCAAGGTGCTGGAGGGCGGCGACGAGACGCCGCGCTGGTGCCAGCGGATCATCGACCACGAGCATGAGGCCGACGCCGTGGCGCGTGAGGTGCTGTTCGCGGTGCGCCGCAGCTTCGTCACTCCGTTCGATCGCTCGGACATCCGCGGCCTGACCAACTCGCTCGATGACTCGATCGACCAGATGCAGAAGACCGCCAAGGTCATCACCCTGTACGAGATGCGCGAGTTCGCCCCGCACATGCGCCAGCTGGGGGACATCGCGGTGGAGGCGGCGACGCTGACGGTGGAGGCGGTGTCCCTGTTGCCGGCCATGCGCAAGAACCACGGCCGCCTGAACGAGCTGACCGAGAAGATCGCCCGGCTGGAGAGCGACTCCGACACCCTGTACGATCACGGCATGAAGGCGCTGTATGAGGCGCACAAGACCGGCGACGCCATGGCCTTCATCACCGGGGCCGAGGTCTATGATCACCTGGAGAAGGTGATCGACCGGTTCGAGGATGTGGCCAACCGGATCAACGGCGTTCTGGTCGAACACCTTTAGGAGCGGCCCGGATGGACCACGCTCTGCTGATCCTCGTCTTCCTGATCGCCGTCGCCCTGCTGTTCGACTTCCTGAACGGCCTGCACGACGCGGCCAACTCGATCGCCACCATCGTGGCCACGCGCGTCCTGCCGCCGGTCTACGCGGTCGGCTGGGCGGCCTTCTTCAACTTCATCGCCTTCCTGTTCTTCGGCCTGCACGTGGCCAATACGATCGGGAAGGGGATCATCGATCCGTCCGTCATCTCGGATCAGGTCATCTTCGGCGCCCTGATGGGGGCCATCAGCTGGAACGTCATCACCTGGCTGGCGGGCATTCCGTCGTCCAGTTCGCACGCCCTGATCGGCGGCCTGCTGGGGGCGGGCGTGGCCAAGGCCGGGACCGGAGCCGTCGTCGTCGCCGGGGTGACCAAGACGGTCGCGGCCATCTTCCTGTCGCCCGCGGTCGGCTTCGCCCTGGCGTTGCTGCTGGTCTTCCTGGTGTCGTGGATCTTCGTGAAGGCCAATCCGTCGTCCGCCGACAAGATCTTCCGCAAGCTCCAGTTCGTCTCGGCCTCGGCCTATTCGCTGGGCCATGGGGGCAATGACGCGCAGAAGACCATGGGCATCATCGCGGTGCTGCTGCTGTCGCGCGCGCCGGCGGGGACCGAGTTCCATGTGCCGTTCTGGGTGGTGATCACCTGCCAGGCGGCGATCGCCCTGGGTACGCTGTTCGGGGGCTGGCGTATCGTGCACACCATGGGCTCGCGGATCACCCGTCTGAGCCCGCAGCAGGGCTTCTGCGCCGAGACGGGCGGGGCTATCACCCTGTTCATGGCCACCGGCCTGGGCATTCCGGTTTCGACCACCCACACCATCACCGGCGCCATCGTCGGTGTCGGCGCGGCGCGGCGGGCCAGCGCGGTGCGCTGGGGCGTGGCCCGCAGCATCGTCACGGCCTGGTTCATCACCATGCCCGCGGCGGCGGCCATCGGCGCGGCCTTCTTCTGGGTCGGCGGATTCTTCCTAACCTGATGGCCGTTGACGTGATCCGCACCGAACGGGCCGAGCGGCGCCAGGTGGCGGCGCTGCCCTGGCGGCGTGGCCTGGACGGCCTGGAAATTCTGCTGGTCACTTCGCGCGAGACGCGCCGCTGGGTCACGCCCAAGGGCGGCCGCATGCCCGGCCTGACGGACGCCGAGGCCGCCGCCATCGAGGCGCTGGAGGAGGCCGGGGTCGAAGGGCGGGTCGGAGACGAGCCGTTGGGGACGTTCCGCTATCTGAAGATGCTGCGCCGGCGCGCGCCGCGTTGGTGCGTGGTCTCCGTCTATCCGCTGGAGGTGTTCACCGTGCATCCGGCGTGGAAGGAGCAGGGGGAGCGCGACCGGTTGTGGATGTCGGTCGAACAGGCGGCGGCCTGTGTCGGCGAACCGGACCTGGCGGAGCTAATTCGCGGCTTCCGCTGACGCGAAGGCGCCGGCGTGGATCAGAGGGCGCCCCGGAAACAGATCCTCAGGCGCGCCGGGCCTCGGCCATGAAGCAGCCGCGTCGGGCGGTGTGCATCTGGATCCGGTCGATCGTCGGGTCGGAGAACCAGAGGTTCAGCCGGACCGCCAGATCGGCGCCCTCGACCACATCGGCGTCGATCATCATGTCTCCGGAGTCATAGGCCCGAACCGACAGCAGGCGACGGCCCAGCATGTCGGGAACCTCGTCCGGCCCCAGCGCCGCTTCCGAGGCGGTCTCGCGCACGAAGATCGGTCCGTCGGAGCGGTAGGGACTGGCCGGCGCGTCGAGGTGGCGGTGGGTGAGCAGGATCAGCGCCTCGCCTGGCGCGGCGTCGGTGAGGCTGACCCGGCAGGGGGCGCTGTTCGGCGCATCGGCGATCATTCGGCGCGCGCCCATGGCCTCCAGCCCGGCGTCATCCAGCGCGAACAGCGGACGGAAGGGGGCGAGCGGCAGGGGGTGGATCAGGAAGCTCATGGGGTGGATGATCGCGCTGTCCTGACCCGGCGTCTGGCGTCTTTCGGCTGTTGCGCCGGGCCGCGCGCATCCCCACAACGGAGGGCATGAACGCCCCCTTCACGACCCCCGCCGATCCGCTGGACGCCCCCGTCTGGGACCTGTCCGACCTCTACGCCTCGCGCCAGGACGCCCGCATCGAGGCCGATCTGGAGCGCACCCGCGCCCTGGTCGGCGAACTGAACGATCTGCAGGGGCAGCTGATCGCGGCCAAGGACGATCCGGCGACGCTGGGACAGCGGCTGGACCGCGCCGTCACGCTGTACGAGCAGGCCTCGGACGTGCTGGGGGCGCTGGGGGCCTATGCCTTCCTCGCCGCCTCAACCAACCGCAACGACGCGGGCGCGCAGGGTTTCGAGGCGACGGTTCGCGAGAAGCTGACCGCCATCGCCACCCCGACCATCTGGGTCACGCTGGAGATCAACCAGCTGGATGACGCCGCCGTGGAGGCCGCGCTGAAGGCCCATCCCGCCGCGGCTCGCTGGACGCCGTGGCTGCGCCGGACGCGGGCGATGAAGCCGCATGAGCTGTCCCAGGAGCTGGAGACCTTCCTGGCCGAACGCGGCCCCATCAGCGCCCAGTGGCCGCGCCTGTTTGACGAGACCCTGGCGGCGATGAAGGTGAAGACGGGCAAGGACGAGCTGACCCTGGCCGAGGCGCTGAATCGCCTGTCCGATCCCAAGGGCGCCAAGCGCAAGGCGGCGGCCGAGGGGCTGGACGAGGCGCTGGGCGCGCGCGCCGCGACCATGGCGCTGGTGTTGAACACCGTCGCCGCCGACAAGGCGCTGGAGGACAGGTGGCGCGGCTTCAAACGCCCCGCCGACGGGCGCCACCTGTCCAATGAGGTGGACGGCGAGTCCGTGGACGCCATGGCCGAAGCCGTGGCCGCCGCCTATCCGCGCCTGTCGCACCGCTACTACGCCCTGAAGGCGAAGGTGCTGGGCAAGTCGAAGCTGGATCAATGGGACCGCAACGCCCCGCTCGAGACCACGGCCCCGCGCGGCTATGACTGGCAGGCGGGCAAGGCGCTGGTGCTGGAGAGCTTCGGCGACCTAGGCGGGGATTTCGCCGAGCGGGCGCAGGGCTTCTTCGAAAAGCCGTGGATCGACGGCAAGGCGCGGGCGGGCAAGCAGTCCGGCGCCTACGCCCACCCGGTGACCTCGGACAAGCACCCCTATGTCTTCCTGAACTGGATGGGCGAGCGGCGCGACGTGCTGACCCTGGCGCATGAACTGGGGCATGGGGTGCACCAGACGCTGGCGGCGGGGCAGGGGTCCCTGCTCGCCGACACGCCCCTGACCCTGGCCGAGACGGCCTCCATCTTCGCCGAGGGGCTGACCTTCGATCGCCTGCTGAAGACCGCGCCCAAGACCGAGCAGCGCGGTCTGCTGGCCGGGCGCATCGAGGACGGGCTGAACACTGTGGTGCGCCAGATCGCCTTCCACCGGTTCGAAACCCGGTTCCACGACGAGCGGGCGGCGGGCGAAGTCCCGGTCGAGCGCATTGGCGAGATCTGGCTGGAGGAGATGGGGGCGTCCCTGGGCCCGGCGGTGACGCTAAATCCCGGCTATGAGCACTGGTGGAGCTACGTCAGCCACTTCGTGCACTCGCCCTTCTACGTCTACGCCTACGCCTTCGGCGACCTGCTGGTGGCGGCGCTGATGGAGACGCGGGCCAAGGACCCGGCGGCCTTCACCCCCCTGTACCGCGACCTGCTCGCGGGCGGCGGGTCCAGGGGCTACGTCGAGGCGTTGGCGCCGTTCGGCCTGAACCCCCGCGATCCGGCCTTCTGGACCATCGGGACCAAGCGGCTGGAGCGGCTGATCGACCAGTTCGAGACCATGGTCTGAGTTGACGCCCCGGCGGGGGCGGGCGACCGTCCCGGCCATGCGCATCCTGATCCTCGCGGCCGCCGCCGCCTTCGCCCTGCCCGCCGGGGCACAGACGCCCGTCCAGACGCCGCCGTCCGGACCTTCGGCGAGCGTCCGCGCCATGGCGGCGGGGTACAAGGCCCTGACCGTGTGCAGCGCGGTCAAGAACGGCGCGATGGCGGGCGCCTCGCGCACGCTTGAGAGTGTCGAGAGGAACGAACTGGTCGGCGTCTATCCCGAGCTGGACGCGCTGGTGCGCGAGATGCCGGCTCAGATAGACGACTATTCCGTGTCGGTGGCCTGGGACGAGACCCTGCCGCCCCGGATGGCCGTCTGGAGGCCGAACGCGGGCTGCACGATCCTGCCGACGGGTTGGCAGGGTGAGGCCGGCGACCTGTGGGTGTGGTCCACCCGGACACCCGATCGGGGTTTCCGGACCGGCCGACCAGGCGACGTCGAGGCGTTCGAGGCTGTCGTCGGCAAGGCGTTCGGCAGCGGTTACGGCGAGGGGGTGAACACGACGGCGATCGTAGTGCTCCAGAACGACCGGATCGTCGGCGAACGATATGCGCCGGGCTTCGGGCCTGAGACGCCCCAGCGCACGTGGTCGGTGGCCAAGTCCATCGCAGGCACGCTGATCGGTGCGGCGGCCCACCGCGGAGAGATCGACGTCAATGCGCCCGCCGCTATCCCGGATTGGAACCGGCCCGGTGATCCGCGCGCGGCCATCACCCTGGACCAACTGATGCGGATGGCTTCGGGCCTGAACAGCGACACGGCGGGGAACCGCACCGACGCGCTATATTTCGGTGGTGTGGGCGTGGACGAGCAGGTCACGACCTGGCCGCTGATCGCGCGGCCGGGAATGCGGTTCCGCTACGCGAACAACGACAGCCTGCTGGCCACGCTGGCGATTGCACCGACGTTCCAAGCTCATCCGCCGGCGGAGCTTTTCCAGACACTGGGGATGCACCGGACCTGGGCCGAGACGGATTGGCGAGGCAACTACGTCCTCTCCAGCCAGGTCTGGTCGACGGCGCGCGACCTCGCCCGTTTCGGCCAGCTGTACGCCCACGATGGCGTCGTGAACGGTCAGCGCGTCCTGCCGGAGAACTGGCTGGCGTATGTCTCCACCCCGTCCGGCCCCCAGCCCATGGGCGAGCAGGGCTATGGCGCGACCTTCTGGCTGATGAACACGTCCGAGGGCGTTCCCGCCGATACGATCTCGGCGAACGGCAATCGGGGCCAGTACGTCATCATCGTGCCCAGCCGGAACATCGTCATCGTCCGCCGTGGCGAGGACCCGACCGGCAAGCGCTTCGATCCCATCGCCTTCACCCGCGACGTTCTGGCGGCGCTGGACTGAGCCGAAATGGCGCGTCCCGCTTGAGCCTGAGCGCGGCCCCGGTATAAGGGCGGCGAACTTTCTTTTCCCGAATCCGGACCCGACCCATGGCCGACCCCCACGCCCACGACGACTACGTTAAAGGCTCGATGGAAATCAGCGAGCAGACGTCGACGTTCCACCTGTTCATGGGCATGGCCAAGTACGGCTCGCTGGCGATCGCGGCCCTGCTGGCCTTCCTGACGATCTGGTTCATGCCGAACGGCAACTTCTTCGCCGGCGCCGGCGTGGCGGTCGTGATGATGGTCGCGGGCGTGTGGTTCCTGCGGTCGCCTTCGGCGCACTGAGGCCCGGCCGCGCGAACGGCGCGGCGGTCTTAGATATACGAGATTGAGGAAGGGCCGGGCTGTTCAGGCAGTCCGGCCTTTTCGCGTCTGCGTAATGTGGGGAGCGGCTGCGAAGCGGGTCCACGGCCCAACTCTCTGACCCATCCGAGGATGAAATCGAGGCCGTTGGGCCGTTTCCCGCCTTCTGAAAGCCCGATCAGCCTATCAGCGGCGAGGGTGTGCGCCAGAGGACGGGATCGAATTTATGCTGCGGCGCAGCATAATGCGGAACAGTGTTGCGCGGATGCACCATGGCGGCGGGGCCGCCGGAACGATCAGGCCCCGGCGACGGCCCGCAGCGCCGAAACCTGCTGCGTGCTGGGGATGGTGCTGACGCTGACGCCCGCCTCGTCCGGAACCGCCAGATAGCCGGCCTTGGCCGCCGCGTCGCCCAGACGGCGGCGCGAGGTCAGGACCACCAGCGGGGCGGCGAACAGCAGCGGCAGGACCACCGGGGCGAACCAGGTGATCAGGTCGGGACGGAAGCCCAGGCCGACGCAGAACAGCAGGCCGGTGATCATCTGCCAGCGCATCGAGCGGAAGGCGTCCTTCCAGCTGACGCCGTCGGCGTCGCGGTCCTGGGAGTGCCAGCCGGCGTCATGACCGGCGGCGATCTGGATGATGGCCTTGGTGTTGGCGACCATCATGATCGGGGCGATCAGGGCCGACAGGAAGATCTCCATGGCCATGCCCTTGAAGATGCGCTTGCCGCCGCCGAAGGCGCGACGTTCGCGCGGACGGCTCATGACCAGCAGGCCGCCCATGACCTTGGGACCGATCAGCAGCACGCCCGAGAGCAGGGTGGCCAGCATGAAGGGCGAGAACTCGGGCTTCAGCAGATAGCCGAACGACGCCCAGTCGGTCGGGTACTGCAGTTGGATCGCCATGCCGGCGAGCAGCGAGGCCAGCCACAGGGGCGACGAGAAATAAGCCATGAAGCCCATGGCCATCTGGACACGGTTCATCACGGTCATGCTGCGGGTCTTGAGCAGGCCCAGGTGCTGCATATTGCCCTGGCACCAGCGGTGATCGCGGCGGATGAAGTCCAGCATGGTGGCCGGGGTCTCTTCACAGCTGCCGTCCAGGGCGGCGGTGACGTGCACGGCCCAGCCGGCGCGGCGCAGCAGGGCGGCCTCGACCGTGTCGTGGCTCAGGATCGCGCCGCCGAAGGGCTCGCGGCCCGCCAGGATCGGCAGGTGGGCGGTGGAGGCGAAGGCCTCGGTGCGCAGGATGGCGTTGTGGCCCCAGTAGCTGGCTTCCGAACCGGCCCACCAGGCCAGGCCGGCGGCGGCGACGCGGCCGTACAGGCGGACGCTGAACTGCGACACGCGCGCGAACAGGGTCTGACCCTTGATGATGGTCGGGGTGGTCTGCAGCAGGCCGATGCCCGGGTTGCGCTCCATGGCGTCGACCATGCGCAGGATGGTCTCGCCGGCCATGGTCGAGTCGGCGTCCAGCACCAGCATGAACGGATAGGCCCCGCCGAAGCGCTGGGTCCATTCCGACAGGTTGCCGCACTTGCGCTCGATGTTCTTCTCGCGACGGCGATAGAAGACACGGCTGTGGGCGTGGGCGCGGAAGCCCAGATAGGCCTGATGCTCCTGATCGGCCGCTTCCGGCTTGGTGGAGTCGCTCAGAACGAAGATGTCGAAGGCGTCCGAGACGCCGAGGCGGGCCAGCGAATTGTCGATCACGGCCAGACGCGCGAAGGCGGCGCGGGCGTCCTCATTGTACAGCGGCATCAGCAGGGCGGTGCGCTGGGTCGGCTCGGCCGGATGCGGGGCGAAGGCGAGGTCATCCTGCTCGCGGCCGGTCAGCAGCACCCAGAAGCCGATGGCGGCGCTGGAGAACCAGCAGCCGATGGCGGTGATCAGCACCCCGAAGATCACCAGGGAGGCCACTTCCAGAGCGTCGAAGCCGTGACGGGCGAACAGCGCCACCGGCGCGATCAGGGCCAGGGCTGTAACAATCGCGGTCAGAACGGCGAGCGCCAAACGACGACCGCCGACATTCACCGGCGAGGTGGCGGGCGTGGGGACGTCCGGCGTCGCGTCCCAGCTGTTCAGGGACTGACGCGGCATGGCCATCGGCGCTTCGTCCGGCAGCCAGGTCCAAGCCGGGCGGTCAGTCTGGGTCGACGCAGCGTTTGCGGCGTCGATCCGGATCGCTTGGTTGCTCATAAGTCAGTCCAGGCCTTTGATCCCGCAACCGGCCGGGGCGCCGGGTGGAATTTGCTGCATTGCAACACACCTGCAATGTCGATCACTTCCGCGCGATTTTCAATCACGGAATGGTGAATGGCGAAGAAAAATTGAAAGAGGCCCGTTTTCCGGGACGTCGGCGGCCCGGCCCGGGCCTTCAGTCGCGGCCTGCGTGGGCCTTCAGGCGGCGTTCGATCACGAAAGCCGCGATTCCGACCCAGCCCACGAGGATAATCGCATAGCCCCGCTCCCACCAGCCGACATTGGCGTCGTTGACCGTTCCGGGCAGCACCAGATGGTAGGTGAAGGCGGTCAGGACGGCCATGGCCACGAAGACCGCGGCCAGGAAGATCTTCAGCCGCTTCATGTCGACGTGACTCCATAGCCCCCAGAGCAGCAGCAGGGGCGCCAGCTGGATGCCGAGGCCCAGGTTGATGGCCATGTGCCGGGGGTCAGGCCACGGATAGAGGCTGGAGGCGGCCAGTCCGATCCCGGCCAGGGTGAAGACCACGGCGGTCAGGCCCGCGACGAACCAGCGCCCGGTCAGGGCGTGGATGGCCAGGCCGAAGCCGACGCCCGCGGCGATGCACATCCCGCCGGCGATGAAGACACCGCCGTTGAAGATCAGGGGCATGGGGGCCGAGGCTCCGCCCAGCTCGCTGAGATACTGGCGTGCGTGATCGAAACCCGGCCAGGTCGCCACGCCGATCAGCACCGCGGTGAGGGCCAGCACCGGCGCGCCCATGCCGATCATCAGCAGCCGGCGGCGGCGATGGTAGCGGGGCCGTCCGGCGGGAGCGGGGAAGGGCTTGAGCCCCCACAGCGGACGGATCAGGGGGATGCGGCGCACGATCTCATAGATCAGCAGGCTGACGCCGAAGGTGACGCCGACCAGGCAGGCGGCCTCAAGCGGGGCGGGCAGGTTCGCGGGGCGGAGGAACCAGACGGCCACCACCAGCACCGTCTGGTGCGCGAGGTAGAGGGGGAAGGTGGCGTCCACCAGATAGGGCAGGGCGGGCCCCGGCGTCTTGCGCAGGTAGCGGCTGCCGTAGCCCAGGATGGCGGTGATCACCGCCCACTGGTCGATGGCGAAGACGACGGCGCGCGGTATGCCGAACCAGGTCCCGCCGCCCGGGTGGGCCGCCTGCCACATCATGATCGGCAGGGCGATCACGGCGACGATCAGCGACAGGTGGCGGCGACGCTCCAGCTCGGCCCACACGCCCTGATGCCCGACGATCAGGAAGCCGAACAGGAAGGCCCCCAGCGACAGGAAGTGATTGTAGAAGTCCCACGTCAGCTTGTTCGTGATGCCGAAGTACGGGAACAGGACGATGCGGATGATGATCAGATAGACCAGCGGCACGACCAGCACGCGCCACCCGGCTGTGTTGCGCACCAGCCAGGCCTCGGCCCGGGCCATCAGCGCGGGGCGGGTCATCAGGGCCACGGCGACCAGGCTGTAGACCGCGATATAGACGATGAACCACAGGTGGTTGACCGGCACGCCGTCGGCCAGGCCGGCCGGACCGAACTCGTGCCACAGCCAGTCGGCGAAGTTTCCGGTGAAGCCGCCCTTGTCGAGGGCCTCGACCCACGACTGGATCGGCACCAGCACCAGGGCGCCGAACAGCAACGGCGGAATCAGCCGCTCGGCGCGGGCCTTCAGGGTCTGGGCCGCCGTCCGCCGCGCGGTCATGAACCGCAGCGCCGCGCCGGACACCAGGAACAGCAGCGTCAGCCGCCACGGATTGGTCAGCAGCAGGGCTTCATGCAGCCAGGGGAAGGTGTGGGCGCTGTGGATGTGCCAGTCGTACGGCGCATAGACCAGGGCCACATGGTACAGGATCAGCAGGCCGAAGGCGCTGACCCGGATCCAGTCCAGGTCGTTGCGGCGCATGCTCGGGGAGGGGCTGTCTGACACGCGGGCGTCTATGGTCGAGGGCGAGGCCTCTGTCCATGACAGGCGCGCTTTTGACGCGTCGCTCCGGAAGAGCCTAACGTCGCTGTACAAACCAGTGAGGGAGGGATTCGCTTGGCTGTCGCCATCGCCGTGACCCGCGAGCGCCGTGAAGGCGAGACGCGTTGCGCCGTCACTCCCGAGACCGTGAAGAAGCTGATCGCCCTGGGCGCGACCGTGACGGTCGAGGCCGGCACGGGCGCCGGCTCCTCCATTCCCGACGCGGACTACGAAGCCGCCGGCGCCGTCGTGGCCAAGGACACCAAGGCCGTGCTGTCCGGCGCCGATCTGGTGCTGAAGGTGCGCGGTCCGACGGCGCAGGAGACCAGCGCCCTGAAGTCCGGCGCGGTCGTCGCCGCCATGCTCGACGCCTATCGCGAGAAGGACACGGTGCAGGCGCTGGCCCAGGCGGGCGTGACGGCCTTCGCCATGGAGTTCGTGCCGCGCATCACTCGGGCGCAGGTGATGGACGTGCTGTCCTCCCAGGCCAATCTGGCCGGCTATCGCGCCGTGATCGAGGCGGCCTACGCCTATGGCAAGGGCTTCCCGATGATGATGACGGCGGCGGGCACGGTCGCCGCCGCCAAGGTCTTCGTCATGGGCGCCGGCGTCGCGGGCCTGCAGGCCGTCGCCACCGCCCGGCGCCTGGGCGCGGTGGTCACCGCCACCGACGTGCGCCCGGCGTCCAAGGAACAGGTCGAGAGCCTCGGGGCCAAGTTCGTCGCCGTCGAGGACGAGGAGTTCAAGGCCGCCGAGACCGCCGCCGGCTACGCCAAGCCGATGTCGCCCGAGTATCAGGCCAAGCAGGCCGAGCTGACGGCGTCGCACATCGTCAAGCAGGACATCGTCATCACCACCGCCCTGATCCCCGGTCGCCCGGCGCCCCGGCTGGTCACGGCAGCGCACGTGGCCTCGATGAAGCCGGGCTCGGTCATCGTCGACCTGGCCATCGACAACGGCGGCAATGTCGAGGGCGCCAAGCTGGGCGAGGTCGTCACGACCGCGAACGGGGTCCAGATCGTCGGCTGGTCGAACCTGCCGGGCCGGATCGCGGCGGACGCCTCGGCGCTCTACGCCCGCAACCTGGTCGCCTTCGTCGGCCTGCTGATCAAGGACGGCGCCCTGACGGTCGATCTGGAGGATGAGATCCTCAAGGCCTCGGTGGTCACCAGCGGCGGCGCCGTGGTGCATGAGGGGGTGAAGGGATGAAGCGGACGATGACTCCCGCCGCCTTCGCCTACGGCTTCGGGCTGGCCGCTTTCGTCATCGGCGCCCTGCTGGTGGTCCTCAATTGGGGGGCTGTGGCGATCAGGGCCTTGGGCGGACCCGATCTGGCCGTACCGAACGAACTGCATGACAGCGGAATGGTGCTGATGATCATCGGCGGGACCCTAGGCTGGATTGTACGGTCGAAAGCCCCTGCGCAGGACAGAAACTGATGGAACACGTCGATCCCACCATCTTCCGGCTGGCCATCTTCGTGCTGGCCATCTTCGTCGGCTACTATGTCGTCTGGTCGGTGACGCCGGCGCTGCACACGCCGCTGATGGCCGTGACCAACGCCATCTCCTCGGTGATCGTGGTCGGCGGCCTGATCGCGGCGGCGGCGGCCTCGGGCGGCGACGGCTGGATCGCAAAGGGCGCCGGCGTGGCGGCCGTGACCCTGGCCAGCGTCAACATCTTCGGCGGGTTCATGGTCACGCGGCGCATGCTGGCCATGTACCGCAAGAAGGAGAAGCCCAAGGCCGCGGAGCCCTCCGCCTCGTGACCTTCGACGCCCACACGCTCGCCTTTGGAATCTCGCTGGTCGGACTGGCGGTCGGCGTGGGCCTGTGGGTGCGTTCGATCTTCGAGAAGACGCCGCTGCGCCGCCTGCGTCAGGTGGACTGCGGCACGGTGCTGGTCTTCTCGTCCATCCTGCTGCGCTTCGTCGGCCAGACGAAGCCGCTGGGCATCATCGAATGGGCGCTGGCCCTGATCTCGCCCCTGTTCGTGGCGGCGGCGCTGTGGCGGTTGTCGCGCACGGCCTGCCCGCCGTCGGGAGCGGGCCGATGAGGGCGCTGACGCTGATCGCCCTCGCCGCCGTCGCCCTGGCCGCGCCCGCGGCGGCGCAGACCTATGTCGGCGAGAACATCGAGGGCGGACTGCACTGGTCGGTCTCCGCGCCCGGAGGCGCGTCGTGGCGGCTGAACTGCCGCTTCCCGCCGGTGACCTATTACCGCAACAACTATGACCGGGAAGCCTGGATCAACCAGCTGACCGATGAAGGCTCCGGGCCGTCCCGGGGCCGCATGCCGCTGGACACCGGGCATTGCCGGGTGACCAAGACGGGCGGCGAAGGGCCGGTGGCCATCGCCGTCGGCCGTCCGGGCAAGGTCGAGACCGCCGTCGCGCGCGCCGTCGGTGAATCGGCGACGGCGGGACTGTTCTGATGACGAGTGGGGGAACGGAATGAACGCATCCATCGCGGCCCTGGCCTATCTGGTCTCCGGCGTCCTGTTCATCCTGTCGCTGCGCGGGCTTTCGAGTCCCGAGACCAGCCGGCGCGGCAACACCTTCGGCATGATCGGCATGGCGCTGGCCGTCGGCGTGACCCTGCTGACGCTGTGGGCCAGCAAGGCCATGGATCCGCTGACCCTGGGCCTGATCGCGGGCGGCGTGGTCATCGGCGGCGGCGCGGGCGCCCTGATCGCGGGCCGGGTGCAGATGACCCAGATGCCGCAGCTGGTGGCCGCCTTCCACAGCCTGGTCGGCATGGCCGCCTGTCTGGTCGCGGTGGGCGCGGTCTATGCCCCCGACAGCTTCGGCATCGCCACGGCGGCGGGCGGCATCAAGACCCTGTCGATCATCGAACTGAGCCTCGGCGTCGCCATCGGCGCCGTCACCTTCACCGGCTCGGTGATCGCCTTCGCCAAGCTGAACGGCAACATGAGCGGCGCGCCGATCATCCTGCCTGCCCGGCACCTGATCAACATCGCCCTGGCCCTGGGCCTGGTCCTGCTGATCGGCGTCATGATCGGTTCGGGCGGCACCGCGACCTGGGCCTTCTGGGGCGTGTTCGCCATCGCCCTGATCCTGGGCGCGACCCTGATCATCCCCATCGGCGGCGCCGACATGCCGGTGGTGGTGTCGATGCTCAACTCCTACTCCGGCTGGGCCGCGGCGGCGCTGGGCTTCACCCTGGAGAACATCGCTCTGATCATCACCGGGGCGCTGGTCGGCAGCTCCGGCGCCATCCTCAGCTACATCATGTGCAAGGGCATGAACCGCAGCTTCATCAGCGTCATCCTGGGCGGCTTCGGCGGCGGGGACGCGGCGGCGGGCCCGGGCGGCGCGGTCGAGACCCGGCCGGTCAAGCAGGGCTCGGCCGAGGACGCCGCCTTCATCATGAAGAACGCCTCCAAGGTGATCATCGTGCCCGGCTACGGCATGGCCGTGGCCCAGGCCCAGCACGCCCTGCGCGAGATGGCCGACAAGCTGAAGGAGGAGGGGGTCGAGGTGAAATACGCCATCCACCCCGTCGCTGGCCGCATGCCCGGCCACATGAACGTCCTGCTGGCCGAGGCCAACGTCCCCTATGACGAGGTGTTCGAGCTGGAGGACATCAACTCCGAGTTCGGCAGCTGCGACGTCGCCTTCGTCATCGGCGCCAACGATGTCACCAACCCGGCGGCCAAGACCGACCCGACCAGCGCCATCTACGGCATGCCGATCCTCGACGTGGAGAAGGCCGGCACCGTGCTGTTCATCAAGCGCGGCATGGCGGCGGGCTATGCGGGCGTCGAGAACGAGCTGTTCTTCCGCGACAACACCATGATGCTGTTCGCCGACGCCAAGAAGATGGTCGAGGGGATCGTGAAGGCGCTGTGAGGCCTGGGACGCATCGTCAGGAACGGTGAGTTGGCCTGCGGGGCGTCCGGTATGAAAACTGCCGCATGTTGAAGAAGACCCAACTCCTTCTCCTGCTGACCCTCTCGGCCTGTAGCGGCTCGCCGTTCGACATCGAGGTCTCGGGGCCGCTTGAACGGCCTCGGCTGGCCCTGAAGCAGACCGCCGGCGTGTTTCGATCCGATCCGTGCGTCTATCGGCTCCTGATCACGCGCGCCGAACCCGGCGATCCATTCTTCCTGACGCCGGGAGCTCCGGTGGTCTGGTCGGTGGAAAACCCGGACCGCTGCACGCGCTTGCGTGAGCTGACCTACGGTCGGGCTCCGGCGGGCCTGCGGACCACGACGCAGGCCGTTCCCCTGCAGGAGGGGGTGCGCTACCAGATCTGGGGCGAGGCTTCGGGCAGCCGGCGCGGAAGCGCAGTGGTGATCTTCGAGCACGGCGTCTGGCGGCTGACCTCGAACAGATAGCCTTGGAGCGAACGATGGCGTCTGAACCCAAGACCCGCCCCACCGACGTCCCCGTCGCCGACTTCATCGCCGCCGTCGAAAACCCGCGCCGCCGGGCCGACGCCGAGGTGGTGCAGGCGCTGATGGCCGAGGCGTCGGGCGAGCCCGCCGTGATGTGGGGACCGTCGATCGTCGGCTACGGCAGCTATCGCGGGGCGACCGGCGACTGGCCGATCATCGGCTTCTCGCCGCGCAAGGCGAACCTGGTCCTCTATGTCGCGCGCGACTTCGACGGGGTGGACGACGTCTTGGCGCGGCTGGGCAAGCACAAGGCCAGCGTGGGTTGCCTGTATGTGAACCGGCTGGATGATCTGGACCCGGCGGTGCTGCGCGAACTGGTGCAGCGGTCGGTGGCGTGGACGCGGGCGAAACCGCCCGGCGCCGGGGGCTGCTGACAAGCCTCTATCGCGCGCCTGCGGGCGGCGCTAACACGCGCCCGTGAACACGCCTGCTCAACCCGCCAACGTCGCCCACCACCGCTTTGAGGCGCTGGATTCCCTGCGCGGGGTCTGCGCCATCCTGGTCGTCATGTTCCACATGCCGGTGGCCAGCCATTGGCGCGACTGGGGCCTGATCCAGCACGGCTATCTGTTCGTCGACTACTTCTTCGTCCTGTCGGGCTTCGTCATCGCCCACGCCTATGCCGCGCGGCTGAAGACGCCGCGGGACGCCGGGCGGTTCATGGTGCGGCGGCTGGGCCGGGTCTGGCCCCTGCACGTCCTGATGCTGGCGGCCTTCATCGGGCTGGAGCTGCTGCGACTGTGGACCCATTTCGACAGCGTGACCCCGTTCGCGCGCGACCGCTCGGTGGAGTCGATCTTCACCAACCTGCTGCTGATCCAGGCCTACAACCTGCACGGCTTCCTGACCTGGAACGGTCCGGCCTGGACGCTGAGCGTCGAGGTCGGCTGCTATGTCGTCTTCGCCGCCCTGGTGCTGGCCGTCCCGCGCGGCTGGCGCTGGGTCGGGGCGGTGCTGGCGGTGATCGGCGGGATCATGGTGCTGACCCTGGCCCCGCGCTGGATGAACACCACCCACGACCTGGCCTTCCCGCGGGCGGTCTACGGCTTCTTCCTGGGGTGCCTGCTGCAAGGCGTCTGGACCCGCATCCCGCGCCTGAAGGGCGCGGCGGCGACGGCGCTGGAGATCGCGACCGTGCTGGCCATCTGCGCCTTCGTCGGCTTCGCCACGGGGCCGGTGACGGTGCTGGTGACCCTGTTGTTCGTATTCGGCGTCTGGGTCTTCGCGGGGGAGGACGGCGCCCTGTCGCGCCTGCTCGATGCGAAGCCGCTGGTCACCCTCGGGCGGTGGTCCTTCGCGATCTACATGGTGCACATGTTCGTGCTGGTGGTGACCCTGATCATCGGCCGCAAGCTGCACTGGCAGCCGGGCGGACGACGCATCGACTTCGGCTCGCCGTGGCTGAACGACCTGTTCGCCATCGCCCTGTTCGCCCTGATCGTAGCCCTGGCCGTGCTGGCGCACCGGCTCGTGGAAGCGCCGGCCCAGCGGCTGATCGATCGCTGGACCAAGCCGAAGGCGGCCTGAGCCGTCCTCAGGCGGCCATGCGGAAGTCGGCGGCGGGATCGAAAACCGGGCGGGCTTCGTCCCACAGGGCGTCCTCGTCGGCGTAGCGGGCCGACAGGCGGGCGTCGATCACGTCGATCACCTGTTCTTCCAGACGATCCCAGATGACGGCCAGGCCGGCTTCGGCCTCGCACGGAACGATGAGGTAGCGGCTGGCTGCGATCTGGGCGGCGGGGGCGAAGGCGCGGGCCATTGGGAAACTCCGTGAAGCGGTGTCGCTGTCGATGATTGTGTTGTAAGACAGCGTTGCGTCATTTTTGGACGTATGGTTTCTGGCGCTCATGAGATTCGACAAGGCGGCCCTCGTTCTGGACCTCGCGCGGCGGATGGCGGCCAGCGCCGAAGGCCTGACGCTTGAGGACATGATGCGCGAAACCGACAGCGCTCGGCGGACCGCCGAGCGGCTTCGCGACGCGGTGCTGGTCCTGTTCCCGCAGACCGAGGAGGTCTCCGACCCGCCCTACAAGCGCTGGCGCATCCGCGGCGGCCTGTCGGCCTTCGAACAGGCCCCGACGGCGGAGGAGCTGGTCGAACTGAGCAAGGCGGCGCAAGGGCTGCGCGCCACCGGCGAACCGTCCCGGGCCAACTCGCTGGAGGGGCTGGAAAGAAAGCTGAAGTCGGCGGTGCGCTCCACCACCCTGAACCGGCTGGCCCCGGATCTCGAGGCGCTGGTGCGGGCCGAAACCCTAGCCGTGCAGGCGGGGCCGCGGGCCTCGGCCGACGAGGTGGTGCTGGCCGAGGTGCGGCGGGCCGTGCTGGCCGGCCAGCCCCTGGGCTTCATTTACAGCCGCCCGGGCGCCGAGGCGCGTCGCCGCGTCATGACCCCCTGCGGCCTGATGTTCGGCCGCGCCAACTATCTGGTCGCCGCCGAGCCGGACGGCGGCGCCATCAAGACCTTCCGCCTGGACCGGATGAGCGCGGTCAAGGCCGAGCCGGGCGTCGCAACGCCCCCCGCCGACTTCGACCTGCAGGTCTTCGCCGGCCAGTCCTTCGGCATCTATCAGGACGCGATCGAGGACGTGGTGCTGAAGATCACGCCGGAAGGGGCGGTGGAGGCGCGAGGTTGGCGCTGGCACCCGACCCAGGACGTCGAGGACCAGCCGGACGGCTCGGTCGTGGTGCGCTTCCGCGCCTCGGGCATGCGCGAACTGGCCTGGCACCTGTTCACCTGGGGCGAGCAGGTGGAGATCATCCAGCCCGCTCGTCTGAAGGCGGTGATGGCCGGGGAACTGGCCTCGGCCCAGCGCGCCCTTTCACGGTCGCAAGCGTGACCAAACCGTAAGCTGACGCTTGCCGCGGCGACGGGGCAGGGTGGGCTCGAACGGGGAGTACGGAATGCGTCTGACCACCATGGCCGCCATCGCGGCGCTGACCCTCGGCTCGACCGCTTGCGCAACCGCCGGCGGCGCCCCCGGGTCAGCTGTCGCCGAGACCGCCGCGCCACAAGTGACCGTGACTCGCGACGGCGACCGCTGGACCGCCGACTACGTCCTTCCGTCAGACGCCCCGGTCTGGGCCTTCATCCGCTCAGCGCTGGATATCGACGGACACGGGTCCTGGCGGCCCGTCCAATGGACCATCGAGACCCCGGGCGTGGTCATGGAGCGTCAGGGCCATCTCGACATCCTGCGCGCCGCCAACGGCGGTCCCGTGCCGCGCCGCATCCGGATCGCGATGCGTCCGGCGTCGCAGAACCTGCAGGCCGACTACAACCCCGCCATCGTGTTCACCGACGGCTCGGCGGCGCTCTACAGCGGCCATTTCGACGTTTTCCCCCTGGCTTCGGTCGAGGCGGCGCGCGCCCTGCCGGAGGACCTCAACGAGGCCGAGTTCGAAAGCGAGGACGCCGTCATCCGCTGGCGCGACAAGGCCGGGCCGGTGCTGATCAACGGCGAACGGCGAGCCGAGGCGACCTCCAGCGGTCAGGGGCTCTATGTCCTGTTCGGCCAGATGGCGCTGGCCGACAGCCCCCGCCTGGCCACCGTCATCGATCCGCAGCTCCCCGGCTGGATCAGCACCGAGATCGCCGGCTTCGCGCCCCGCATGGCTGAATACTACGCCCGGCGTCTGGGACCGGGTCAGACGGACAAGCCCACCATCATGGTCGGCTGGGACGGCCCGACGCCCGGCATGACCAGCATGGGCGGCAGCGTCCTGCCCGGCCTGATCATCATGGCCTTCCAGGGCACGGGCGTCGTGGAGCCGTCCAAGCTGATGAGCGACCGCGCCCGCTGGTTCATCGGCCATGAGAGCGCGCATTTCTGGCTGGGCCAGACCGTGCGCTACGAGGCGCGGCGCGACGCCTGGATCATGGAGGGCGGCGCGGACCTGAGCGCCATTCGCGCCTCCGCCGCCCTCGATCCGACCTTCGACACCATGCGAGAGCTTCAGAAGGAGGTCGATGACTGCGCCCGTCTCGCCGACGAGCCCGTCGTCTCGGCCGCCCAGCGGGGCGAGCATCGCGCCAACTACGCCTGCGGGGCCGTGTTCGCGATCGCCGCCGAGGGCGCGCAGAAGCGGGCGACCGGCGGCGACTGGTTCGACTTTCTCAAGCCCCTGATCGACGCCAACCGCGAGGACGGCGTCCTGACGCGGGAAGAGTGGCTGGAGGCCCTGCTGCAGGTCTCCGGCGACCCGGACATCCGGCGCGAGATCGACGCCCTGCTGGATACCGGCGCGCCCGACCCCTCGGTCCTGATCGCCCGCCTGTTCGACCGGACGGGCGTGGCCTACCGGATGGAGGCCGGGCGGATCGTCCTGCTTTAGTAGCGGGCCCTGACGGTGACGCCGATCGTGCGCTCATCGCCCGGATTGCCGATGACGAGGCCCGAGTTGCCGGTCTGGACGCTGACGAACTGGAGGTACTCCTCATCCAGGGCGTTCTTGACGAAGACCGACGCCTCCCAGCCGTTGTCGGACCGGAAGCCGGCGCGCAGGTTCAGCAGGCCGTAGCCCTCGATCTCGGTGTAGCGGGATACGGCGGCGTCGGAGTTGTAGGTCGAGCGATAGCTGGCGTCGGCGCCGACGAAGACCTCGCCCGACAGGCCCAGGACCGAGCCGGGTCCATGCAGTTCGCCGCCGAACGCCAGCGCCCAGGGCGAGACGCCGGGCAGTTCCTTGCCGCTGAGATCGCAGGCGGCGGTGGAGGCCCCGATCAGTTCCAGCGGGCAGGGCCCGTTCTTGAACGACGTGTACTCCCCGTCGGTCCAGGCCACATTGGCGTAGAGGTCGAGGAATTCGTTGGGATGGGCGGTCAGGTCCAACTCCACGCCCCGGATCTCGACCTTCTCGACATTGGCCAGATAGCCGCGCAGTGCGCCGGGGCCGGCGTCGACGACATTGGCCTGAAAGTCCGTGATGTCGGTGTAGTAGGCGGCGAGGTTCGCGGTCAGGCGGCGGTCGAAGGCCTGGGTCTTCAGGCCGAGCTCCCAGGTGGTGACCTCCTCGGGCCGGACCTCGGCGGCGGTCAGGGCGGGCAGGCCGGCGGCCGTGGTCGGCAGGCCGGACATGTTGATGCCGCCCGACTTGAAGCCTTTCGCGTAGCTGAAATAGGGCAGGATGTCGGGCGTGACCTCGTAGGAGATCGCCAGCTGACCCGACCAGCTGCCTTCCGAAATCTCGGCCGAATAGTTCTGCGGGCGCTGGATGCCGAGGCGCCGGGAGATCAGGGTAGGGTCGGTCGTCACCAGTCCGCCATAGACCGACAGATCATAGACGCCGGACTTGTCTTCCCGGGTGTAGCGCAGGCCGGGCGTGATCCTGAGCCGGTCGTTGACGTTCCAGGTCAGCTGGCCGAAGGCGGCGTAGCTGGTGGTCTCGATCGCGGAGACGTTGATCGCGGTGTAGCCGTCCAGCAAGGCGGCCGGGGTCCCGGCGGCCAGCAGCCAGTAGGAGGCGTCGCTGCCGTACTGGGTGATGCCGTTGGTCGTGACGGTCTGGTTGAAATAGTAGAGGCCCCCGACCCAGTCGATCGTGTTCTCGCCGACCGAAGACAGGCGGAACTCCTGGCTGGTCTGGTCCTGATGAGAGGGGTTGTTTGACTTCCTCAGGATGTCGAGGCCGGTGTAGTCGCGATCGTTCGCGGGCTCCCAGTCCCACTCGCGATAGGCGCTGATCGAGGTCAGCAGCACATCGCCGAAATCGTAGTCGACGATCACGGACCCGCCCGCCTGCCACTGGTCGGCCTGGATGTCGTCGTCGATATCGACCAGCCGGTCGTAGGGATTGGTGCTGGGGGGCGTGTAGCCGCGGCCGCCGGCGAGCGCCGGATACTGCGACGCGGCGGGCTTCAGGGTCGTGCCGACGCCGACGTACACCTGGGTGCAGCACTCCAGCAGCTGCCGGTTCCAGTCGCCGTAGGCGCGTACGGTCAGCTGCGGCGTCGGCCGCCACAGCAACTGGCCGCGCACGGCGAAACTGTGCTGGTCGTTCTGGTCGCGGCCGGTGCGGACGTTGTGCAGCGTGCCGTCACGTTGGGTCGAGACGATCGACAGGCGTCCAGCCAGGACCTCGTCGATGATGGGGCCCGTGATCGAGGCCTTGGCCTGGACGAAGCCGAGGTTTCCGACCGTGAGCTCGGTCGTGCCGCTGGGCGTGAAGGACGCGTCGCGGGTGGTGATGTTCAGGGCGCCCGCGGTGGTGTTCTTGCCGAACAAGGTGCCCTGGGGGCCGCGCAGGATCTCGATCTGCTCCAGGTCGACGAAGTCGAGCGTCGCGGTGGCCGGCCGGGCGTAATAGACCTGATCGACATAGATGCCGACGCCCTGTTCCAGACCGTCATTGGCCAGGCCGTAGCTGGCCCCGATGCCGCGGATGGTGATGGCGGTGTTGCGCGGGTTGGACGACAGCAGCTGAACACTGGGCGCCTGCTGGGTCAGTTGGCCGATGTTGTAGGTGTTGGTGTCGTCCAGCTGTTGGCCGCCGATGACGGTCAGGGCGATCGGAACCTCCTGGGCGCGTTCCTCGCGCCGGCGGGCCGTGACGACGAGGTCGCCGAGCTGGGCGACGCTGGGGGTCTGGGTCTGTGGCGCGCCGGCGGGGTCCTCCGCATGGACCGCGGTGGCGCCGCAGCCGAGGACGAGCGCCAGCGCGCCGGTTCGCAGCAATCGTTGTTTGGTCATGACTATCCCCAGTCCTGCAGATTAACTGCAAGCTGAGCGATGCGACGATCAGCGCCAAACGGGATTTCCTGTGGTCTGGCGTTAGATTTTCTACGAGGTGACGGTCAGGCCGTCACGAACGGCCACGGGCTGACCGACTTGGACCAGTCGTCCACCGCCGGCGCGCGGTCGACCGGCGGGGCGGCGCGTTCGGCGCAGGGGTGGCGGTGGCACAGGCGGCAGGCGGGGCCGATCGGCGTCACCTCCGGCGCCGCCAGGTCCAGGCCACGGGCATGGATCAGGCGCCGCGCGTGCTTCAGCTCGCAGCCCAGGCCGATGGCCAGATCGTGCCCCTCGGTGAAGGCGTCGCGGCCCTGGCGCTCGACGGTCCGGGCCAGGGTGAACCAGCGCTGGCCGTCCGGCGTCTCGATGATCTGGGTGACGATCCGGCCCGGCGTGCGGAAGGCCGAATGCAGCCGCCAGCGCGGGCAGGCCCCGCCGAAGCGCGAGAAGGGGAAGGCGCCGGAGGCGAAGCGCTTGGAGATATTGCCCGCCTGATCGACCCGCATCAGGAAGAAGGGCACGCCCCGCGCGGACGGGCGGGACAGGGTGGTCAGCCGATGCGCCACCTGTTCGAAGCTGACCCCGAAGCGCGCCTCCAGTCGGGCGATATCGTAGCCGTTGGCCTCCGCCGCCGCGTGGAAGGCCGCGTAGGGCATCAGGATGGCGGCGGCCAGGGTGCTGGTCAGGGCGACCTTCAGCACCCGGCGCGTGGCCTCGTCGGGCATGTCGGCGGACGCCGCCAGCGCGGTCAGCTCGGCGTCGTGCTCGGCCAGGGCCAGCTGGAAGGCGACGGCGAAGGCGCGTGAAGACGGCCCCAGCGTCTCGGACAGGTGCAGACGCTTGCGGTGCGGGTCGTAGCGGCGTGTCCACTCCACCATCACATCGTCGGGCAGGGTGCGCACGGTCAGGCCATGGCGCGTCATCAGCCGCGCGCGGGCGCGGGTCTCGAAGGTCTCGCCGGGGGTGTCGGCCTCCAGCGCGGCGGCCAGCGCCTCGCCCAGGGCATCCAGGTCGGGGAAGTGGTTCTGGCGCGCCTGCACATAGTCGCGCACCCGGTCGGCGGGAGTCTCGTCGCCGCCGCCGATGTCGGCCTCGGCCCGGTCGCGGGCGCGGCGGTCGCTGAAGGCGCGGTACAGGCGCAGCACGGCGTCGGCCACGGCGGGCTGGTCCTCGGCCAGCTGGACGATCTCGTGCCGGGGCACGGCCAGTCCGTTGAAGACCGGGTCGGCGAAGGCCTCGGACAGGGTCGCCTCCGACGCCGGGCCGCCGGACTGGCCCAGCGCCCGCAGGTCCACGTCATAGGTCTCGGCCAGGCGCAGCAGCAGTTGGGCGGAGACGGGGCGCTGGTTGCGTTCGATATGGTTCAGATAGCTGGGCGACACGCCCAGATCGCCGGCCATGGCCGTCTGGGTCAGGCCCAGATCCCGCCGCAGCCGTTTGAGGCGGCCGCCCAGGAACAGCTTGCGGTCGGCGGTGTCCATGGCTGTACGATGTCACAAAATGACTTAAGAACAAGTGTCATATCGTGACTCAATGACGCGATATGTCTGCCTTTGGATGTATCGTTTGTGACTGGCGCGTGTTCCTTTGCCCGTGACCCGCCGCGCATCGACGGCCCACTGGACAGAGACCGACCATGACCACCTTCGCCGATCTGGTTCCTTCGCCCTCCGGCCGCTTCGACGGCATCGAGCGCCCCTATACGCCGGAGGACGTCCTGCGCCTGCGCGGCTCGGTGCCGATCACCCATACCCTGGCCGAGCGCGGCGCCAATCGCCTGTGGGAGCTGCTGCACACCGAGCCCTTCATCAACGCCCTGGGCGCCGTCACCGGCAACCAGGCGATGCAGATGGTCCGTGCGGGCCTGAAGGCCATCTATCTGTCGGGCTGGCAGGTCGCCGCTGACGCCAACACCGCCGGGGCCATGTATCCGGACCAGTCGCTGTACCCGGCCAACGCCGCGCCGGAGCTCTGCCGCCGCATCAACCGCACCCTGCAGCGCGCCGACCAGATCGAGCACGCCGAGGGCGGCGCCAAGCGCGACTGGTTCGTGCCGATCGTCGCCGACGCCGAGGCCGGCTTCGGCGGGCCGCTGAACAGCTTCGAGATCATGAAGGCCTTCATCGAGGCGGGCGCCGCAGGCGTCCACTTTGAGGACCAGCTGGCGTCCGAGAAGAAGTGCGGCCACCTGGGCGGCAAGGTCCTGATCCCGACCCAGGCGCATGAGCGCAACCTGGTCGCCGCCCGCCTGGCCGCCGACGTCATGGGCACGCCCACGATCACGGTCGCCCGCACCGACGCCGAGAGCGCCCAGCTGATCACCTCGGACATCGACGAGCGCGACCAACCCTTCATCGACCGCGACAACCGCACGCCCGAGGGCTTCTTCCGCCTGAAGGAGGGCACGGGGCTGGATCACTGCATCGCGCGCGGGCTCAGCTACGCCAAGATCGCCGATGTGCTGTGGTGGGAGACCTCCCACCCCGATCTGGATGACGCCAAGCGTTTCGCCGAGGCGATCCAGAAGGAGCATCCGAACAAGCTGATGGCCTACAACTGCTCGCCCTCCTTCAACTGGAAGGCCAAGCTGGACGACGCCACCATCGCCAAGTTCCAGCGTGAGCTGGGAGCGATGGGCTACAAGTTCCAGTTCGTGACCCTGGCGGGCTTCCACAGCCTGAACAACGGCATGTTCGAACTGGCCGACGGCTACCGCGACCGCGGCATGGCCGCCTATTCCGAGCTGCAGCAGCGCGAGTTCGCCAACGAAGCCCGCGGCTACACCGCCACTCGCCACCAGCGCGAGGTCGGCACCGGCTACTTCGACCAGGTGGCCACCGTCATCTCGAACGGCCAGTCGTCGACCACGGCGCTGAAGGACTCCACCGAAACCGCGCAGTTCGTCGCGGCCGAATAACCAGGAGAGACCCCATGGAACCGCTGAAAACCACCTCGGCCATCATCGACTTCTGCCTGGCCCCGCTGACTCTGGACACCCAGAGCGAGGCCGAGCGCGAGGTTCGGCGTCGACTGGAGCACGTGCTCAAGACGTTCCGGTCCAAGATCGCCCAGCCGGTCGCCGTCGACTTCTCGACGATGCCGTCGCAGGTGATCAACGAAGCCGCTCACGGCTACGAATAAGCCTCGGGCGAAAGCGCGGTCGCCGTCTGGGATCAGGCGGCGATCGCGGCCTGGGCGGCGCGGGGCAGGGAGATGACCAGCTCCATCAGCTCGCCGGCGTCGAAGGGCTTGGCCAGGTGCCGGTCCGCGCCGGCGGCTTCCGCCGAGGCGATATGCTCGGGCAGGGCGTTGGCGGTCAGCATGATCACCGGCGTGCGCGGCAGACCCATCGCGGCCTCGTGCAGGCGGATCTCGCGGGTCGCGGTCAGCCCGTCCATGACCGGCATCTGCATGTCCATCAGGATCAGGTCGTAGTCGCCGTCCCGCACCGCGTTAAGCGCCAGGGAGCCGTCCTCGACCGAAGTCAGGTCGATCTCGGCCTGGGCCAGGATCATCTCCACGACCTTGCGGTTCACCGGGTGGTCGTCGGCCAGCAGCACGCGCAGGCGGCGGTCATCGCCGGCGGCCAGGGCCGAGCCCGGGGTCGCGACCGTGGCGGGCGCTTCGGCCTTGCGCATTGGAATGGTCAGCATGAAGGACGATCCGCCGCCGGGCTCGCTCTCGCAGTCCAGCTCGCCGCCCATCATTTCGGCCAGCTGGCGCGAGATGGCCAGGCCCAGACCCGAACCGCCGAATTTGCGGGTGATGGCCCCGTCGGCCTGCTCGAAGCGGCTGAACAGGCGGGTGCGGGTCTCGCTGTCGAAGCCGATGCCCGTGTCCTCGATCGAGAACCGCAGCGTCGGTTGGCCGGCGCGCATGGGGCCGGGCGCGGCGGTCAGGCAGACGAAACCCTCGCCCGTGAACTTGACCGAGTTGGAGACCAGGTTGGTCAGGATCTGCTTGAGGCGCACCACGTCGCCGGCGACCCAGCAATCGACCTCGGGGGCGATCTCGACGAAGAACTGCAGACCCTTCTCGCGGGCCGAGGTCTCGTACAGCTGGGCGGCTTCGCGCACGGCGCGGCCCAGGTCGAAGGCTTCCTCGGACAGCTCCAACCGGCCGGATTCCACGCGGGCCAGGTCAAGGATGTCGCTCAACAGGACCTGCAGCGTCTGGCCCGACGACTGGATCAGGTCCAGCATCTCGCGCTGCTGGGCTGACAGGTCGGTGTTGGCCAGCGCCTGGGCCACGCCGATGACGCCGTTCAGAGGCGTGCGGATCTCGTGGCTCATGTTGGCCAGGAACTGGCTCTTGGCGCCGTTGGCCTGTTCGGCCGTGTCGCGGGCGTCCGACAGGGCGCGGGCGTCGCGCTTCAGCTCGGTGATGTCGGTGCAGATGGTGACGGTCCCGCCCGCCACGGTGCGGCGGTCGGAGACCCGCAGCCAATGGTCGCCCGAGATGTGCTGCTCCATCGTCGTCGACAGGGCCGCGCGGGTGGCCATCCGTTCGGCGATCCACTCGTCCTCGCGGCCGAGAGCGTTGGCATAGAGGCCTTCGTCCAGGCCGATCTGGACGATCTCGCGGAAGGTCATCCCCTTTTGCAGCGTCGTCGACAGGCCGGGGTTCACCTCGGCGTAGCGGGTGTTCCACAGCACCAGCCGGTCATGGGCGTCATAGAAGGCCAGGCCGTCGGGCATGGCTTCAATGGCCTGGCGCAGTTGCCCCAGGGCGCTGGCCCGCGACAGCCACCACATCCAGACGGCGGCGCCGGCGATGGCCGCGATGCCCAGCACCATGGCGGCGATGACGCTGATCATGACCCCGCCGGACAGCGACCAGGCGGCGTTCTCGACCGCGAGCAGCGGCTCCAGGGTCATGGCGCTCATGGAGCCGAAATGCAGGACGACGACCGAGATCGCGCCGCAGAGGCCGGCGGCGAAACGTCTCCAGGAGGAGCGCCCGGGCAGGAAGGCGGCGCTGCCGGCGGCCAGGGCGATGGCGGCGGCGATGGAGACGCCCACCAGGTCCGGACTCCATAGGATCAGGCCGGGCAGCTGCATCGCGGCGACGCCGAGGAAGTGCATGGCGGCGACGCCGGACATCGCGAGCGCGGCGCCGAGCGCCCGGTAGACGGGGCCGGGCCGGTGCAGGGCGACCGTGCAGGCCAGGCCGATGCTGGCGAAAGCCATGAAGAAGGAGCTGATGGTGGACCAGACGGCGTAGCGAACCTCGCCGCCCGCATCATAGCCCTGCATCGCCAGGAAGTGGGTCGAGAAGACCGCCAGGCCGCCGGTGAACGCCGCCAGCAGCATTGTGTTGCGGCGGCGTGGACCGACCGCTTCGCGGGCACGGCCCAGCAGCTGATACGCCGTGCCCACGCCGAAGACGCAGATCAGACCGGCGGCCAGCGTCCAGCGCCAGTCATGCTGGAAGGCGATGCAGTAGAGTATGCGGTCCAAGACGCTCCCTTTCGGTCAGGGACTATCCTGGAAAGGGGTGAAGAAAGCGTGGGCATATGTACGCTGAACGACCCTCAGGTCGGGGCGGACACCGTCATTTGGAACGTCTGGCCCATGACCTTGACCGGATTGACCTGACGGTCGCCGCGGCGGACCTCGAAATGCAGGTGCGGGCCGGTCGAGCGGCCGGTCGAGCCGACCAGGCCGATGCGCTGGCCTGGAGCCACCACGTCGCCGCTGGCGACGTCGATCCGGCTCAGGTGGCCGTACAGGCTGCTCATGCCGTTGGGGTGCTGGACCTCGATGAAGCGGCCGTAGCCGCCGGCGTCATAGCCGGTGCGCAGGACGCGGCCCTCGGCGGCGACGCTGACGCCGGTGCCGGTCGGGGCGGCGATGTCGACGCCCTCATGGCGGCGGGCCTGCTGGCCTGGGAGACGGCGCATGCCGAAGGCCGAGTTGACGGCGAAACCGCGCAGGGGCTCGTCGAAGGCGATGACGCGGGTGATCGGGCCGGCGGGGCTCGCCACGGCGGTGACGGGCGGGGCCTCGGGCACGGCGAAGGTCTCGTCCGACGCCGGCGCCGGGGTCAGGGGCGCGGCGGCCATGGCGAGGACGGCCACGGCGCCGAGGGCGGCGGCCTGACCGGAATGGAGAAGGAACGACCGGGCGGTCGGCAACAGGCGTCGCATGGGCGGCGTCGGCTCCGTCTTCGGCTCGGATGAGCGGGGAGAAGGGCGCAGCGGCGCGCCACATCCGCGGCGCGGCCGGGCGTCTGCGCCTCGGGAAGACGGACAGATAGGGAGGGCGGCGGGCGACTTTGGGGCGCCGGGGGGCGGCAGGTCGTCGCAGGCTTGCAACGAAAAGGGCGCGCAGCCTTCGCCGCGCGCCCTTCTGTCGGTCGGTGGAGAGCCTACTGCAGCGAGATGCGGTAGGTCAGCGCGCCCACATGGCTGTCAGCGTGGTCGCCGAAGCGGCCGCGGTAGCCGAAGGTCAGCTTGCCCGGACCCACGTTGGCCTCGACGCCGGCCGAAGCCAGCATCGAGCCGCCGAAGGGATCCTCGACCTCACGCTCCAGGATCTGGGCGGGGTTGCCCAAGATGCCGACGCGCACGCCGTCGCTGTTGTCGCCGAACGAGTCGCGGTAGCCGCCCTCGATGTAGAAGCCCAGGCCCTCGCCGCCGCCTTCGGCGCGCAGCGAGATCTCGGCCGCGGCGGCCTGAACGGTGCGGTCCTGATAGGCGTACTGGGCCGCGACGCCCTGTTCGTTATAGGCGTTCACATCGGTCGAACCCCAGCTGACGGCCGCGCGGGGCGACAGGGCGATGCCGCCCATGTCGAACCACAGGCCGCCCTGCAGGCGGGCGCCCACGCTGCCGCCGTTGGTCTCGCCCGTATGGACGATCGGCGCCAGCGAGGTCTGGCGGGTGATGTCGTCGTAGTTGTCGATCGATCCGCCCGCGGCCGCGCCGAGGAACATGTTGCCCGATCGCCAGCCGGCCCAGACGTCGAAGGCGTAGGTCTCGACATCGAAGGCCATCGCGCCGGCCTTGACGTCGGCGGTCCGGAAGGTTCCGGCGAGGCCGAAGCGCAGACTGTCGGACGCCACGTGATCCAGGGCGACGCGGCCGCCCCAGCCGGTGGCTTTCGACGAGGCCACGGAGCCGCGGGCGTCCGCCTCGACGCTGTCTGCGACGACGCCGAAGGACATGTGTGTGCCTGGCTCCCATGCGCCGCGGCCGGCGAAGGCCTCGGTGGACAGGTCCAGCAGGTCCTCCCGCTGACGGAAGGCGGTCTCGGCTTGCACGGCGGCCTGGGCGCCGATGTCGCCGTAGTAGAGGTAGTCGTTCGCCAGCCGGGCGATCAGGCGGTGGCCGGCGGCGGTGGGGTGGACGCCGTCCCAGTACAGGTACTCGTTCGGATTGGCGCACACCGTCACGCCGTTGAGGCAACGGGCGGTCACGTTCGTCAGGCCGAAAAGGCCCGGGTTGGCGGCCAGCGGATCGCTGATCTTGTAGAGGTCCATCAGGATGATGTTGGTGTTCGGCTGCGCGGCGGCTGTCGCCATCAGGCGGCTTAGCAGGGCGCTGTTGAACGTGGTCCCGGAATAGTCGGCCAGCGCCGATCCGGCCGGCCCGACCAGCGGGTTGGAGGCTGAGAACTGCGGCGTGATGCCGAGGCGCGGCAGGTTGGTGACCAGGATGGTCCCGGCGCCCGCCGTGGCGATGCTGTTGACGATGAAGTTGATGTCGGTGGCGGCGGCGTTGGCGACGGCCTGCATGGCGCCGGTCGGATTGGCCGAGACGGCGGCGCCGGGGAAGGCGTCGAAGATATTGTTGGCGCCGCCCAGGACGCTGACCAGATCATTGCGCCCGAAGGTGCCGCCGGCGCCGGTGTAGGCCAACAGCTGGTTGCGCATGCCCGGGGGCGAGGCGGCGGAATCGGTGCGGGCGCCGCCGAAGGCGTAGTTGACGCTGCCGGTCACAGGGGCTCCGGCGGTGAAACGCCCCGCGTTGAAGCCCAGCAGTTCGGTGAACACCGGCCCGTTCGAGAACCGGCCCTGATAGTAGGGCGGCGACAGGGGGTTAGTCCCGCCGGTTACGGCGTACAGGTTGCCGTTGTCGCTCAGGCTGTCGCCGAAGACGACGAGGCGGTTGTAGGTCTGGGCGTTGGCCGCCGAGGCCGCACCCATGGCGGCGACCGCCAACGCGGCCACGGCCGCGCTACGCAGGAAACGAGACATTGGTTTTCCTCCCTCGACCGTCAGTACGCGGTCGTTATGCGGCACTCTGCGCCCGTTTTCCGGGTAAGCAAGATGCCGTTGGGGAAGCTTTTCAGTAGAGCATTCTGAAGCGCAGCGTCCCGGCCACACCCCGCAGGGTTTGCACCGCGTCCGGATCGTAGTCGCGGTCGACATCGGTGATGACGTAGCCGGTGCGTTCGTCCGTCTTCAGGTGTTGTCCGAGGATGTTCAGCCCGGCCTCGGCGACGGCGCGGTTAAGCTCGGCCAGGACGCCGGGCTGGTTGCGGTGGATGTGCAGGATGCGGTGGGCGCCCGAGACCTCGGCCAGCTGCACGTTCGGCAGGTTGACGCAGAAGGTGGTGTCGCCCCGGTTCAGATAGGCCAGCAGGCGTTCGGCGGCGAACTCGCCGATGGCCTCCTGGGCCTCTTCGGTGGAGCCGCCGATGTGGGGCGTCAGGATGACGTTCTTCAGGCCGCGCAGGGGACTGTCGAACGGATCCGCGTTGGTGGCGGGTTCTTCCGGAAAGACATCCACGGCCGCGCCGCCGACACGGCCCGAGCCGAGCGCCTGGGCCAGGGCGCCGACATCGACGATGTGGCCGCGCGACAGGTTCAGCAGCAGGGCGCCGGGCTTCATCTTCGCGAACTGGGCCGGGCCCATGACATCGGCGTTGTCGGCGCGCCCATCGACGTGAAGACTGACCACGTCGCTGTCGGCCAGCAGGGCGTCCAGCGAGGGTATCCGCCGGGCGTTGCCCAGCGCCAGCCGTTCGGTCAGGTCGTGGAAGATGACCCGCATACCCAGCCCTTCGGCCAGCACCGACAGCTGGCTGCCGATGGCGCCGTAGCCGACGATGCCCAGGGTCTTGCCGCGCAACTCGCGCGAGCCGGTGGCGGACTTGTTCCATTCGCCCCGGTGCATGGCGGCGGACTTATCCGGCACGTCGCGCATCAGGGTGATCATGACGCCGACGGCCAGTTCCACGACCGAGCGGGTGTTGGAGTAGGGAGCGTTGAACACCGCCACCCCGTGATCCGAGGCGGCGGCCAGGTCGATCTGGTTGGTGCCGATGCAGAAGGCGGCGACGGCCATCAGCCGGTCGGCGGCGGCCAGGACCCGCTCCGTGACCTGGGTCTTGGAGCGGATGCCGAGCACATGGACGCCCTTGATGCGCGCGATCAGCTCATCCTCGCCCAGAGCGCCCTTGACCGTCTCGACGGTGTAGCCGGCGTCCTCCAGCCGCGCGACGGCGGCGGGGTGGATGGTCTCCAGCAGCAGGATGCGCATGCGGCTGCGCGGATAGGACCAGCGGCCGGTCAGGCCTTCGGCGTGCAGCAGCTCATCCATCGAGGCGACCTCGGCGTCGGCGGCGGCCACGACGGTCGGGCGGCGGACGATCTCGGTATAGGCGTAGAAGCGGTCGGCGGCGCCGGCCTGTTTGACCTCGGCGTCGGTCCAGCCGTCGCCGACCATGACCACGGGGGCGGGCAGGTTCAGCGCGTTGATCACCAAGGGCTTTCCACCCGCGTGCGACAGGGGATTGGCGTCGTCGACGCCAATGACGCGGCCTTCGGCGTCATAGGTCAGGTCGTTGCACAGCACCCGCTCCGGTGCGACGCCCAGCCGTTCGGCGATGGGGGCGATGATCTCGCGGAAGCCGCCCGACAGGATGAAGATGCGCTCGGCGGCGCCCCGGAAGAAGGCCAGGTTCTTGCGCACCGAGGGCGTGCCCTCGTCGAGAATCCGGTCGGCCAGAGCCTGCACATGGGCGCGGGTCAGGGGCAGCAGGGCCAAGCGACGGCGCAGGGCCTCGCCGAAGGGCAGCTCTCCCGCCATGGCCTGATCGGTCAGGCGGGCGATCTCGGCGCGGACGGCGGCGGCGTCGGGCGCGCCTTCAAGCGCGATGTCGGCCAGGACCTCGAGCGTCTCCACGCGCACGAGGGTCGAATCGAAGTCGAAAACATAGGTCGCGTCAGCCATGCCGAGACCTTGGCGCACCTTCGCAGTTGCAGCAACGGGCCTTCTGTCAGGCTGGCCGCCCGTTTTGACGCCGCCGCGCCGCCCGCCGAGCCCTCAGGGCAGGAAGCCGCCGAACATGGACCGGGGCGCCCCCAGATGATCCAGCTCCATGTCGATCAGGCGCACCCGCTCGGACAGGGGGTGCGTCTCGCCGATCGAGGCGCCTCGCAGGATGAGGGCCTGAAACTGTTCGGTGAGGGTCCGGCGCTCGGCCTTCAACGCTTCAATCCGTTCGGCTTGGTCGGTCATGAGCAAAGCCTAGGCCGAACGCATTGCGAGCGCCAAGCCGAAACGACAACCGAAGATGGATGGCGCCGTCAGAACCTGCCGATGTTGCGCAGGCGGCTGTCGGGACGGCGGGCGTCCAGGGCGGCGGCGCCGATGGCGGCGGCGATGGTGGCCAGGGCGATTAGGGCGCCGCCTTCCTTGGCGTGGGTCTTGGCGTAGTCGCCCGCATCCTCGGCGTAGCGACGGGCGGCGCGGCCGTGCTTCTTGAGCGCCTTGCGCGAGGACTTCTGCGTCTGCTTGAGCCAACGGCCGCCCCGGTCGCGGGCGTCGTCGGTGAGATCGTGGGCGCGGTCTCCGGCTTCGGTCACGCCGCGGCGCACGCTTTCGGCCAGGTCCTCGAACCGGCCGCGCAGGCCGTCAGCGTCGACCCAGCCGCGTGGATTGAGACGACCGCGCAGGCTTTCGTACCGCGTCGGGCCGGTGCGCTGGTTCAGCAAAAGGGTGGCGAGGCCGACGCCGGCCAGCACCGCCACGACGCCGGCGGCGATGCCGGGATGTTTGCGAACTTCGGCGAGGGCGGAGAACTGGCGAACCATCGGATAGTGAACCTCTTCATCGAGGCCGTCTTCGGTCGGGTCGTAGAGCCCGTCGTCGTCCGGCGCATAGGCGGAACCCCTGTCCCGCATGAAGGAAGGAGCGAACCGGGCGAGAAGAGGTTCCGCGACGCCGGGCAAGGCGTTGTAAAGACTGGCGATCAGACGCCCGCCTCCGCCCACGGTGATCTCGCGGATCGGGTGGACGGCGCAGTACAGCACCGTGTCGGCGGCGACGTGGGTCGCATAGACCGGCTGGGGATTGTGGACGGCGTAGCCGGTGAGGTTCCGCGCATGCCGGCTGTAGGGCGTGTCCAGCGCGGCCGGCTTGACCAGCGACAGGCTGATCGGGGACTGGTCGCGCATGATCTCCATGCGCAGGGCGTTGGTGAAGCCCTTCACCGCATGTTTGGAGGCCGAATAGACGCCCTGCACCGGCATGGGGGCGTCGGACAGGATGGAGCCGACATTGATGATGGCCCCGCCCCAGGGCCGCGTGCGCAGCCGTTCAGCGGCCACCAGCGATCCGTTGACCACGCCCCAGTAGTTGGTCTCGAACAGCCGCCGCTGATCCTCCAGCGTGGTCTCGCGGATCGGGCCGAAGATGGAGACGCCCGCATTGTTCACCCAGGTGTCGAAGCCGCCGAACAGGCGCTGGCACTTGTCCGCGGCCTCGGACAGGGCGTCGAAATCGGCCACGTCGGCGATGGCCCAGGCGGCGCGGGCGCCGGTGGCCTGAAGCTCTTCGCACAGGGCGCGCAGATCCTTCTCACCGCGCGCGATCAGGAAGACGTTGGCCCCCGCCTTCGCCGCCCGCCGCGCCACCGCCAGCCCGATTCCCGAGGTGGCGCCGGTGATGACGATCGCCTGCTTGTTCAAGGGCTTGAGGTGCGCTTTGGTCATGAAACCGCCGGCTGAGGTTGAGCATGGACTATACCGCCTGACGCCGGGGAGGGGAGGGGGCCTTATCATCGCCCTTCAGGCCCCCTATCTAGCCGCCTTCGCATTCCTGACCGAGGACCGCCCGTGACCGATCACGCGCACACCCATACCGCGCCTTCCGACGACCTGGCCGCCGCCTTCCAGATCGAGGGCTGGCCCGTGCGCGGCCGTCTGGTGCGCCTTGGCGAGACCATCGACGCCATCCTGTCGGCCCATGCCTATCCGGAGCCCGTCGCGGCTCTGCTGGGCGAGGCGTGCGCGCTGGCGGCCCTGATCGGCTCCAGCCTGAAGTTCGAGGGCCGCCTGATCGTGCAGGCGCAGGGCAACGGTCCGGTGCGCTACGTCGTGGCCGACTATGGCACCGACGGCCACCTGCGCGGCTACTGCCGGTTTGACGCCGACGAGGTGGCGGCCGCGTCGCAGGGCTTCGCCCGTCCCGGCGCCCGGACGCTGCTGGGCGAAGGCGTCTTCGTCATGACGCTGGACCGTGGCCCCGATTTCGAGCGCACGCAGGGCATCACTCCGATCGAGGGGGAGAGCCTGTCGCTGGCCGCCGAACACTATTTCCAGCAGTCGGAGCAGATCCCGACCAAGGTCCGGCTGGCCGTCGGCTCGGTCGAAACCGCCCAAGGCTCGCAATGGCGCGCCGGCGGGGCGCTGATCCAGCTGATCGCGGCGGACGACGCGCGCGGGTCGACCGAGGAGGCGTGGGACCGTTCGCGGGCCCTGTTCCAGACCCTGGCCGACGACGAGCTGATCGATCCGACCATCACGCCGGAAGTGCTGCTGTTCCGCCTGTTCCACGAGGACGGCGTGCGGCTGGAGGACGCCCGCGCGCTGTCGGCGCAGTGCCGCTGCTCGAAGGACCGGATCGGCGCCGTGCTGGCCTCGTTCAGCCCGCAGGAGCGGGCCGACATGGTCGAGGACGACGGCAAGATCCGCGTGACGTGCGAATACTGCGCGACGGTCTACGAACTGGCGCCGGAAGAGATCGCGGCGGCCGACTGAGCCGCCGGCGGCGAGGCGGTGGTCGGGCCCACCGCCAGCACGCCGTCATAGGCCCCGTCCTCGACCGGGCCGAGGATGATCCCGCGCGCGTCGGCGGCGGCGTCGTGGCGGCCACTGCGGGTCTGGACGCCGCAGGTCGGCTGACAGCTCCAGCTCTCGCCGCCCTGTTGGGCGACGTGCAAGGTGAAGGTGTCCGAGGCGTGCAGATGACCGGCGGCGGGGACGCCGATGTCGGGCGCGAAGGAATAACCCTTCTTGCGGGCGTGAAGGTCCCCGACGAAGACCACGACCCGGGCGTCAGGACGGGCCACGAGGGCGCGGCTCATGCCGTAGGCCATCTCAAGTTCCCACCACGCCTGGTCGCGGCCCGGGATCCTCGACTCCACCGCCATGAAGGGGTGGATCGCCACGTCGTACCCGGCCGCCTTCAGCCGCCAGAAGCCCACCATCATGTCCAGCATCGCCACGCTGTTGCGGCCGTCGGTGCTGCGGGGATTGCCGAAGTCGCCGTACAGGAAGGTCTCGCGCGCGGCCTCCTCGGTCGGCGCGGCAAGCGCGTTCCTGAACAGGGATCGCTCGGTCTCGGGCATCTCCAGCGCGATGGTCACGGGGCCCTGTTTCGCGGCCTCGCAGACGATGCCGAGGAAGGCCGCCGGTATCTCCACCGTGCCGTGCCAGTCGCCGACGACGAGGATGCGTTCGGGGCGGGCCAGCAGGGCCGCCGTATTGGCGGGCGCGGCGCAAGCGGGCTGGGCCGACAGCAGGGCGGCGGCGAATAGCGAGATCATGGAAGCCCCCGGTGACACGCACCCCCGACCGGTGCGTGTCCCGACGCTCGTCAGTCAATATGGCGACGCTGTGGCCCGAGGGCTCAGACCAGCAGGGAAATGCTGTTGGCGAAGTTGTGCAGGACGACGGGGAGCAGGAGGCTGCCCGTCTTCTCGCGTAGCCAGACCAGCAACAGGGCCGGGCCGCCGGTCAGGAGCATGGTCATGGCGTCGAAGGTGAAGCCGCCGTCGCTGTAACCCAGGGCGTGGGCCAGGCCGAAGGCGACGGAGGAGATCAGCGCGCCCCAGCCCATGGGGGCGCCGAGGATGCGGATCGGACCACGGAAGGCCTCGTTCAGCATCAGCAGCAGGACGCCCCGATAGAAGAGCTCCTCGTCCAGGCCGGGCATGGTCAGTTGGAAGGCGAGGGTGTCGGCGTTGGTCCCCTGCCCGGGGAAATACAGGGCCAGGCCGAGGAAGACGGCGACCAGCGCCGCCGAGAGGGCGAGGGCGCCGGGCAGGCCCTTGCGGTCCTGCTTCAGCGTCAGGCCGACCCGGAGACGCCCGAGGGCCAGGGCGACCGCTAGCGACAGGGCCAGCGCCATCGCCTTGCCCTCCCAGTTCCAGTCGGATGGCCAGAAGTGCAGGGGAATATGGCCGTAGCCGCGTGTCAGCAGGGCGTCATAGGCGGCCATCAGCAGCAGGGCGGCGGCGAACCAGCCCCACTTCACCTTGCCGCGCAGGAACAGGGCCGCGACCAGCCCCAGGGCCGCCGTCGCGCCGATCCATCCCGCCAACGCCATGATCGCATCCGGCATCTCGCCCTCCGTCCCTGTTCCCGACAGGAGGCTGCGAAGCCGCGCCATGGATGCAGGCGGGGAGGTGAAATCGCGATCAGCCGCCGGTCAGGACCGGGCCTGCGCGCCCATTTCCTCGGACACGGCTTCGGAGACGGTGCGGCGCTGCATGCGGAAGTCGCCGGACCAGCTGCCGGGGATGGTCCAGCGGCCCGAAACCGCGTTCCCGTCCGCCGAGATCTCGCCGTCGTAGAGGATCACATGGTCGCGGTCGCGGCCGTCCGGCGTCTTGGTGAAGGTCAGGCGCAGGCCGTCATGGCGGCCCTCGAGCACGGCCCGGACGTCCGGGCCGTCGGCGAACAGCAGATCAGGCTCGACCGTCTTGCCGATCACCGTCCCGGCCGCGTCCGTCAGCTCGGCCGTGAAGGGCGTCGCGGGCATGTTGTCATTGGCGTTCCAGGCCGGGTCGTGGGGGTAGAAATAGACCCCCGTCCACCGGCCCGTCAGGTCGACGACCCCGGCCATCAGTAGGCCAGGGCGATGCCGTCCTTGCGCATCTCCGTGGCCGCGCCATAGGTCCAGCGACCGCCGGGGTTCTGCTGCATGACCACGTTCTGATAACCGCCGAAGCCGCCGTTGGGGCCGCGCAGGACCCAGCCCATGGCCTCCAGTTGGGCCTTGGACGCCGCCGGGACGCCGGTCTCCAGATACAGCAGGCCCACGCCCTCGGCCGGTTCGCCGGTGGGTTCGGACGAGCCCTCGTGTTGCCACCGCGGAGCATCCCCTGCCTCCTGCGGGTCGAGGTCGTAGTCGACCATGTTGATGATGATCTGGGCCTGGCCCTGAGGCTGCATGCCGCCGCCCATGACCCCCATGGCCATCCACGGCTGGCCGTCCTTGACCGCGAAGCCGGGGATGATGGTGTGGAAGGGCCGCTTGCCCGGGGCGTAGACGTTCGGATGGCCGTCGGTCAGGGCGAACAGTTCGCCCCGATCCTGGAACATGAAGCCCAGGGTGTTTCCGGCGCCGTCGTCGGACACCAGGCCCGAGCCCATGCCGCGGTAGTTGGACTGGATCCAGCTGACCATCATGCCGTCCTTGTCGGCGACGCTGAAATAGGTGGTGTCGCCCTGGGTCGGCGCATCGCCGGGGAAGACGCGGTCCATGACCCGGTCGGGCCGGATCAGGGCGGCGCGCTGGCGGGCGTACTCCTTGGAGTTCAGCCACTCGACGGGCGTGCGGCTGAAGCGGTCGTCGGCGAACCACTTGGCCCGGTCCTCGAAGGCCAGGCGCTTGGCCTCCGCCTGGTGGTGGATCGAGGCGGCGGACTGGAAGCCCATGCTCCGCAGGTCGAACTGTTCGCAGACATTGAGGATCTGGTTGGTCGACAGGCCCTGGGTGTTGGGGCCCAGGCCGTAGACCTGGACGCCGCGATAGTCGGTGCGGATCGGTTCGACCCATTCAGTGCGGTGGGCGGCCAGGTCGGCGCGGGTCATCCAGCCGCCGATGCGGCGGAAATAGGCGGCGATCGCATCGGCGATGGGGCCGTCATAGAAGGCGTCGCGGCCGTGCTCGGCGATCAGGCGCAGGGTGCGGCCGAGGTCGGGATTGGCGAACATCTGGCCGACCTTGGGGGTCGCGCCGCCGGGCGCGTAGACCTTCTTACGGTTGTCGTTCTCCTCGATGATCGAGGCCGAGCGGTCGAAACCGGCCATGTTGCGCTCGAGGTAGTAGGCGATGACCTGCGGCATCGGCACGCCCTCCTCGCACAGCTCGGCGACGGGCAGCAGGACGTCCTTCCACGGCAGCTTGCCGTAGCGCTGGTGGGCGCTCCACCAGGCGTCGACCGTGCCGGGGACGTTGACCGTCACCGCGCCGTAGGAGGGGAGGTGGCCGTCGGCCTTGGCCTTGGAGCGGGCGGTCTCCAGCGACAGGCCGCGGGGGCTGTTCCCCGAGCTGTTGAAGCCGACGACCTTGCGCTGGGCCGGGTCCCACAGCATGCAGAAGGCGTCGCCGCCGATGCCGTTGGCCACGGGTTCCAGGAAGCCGAGCGCCGCGTTGATGGCGATGGCCGCGTCGATGGCCGAGCCGCCGCGCCGCAGGGTGTCGATGCCGATCAGGGTGGCGCGCGGATGGGCCGTGGCGGCGGCGCCGTTGGCCCCCCAGACCGTCGAGCGGCCGACGAATTTGGGTCCGGTGATGCGGTCGCCGATGCCGATGCCGGCGTAGGGATCGGGGCGCGGCGCGGGCCGGGGCGGGGCGCCGGCGGCCGGGGCGGCCTGGGCTTGCGGCGTCTGCGCGTGGGCGATCCCGCTCCCCGCCAACAACGCCCCGGCGGGCAGGGAGGACAGGAAGGTGCGGCGACGCATCGGCAGACTCCACGAAATGTGCGGGGGACCCTAGCGGGTCTAACGCGACTGTGAAGCCTGTCCGTCGGTCCGCCCCGCCGATCGTCGCCGCCCGGTTTTGAAGTCCGGACGAATGGGCTCAGAAGGAGCGGTCGCCCTCTCGCTTGCCGGATTTCGCCATGTCCGATCCTCATGACTACAGCCGCAGCTTCGGCGGCGCGGCCCTGGGCGCCCGCCTGCGCCGGGCGTCCGAGCGGCTGGATCGCGACGGGACCCGCGTCTATGCGGCCCAGGACATCCGGTTCGAGCAGCGCTGGTACGGCATCCTTCGTCAGCTGGTCGAACATGGCCGCCCCATGGCGGTGGGCGAGATCGCCGCCATCCTGCGCATCACCCACGCCTCGGTCAGCGAAGCCAGTCGGTCCATGGAGAAGGCCGGCTTCATCGCCTCTTCGCCCTCCGTCGAGGATGGTCGCCGCCGTCTGCTGCATCTCACCGGGAGCGGGCAGGCCCTGGCGACCCGGCTCACCCCGCTGTGGGAGGCCTTCAACGCCGCCGCGCTGGAGCTGAACGACGAGGCCGGGGATCTGGTCCGCCTGCTCGACCGGCTGGACGACGCGCTGGACCGCCGGTCGATGTTCGACCGGATCATGGCCCGGGTCTCGGGGGACGCGTCCGCCGATTGACATATAGGTAGGTGCCTACATATTCTCCGACTGAAGTTGGAGACCGCGAGCCCATGACCGCCAATCGCCGCATCTTCCTGGGCGCAGCCGCCGCCTCAGCCCTGACGGCGTGCGCCGGCGTCCCGGGCGCCTCCGGCGGCCAGGCGGGTCGCGAGACGGTTCTGATCAACGGCAATCTGGTCCTGCCGATCGATCCCGAAAAGCCGCTCGACCAGGAGGCGCGCGATCTGATCCGCGCCTCGGGCCTGACGGCGGCCAAGCTGACCATCGGCGGCTCCGGCAGTCAGTCCCGGGCCGAGACGGCGCAGTCCATCGCCGACATCGACAAGGCCGTGGCCCTGAACCCCGATGTCTATCTGAAGATTCTCGGGACCGCCGATCTGGCGCGCGCCAAGGCGACGGGCCGGCTGGGCGTCATCTATTCGTTCGAGGCCGGTGAGATGCTGGAGGGCGACGTCGACGCGATCGACCCGTTCCGCGCCGCCGGGGTCCTGGTGATGGGGCTCAGCTACAACCGAACGACGCCCTTCGCCTCGGGCACGATGTCGTCGCCGTCCACCGGCCTGACCGCGCTGGGGCGGCAGGCGGTCGAACGCATGAACGCCCGAGGCGTGACGGTCGACGTCAGCCACAGCGACGAGATGTCCAGCCTCGGCGCCGTCGCGGCGTCGCGCAAGCCCGTGCTGATCACCCATGCGGGCTGCGACGCCGTCCACGCCCATCCCCGCAACAAGACCGACCGCCTGATGCGCGCCCTGGCCGACCGCGGCGGCGTGATGGGGATCTATGAGCTCAGCTATCTGACGACGGCCCCGGCCCAGCCGTCGCTCGAGGTCTATTTCGCCCACCTGACCCACGCGCTGGACGTTTGCGGGGAAGACCATGTCGGCATCGGCAGCGACGCCCTGCTGTGGCCGTTCGACACCTCGCCCGAGAGCATGGCGGAGTGGAACGCGAGCCTCGAGCAGCGCAAGGCCTCGGGCGTCGCCGCGCCCGGCGAGGGGCCGCCGCCTTTCGTCACCGGGCTGAACCGGGCCGATCGCTTCACGGTGATCGCGGACGAACTGCGGCGACGGGGTTACGGCGCACGGGTCGTGGACAAGATCCTGGGCGGCAATTTCCAGCGCGTCTTCGAGGATACCTGGACGGGGTGAAGAGGGCGGGGCGGGCCCGCCCCCGGGACGATCAAGCCAGTTCGTCGGCGGAGCTCGCCTGCAGGAGGCGGGCGAAGGCGTTCAGTTCCGCGGCGAGGAAGGTCTCCAGGTCTCCTTCGCGAGAGAACCCCCACCAGATCATGGCGCCCTGCCACTGGTTGGCCATCAGGCGGCCGAGGCTATCCGTTTGGCCGGGATCGGCGGTCAGGCGACGACCGAGGGCCGCGGCCAGCCGCGCGCCCCAGCGGTCGCCGCGCGCCCTCAGCAGCGGATTGCGGAAGTCCTCGCGCAGCAGCAACAGGCCGTCAGCGTGTCGATCGCGATCTCCATGGCCCGACAGGCCGATCAACAAGGCGATCGCGCCCTCCGGCGTGACCGGGGCATCGGCGTCCGCGGCGGCGGTCCGGGCGTCGAGATCGTCCCAGGCGTGGAGCAGGGCCGCCTCCGTCATGCGGTCCTTGCCGCCGAAGCGCTGGACGAGCGTGGCGGGCGCCAGACCGGTGACCTGAGCCACGGCCGCGAAGGTCAGCGCCGCGGGGCCGTGTTCGTGCATCACGGCCAGGGCGGCGTCCAGCAGGCTGGCGTCATTGATCGTGCGGGGCCGCGCCATCAAGGTCTTTCAATATGAACGAACGTTCGTTTATATATTCCATCACGATTTTCGATGGAGGGCCAGATGGCCAGGATCAGGGGATACATCGCCGCGAGCCTGGACGGCTATATCGCGGACGGCGAGGGTCGGTTGGATTGGCTGTTCCGCTACGACGACATGGACCTGGGCGAGCACGACTACCGGCTGTTCGCCGAAACGATCCGTACTGTAGTGATGGGGCGGGGGACCTACGATTTCCTCGCCGCCCAGACGACGCCCTGGGCCTATGACGGCAAGCGGGTGATCGTGGTCACCTCCCGTCCGATCCCGAAGCCGCTGGGCGAGTTGGAGGCGCGTCATGACGTCGAGGCCCTGATCGCCGAACTGAGGGCGCTGGACGACGGGGACGTCTGGATGATGGGCGGCGGCGGGCTGCAGTCCGCCTTCATCGCGCGGGACGCGCTCGACGACATCGAAATCTATGTGATGCCCGAACTGCTCGGCGGCGGGACGCCCCTGTTCCCGGCGACAGGCCTGCGCCGATCGCCGACGCTGGCGGAGGCCAAGCCGTTGGACCGGGGCTGCGTCTACCTGCGCTACGTCTTCGGATAGATGCGCCGGCGTGAGAGGCGCGATCAGCCGGTCAGCCAGCGGAACGCGCGGGCGATGAAGGCCTGGCCGTCCCGCTCTACGGGACGCCCGTGGGCCATGACGACCTTTTCGAATGGCCATTCGAGGATGCGCCGCAGGGCCGCGCGGGCGGCGGGGCGGTCGGTGAAGGCGGTGCGGAATTTGCGGGGGACCGAGGGCTCGGCCTCCGTCATCAGGTCGAGACGGGCGACGAGCGCCCGCCAGCCGCGAAACCAGCCGGGCGGGAACTGCTGCAGCAGGTCGGTGAACAGGACGGTGGCGCTGGGGCGATGGAAGAAGACGGCCTCAGTCGTGATGCGGTTGCCCCGCATGAGAACCTGGTCGAGATCGGCCGCCCAGTCCGGGGACGGCGCGTCGCCGAGTTCAGCGTCGAAGGTGAGATCGGGCCGTCGTCCACTCAGCCCCGGCGCGCCGTGGAGCCGGGCAGAGGGATAGGCCTGCCGCCAGTCGGCGAGGAACAGGTGATGCAGGCTGTTGGGCGCGACCAGATGGCGAACCTCGCCCAGGTCCCCAAGCTGGTCCTGAAGACTGTCCGAGAGGGCGACGGGCGACCAGACCAGAAGGCCGCCGCCGGTCAGACGGATCACCGCCATTCGCGTCGGATACCGGAAGCCGATCACCTCGGTTTCCGGTCCGTCGGCCAGCCAGATCTCCGGCCCGAAGGATTGCAGCGACGAGGCGGTCATCGGCTTACCTCCTCATCGACCGCCCGGGTCGCGTCAGCCCCCCAGATCCAGCGAATAGCCGGCCGAGCGGACGGTGCGGATCGGGTTGACGGTGCCTTCGACGTTCAGGGCCTTGCGCAGGCGGCCGACGTGGACGTCGACGGTGCGGGCCTCGACATAGACGTCCGAGCCCCAGACGGCGTCCAGCAGCTGTTCGCGGCTGAACACCCGGCCCGGGTGCTGCATGAAGTGGTCCAGCAGGCGGAACTCGGTCGGGCCCAGGTGGATCTCGAGGCCGGCCCGGCGGACGCGGTGGGCGACGCGGTCGATGACGATGTCACCGTGGTTGATGCGGTCGTCGGCCAGGCCCGGACGGATGCGGCGCAGGACCGCGCGGATGCGGGCCGTCAGCTCGGTCATCGAGAAGGGCTTGGTCAGATAGTCGTCGGCGCCGGTGTCCAGGCCGCGCACGCGGTCGGATTCCTCGCCGCGGGCCGTCAGCATGATGATCGGCAGGTTGCGGGTCTCGGAACGGCCGCGGATGCGGCGGCAGACCTCGATGCCGCTGAGCTTGGGCAGCATCCAGTCCAGCAGGACCAGATCGGGCAGGCGCTCGTCGATCTGGAGCATGCCTTCCTCGCCATCGGAGGCGACGACGACCTTGTAGCCCTCTTTTTCGAGATTGTAGGACAGCAGCGTGGCCAGCGCGTCCTCGTCTTCCATCACCAGGATATAAGGCTGCACTTCAGGCTCTCCGGTCTTCAGTCTCAGGCGGCGGGCAGATCAGCGTCCGGCTCGGGATTCCAGCGCGGACGTTCGCCCGTGAATTCCAGACCGGTGATCTCGTAGTGGATCGTCTCGGCGATGTTGGTCGCGTGGTCGCCGATCCGCTCCAGGTTCTTGGCCATGAACAGCAGGTGGGTGCAGGCGCTGATCGTGCGCGGGTCGCCCATCATGTAGGTCAGCAGCTCGCGGAACAGGCTGTTGTAGTGCTCGTCGACCTCGTCGTCGGTGTTCCAGACGGCGATGGCGCGATCAACTTCGCCGACCGCATAGGCGTCCAGCACGTCGCGCAGTCGCATGGAGACCAGCTTGCCCATCCGCTCGATCGAACGGGTCAGGGGCTGCATCGGTTCGCCCTCGGCCAGGATCAGGGCGCGCTTGGCGATGTTCTTGGCCAGGTCGCCGGTGCGCTCCAGGTCCACCGCCAGCTTCATCGCCGACAGGGTCTTGCGCAGGTCAGAGGCGACCGGCTGGCGCAGGGCGATCAGGCGGATGGCCTTCTTCTCGATGTCGCGGTGCATGGCGTCCAGGCGGACGTCGCGCTCGACCACGGCCTTGGCCAGGGCCACGTCGCGGCGGGCGACGGACTCGACGGCGTCGGCGACCTGGGCCTCCGCGAGGCCGCCCATGCGGGCGACTTCGGCGGTCAGCTGGTTCAGTTCGTCGCCGTAGGCCTTGACGGTGTGCTGGTTCATCAGCCGAAGCGCCCCGTGATGTAGTCGAGGGTGCGCCGCTCGCGGGGATTCGTGAAGATTTCCTCGGTCGGGCCGGTCTCGACCAGGCGGCCGAGGTGGAAGAAGGCGGTGCGTTGCGAGACGCGCGCGGCCTGGGCCATCGAGTGGGTGACGATGACGATGCAATAGCGCTCGCGCAGCTCGTCGATCAGTTCCTCGATCTTGGCGGTCGCGATGGGGTCCAGGGCCGAGCAGGGCTCGTCCATCAGGATGACTTCAGGCTCGACCGCGATGGCGCGGGCGATGACCAGACGCTGCTGCTGGCCGCCCGACAGGCCGGTGCCCGGCGAGTGCAGGCGGTCGGCGACCTCTTCCCACAGGCCGGCGCGCTTCAGCGAGGCTTCGACGATGACGTCCAGGTCGGCCTTGCCGGTGGCCAGGCCGTGGATGCGCGGGCCGTAGGCCACGTTCTCGTAGATCGATTTGGGGAAGGGGTTCGGCTTCTGGAACACCATGCCGACACGGGCGCGCAGCAGGACGGGATCGACGGCGCGGGCGTTGATGTCCTCGCCGTCCATCTCGATGCGGCCGGTGACCTTGGCGTGGCTGATGGTGTCGTTCATGCGGTTCATGGTCCGCAGGAAGGTCGACTTGCCGCAGCCCGACGGGCCGATCAGGGCGGTGACCGTCTTGTCCGGGATGTCCAGCGAGACGTCGTACAGGGCCTGTTTGCCGCCGTAGAAGACTGACACGTCGCGCGCGGCGATCTTGGTCGGACCGACGGGGCCGCCGCCATGGGTCACGGCGGGAGCAGCGATGACGGGGGTCTCGCCGGCGGGGGCGCCGCCTTCGGAACCGTCCGCGGCGCGGAAAATCTTGGAGAACATGGGGCTTACCACCGGCGTTCGAAGCGCCGGCGCAGCAGGATGGCGGCGGCGTTCATGACGATCATGAAGGCGAGCAGGACCAGGATCGCGGCGGCGGTCCGCTCGTGGAAGGCGCGCTCGGAAGCGTTCTCCCAGATGTAGACGAGCGAGGGCAGGGCGCCCGTCGGCTCGACGACGCTGTGGGGGATGCCCGGCACGAAGCTGACCATGCCGATCAGCAGCAGGGGGGCGGTCTCGCCCAGGGCGTGGGCCATCGAGATGATCGCGCCGGTCATCACGCCGGGCATGGCCAGGGGCAGGGTGTGCTGGAAGACCGTCTGGGTCTTGGAGGCGCCCATGGCCAGGGCGGCCTCGCGGATCGACGGCGGCACCGCCTTCAGCGAGGAGCGGGTGGCGATGATGATGGTCGGCAGGGCCATCAGGGCCAGGACTAGGCCGCCGACCAGCGGGCTGGCGCGGGGCAGGTGCAGCCAGTTGATGAACAGGGCCAGGCCCAGCAGGCCGTAGATGATCGACGGCACCGCCGCGAGGTTGTTGATGTTGACCTCGATGATGTCCGTAATCCGGTTCTTGGGCGCGAACTCTTCCAGGTACAGGGCCGCGCCGACGCCCAGCGGAATGGCGATCAGGGCGGTGACCAGCAGCATCAGGGCCGAGCCGATGACGGCGCCCAGCACCCCGGCCAGTTCCGGCTCGGTCGAGTCGCCCTTGGTGAACAGGGCGGTGTTGAAGTGGGCCGAGACGTGGCCGTCCGCCTTCATCCGGTCCAGCCAGTCGATCTGCTGGTCCGACAGGCGGCGCTGGTCGGCGGGCGTGGACCGGGAGATCTCGCCCTTGAAATAGAGGTCGGCGTCGTCCGAGGCGGGGGCGGCGATCATCACCGTCTGGCCGATCAGGCCCGGCTGCTTCTGGATGCGCTCGGCGGCGGTGAACTTCAGTTCCGACGAGAACAGGCCGCGCATCTCGGTGGCCAAGGTCCCCTGAGCGTCGTCCTGCACGCCCAGTCGAACCAGCTGCTGCTCGGCGACCAGTTGTTCGAAATTGGTGCCCTGCGGATAGGCGCGGTCGACGCGGGCCGGGTCCATATAGACCGGCAGGGTCACCGTATGGGCGTAGAAGGCCGTGTGGCCCTGGTCGATGATGCGGCCCAGCAGCAGCAGCAGGAAGCCGACCGCCACGCCGATGGCCAGCAGGCCGTACAGACGGAAGCGGTTCTCGCGGGCGTAGCGCTTCTTCAGGCCCGAGCGCAGGCGGTCCACGCGCGCGGCGTCGGTCGCGGAAGCGGGGGCGTTGTCGGCGGCGTCAGTCATATTGCTGCCGGTAGGTCTGGACGATGCGCTGGGCCACGATGTTCAGCAGCAGGGTCACGAGGAACAGGGTCAGGCCGAGACCGAAGGCCGACAGCGTCTTGGGGCTGTTGAACTCCTGGTCGCCGGTCAGAAGGGTGACGATCTGGACGGTGACCGTGGTCACGGTCTCGAGCGGATTCAGCGTCAGGCGGGCGGCGAGGCCGGCGGCCATGGTCACGATCATCGTCTCGCCGATGGCGCGCGACATGGCCAGCAGCATGGCGCCGGCGACGCCGGGCAGGGCGGCGGGCAGCAGGACGCGCTTGACCGTCTCGGACTTGGTCGCGCCCATGGCGTAGGAGCCGTCGCGCAGCGACTGGGGCACGGCGTTGATGATGTCGTCCGACAGGGAGCTGACGAAGGGGATCAGCATGATGCCCATGACGCCGCCGGCGACGAGGGCCATCTGGTTCTGGACCAGCATCAGGTACTGGCCCAGGCCGTCCAGCGGCCCGCCGACGAACCAGCCGCCGATGGTGTGGAAGAAGACGCGCATGGCCGGGCCGACGGTCAGGGCGGCGAAGAAGCCGTAGACCACGGTCGGGACGCCCGCGAGGATTTCGAGGACCGGCTTCACCGTCGCGCGGAAGACCGGCCCGGCGTACTCCGACAGGTAGATGGCCGAGAACAGGCCGACCGGAGCCGCCACGCACATGGCGATGATCATGATCAGGAAGGTGCCGGCGAACAGCGGCAGGGCCCCGAAGGCGCCGGACGACCCGACCTGGTCGGCGCGGATGGCCGTCTGCGGGCTCCACTGGGTTCCGAACAAGAACTCCGTGACGGGCACCGAGCTGAAGAAGCGGATCGAATCGTAGACCAGCGAGGCGACGATGCCGACGGTGGTCAGGACCGCGACGGCGGAACAGGCGAACAGGGCGCCGACGATCCAGCCCTCGACCCGGTTGCGGGCGCGCATGTCGGGGCGGATCTGGCTGAACACGAACAGGGCGCCCAGCAGGGCGGCCAGGGCGGCGCCGGTGATCCCGGCCAGGCTCAGCATCAGCTCGATGCGGGCGGCGCGGCGGCCCTCGGCGGGCAGGAGCTCGGCGTAGGGCGCGGGCCAGATCTGCATGGTCTGCTGCCCGGCGCCGACGGCGTGGGCGTCGGCGTAGAAGGCCTGGCGGCGGAAGGGCTCCAGCTGCTGGACGGCCTCAGGCGCGCCGGAGGCCATGAGCTGGTGCTGGACCGGACCCGAGAAGACGGAGGCGGCCAGCAGCACGGCAAGCGCCGGGAGGGCGGTCCAGATCAGGGCGTAGGCCCCGTGCTGGGCGGGTCGCGAATGGGCCTTGGCCCCCTGGGCGCGTCGGCTCGCCAGTCGGCGCGCGCCAAAATAGGCGGCGACGGCTGCGGCGATCAGGATCGGCAGGAAAAGCCAGGTCATGAGGATCCGGGAGGAAGAATCGGAGCGGCCCCGGTCGCCCGGTTCGCCCGGGGCGGAAACTGCCCGGGAATGGTCAGCGGATTAAGACGGGCGCGTGACAGTTCTGTTACGCTGTCGGGCCCGTTGTCGCAGGCGCGTCACGCCTTGGTCTTTTCCGCCTTCAGCGCGATGGGGAAATAGGCGGTGAAAACGGCGCCCTGGCCCGGCGCGCTTTCGACCGTCAGCCCGCCGCGGTGGCGGTTGACGATGTGTTTGACGATGGCGAGACCGAGGCCCGTGCCCGACCGCTCGCCGCTCTTCTGGCCCTCGACCCGATAGAAGCGCTCGGTGAGGCGGGGCAGGTGTTCGCGGGCCATGCCGGGGCCGTGGTCGCGTACGGTGATGGCGGCGTAACGATTGCCCGGTTCGCGGTCCGGGGTGACCAGGGGCAGGCGGGTGACCCCGCCCTCGCGATTGCCGCCCGACCAGGGCGCGGCGGCCTCGTCCAGCGTCACATCGGGCCGGATGACGATGTCGACCGCGCCGCCCGATGGAGAATATTTGATGGCGTTGTCGACCAGATTCTGGACCACTTGGACGATCTCGTCGCGGTCGCCATGGACCGGGGCCGACAGTTCGCGGTCCTGCATGATGATGCTGACGTCGCGCTCGGCCGACAGCACGCTGACGGCGTCCATGACGTCCACCGCCGCCCGCGCCAAGTCGACCCGGCCCGAGGGGGGGACGTGTTCGTTCAGCTCGATCCGGCTCAGCGACAGCAGGTCGGCGACCAGCCGGCTCATGCGATCGGCCTGGACGGCCATGATGTCGAGGAAGCGGTCGCGCGCCTTGGGATCGTCGCGGGCGTGGCCCTTCAGCGTCTCGATGAAGCCGGCCAGCGAGGCCAGGGGCGTCTTCAGTTCGTGGCTGGCGTTGGCCAGGAAGTCGACGCGCATCAGCTCCATGCGCCGTACGTCGGTCTCGTCGCGCAGCACCAGCAGGGCCAGGGTGGCGCCCTCGCCGGGCGGGGCGGGGAGGGGGCGGGTCAGGGCCCGCCAGTGGCGGGTCTGGGCGCCGACGCCGGAATAGTCGGTGGTGCGGGCGATGCCGCCGAACAGGGCCTCGTCGACCGCCTCCAGCACGGTGGGTTCGCGCACGGCGGAGACCAGCAGGGCGCCCTCGCGCTGGATGCGGAACAGGTCGCGCGCGGCGCCGTTGGCCAGGACGACGCGGCGTCCGGCGATGTCGTCGGCCTCGCCGCCCGAGACCACCAGAACCGGATCGGCCAGGGCCTCGAAGGCGCTGTCCAGCAGCCGCTGGTCGGCGGCGGGAACGACCGGGGGCGCGGCCGCCTCGGCCGTCTCGGCGCTCAGCGCGGGACGGGGGCGGCGATTCACGGCCCAGGTGGAGACCCCGACCAGCACCGCGCCGCCGATCAGCCACTGCGCCAGGGCCGGATAGAAGACCGCCAGCGTCAGCAGCACGACCACCGAAACGCCCGCGCTGGCCCCTACGGTCCACAGGCGCGAGGCCGCGGAGGGGGCGACGGGAGATTGAGCGGCTTCGTAGGGCATTGCGCTTCCACTGGAGCGGGCGCACGGGGCGACTCGCTATCCACCGAACATGACACGGAATTCATGACAATCGATCCGCGAAGCGTCCCGCTTCGGGTTGTCAAACGTCCTTTACATCCCTAGGCTTCCCTTCTGTTGCAAGGAGGGGCTTATGACGGCGGCTTTGACGCTTGAGGGCGTGAGCAAGCGATACGGTGAATTCCAGGCCGTGCGCGATCTCAGCTTCGAGGTGCCCAAGGGCTCGATCTGCGGCTTCCTGGGGCCGAACGGGGCGGGCAAGACCTCGACCATCCGCATGATCCTGGGGCTGCAGCCCGCGACCTCGGGCCGGATCGAGATCCTCGGCGCCGACGACGGCCGCCGGGTGCGCGACCGCATCGGCTTCCTTCCGGAAGAGCGTGGCCTCTACAAGAAGATGACTCCGGTCGACGCCATCGCCTTCTTCGGCTCGCTGAAGGGCCTGCCGCTGGGCGAGGGCCGCAAGCGGGCCCGGGAAATGCTTGACGCCCAGGGGCTGGGCGCTTCCAAGCGCAAGAAGATGAAGGAGCTGTCCAAGGGGATGGCCCAGAAGGTTCAGCTGATCTCGTCGGTGGTGCACCGGCCCGAGTTCGTGATCCTGGACGAGCCGTTCTCGGGCCTGGATCCGGTCAACCAGCAAGGACTGGAGCAGATGATCCGGGGCCTGGCCGCCGACGGCGCCACTGTCCTGTTCTCGACCCATGTGATGCAGCACGCCGAGCGGCTGTGCGACAAGGTGGTGCTCCTGGCCCGGGGCCGGAAGGCCTTCGAGGGCACGGTGGCCGAGGCCCGCGCCACCTCGCGCCGGTTCCTTGAACTGGAGGGCGCCATCGCGCCGGACCAGGCCAAACGCCTGCCCGGCGTGGCCGGGGTCGAGATCGTTTCCGACGACGGCGAGGTGCGGGTGCTGAAGGCCGCGCTGGCCCAGGGCGCCCAGGGGCAGGAGGCGCTCAAGGCCGCCTTCCTGACCGGCCTGGACGTGCGCCGTTTCGAATTGCGCGAGCCCAGCCTGCACGACGCCTTCATCGATCTGACCGGGGACCGCCCCGACGTCGACCAGAGCGTGAAGCCGACCGGCGTGGAGGCCGCCCGATGAACCGGATGTTCCTGATCGCGCGGCGTGAGTACGCCGCCTACGCCATGACCGTGGGCTTCTGGCTGTCGCTGCTGGCCTTCCCGCTGTTCGCGGTGCTGGGGGGCGCCATTCCGCTGCTGATCCGCTCGTCCGAGCCGGTTCGCGAGGTGGTGGTGATCGAGGAGGGGCCGCGGGCCGCCGGCCTGGCCGCCTCCATTCAGGATTCGTTGCGCCGGGACGCGGATCGCCAGCGCGAGCGCGCGGCTGAGGCCATGAAGAAGGCCGCCGCCGCCGGCGCGCAGACCAATCCGTCCGCGACGCAGGGGGCGATGTCCTCCCTGTCTCGGCCCAGCCTGCGCATCGTTCCGACGCCGGCTGACATTGCCTCGGCCGCGCCGGGGCAGGCCCAGAACGAGGCCGTGCGTCGTCACCTGACAGACGACACGCCCAAGGACCAGCGTCTGGACGCCGTGGTCTTCCTGACCCGCGACGCACAGGGCAAGCCCGCCGCGCGGGTGTGGAGCGCGCGCGCCACCGACGACACGGTCGAGGACTTCGTCCGCGACGCCCTGCGCTCGGCCAACCGCCGGACGGTGTTCGAGAGCGCGGGGATTGATTCCAGCGTGGTCGAGGCAACCGAGAAATTCCGGCCCGAGGTGAAGGCCTTCTCGCCGCAATCGACTGGCAACGGCGAGGTGTCGTTCCGCGATCGCCTCCCGATGCTGATCGGCATGGGCGGCGGCTTCCTGCTGTGGTCGCTGATCATCACCGGCGCCTCGATCCTGCTGAACAGCGTGATGGAGGAGAAGTCGAACAAGATCCTGGAGGTCCTGCTGTCCTCGGCGTCGACCACGGAAATCCTGACGGGCAAGGTGCTGGGCGTCGCCATGCTGACACTGACCATGCTGTTGGCGTGGGGCGGACTGGGGGTCGGCACGCTGGCCTTCTTCCAGCCCGACTACGCGGTGATGGTCGGCGAGATCCTGGTGCAGGGCGGCATGCTGGCCTGGTTCGCGGCCTTCATGGTCGGCGGATACCTGATGTACGCGGTGCTGTTCGCGGCCATCGGCGCCTTCTGCGAGACGCCGCGTGACGCCCAGACCCTGATGGGGCCGATCATGATGGTGCTGGTCGTGCCGATCATGGTCATGTCCATGGCCCTGAAGTCGCCGGACGCGCCGGTGATCCAGATCCTGTCCTGGGTGCCCTTCTTCACACCCTTCCTGATGATGGCGCGGCTCCATTCCAATCCGCCGCTGATCGAGCTGATCGGCGCCATGGCCGGAATGTTCGCCTTCGCCCTGCTGATGGTCTGGGTTTCGGGCCGCGCCTTCCGCGCGGGGGCCCTGTCGGACGTGAAGCTGAGCTGGAAGAGCTTCGGCGCGGCGATCCGGGGCGGCGGGAACTAGCCGCCCTCCCATTTCCGGGAAACCAGGGGCCGCTTCGGGAAACCGGAGCGGCCCTTTGCTTGCACGATCAGGGAGAATTTCGACCGTAATGCAATCCCTGTTTGTATGTTCCGGAGCGTGACTGTACCGATCAGGCTCCGACACTGACTGAGAGGGTCATCATGGTCGCCAAATCCGATACGCCGAAGAGCCCGTCTCCCAAGGGAGGCGAACCGCAGACGGCCAAGGCCGAGACGATGCCCGCGGCGGTTCAGGGCGACGTCATGAGAAACACGATCGCGGCGGTCCGGTGGGACGGGTCGTCCCCAAGCGGCGCATTGGGCGGGATGCTGACGGTCGCCGTGGCCCTGAACACCGCGTACGGCAGTTTCATCGTCAGCGGCCTGGTGTTCCGGGTGATGGGTTCCGGGGCAGGGAGGACGACGTTCGGATTCAGCTATTCCGGGCCGGTCAGCCCCGCCGCGATCCGGGATATCGTTCGCGCGGGCGCGCAGATTCTCCTCAGCGAATAGCCGCTCCGCGGGGCCGTGAGGCAAAAGAAAAGGGCCGCTCCATCGGAGCGGCCCTTTGATCTTTCAGCCGTGAGGCCGTCGCTTAGCTGCGACCGGCGCCGCCCGGCACGCGGGGCTTCGGAGCCGGCAGCAGGCCTTCGCGCTGGGCGCGCTTGCGGGCCAGCTTGCGGGCGCGACGGACAGCCTCGGCCTTTTGACGGGCGCGCTTTTCCGACGGCTTTTCGTAATGAACGTGGCGCTTCATTTCACGGAAGCTGCCTTCGCGCTGCATCTTCTTCTTGAGGGCTTTCAGCGCTTGATCGACGTTATTATCGCGAACGAAAATCTGTACCAGGTTGAACTCTCCTTTGGCCGCCCGCCGCGTCCTGTGAGGGAGACGGGCGAACAAATAAAATCGTCTTCCGGCGAACAGGGTCCGCGGATGAAGGCGGGCTGATACACGAGCCGACCCACGCTGTCCATATGGTCGCGATCACTTCTGGAGGCTCGAAACCCCCGCCGGACGGGCTTATGGTGCATCCATGACCGACGCACCGCACCTGTCGAACGCGCAGCCCGAAGGCGATTGGGCGGACCGGATGGAACAGTCCGTCCTGGACGCCGCCGTGGCCCGCGCGCCCGCCCTGGGCTGGAACGCGCGGCTGGTGCGCGCCGCCTGCGCGGACAAGGGGCTGTCGCTGGGCGACGAGGAGCTGCTGCTTCCCAACGGCGCCCGGGACCTGGCCGCCCTGCTGTCGCGTCGCCACGACGACCGGGCCATGGCCGCCCTGGCGTCGGTGGAGGCGGGGTCGCTGAAGATGCGCGAGCGAATCGCCCGCGCCGTGTCCGAGCGGCTGGAGGCCGCGGCCGCCGATCTGGAGGCCTCGAAGAAATGCGCCGCCTTCCTGGCCCTGCCGGTCAACGCCGACCTTGGGCTGAAGCTGGCGTGGGAGAGCGCCGACCTGCTGTGGAACTGGGCCGGAGACACCGCGACCGACTGGAACCACTATTCCAAGCGGGCGATCCTGTCGGGCATCCTGATCCCCGCCCTGACGATGCGGCTGTTCGACGGACGCGAGGCCGCCGAGGCCTTCGTCGCCGCCCGCATCGAGAACGTCATGACCTTCGAGAAGTGGAAGGCCGGCAAGGATTTCGACGCCCCGCTGCGCAAGGTGGCGGATGCGCTGAGCCGGTTGCGGTACGGCCAGCGCACGGACCCGACCGACGACACCGCCGGCCGGTAAGGTCCGCGCGCGAGCGATCAGGCGACGCCGGGGAAGTGACGGTTCAGCCTGGCTTCAAGGACCGGGAAGGACAGGACGCCGCCCGACAGGATGACCTCGTGGAACCGGCGAAGGTCGAAGCCGGATCCGGCCCTGGCCGCCGTCGCGCGGCGCAGGCGGGTGAATTCCGTACCGCCGGCCCAGTAGCAGAGCAGGAAGCCCGGATATTCGGTGGCGATCCCGAGCATGGCGCGCCGCTGCAGGGACGGGATGGTGATGGCGTTGGTCGAGAAATAGCGCACGGCTTCGTCCAGCGACCAGCGCCTGGCGTGCATGCCGGTGTCGGCGACGGCCATCATCGCCATGCGGCGGTCCATCAGGCGGTCGGCGTAGCGGGCCATCGGATCGCCGTCATAGACCCCGGCCTCGACCACCAGGCTGCGCCCATACTCAGCCCAGCCCTCGGTATGGCCCGACATGACCAGTGACTTGCGGAACGGAGGCAAGGTGCGGCTGGCGCGGACGCGGTCGAACTGGAGATGATGCCCGGGCACCAGCTCGTGATGGATCAGCGGCGTGCTCCAGAACCAGGTGGTGGTGTCCAGGTTTCCGCCGTTGAACAGATAGGTCCCCTGCGGATCCTCGTCGGTTGGCCACTGGTAGCGTCCGTTGACCATGATGTCGTTGTACTCCGGCGGTTGCGGCGCGGCGGAGTAGGGCGTGATCGGGGGCGTCTCGAAGAAGCGCGAAAAATGCGGGTCGAAGCCCGCCAGGCCGGCCTCGAAGCGCGCGGCCACATCCTGGGTGGTCGCCGATTTCCAGCGGGCGTCGGTTTCGAGCGTGTGGTGGAAGGCCTCGGCCGAGCCGTCAAACCCGATCTGGCGACGCAGCTCGGCCATGTCCCGTTCCGCTTCGGCGACGGTGTCCAGCGCCCGGCGGTGGGCGTCCTCGGGGTCGATGTCGAGCGTGACGTTGAAGCGGATTAGGAAACGGTAGAAGTCGTCGCCGTCCGGTTGGCGCCACAGGCCGACCGTGTCCGCGGCTGCGGGCATGTAGTCGTCGCGGAGATAGACCGCCAGCCGACGCAGGGGCGGCATGATCCGGTCGGCGAGGAGCCTTCCGGCCTGGGCGGTGAAGCGCGCCGCCTCCGTCTCGGACAGGTGGGCCAGGCGCGCCGGCGCCGGGACGAAGGTCGCGGTGGGCGACGCCAGCAGCGTATCCATCTGCAGGAGAACGGCGGCGACGGTCTCGCGGTGGGCGATGATGCTCCGGCTTTGTTGCCCCCGCACCTTTTCAAGGATCTGGTCGATGTAGGCCGGGAAGCCCTCCAGCATCGACAGGTAGTTGTCGCGCGCGGCGGCGGTGCGCAGCGGGGCCGTGGCCAGCCGGCCGGTCGCGATGCTCAGCGCCGAGCCGTCGGCGCTGAGCGGGGAGTCCAGCCAGTAGTAGCGCTGGGACTCGACGCCGCCTTCCAGGTCCCAGATCACCGCTTCAAGGGTGTCGCGGCGGTCGCCGTCGAGGCCGGCGCCTCGCAACGGCGTCAGGCGCGCGATCTGGGCGCGGGCCTCGTCGGCGGCCTGGCGGGAGGCTTCGAACGACAGGTCGGGCAGGGCGGTGTCGGTTTCGCGGAAAAGCAGCGAACTGGACCGGAGCCGTTGCGGCGCCCTTGCGATCTCGGCGAGGACGGCGTCCAGCGCGTCTCCGGTTTCGGCGGCGGCGAGCGACGGCTGTGCGGCGCCGAGCAGGCCGAGGGCGGTGGCGCTCTGCAGGAAGCGGCGGCGTTCCATAGGCATACTGAAGGTCTCCCCCAGTGCAGCCCGTCGCCTCCCGTTCCGGTGGAGGCCGTCACGAGAGCACGGAGGGATCGTGACGGCGGGGGGCGTCAGGTCAAGGGGGCGTCGAGCGGACGGTCGTCAAAAAGGGGAGCCGGTCCTGCCCCTAGAGCGGCTTCACCCGGTTCACGTGGGCCATCTTGCGTCCCGGCCGGGCCTCGGCCTTGCCGTAGAGGTGCAGGCGCATGTCGGGTTTGGCCGCCAGCTTTGTCCACTGGTCGACCTCGTCGCCCAGCAGATTGGTCATCTCGACGCGGAAATGAGCCATGGTCGGGCCCAGCGGCCAGCCGGCGATGGCGCGGATGTGCTGCTCGAACTGGTCGCAGACGCAGCCGTCCTGGGTCCAGTGGCCGGTGTTGTGGACGCGCGGCGCGATCTCGTTGACCAGCAGCGTGCCGTCTCCCAGATCGAACAGCTCCACGCCCAGCACGCCGACATAGTCGAGACCGTTGAGGACGGCGGCGGCGATGGTCTTGGCGCGCTTTTCGGTCTTCGCGTCGACGGCGGCGGGGGCGAGGGTGGTCTTCAGGACCCCGCCCTTGTGGATGTTTTCGCCCAGCGGATAGACGGCCACCGCGCCGTCGCGGCCGCGCGCGGCGATCACCGACAGCTCGCGGGTGAAGGCGGCCTTGGCTTCCAGGATGGCGGGGCGTTCGCCGATGGCGTGCCAGGCGTCGGCGGCTTCCTTGGCCGAGCGGACCCAGACCTGGCCCTTGCCGTCATAGCCGTCGCGGCGGGTCTTCAGCAGGGCGGGCGTTCCCAAACGCTCCAGCCCGGCCAGCAGGTCGTCGAGGCTGTCGACGGCGGCGAAGTCCACCGTGGTCGCGCCGACGCTGTTCAGGAAGGTCTTCTCCTCGACGCGGTCCTGGGCCACGGCCAGGGCGCGGGGGCCGGGGGCGACCAGGGCGCCGCTCTCCGCCAGGGTTGCGACCGAGGAGGCCGGGACGTTCTCGAACTCGAAGGTCACCGCCTGCGCCACCCGGCCCAGCACGGTCAGGGCGGTGGGATCGTCATAGGCGGCGACGATCTGGCCCTGGGAGACGCGGCCCGCCGGGCTGTTCTCTTCCGGATCGAGGATGACGACGTTGAAGCCGAGGCGGGACGCGGCCTGGCTGAGCATGCGGCCCAGCTGTCCGCCGCCGAGAATGCCGATGGTTGAGCCGGGGGAGAGGGGGGAAACGCTCACTCAGTCCTCGACCGACTCGTGCACGGCTTCGGTCTGGGCTTCGCGGAAGGCGCTCAGCCGTCCCATCAGCACCGGATCGTTGAGGGCCAGGATCTGCGCGGCGAGAATGCCCGCGTTCTTGGCGCCCGCCTCGCCGATGGCCAGGGTCGCGACGGGCACGCCGCCGGGCATCTGGACAATGGAGAGCAGGCTGTCGAGGCCCTTGAGCGCCTTGGACTGCACCGGCACGCCCAGCACGGGCAGTTCGGTCATCGAGGCGGCCATGCCCGGCAGGTGGGCGGCGCCGCCGGCTCCGGCGATGATGACCTTGTAGCCCGCGGCGCGGGCGCCGGTGGAGAACTCGACCAGACGCTGGGGGGTGCGGTGGGCGCTGACCACCTTGGCGTCCCAGGCCACGCCGAGCCGGTCCAGGGCGTCGGCCGCGTGCTTCATCGTCGGCCAGTCCGAACGGCTGCCCATGATGATCGCCACCGGCGGGGTCTCGGTCGCCATAGAGTCGCGCCCTTTCGCGGAAAGCGGCGCGATACAGGACTCGCGTTGCGCCCGCAACCGACGGCGTTAGGCTCCGCACTGGCCGGACGTGTTGAGTCGCCGGCCGGGGAGCTTCCGTGACCGACGCGGCCACTATCGACCCGTATGCCGAGATCGAGCGCCTGCGCGCCGAGCTTGAGGCCCTGCGTCTGCGCGCCGAGGCGGCGGAAGCGGCGGCGGATCACGATGTCCTGACCCCCGCCCTGAACCGGCGCGGCTTCGTCGCCCAGATGAAGAGCGCCATGGCCTATTGCCAGCGCCACGATGTCCCGGCGGTGCTGCTCTACCTCGACCTGGACGGCTTCAAGGGCGTCAACGACCAGCTGGGCCACGCCGCCGGCGACGCCGCCCTGGTGCATGTGGCCGAGATGATGCGCGCCAATCTGCGTGAGTCGGACGCCCTGGGTCGTCTGGGCGGCGACGAGTTCGGCCTGCTGATGCTCAACGCCGGGCTGGAGGAAGGCCGTGAGAAGGCCCGCCGCCTCGCCGCCACCCTGGAGACCGAGCCGTTCGAATGGGAAGGCCGCGGCGCCGGACTGGGCGGCTCGTTCGGCGTGCGGGCCTATGCGGGCCAGGCCGATCCGGAAATCTGGCTGGCCGAGGCCGACGCCGCCATGTGGGTGCGCAAGAAGGGGCGATGAGGGTGGCGGACCTGCCCGACGGATATCGCCTGGTCCTGCAGACGCCGGCGATCACCGACTACCGCCGCCTGCGGGAGGTCGCGGGTCTGACGCCCAAGACGCTCGAAGGGGCGACGGCGGGCCTGCCGAACACCTGGTGCGCCGCCGTGATCGAACAGGACGGCCGCGCGGTGGCCATGGGCCGGGTTATCGGCGATGGCGGTTTGTTCTTCCAGATCGTCGACATGGCCGTGGAGCCCGGACACCAGGGACGCGGTCTCGGCAAGGCGGTGATGGCGGCGTTGATGGCGGAGCTGAAGGCGCGGGCGCCGTCCCACGCCTATGTCAGCCTGATCGCCGACGGCCAGGCGCCTCGGCTGTACGAACAGTTCGGCTTCGGGCCCACCGCTCCGAAGTCCATCGGCATGGCGATGATGCTGCCCTGAGGCTCAGGCGATGATGTCCGGCAGGATCCGGTTCTCGATCTTCACGATCTCGTCGCGCAGCGTCAGCTTCTTGCGCTTAAGGCGCGCGATCATCAGCTGGTCGGGGATCGGCATGTGGCCGAGCGCCTCGATCGAGGCGTCGAGGTCGGCGTGCTCCTGCTGGAGTTCCTTGAGCCGGGCGTGCAGCGCCAGCTCTTCCTCGGTGAGAAACGGTTCGTCGTCGTTCATGATGGGGTCCCGGACCGGGCGGTTATAGCGCGCCGGCCGTCAGGTCGGAAGGCGGTCGGCGAGGAGTTCGAGCGAGCGGCGCGGGGTGATCGGCGCCCATTCCCGGGCCACGGCGATCAGGGCCGGCAGGACCGGCCTGGCCGCGCCGGACGGTTCGGGGGCCAGGGCCTCCAGCGCCGTCAGCAGCCGCCGCTCGGCGTCCAGTTCGAGGGTCTTGACCTGGGCCCGCACCGCCTCGCGGTCGGCGTCGTCGAGATCGGGCGTGCGGGTCTTCAGGGTGCGGCGGATGGCGCGTAGCGGGGCGATCGTGGTCTCCTGCCAGACGCGGGCGGTGTCGCAGGCCGCCTCGAGGTCGTCGGCGTCTGGCGCGCGGCCCGTCCGGGCGCACCAGGCGGCCCACAGCAGCAGCGGCAGGTTCTGGCCCTGGGCGTCCTGCAGGTCGAGGCCGGCGTTCTGTACGCCCTCCACGGCCCAGGCGCGGACCGACCAATCCCACAGGCTCATTCGGACGCCGGGCCCTTGAGCCCGTCCCAGCGCTTCACCGCCGACCAGTCGAGACCGAACACATCCAGCGCCCGCCCGACCGACTGATCGACCATTTCGGCGATGGAGGCGGGTTTGGCGTAGAAGGCGGGCAGGGGCGGGGCGATGACCGCGCCCATCTCGGCCAGGGCCGTCATGGTGCGCAGGTGGCCCAGGTGCAGGGGCGTCTCGCGCACCATCAGCACCAGCGGCCGCCGCTCCTTCAGCACCACGTCGGCGGCGCGGGTCAGCAGGGTGGAGGTCACGCCGGTGGCGATCTCGCCCATGGTCCGCACCGAACAGGGGGCGACGAGCATGCCCATGGTCCGGAAGGAGCCGGAGGCGATGCTGGCGCCCACGTCATTGAGCTTGTGCACGACGTCGGCGCGGCCCAGCAGATCGTCCGCCGACAGATCGGTCTCCTGCGACAAAGTGAGCAGGGCGGCGCGGGTCACCACGAGGTGGCTCTCGACCCCCAGCGCGCGCAGGGCGTCCAGGGCGCGCACGCCGTAAGTCACGCCGGACGCTCCGGAAATTCCAACAACGAGACGCCGCGGCGAGGTTCCTGCGGCTCCGTTCACATCTTCGGCCAATTCGGGCTCCAGGCTACGGGCGTCCGGAAGGCCGCCAGCCTCACCGGAATGTGATTCCACAGGCGGTCAAGCCGGGCGCTCACTCTAGTGGTCCCTTAGACATGGAGGCGCAAGCCATGACCATCGAAGCTCGTATCCGCGAACTGGGAAACCGTCATCGCAACCTGGATGAGACCATCCAGCGCGAGACCCGCAGCCCGGCCTCGGACTCGCTTCACGTCAGGGAGTTGAAGCAGCAGAAGCTTCGTTTGAAGGAAGAGATCACCAGTCTGGAGGCCCGGGCGCACTAAGGCTCAGACCTCCCGAAATGACGACGGCCCCGGAGAGCGATCTCCGGGGCCGTTTTTCATGGGGTGTCGAAACCCTATTCGCGGGTGCCGAAGACGGACGCGGCGGTCGGCTCGGCGCCGCGGCGCTCGCGCTCTTCCGGGACGAACTCCGGCTCGACCGGTTCAGTCGGGGCGTCGACGGCCTGCAGGGTGGCGCCGCCCTTCTTGGCGTCGTCCTTGGCCTTCTTGTCGGCGGCCTTCTTGACCAGATCGTCCAGCGCCAGCTGGCCGACGAGGCCCAGGGTCACCGGATCGACCGGCTTGATGTTGGCCGAGTTCCAGTGAGTGCGGTTACGCACGCTCTCGATGGTGGCCTTGGTGGTGCCGAGCAGCTTGGAGATCTGCGCGTCGGTCACTTCCGGGTGATTGCGGACGAACCAGGCGATGGCGTCCGGGCGGTCCTGGCGGCGCGAGACCGGCGTGTATTTCGGGGCCGGCTTGGCCGACTTCATCAGTTCGGCGTGGCGGCTGACCACGGCCTTCATGCGGTAGTCGGGGTTGTCCTGGGCCTTGTCCAGCTCCTCGCGGGTCAGCTGGCCGCCGGTGATGGGATCGACGCCGCGGATGTCGCGGGCCACGTCGCCGTCGGCGATGCCGCGCACTTCCAGCGGATGCAGGCCGCAGAAGTCAGCGATCTGCTCGAAGGTCAGCGAGGTGTTGTCGACCATCCAGACCGCGGTGGCCTTGGGCATCAGAATGTCGGTCATAGGCGTCTTCGCTTCTTGATTTGGCCCGCCCAGACCGGGGGTCGGCGGGTTCCGGATACGACGGCGCCCGACCTTTCGGCCGGGCGCTGATGTTATGGATATAGGCCTATTCGGTGGAAAAGGAAACGACTGCCGATCCGTTGTACAGCTAAGGTTCATCTCCGTCGTGAACATTGGCCGCAATGGCGCGTTGTGCGTCTAGCTGAGCAATGGGAGGGACCTATGCTGATCCAGACTCTCGCCGCCGTGGCGGTTCTGTTGGGGGGCGGCCAGGAGATGGCGGCCATGTCAGGAGGCGGCCAGGAGCGGGCCGCGCCGCGCGGCGACTATCGTGACAGTTGCAGCGGCGCCTATACGAACCGAGGCCGCCTGTATGCGGACTGTCGCGCACGCAACAATCAGATCCGCGGCACCTCGATCGAACTGAACCGCTGTAGCGACTATGAAATCCGCAACGATAACGGCCTGCTGGTGTGCGGGCCGAACCGGGGCGAATACGAGGACGACAACGGCGGCGGCGGCGGAGGCGGAGGCGGAGGCTGGAACCCCAATCAACCGCCGCGCGGCGACTATCAGAGCAGCTGCGGCGGGACCCGGGTGGAACGGGGCCGGCTGTACGCCGATTGCCGGACGCGCAGCCCCGGCTTCCGGACCTCCTCGATCGAGCTGAGCCGCTGCCGCAATGACGAAATCCGCAACGACAACGGCCTGCTGGTCTGCGGCTCGTGGCGCGGCCAGTTCGAGGATCAGGGCGGCGGCGGCGGCGGGTGGAACCCCAACCAGCCTCCGCGCGGCGACTATCAGAACAGCTGCAGCGGCGCCGAAGTCCGCCGCGACCGGCTCTACGCCTCCTGCCGGTCGCGCAACAACCAGCCTCGCCGGTCGTCGATCGAACTGAGCCGCTGCCGCAACGACGAAATCCGCAATGACAACGGCCTGCTGGTCTGCGGTTCGTGGCGCGGCCAGTATGAGGACGACAACGGCGGCGGCGGTGGCGGTTGGGGCCGTCAGTCGATCACCGTCTACCAGGACTCCAACTTCCGCGGCGCCTCGACGCGCTACGACGGCGAGATGGCGAACCTGGGCAGCACCGGCTTCAACGACCAGATCAGTTCCGTTCAGGTCGAGGGCGAGTGGGAGGTCTGCACGGACGCCTACTTCCGCGGCCGCTGCCAGACCATCCGCGGCGACATGCGGAACCTGGTGCTGCTGGGCATGAACGACAGCATCTCGTCGCTGCGTCCGACGCGGCGCTAGGCGTCTAGAGCGTCAGCACGACCTTGCCGACGTGGCCGCCCGCCTCAAGCCTGAGGTGGGCGGCCGACGCCCGTTCCAGGGGGAAGACCGCCTCGACCGGCGGCCGCAGGGCGCCCGAGACGACCCAGGGCCAGGCCTTGGCCTCGACCGCCGCGATCAGCCGCGCCTTTTCGTCCGCCGGACGGGCGCGCAGGGTCGAACCGGTCAACACGATCCGCTTCATCATCAGCTTGAGCAGGTCGATCTGCACCGCCGCGCCGGTCAGGGTGGCGATGACGACCCAGCGCCCGAACGGCTTCAGCACCGCCTGATTGAGTTCGGCGTACTCGGCGCCCAGCATGTCCAGCACCACGTCGACGCCGCCGAAGTCGCGGATGGCGTCGGCCATGTCGCCGGTCGTGGCGTCGAGACTCAGGTCGGCGCCCAGCGCTCGGGCGGCCTCCGCCTTGGCCGCGCCGCGCGAGGTGGCGATGACCGTCGCGCCCGCCGCCTTGGCCATCTGGATGGCGGTGACGCCGATGCCGCTGGTCGCGCCGTGGATCAGCAGGGTCTCACCGGCCTTCAACGCGCCCGCCTCGAAGACATTGGCGAAGACGGTGCAGACGGTCTCGGGCAGGGCGGCGGCCTGGACGAAATCGAGACCCTCCGGGACAGGCAGGGCGTGGCGGGCGTCGACCACGGCGTATTCGGCGTAGCCCCCGCCCCCCAGAAGGGCGCAGACGCGGTCGCCGACGGCCCAGCGTCCCGCGCCGGGACCGACCTGATCCACCTCGCCCGCGACCTCCAGCCCCAGCAGATCGGGCGCGCCGGGCGGCGGCGGGTACATGCCCAGGCGCTGGAGCAGATCGGGACGGTTCACGCCGGCGGCGCGCACCCGGATGCGGATCTGGCCGGGCCCGGCGACCGGATCGGGCCGTTCGGAGAGGGTCAGGGCCTCGGCCGGACCGGCGCCCCCCGCGATTTCGATCACCCGCATCCGCTGTTCCCGTCCTTGCAATCGTCCGTGTCCGGGCGTTCAGATAGGGGGTTACGTCCCTGATGGCCACGAAGGAGGCGGCAGTGTTCGAGGATCTTGAGCCGCGCCCGGCGCGCGGCGCGCCCCTGATCGCACTGACACGGGAGGACCTGGACGGCTATTCCGTCGAGGACTTGAAGGAGCGGATCGCCGCGCTGGAGGCGGAGGTCGCCCGGTCGCAGGCGGCCATCGACGGCAAGTCCTCGCAACGTAACGCCGCGGATGCGTTGTTCAATTTCCGCAGCTGAGGGTTTTCCCCCGTTACGGGTATGGCACAGGCGTTGCAGTCGGCTGTCTGTCCGCGCGCAACCGTGCCGGCCATGATACGGATGCTGGCACTCCATGAGTTTGGTTGAGTTTATGTCCACCGACGACACGACCCTTCTGACGCCTTCGGGCCGCAGCCGCGAAGCGGTGGTGGACGATTTCGCGCGCTCGGAGCTGTTTGACCGCACCTTCCGCGAGGGGATGGAGCTGGTCGAGGAGACTGCCGCCTATCTGGACGGGGACGGACGCCGGGAATCCAAGCTGCTGTCGCGCGCCGCCGCCCTGGCCTATGCGGGCGAGAGCATGAAGCTGACCACCCGGCTGATGCAGATCGCTTCGTGGCTGCTGGTGCAGCGGGCCGTGCGGGAAGGGGACATGAGCGCCCTGGCCGCCTGCGAGCCGCGCTACCGCCTGACCGAGCGCAAGGTCGAGGCCGAGCCGACTCATGGCGAACTGCCCATCGCCCTGGTCGAGTACCTGGTGCGCTCCGAGCGGCTGTACGACCGCGTGGTGCACCTGGATCGCAAGATGTACCTGGACGCGCCCGAGGAAGAGGCGATCAACCCGGTGCAGAGCCAGCTGGACCGGCTGGCGGCGGCGTTTCGCCAGTGAAGCGCGGCTGGCGGCTGTTGATCGCCCTGGGCGCAGCGGTCCTGATCCTGGCCGGGCTGGCGGCCGCCTGGGTGGTGAGCGAGCGTTCGCTGATCATCATCGAGAACCGGAGCACGGCGCCGCTGACCCTGTCGGTCGAGACGGTCAACGCGGGCCAGTTCTCCTGGACCGGCGAGCTGGCGCCGCGTCGCCGCGTGCTGAAGACCGCCCGCTTCTCGGACAACAGCTTCATCGTGATGTGCCGCGACGAGAGCGGCATTCACCGGACGCGAGGCGGTTACGTCACCTCAGGCCTTCCGCAGCGGATCGACATCGCCGCCGCCAGCTGCGCCGCGATTCAGATCGACGTGCGGACGATCCCTTAGAAGACCTTACGGCCCGACGTCGTTGGCGTCGCGGCCGCGGCCGTCGTCCACCGGCTTGGGCAGGCTGACGCCGATGCCGAGGGCGTCGGCCAGCTTGGCGTCCCGTTCGTAGACATCCTCGCGGAAGGCGACGCGGCCCTGGCCGTCGACGAAGGCGGTCCAGTAGAGCAGGCGCACGCCGATCTCGCGGCCGGTCTGGATGCGCTTGGTCTCGCGGGTGTCCTGGGCCGTGTCGAACTGGGCCAGCAGGGCGGGATCGGGCGACAGCAGCAGACGGGCGAAGTCGACGGCGTTCTGGACCCGCACGCAGCCGTGGCTGCGCTGGCGCATGGCCAGGTTGAAGGCCGCCTTGGACGGGGTGTCGTGCAGGAAGATGGCGTAGCTGTCGCGCAGCTCGAACTTCACATAGCCGAGCGCGGCCGTCGGGCCGGCGCGCTGGATGACCGTGCCGTTCTGGACGTACATGTTCTGGCTGGCCAGGTAGCCGGGGCCGCGCGGCAGGATCTCGTTGCGGGCGATCGAGGCCGGCACGTACCAGGGCGGATTGGCCACGACCGAGGCGAACGGCTTCTCCAGGCTGGGCGTCTGGTTGCTGGGCGAACCGCAGACGACGCGGTTGGAGTGCACCGGCCGGCCGTCTTTCCAGTAGACCATGATGGCGGCGGCGGTGTTGACCTCGATGCGCTCGGGATTGACCTCGCGCTTGAGCCAGCGGCGGCGTTCCAGGTTCAGGGCGATCTGGCGGGCGCGATCCTCGGCCGAGGCCGAGAGCGAACGCTGGCTGCCGGTGCCGATGCGGCCGTCGGCGACGAGGCCGTGGCGGACCTGGAAGCTGCGCATGCCGGCTTCGAGGTCGGGGCCGTAGACCGGGCCCATGGCCGCGATGCGGGCGCCGTCGGCGGCCGAGAGGTCGCCCTCGGCCACGAGGCGCTGGACGATGATCGGAACGCGGGGGTCGCTGCCGCCCGGCTCGATGTTCGCGCCGATGCGGAAGGCGGGCCAGCCGCCGTTGTCGCGGATCAGGCGGCGATAGCGGACATAGCCGGCCGACAGGTTGGAATAGCCGATGTCGGTCGGGGCCAGGCCCTCGAACCAGTCGAGCAGGCGGCTGGAGGCCAGGGCGTCGTTCAGCCCGGCGGGCAGATCGACGCGGTTCTTCTGCATCTCCCACAGGTCCTCGACCGCCTCGGGGCGGACGCGGCCTTCGGCGAGGACGCGGGCGTAGGTCATGGCCGCGGCGGTGGTCTTCATCTCCGCAGCGTCGCGGTCGGCGGCCAGGGCGGGGAAGTCGAAGAAGTCGGCCTGCGACAGGCCGTGGCGCTCGGCCCGGCCCGCGGCGGCCTGCAGGGCGCGCAGGCGGTCGGCGGTCCACACCGGACGCCAGCCGTTCAGCTCGTAGAAGGCGCGCACGTCGGGCTGGAGGGTGGCGGGCAGGCGGGCCAGCTGATCGTTGAAGCTGTCGTAGAAGGCGACCGCGCCCGGATCGCGGGTCTGCGCCAGCGCGCTCGCGCCGAACGAGGACGCCAGCGCCGAAACCGCCGCGCCCAGACCCAGTTGCCTTCGATTCATCACGTCGCTCTTCGTCCGTTCCGTCGCACGGACCCAACGCCCACGCCCCGAAAGCCCAACGCAGACGACATTATCGGCGTTCCGGCCAAACAGAAAGGCGTCGGTCCGGAGACCGACGCCTTCTTGTCGTCTTGCACCTGCGGTGTGGCTGGAAAGCCAGACCGGAAGCGGCTTACTTCTTGATGAAGCCGGCGAACTTGTTGTTGAAGCGCGAGACGCGGCCGCCGCGGTCCAGCATGTGCTGGTTGCCGCCGGTCCAGGCCGGGTGCGTCGACGGATCGATGTCCAGGTTCAGGGTCGCGCCCTCTTTCCCGTAGGTCGAACGGGTCTGATAGCTGGTGCCATCGGTCATCACCACGGTGATGAAGTGGTAGTCGGGGTGCGTATCCGCCTTCATGGTCGTCGTCCGGTCTCTGCGCGATGACGAATGCCGACCGTCGGTGCGCGTAAAATGAGAAACCCGCCACGGAAGCGGCGGGAATGAGCGGCGGCGTTTACACCGGGGGGCGTTCCGGGGCAAGAGGCGCGGCCATGACCGAAACCTCCGCACCGATCGCCGACGCCCCTGACCTTCGCGGACGGCCGGGCGCCGGCGCGGTCCTGGCCGAGCAGATGGCCGAGGCGGGCGACCGCCGCGAGAAGCGCCGCGACATCCGTCCGCTGGCCCGGCTGCTGCCCTACGCCCTGCGCCACAAGGGCCATCTGACCATGGCGGCCTTCTGGCTGATCGTGTCGACGGCGACCTCGCTGAGCCTGACGGCGGCGGCGCGCGGGGCCATCGACCACGGGTTCGAGAACGGCGGCGCGGGCCTGAACCTGTGGTTCCTGATGCTGGGCGCCAACGCCCTGTTCCTCGGCGTCGCCACGGCGGTGCGCTATTTCTACGTGACCAAGACCGGCGAGCGCGTCGTGGCCGACCTGCGCAAGGGGCTGTTCGACCGCATCCTGACGCTGGACCCGGCCTTCTATGCGAAGATCCGCACCGGAGAGGTGCTGAGCCGCCTGACCACGGACATCGCCCTGGTCGAGACCCTGATGACGACCTCGGTGTCGTTCGCCCTGCGCAACTTCCTGACCCTGGTGGGCGGGACCATCCTGCTGTTCGTAGTCAGTCCCAAGCTGACCGGCCTGGTGCTGCTGGTGGTGCCGCTGCTGCTGGGGCCGATCTTCCTGTTCGGGCGCCGGGTGCGCAAGCTGACCGTGGCGACCCAGGACCGGTTCGCCAACGCGGTCGGCTTCGCCGGCGAGAGCGTCGACGCCATCGAGACGGTGCAGGCCTTCGGCCGCGTCGCCAGCGCGGTGGCCCGGTTCGGCGCGGCGGTCGAGGACGCCTTCAACACCTCCCTGATCCGCATGCGGGCGCGGGCCCTGATGACGGCCATGATCATCGTGGTGATGTTCGGCGGCGTGACCCTGGTGCTGTGGCTGGGCGCGCAGGACGTAATCGCCGGGCGGATGAGCCCGGGGGCGCTGCTGCAGTTCGTGCTGTTGTCGGTCTTCGCCGCGGGCGCCGTGGGCGCCCTGGGCGAGAGCTGGGGCGACGTGCAGAAGGCCGCCGGGGCCATGGAGCGGATCGACGAGCTGATGCGGGCCCAGACGGCCATCGCCGCGCCGGACCAGCCCATCGCCCTGCCGGAGCCGCCGGTGGGCGAGGTGTCGATGTCGGCGGTGCAGTTCGCCTATCCGGGTCGGCCCGATCTGCCGGCGCTGAAGGGCTTCAGCCTTACCGTGCGGCCGGGCGAGACCGTGGCCCTGGTCGGGCCGTCGGGGGCGGGCAAGTCGACCGTCTTCCGCCTGCTGCTGCGCTTCTACGATCCGCAGGGCGGGGTGGTGTCGGTGGACGGGGTGGACGTGCGCGAAGCCGATCCGGTGGCGGTGCGCGGCCGCTTCGCCTGGGTCTCGCAGGAGGCGCCCCTGTTCTCGGGTTCCGCCAATGAAAACATCCGTTTCGGGCGGGAAACGGCGAGCGAGGAGGAGGTCCGCGCGGCGGCCGGAAAGGCGCAGGCGCTGGGCTTCATCGAGGCCCTGCCCGAGCAGTTCGACACCCCGCTGGGCGAGCGCGGCAAGAGCCTGTCGGGCGGCCAGCGGCAGCGTCTGGCCATCGCCCGGGCCCTGGTCCGCGAAGCCCCGATCCTGCTGCTGGACGAGGCGACGTCGGCGCTGGACGCCGAGAACGAGCGGTTGGTGCAGACGGCGCTGGACCAGGCCATGGAAGACCGCACGACCATCGTCATCGCCCACCGCCTGGCCACCGTGCTGCGCGCCGACCGCATCGTGGTGATGGAGGACGGCAAGGTGGTCGAGGAGGGGACGCATACGGCCCTGATCGCCAAGGGCGGGCTGTATGCGCGGCTGGCGGAGCTGCAGTTCCGGGCGGAGTGAGGGCGACGCGCTCACTTGCCCATCGCCTTGAACGGGCGATGGAGAGGTGAGCCGTGTGCCGGTTTCGGGGTCAGACGCCGCTTCATCGTCGCCATCGCCCTTCGCGGAAGGTCCGGCGGCGGTCGGGATGGGGCATGGAGGTCGGAACGGTCGGCTCGAAACCTTTTTCCGGCGTTCCAGAAAAAAGCGAGTGCGAAGAGTGCGGATCGTCGCGCAACCGTCTGGCCTTCAGGCGGGCGGCGAAACGGAGCGCGCGCAAGGCTTTTCTGACGACCCGGCCCCAGTCGCGGACGGCGCGGGGGCGACCCTGACGACGGGCTGCGGCCGCCTGGACCACGGCGAAGCGATGGATCGCCGGCACGTCCGGAGAGCCGTCATCGAGGAGAAACTGGCTGATCATGCCCGGGCAGGATGACAGACCGGTGCGTCAAAAGCGGACGTAAGGGCGTCCGGGCGACGGACCGGGCGTGGAAGTCAGGCCGAGGTCCCTACGACCCGTCGCGGACCGTCAGACGGCCATGCGATCGATCAGGGGGCGGGCCTTGAGGGCGGCGATGGCGCGATTGATTCCGTCGAACACCGGGCCAGCGTCTTCCTCCATCTCGGCGTAGGCCCGCTCGAACTCCGCGTCCAGACGATCGAGCAGGGCCAATTGTTCGCGGCCCCTGGCGGTGAGCTCGATCAGAATGACGCGCTGGTCGTCGGGACAGGGGCGGCGGCTGACCAGGTCCAATTTGAGCAGCTTGGGGATCTTCTGCTGGATGAGCTGGTGTGAGCGGTCCAGCGCGCGCACGAGATCGGCGGCGGAGACCGGGCCGAGCATCGCGATGGCGGTCATCAAAGACGAAGACCTGACCGGAATGACGATGCCGGCCCGCTGGAACACCTGCGCCGACTGCTGCTCGATCAGGTCGCTCAGCTGCTCGCTCAGGCGGCCCAGGAAGGTGCGGTCCAACTCGATCATTCGCCCCACGGCTCCCTAATTCAGGCGGCGATAAGCGGCTGTCTCGCCAGACTTCCACACGCGTTCGAGGCCGCTCACCCGACCATTTTCTCGCACCAGCCGGAACCGGTAGTCATCCGTTCCCTGGACCGCAAACAGATCCTTGCCGATCGGATCAAGCGCGAGAACGAAGCGATCACGCCAGTGGTAGGCCAGGCCGGTCGCGGTGCGAACGAGCGTCCGTCCTTCGTAGGCTCCGGCCGCCTCATCCAGGTCCGAGGGAGTCACGGGTGGGCCCGAGATCGCGAACTCGACGGGAGCGAGGGCCCAGCGCGCCTCGGCGTCGCCCGCTTCCGCCCGGCTTTTCAGCAGGAACCGCTGCGCCGCCAGAAGGGCGTCCGAGGCGGGCACGGCCAGGTCGGGGGTGACGCCGACGCCCTCGAAATCCTTTCCGGTGACCGGATCGCGGATTTCACCGAACGGCACCTGCAGCATGAACCGGTCGTCGATCGGCACGCGGGTGACCGGATGGGCGCCGCCGGCGGTCTGTTCGCCGATGACGGTCGCGCGGCCGAGCCGCTGCAGCGAGAACGCCATCCATTCGGCGGAGGAGAAGGAGGTCGATCCGGTCAGCACCACGACCGGGAGGGTCCTCGACCGTTCGCCGGGCACGGCGGCGAGGCTCCACTGGCTCCGCTCCACACGCGCGCCGTTCTCATTGTAGAAATAGTCAAAGAATTTCTGATCCTTGCCTGCCGGATAGAGGTAGCTCATCAGGAATTGCGCCATCTCCAGGACGCCGCCGTTGTTGTAGCGAAGATCGATGATGAGCCCCTGGGCGCCTTCGGCGAACCGCATGGCCCCGGCGGCGATCTCCTGGGCGTATTGCGGGTCGGCGAAGAAATCGAACCGGATATAGGTCAGTCCGCCGTCCAGCCGGCGAGCGTCGTGGAAGCCGAAATTGGCCGCCCGCTCGCTATCGCGCTGGGCCTGGGTGGTCGTGTCGCCGGCGGATTTCGCCCGGCGGTCGGCGACGACGGCGTCCGGATCGAACTCCACCGAGAAGTGGAGGTCGTTGCTCGCCTTGACCAATCCCTGCGCGAGGCTGGCGGCGAACGGCTCGCTGTCGATCGGCTCGGACTGAACCCGTCTGTCCAGTTCGGCGGATATGGCGGGGATGCGGTCGGGGAAGACGTAGTTCTCGCGCAGCGCCGTCTCGAGGCGGGCGACCAACTGCCGCTGCGCCTCCCGATCAAGGGTCTGGGCGGCGACTGACGCCGGGGCCAGGGTCGCGATCGCCAACAGGCAGGCGAAGAGGCGGAGGAACATCGGGAGGCCTACTGTAAAATATATTGCGCAATATGTTGTATTAAAGTGCGCTGTCAACCGGCCGCCGGCGCCGATCCGAGGAGCGCCGATGATGGCGGGGTGGAAATTACCGCGAGTTCAGTGGGCGTCGGCTCCCGGCCTCGCTACACGAAGACCAGTTTGATTCTAGGTTTTTAACCGGAGGGGCGGCGCGTGCGGAGAGTTCATTGGGGTTTGTCGACGATGATTCTGGCCGGTCTGGCCGCCCTCGCGACTGCCTCCGCCGCCGAGGAGGCGACGCCGCCGGCCTTCCAGGCCCGCCTCGCTCAGGCGGTCGCGCCCCTGGACGTCGGTCCGGCCGGGTTCTCGGGCGCGGGCGCGGCCACGCTTTCCGACGCCGTCGCCGCCAGCCGTTACGTCCTGATCGGCGAGAGCCATATGAGCCGGGAGGTCCCCGCGTTCACGACCCAGATCTGCCGCCTGATGGCGCCGGCCGGGCTGACCGCCATGGCCATCGAGACCGGTCCGGAGGCCGCCCGCGTCGTGGATTCGGTGATGCGGTCAGAGGATCGCGAAGCCCGGATCGCCGCGTTCATGCGCAGCCATCCGGACGGGATGGCTTTCTTCAGCGGGCGCGATGAAGTCCGGATGGCGGGCGACTGCGCAGCCGCCGCCGGCCCGGACTTCGCGCTGTGGGGCCTCGACCAGGAATTCCTCGGTTCCAGCGGCCACCTGCTTGAGGAGATGCTCGCCGCCCGCCCCGGCCCCGTCGCGCGCGCCGCCCTGACCGGACTGGCCGCCCAGGATCAGGAGGCGACCGCCGCGGCGCTCGTCTCGGGCTCCCCCGGCGACCTGTTCCTGTTGTCGGTCACGCAGGAGGCGCTTGACCGGGCGGCGGCCGCCGTCTCGCAGGACGGGGGGGAACGCGTCCAGTATCTGTTCGGCCTGCTGACGGAGACCCGCGCCATCTATCTGGCGTCGCAGAGCCGACAGGGCGACCCCAACGGGCGCCGGGCGCGGCTGATGAAGCGCACCCTGGCGGCCCATCTCGCGGACAATCCCGGCGCGCGGGTCCTGATGAAGTTCGGCGCCTGGCATTTCTACAAGTCGCTCAATCCGCTCGATCAACGAGACCTCGGCGCCTATGTGGCCGAGCGGGCGGACGGCGAAGGCGTCGCGGCCCTGCATATCATCGTGCTCGGGGCCAGAGGCACCGAAGCCGGCTATAGCGGCGTCGGACGCCCCCAAGCCGTCAGCGCGTTCGACATGATGGATGACGAAGGCCCGGATTGGCGCAAGGACGTCACCCTTGCGCGACCGGCTGACGTCTCGCCGGACTCCTGGATGCTGGTTGATCTGCGCAAGCTCAGGTCCGAGGGTCTGGCGTCGGCGCCGCAGGAATGGCGTCAGCTGGCACTGGGCTATGACATCGCCATTCTGGCCCCGACATTCACCGCCTCCAGCCTGCTCGGCGTCGAGGAGACGGCGGCGCCCTGATCAGCCCGTCAGCGCCGGATCCAGGTATTTCAGGTTCGCCTCGCGCACCTTCGCGGCCGCCTCGTCATAGAGGAAGGGCAGGAAGGCGAAGCGTTCGCCGCGGGTGACCGGCGTGGCCTCGTGCAGGATCGAGCAGGAGAAGACGCAGGCGCCGCCGGGGGGCGGGCGGTAGGTGCGGTCGCCGAACTCGGGGAAGCGCAGGTCGCCGCCGTCGTAGTCGCCGTTCAGGTTGATCGAGACCGCGAACCGGCGGTGAGCGGTGCCCTTGGTGGTGTTGTCGCGGTGCGGGCGGAAGAAGCCGCCGGTCTCGGCGTCATAGCGGGCGACCAGATAGCGCTCGATCCGGGTAGGCTTGAAGCTGAAGGCCTTTTCGATCTGCGGGATCAGGCGCCGGTTCAGCCGCGCCACGACCTGTTTCTGCAGGGCGTCCTCCTCGACCAGGACGTCCGAGCGGCGCTTGTGCTGGTCGTTCATGACCAGGGTGGTGACGCCGTCGATCTCGCGCATGAAGCCGGAGGGCTCGCCGCCGGTCCGGCGATACAGGGCGATCAGCTGCTCGCAGAAGCCGGGCTCGAAGATGCGCGGCGTGACCAGGACGGGGGCCGTGCCGGGAAAGCCGCCGTGACGGTTCGGCGGCGGCAGTCCGGCGAGGCGGTCGAGCAGGGCCTCGGCGCCTTCCGCCCCGACCATGCCCATGACGTGCAGGGCCGGATCGATCAGGACCCAGTGCTCGGCGTCCCGCGCGCCATAGAGGGCGGCGGCCTCGCCGGCCTCGTCGAACAGGAAGCGGAGGCCGGGCAGGCTGTCCTGGCGGTCGGCCCGGGCCTCGTCGGGGCCGACGATCAGGATGAAGGCGCTGGCGTGCTTGTCGTCGAAGGCGGCGCGGCGGGCCTCGATCAGCGCGGCCGCCCGTTCGACCGCCGGGCCCGCGGGCGCGATGGCGAGCAGCAGGTAGCGGCCCGCGGCGGTGTCGAAGACGTAGCGCGGATTGTTGACGCCTTGGGTCGAGAAGGTCGGGGCGGGATCGCCGAACAGCAGGGCCATCCCGGCACGATGCGCGGGATGGCCCTGCAATTTCAAGCGCGAAGGATCAGCCGGCGGGCTGGAACACGCCGCAGGCGATGCGGGCGCCGGCGCCGCCGATGGGCTGGCTGACGTAGTCGTCCGGGTTGGCGTGGACGACGAAGGACAGGCCGTTGCCGTCGACATAGTCGCTTTCGTGGGCGTCCAGACCTTCCCAGGCCAGGTAGACGTCGGCGTTGGCGGTGCCGTCGGCGGCGGCGTGGATGTTCTGCAGGTCGCCCAGGTCCGGGCCGCCGCTCTTGTTCAGCAGGCCGTGGGGACGGGCGCCCTCGGCGTGGTTCACGTGCCCGCCGGCCGAGGTGAAGGCCGGAGCCTCGCAGGTGCCGACGGCGTGCAGGTGCACCGCGTGCCAGCCGGCCGGCCAGCCCTTGCCCTCGACCCGGAAGATCATCCCCATGGGACCTTCATAGCCGGTCACCGTGCCGGCGTCGGAACCGTCGGCGGTCTTGAGCGCGGCGGTCACCACGGGTTGCGGCGCGGGCGCGGGGGCGGGGGCCGGCGTCTGGGCCAGGGCCCCGGCGGCGCCCACGAGGAGGGGTGTGGCGATGAGGGCGGCGAGGAGGCGCTGGCGCATGGTTGAAAATCCCTGTGTGTAAGCCTGGAACCTGGGCGATCCTTTTGCTTAAGGAGACCCTGGATGCTAGAAAACCGGATAGCGGATCACGTTCCGATTCCGGCCATTTAAAGCCCGATTTCCTTGACCGACGACACCTACGAAAACGCCGCAGCCCCGGCGGGCGGCGACATCTCCACCATCACCATCGAAGACGAGCTGCGCCGCTCGTATCTCGACTACGCCATGAGCGTGATCGTGAGCCGGGCGCTGCCGGACGCGCGCGACGGGCTGAAGCCCGTGCACCGCCGCATCCTGTACTCGATGCACGACCTGAAGATGTCGCCCGAGAAGTCGTATTCGAAGTGCGCCCGCGTGGTCGGCGACGTGCTGGGCCGCTTCCACCCGCACGGCGACGCCTCGGTCTATATGGCGCTGGTCCGCATGGCCCAGCCGTTCTCGATGGGCCTGATGCTGGTCGACGGCCAGGGGAACTTCGGTTCGGTCGACGGCGATATGCCCGCCTCGATGCGATACACCGAGGCCAAGATGGCCCCGGCCGCCGTGGCGTTGCTGGCCGACATCGACAAGGACACCGTCGATTTCCAACCGAACTACGACGAGAAGGAGCTGGAGCCGGTCGTCCTGCCCAGCCGCATTCCGAACCTGCTGGTGAACGGCGCGGGCGGCATCGCCGTCGGCATGGCCACCAACATCCCGCCGCATAATCTGGGCGAGGTCGTCGAGGCGGCGGTGGCGCTGCTGGACGACGCCAACATCAGCGACGACGCCCTGCTGGACATCGTGCCCGGCCCCGACTTCCCGACCGGCGGCGAGATCATGGGCCGCACGGCGCCGCGCAACGCGCTGCGCGACGGCCGCGGCTCGGTCATCGTGCGCGGCAAGGCTTCGATCGAGACGATCCGCAAGGACCGCGAAGCCATCGTGGTCACCGAGCTGCCGTTCCAGGTCAACAAACAGACCCTGATCGAACGGATCGTCGAACTGGTGCGCGAGAAGCGCATCGAAGGCATCGCCGACGTGCGCGACGAGTCCGACCGCGATGGCATGCGGATGGTCATCGAGCTGAAGCGCGACGCGTCCGGCGACGTGGTGCTGAACCAGCTGTGGCGCTTCACCGCCATGCAGTCGTCGTTCGGCGTGAACATGCTGGCCCTGAACCACGGCCGCCCGGAGCAGATGGGCCTGCGCGACCTGCTGCAGATCTTCCTGGACTTCCGCGAAGAGGTGGTTGTCCGCCGCACCAAGTACGAACTGGCCAAGGCCCGCGACCGCGGCCACGTGTTGGTCGGTCTGGCCGTGGCCGTGGCCAACATCGACGAAGTGATCCACATCATCCGCTCGTCGGCCGATCCGACCGAGGCGCGCGAGCGTCTGCAGGCCAAGTCCTGGCCGGTGGGCGACATGATCGCCCTGGTCGAGCTGATCGCCGATCCGCGCTCGATGCTGGTCGACGGCGACAAGCTGAACCTGACCGATGAGCAGGCCCGGGCCATCCTGTCGCTGACCCTGAGCCGCCTGACCGGCCTGGGCCGTGACGACATCTTCGCCGAGGCCCGCGCCCTGGCCGAGACGATCCAGGAACACCTGACGCTGCTGTCGGACCGCGCCAACATCCTGGCCGTGATCCGCGCCGACCTGATCGCCGTGAAGGATGAGTTCGCCGTGCCGCGCCGCACCCTGATCGGGGAAGGCGACGGCGAGATGGAGGACGAGGACCTGATCCCGCGCGAGGACATGGTCGTCACGGTCACCCACGGCGGCTACGTCAAGCGCGTGGCGCTGAACGCCTATCGGACCCAGCATCGCGGCGGCAAGGGCCGCTCGGGCGTGGCGATGAAGGAGGACGACGCCGTGGTCGGCGTGTTCTCGGCCTCGACCCACACGCCGGTGCTGTTCTTCGCCACCAACGGCAAGGCCTACAAGCTGAAGACCTGGCGTCTGCCGCTGGGCAATCCGCAGTCGCGCGGCAAGGCGTTTGTGAACCTGCTGCCGATCGAACCGGGCGACAGCATCATGAACGTGCTGCCCCTGCCCGAGAACGAGGCGGAGTGGGGTGAATACGACATCATGTTCGCCACCAGCTCGGGCGACGTGCGCCGCAACAAGCTGTCGGACTTCGCCACGGTCAACCGCGCCGGCAAGATCGCGATGAAGCTGGAAGACGGCGACCGCATGGTCGGCGTGGCCCTGTGCACCGCCGAGGACGACGTCATGCTGACGACCGCCCTGGGTCGGGCGATCCGCTTCAAGGCCGACGACGTGCGCGTCTTCAAGGGCCGGGATTCGACCGGGGTGCGCGGCGTGCGTCTGCAGGCCGGGGACGAGGTCATCTCCATGGCCGTGCTGGGCCGCGTGGACGCCACGCCGGAAGAGCGCGCCGCCTACGTCAAGCACGCCAACGCCATGCGCAAGGCGCTGGCCGGCGCCGACAGCGAGGATGAGGCGCCCGCCGTCGAGGCTGACGATGAAGCCGTCGCCGACGCCGCCCTGACGGTCGAGCGGATCGCCGAACTGGGCGCCGCCGAGCAGTTCATCCTGACGGTCACCGAGACCGGCTTCGGCAAGCGTTCCTCGGCCTATGAGTATCGCCGCACGGGTCGCGGCGGGCAGGGGCTGACGGCGCACGGCCTGGGCGGCCGCGCGGGCACGCGCCTGACGGCCTCCTTCCCGGTCGAGGAAAGCGACGACCTGCTGATGGTCACCTCGGGCGGGCAGATGATCCGCACGCCGATGGAGCAGGTCCGGATCGTCAGCCGCTCGAGCCAGGGCGTCACCATCTTCAAGACCGCCGACGGCGAGAAGGTCGTCTCGGTCGAACGTCTGCCGGACTCCGGCGGCGGCGATGACGACGGGATCGAGGGCGAAGCCGGCGAGATCGAGGGCGGCGAGGGCGAGGCCTGACCCCGTCCTTCCGGATCGACGGGGAACCGGCCAGCGTCGAGACGCTGGCCCCCGTGCTGATGTCGAACTACGGCGCCTTCACCTCGATGCAGGTCGAGGACGGCGCCGTGCGCGGGCTGGACCTGCATCTGGACCGGCTGGAGCACGAGGCGCTGATGCTGTTCGGCGTGGTCGTGCCCGAGGCGAGGCTGCGCGCCCACATGCGGGCGGCGCTGGCGGGGCATGAGGGGCGGCGCAGCCTGCGGGTGCAGCTGTTCCTGGAGACCGTCACCTTGCGCGTGCCCGACGCCATGGGCGAGCCCGGCGTGCTGACCGTGGTCTCTGATCCGGCCAATCCCCTGTGCGATCCGCTGCGACTGCAGACGCAGGACTATGCCCGCGAGGCGCCGGACCTGAAGCACAACGCCACCTTCGGTCTGACCCGCGCACGGCGGATGGCCAAGGCGTCGAGTTTTGATGACGCCCTGTTCGTGGGTCCCGACGGCCTGGTGTCCGAGGGAAGCATCTGGAACATCGGCTTCGTCGAGGACGGACGGATCGTCTGGCCCCGGGCGCAGATGCTGCGCGGGACGGGGCAGGCGCTGCTGCAGAACGGGCTGGATCTGGTCGGGCTGGACAGCGAGACGCGGCCGATCGATCGCGGCGCGCTGGCGGGCTTCCGGCAGGCCTTCATCTGCAACAGCGCGACGCCGGCCTGCCCGGTCGGGAACATCGACGGACGATCCCTGGATGTGGACCCCGCGCTGATCGACCGGCTGCAGGCCGCCTGGGCGTCGAACGCGCCGCAGACGATCTAGGCCGTCGGTTTCGCACCTGCTAAACCGGACCAAAGTCGGGGAGGACTTCGATGCGCATAGGCCTGTATCCGGGCACGTTCGACCCGATCACCAACGGGCATATGGACATCATCGGCCGGGCGGTGAAGCTGGTCGACCGGCTGGTCATCGGCGTCGCCAAGAACGACGACAAGGGTCCGTTGTTCTCGACCGCCGAGCGTGTCGAGATGGTCCGGGGCGAGGTGGCGAGGTTCGGCGACAAGGTCGAGGTGCGGCCGTTCTCGAGCCTGCTGATGCATTTCGCCGAGGAACTGGACGCGACGATGATCGTGCGCGGCCTGCGCGCCGTCGCCGACTTTGAGTACGAGTTCCAGATGACGGCGATGAACCAGCGCCTCAATGCCGACATCGAGACCGTCTTCCTGATGGCCGACCCGCGGCATCAGGCGATCGCCTCGCGGCTGGTCAAGGAAATCGCCCGGTTGGGCGGAGATATCGGAAGTTTCGTCAGCCCGGCCGTCGCGGCCGCGGTGCTGGACAGGGTCAAGGACTAGAATGCGTATCAAGACGATCCTCGCGGCGGCTGTGTCGGCCGCCTTGCTGACCGGTGCGACCGCCCCGGCGGCCCTGTCGCAGACGGCGGCGCCCGCCGCGGAATGGCGCACGATCGCGCCGGAAAACCTGCTGATCATCGACACCGCCAAGGGCCGGATCGTGGTCGAGCTGGATCCGCGCGTGGCGCCCCAATCGGTCGAGCGGGTGCGCACCCTAGCCGACCGCGGCTTCTATGACGGACTGAAATTCCACCGGGTGATCGAGGGCTTCATGGCCCAGACCGGCGATCCCCTGGGCACCGGTGAAGGCAGCAGCGAACTGCCCGACGTGCCCGGCGAATTCGCGTTCCGGCGTGGCCGCGCCGACGGGTTCGTCGCCACCGCGCCGGGCAATGGAAGCACACAGATGGGGATCATCGGCTCCATGCCCGTCGAGACCCAGCCGGACGCCCAGATGATGGTGACCGCCGACTTCAAGACCCCGGCCATCGGCCTGTTCTGCACCGGCGTCGTGGGCATGGCCCGCGCCAATGATCCGAACAGCGCCAACAGCCAGTTCTACATCATGACCGGCCCCAATGCGTCGCTGAACGGAACCTATACGCCGTTCGGCCGGGTGCTGGCCGGACTGGACGCGGCCAAGGCGCTGAAGGCCGGGGATCGCGCCAACAACGGCCAGGTGACCGATCCCGACGTGATGACCCGCGTGCGGACCGCGGCGGCCCTGCCGGAAGGACAGCGGCCCACCGCGCGGGTCATGGTTCCGACCAGCCCGGCCTTCGCCGCCCAGGTCGCCGAGGCTCGCACTCGGCTGGGCCTGCGCTTCACCGTCTGCGACGTGCAGCCGACCGCCGAAGTCACCGGCGGCTGAGCCGGACGCAAGGGGAGGGGACCATGAGACTGACGCTCGCACGATCGCTCGTACTGGCCGCCGTGGCGGCGCTGTCCGCGGGCTCCGCCCTGGCCCAGGACGCGGGCGGCCCGCCGCCGCCGCCTCCGGCCCCCACGCCCCAGACCACGATCGCCGAAAGCGACTGGCGCGCCGTCGCGCCCGAGAACCTGCTGGTCATCGACACGACCAAGGGCCGCGTCCTGGTCGAGATGACGCCGCAGATCGCGCCCCTGCATGTCGAGCGTATCCGCCTGCTGGCCCATAACGGCTTCTTCGACGGCCTGCTGTGGCACCGGGTGATCGACTGGTTCATGGCCCAGACCGGCGACCCGCTGGGCAGCGGCGAGGGCCAGAGCGCCTATCCCGACCTGAAGGCCGAGTTCACCTTCCGCCGCGACCCGGCCATGCCGTTCGCCGCCGTGGCCGAGCCCGCCGGGGCGCGAGTCGGCTTCCTGGGCGCCCTGCCGGTCCAGACCCAGCCCGACGCCGCCTTCGCCCAGACCGGCGACGGCAAGGTGCACGGCTGGGGCCTGTACTGCCCGGGCGTGGTCGGCATGGCCCGCGACGAGGGCAATGACACCGCCAACAGCCAGTTCTTCATCATGCGCCAGGCCTATCCGGCGCTGGACAAGCGCTACACCATCTGGGGCGTGACGGTGTCGGGGCTGGACGTGGTCCGGTCGCTGCAGGTCGGAGACGGCGAGAACGGCATGATGGCCTCGGCCCAGCCGGACCGCATGACCCGGGTGCGCGTGGCCGCCGACATTCCCGCCGCCGAGCGGCCGACGGTGCAGGTGCTGGCCACCGGCTCCGAGCGCTTCCGCACCCTGGTGACCGAGGCCCGCGCGGCGCGTGGGGCCGATTTCTCGGTCTGCGACGTGACCCTGCCGGTTCAGGTGACCGGGGGCTGAGCGCCGCCGCGGCCGCGTCCCCGCCGGCGCTTGCGGCGGGGCGGCTTGCGGTCTTCGCGCATGCGCTGGAGCAGCAGGCCCTCGCGCAGGCCGCGGTCGGCGACGCGTACGCGCTCTGACGGCCAGGCGCGCTGCACCGCTTCCATGATGGCGGCTCCGGCCAGAACCAGGTCGGCGCGGTCTGGACCGATGCAGGATTCCGCCGCCCGGCCCTCTGGTCCCAGAGCCTTCAGCCGTTCCGCCGCCGCCTCGCAGTCGCCGCGCGTCATCCACAGGCCGTCGACCAGATTGCGCTGGTAGCGATGCAGGCCCAGGTGGATGCCCGCCAGGCTGGTGATCGCGCCCGAGGTGCCGACCAGATGGGCGCGGCCCTGGACGAAGACCTCGCGCAGGGCCGGATTGACCGGCGTGTCGGCGATGGCGGCGCCCATGTCGGCCACCATGGCTTCATACCAGGGGGTCAGGTCGCCGCCGATCGGCTCGGGGTGACGCTCGGCCAGGGTGACGACGCCGATGGGCGCCGAAATCCAGCCCTCCAGCGCGAAGCCCGCGGCGCTGCGGCGCAGCCAGCTGAGCTCGGTCGAGCCGCCGCCGACATCGACGACCAGAATGGCCTCGGCGCTGGGATCGAACAGGTTCAGGCAGCCCTGGACGGCCAGCCGGGCCTCCTCGACCGGGTCGATGATGCGAAGCTTCAGGCCCGTGCCCTGCCGCACCCGTTCGATGAAGGCCGCGCCGTTCTCGGCCTGGCGGCAGGCCTGGGTGGCGACGGCCATCAGGCGCGACGGGTCGATCCCGCGCTTGGCGACGCGTTCGCCGCACAGCACCAGGGCCTCATAGGCCCGCTCCATGGCCGCGTCGTCCAGCCGGCCGGTGCGCGACAGGCCTTCGCCGAGGCGAACGATTCGGCTGAAGGAATCGACGACGCGAAAGCCGTCCTTCGCCGCTCGGGCGATGAGCAGACGGCAGTTGTTGGTCCCCAGATCGAGGGCGCCGTAGAGCGGCGCTTCACGACCTGACGCCCCCGGTCCGCCGGGCGCGCCGCCGCGGGCGCGCTCTCCGTCGGATCGACGGGCCTGGGACCGGCGGCGCGAGGGGGCGCCTTCGGTCTCCGGCATGGCCGAATCTTTCAAGGTGGGCGGTCCGGAACGGCGCCCGTCCCGAACAGCCTAGACCGCGAAACTCGTCCGCGCCAAGCGTGTCTGTCGCGAAAATGAACGGCGGTCACATGATCCGGCTCAGGTTCGGGAGCGTAGCTGTGATGGCATGACCCATCCTGTCTCAGCCCGTTTCGGCCTCGGCCAGATCGTTCGGCATCGTTCCGCGGGGTTTCGCGGCGTGGTGATCGACGTGGACCCCGTCTTCGCCGGGCAGCCCGGCGCGACTGGCGCGATCTCCCCGAACCAGCCCTTCTATCAGGTGCTGGCGCTGGGGAGCGACGGCGGCTTCATGGCCTATGCGTCCGAGGATTCGCTGGAGCACGACCCCGAGCTGTCGACCCTGACCCGGGACGCGGAGGAGCGCTATTTCACCGTCGACGCCCGCGGTCGTCACGCGCCGCGCGAGCAGGCGATCCATTGACGCGGCTGACACCGCTGGCGCGCGCCCGCGCCGGGTTCTAGATTGTCGGGAAGGGGCCGCCAGAGCCCGGATGCAGGAGCACCGTCATGTCCGATTTCGAGCACGTCTTCGACAAGCCGCCTGAAGGCGCGGCCGAAGACTGGACGATCCCGCAGGACTGGCGCGCCTATACCGAGACCGAGCACAAGACCTGGGACACGCTGTACGCCCGGCAGATGAAGATCCTGCCCGGCCGGGCCGCCGACGTCTTCTTCAAGGGGCTGAAGGCCCTGGATCTGAACACGGGCGGCATCCCCGACTTCTCGCTGATGAACCCCAAGCTTCAGGCCCTGACCGGCTGGACGGTGGTGTGCGTGCCCGGACTGGTGCCGGACGAGGTGTTCTTCGACCACCTGGCCAACCGCCGCTTCCCCTCGGGCCAGTTCATCCGCAAGCCGGACCAGCTGGACTACCTGCAGGAGCCGGACATCTTCCACGACGTGTTCGGCCACGTGCCGATGCTGACCGACCCCGACTTCGCCGCCTATATGGAGGCCTACGGCAAGGGCGGGCAAAGGGCGGCGTCGCTGGGCATGCTGCCCAATCTGGCGCGCCTGTACTGGTACACGGTCGAGTTCGGCCTGATGCAGGACACCGGCGGCCTGCGCATCTACGGCGCCGGCATCGTCTCCTCGGCGACCGAGAGCGTGTTCGCCATCGAGGACCCGTCGCCGAACCGGTTGGGCTTCGACCTGGAGCGGGTGATGAAGACCCTGTATCGGATCGACGACTTCCAGCAGGTCTATTTCGTTATCGACAGCATCGAGGCGCTGAAGGGCGAGACGCTGAAGGACTTCGGCCCGATCTACGACCGGCTGCAGGGCGCGGACGCGATCCCGATCGAAACCATCCTGCCGACCGACGAGGTCTTCACCGAAGGCACCCAGGCCTATGCGGCCAAGGGCGGACGGTTCGCGGCCTGAGCCGCCCGGCCGCCCGTCCCGGGCCGGCTAGTGCACCATGAAGCTGACGGATCCCGTCATCCGGTGACCGTCCGGGCCTTCGGCGGTCCAGGCGGCCGTCCAGGTCGCCGGGGCCAGGCGCGGCAGGGCGACGCCGACCGTCGTGGCGGCCGCGGTCGCGGGGACGGCGACTTCGACCGGCGCCTGACCCTCGGCGGTGAGGGTGAGCGCCTTCAGGACCATGGGGTGCGGGAAAGTGAGGCTGAACCGCTCGGGCGAGCCATGGGTCATCGCGCCGTTGGCGGGAACGGTGGTGACGCCCGATTGCGGCGCGGCGGCCGGCGCCGGCATGGCATGGCCCGCGTGCGGGTCCTGGGCGGCGGCGGCTCCGGCGAAGGCGAGGGCGGCCGCGAGGGTGAGAAGGCGGATCATGGGGTGGTCTCCTTGGATCAGAACCAGGCCTTGAGGCCGACGACGAGACGGGTGTCGTCCGCCTCGCCGCCCCGGGCCTCGATGTAGTCGGCGGTATCTCCGAACGAGCGGCTCCATTCGACGCCGACGTAGGGGGCGAACTCCTTGCGGATTTCGTAGCGCAGGCGAAGGCCCGCCGTGACCGAGGTCAGGCCCGAGCCGATATCCAGTTCCGGGACGTCCTGGGCCGACAGATCCAGCTCCAGCGCGGGCTGCAGGATCCATTTCTGGGTGAGACGCTGGTCGTACTCCGCCTCGAGGCGGGCGGTCAGGTCGCCGTCCGTCGACAGGAAGGCGGCGGCGCCCATCTCGAACCAGTAGGGGGCGACGCCCTGCACGCCGACGGTCAGGTGGGTGGCAGCCGGACCGTCCGGGCGGAAGTCCTGGCGCACGCCGGCCTGAACGTCCCAGAAGGGGGCGATGGCGCGGCTGTAGAGAGCCTGGATCTCGGCGTCGTGCAGCTTGCCGCCGAAATCGCCCTCGCCCTCGGTCTTCCACCAGAAGCGGTTGATGTCGCCGCCGGTCCAGCCCTGGGCCTCCCAGCCATAGCCTTCCTCGCCGTCGCCGAAGCGGGCCTCGAGCGTGTCGATCAGGACGGCGGTGGTGCGTACGTCGCCGTTCTCGACCAACAGTTGCCTGCGCGCCGCCGCCATGGCGGCCGGGTCGAACAGCAGGTCCGCCGCATGGGCGGGCGCGGCGCGGGCGGAGGCCGGGGGCGGGGTCTCGACCATGCGGCCGCCGACGGCGTCCACGCTGGTCGGGATGTTCGGCGCGCCGGCGGTCATGCCGCTCATATCGTGCCCGGCGTGGGGGTCGGCCGCCGCCGGGGCGGGGCTCATGTTGTGTCCCGCGTGAGGATCGGCTGCCGGGGCGGGAGCCGGAGGGGTCTGCATGCCGCTCATGTCATGACCGGCGTGCGGATCGGCGGCGGGCGGCGGCGGGGGAGCGGGCGTGTGGGCGGCGTGGGGATCGGCCGGGGGCGGGGTCTGCGCGGGCATGACGTGCCCGGCGTGCGGATCGGTCGATTGGGCGGCGGCGGAACCGGCGGCCAGAATGAGCGGCAGAACGGCTACGGCGGTGAACAGGAGGCGGCTCATCGGGCGGCCTCCTGCATCGGCCGGACCGTGACGACGTTGAACATCCCCGCGTGCATGTGCATCAGCAGATGGCAGTGGAAGGCCCAGTCGCCGGGCGCGTCGGCGGTCAGGTCGAAGGTCACCTTCGAGCCCGGCGCGACATTGACCGTGTGCTTGAGCGGCTGATGCCCGTCGTGGCCGTTGACCAGCTGGAAGAAGTGGCCGTGCAGGTGGATCGGGTGGGCCATCATGGTGTCGTTGACCAGGGTGACGCGGACCCGCTCGTTCAGCTCGAACCGGATCGGCTCGACCAGCTCCGAGAATTTGCGGCCGTCGAAGCCCCACATGAACCGTTCCATGTTTCCGGTCAGGTGGATTTCCATGCTGCGTGAGGGCGGGCGCGTGTCCCGGTTCGGCTCGAGGGCGCGCAGGTCGGTGTAGACCAGCACCCGGTGATCGACGTCCTGCAGGCCTTGCGGCCGTTCGCCCAGACGGTTGGCGGGCGCCGGCGCGACGGCGTCCACCCCTACGCCGACGGCCATGTCGGCGGGGGCGTTGTTCGGGTCGCGCATGCTCATGGCGCCGTGGTCCATCGGCGCGGCGGCTCCATCGGCGGCGCCGTGGGCCGAGTGATCCATCCCGGCCATGGCGCCGTGATCCATGCCCGCCATGCCGCCCATTCCCCCGCCCATTCCCATGTCGGTCATGGTCAGGTTCGGAACCTCGCGCAGCGGCGGAATCTCGGCCGTCATGCCCAGGCGCGGGGCCAGGGTGGCGCGGCCCATGCCCGAGCGGTCGATGGCTTCCGAGACGATGGTGTAGGCGCGGTCCTCGGTCGGGCGGACGATGACGTCATAGGTCTCGGCGACAGAGATCTGGAACTCGTCCACCTCGACCGGACGGACGTGCTCGCCGTCGGCCTGGACCACGGTCATGGCCAGGCCGGGGATGCGGACGTTGAAGATCGACATGGCCGAGGCGTTGATGACGCGCAGCCGCACCCGCTCGCCGGGTCGGAACAGGCCGGTCCAGTTCTCCTGTGGGCCGTGGCCGTTGATCAGATAGGTGTAGGTCGAGCCGCTGACGTCCAGGATGTCGCGCGGGTCCATCCGCATCGAGCCCCACATCCGGCGCTCTTCCAGGCTCATCCGGTCCTCGCCCGAGATCAGGCCGGACAGGGTGGTGCGCTGGTGGTTGAAGTAGCCGGGGCTCTTCTTGAGCTTGGCCAGGATTTCGTGCGGATGCATGAAGCTCCAGTCCGACAGGACCAGAACGTGCTCGCGGTCATAACCGACCGGATCGGCGCCCGCCGGGTCGATGACGATGGGGCCGTAGTGGCCCATGGCCTCCTGCAGGCCCGAGTGGCTGTGATACCAGTAGGTGCCCGACTGCCGGATCGGGAACTCATAGACGAAGGTCTCGCGCGGCTTGATGCCGGGGAAGCTGACTCCCGGCACGCCATCCATCTGGAACGGCAGCAGCAGGCCGTGCCAGTGGATCGAGGTGTCCTCATCCAGGGTGTTGGTCACCGACAGGCGCACGTTCTGGCCCTCACGCATCCGCAGCAGGGGCGCGGGCAACAGGCCGTTGACGGTGAAGGCATGGCCGGTGCGGCCGCCGACCGTGAAGTCGGAATGGCCCACGGTCAGGTCGATGTTCGGCCCCGTCAGCGTGGGCAGATCGGCCCGCAGGCCCGCCGAACCCGTCTGCGCCCAGGCCGGCATCAGGCCTTGCAGGCCCAGCAGTCCCCCGCCCGCGGCGGCTCCGCGTAGAAGGGCTCGGCGATCAAGGCGTGGGGTCGGCATGGGGCGGGCGGTCCTCGGGCGAATTCGGCTGTTCGTTCAGATACGCACGGGAGCCGGCTTCCCCCTGCGGCGGCTCGCCACAGGCCCGGTTTCGGATCAGGTCCCGGCGGCGGAGGGCGCCGCCATCCGTTCCGTCAACGCCTTGCGGGCGCGGGCGATCCGGGTCTCCACGGCCTTGACCGTGACGCCCAGGATAGCGGCGATCTCGGCCTGCGACCGGCCCTCCAGCGTGGCGAGCAGCAGGGGCGCCTTCAGGGCGTCGGGCAGGTCGGACAGGGCGCGCTGAAGGGCCTCGGCGCGGCGCCGATCATCCAGCCGGGCCTCGGGCGCCGGGGCGTCGTCGCCCACCGCCGCCGCCTCGGGCGCGTCCAGGCCCATGACCCCGCGCACCACGCGCCGGACCGCGCGCCGCCGGCCCCAGTCGCGGCATTTGTTCACGGCGATGGCGCGCAGCCAGACGTCGAAGGCCCGCGCCGGGTCATAGCGCCGGATGGCGAGCCAGGCGGCGACATAGGTCTCCTGCAGCAGGTCATGCGCCTCATCCTCGTCGCCGACGTAGCGGCGGATGAAGCGGTGGAGGTCCCGCTTGGTGGCGGCCATCAGGGTGGTGAAGGCGGCCCGGTCTCCGCGCGTCGCGCGGACTTCAATGTTCGCTTCGCCGTCCACGACGGCGCTTAACCGGCGTCGCGGCGCAGGGCGTCGGCGACCGCCGCGTCGAACACCTCGGCCTGGGCCGGGGTCAGGACGGATCGCATCTCGAAGATATGGGCGAGGGTCGCCTTCTGCAGATCGCCCATGGCCGTGTGGAAGTGATCGACCGCCGCCTGGACCTCCGGGGTGTCGCCCCGGTTGACGGCGATGGCGGCGGCCAGTTCGCGGTTGGCGGCGCGGACCTCGGCCTCCAGGGCTGTGCGGCGCGGGGCGAAGCGGGCCTCAATGGCGTCGAGGCGTCGATCCTGCTCGGCGTTCAGATCGAGCTTTTCATGGACGACGCTGTGCAGGCTGGGCGGCTGGCGGTCGCGCAGGATCCAGGTCGCGCTGACCCAGGTGGCCGCGCCGCTGGCGAGGGCGGCCAGCACCGCCGTGATCAGGATGGAGGTCCAGGCGTTCTTCATCCGCGGGCGTCCAGACGCGTGAGGGGCGAGGCGCCGGCCGAGACGGCGAACACCTGCATTTCGGACGGCGCGGGTCGGGACGTGGCCAACATCAGGCCGCCGTTCACCCCGCCGATGACCAGGGCCAAGGCGACGGCGGCGACCCGGACCTGTCCCATCCGCATTTGGGCGCGGCGCTGGTCGATGCGGATCCAGACCCCGTCTTCCAGACCGCCCAGCCGCGCCTCGTCGCCGGACGCCGTGGCCGCGATCAAGGTTTGAATATCGTCAGTCATCGCACACCTTCCGTCACGTCCCATCCGTCCTACGCGGCGGCATGGGTTTCCCCTCGCGAGGGGGCCGCCCCCGCCCTGCGTAGATAGCAGAGAACGGCCGGGACAGCCCGGTCGCAAGGGGGGTGACGTGAGCGGAAGGCCAGGCCCGGCAGGGGCTCCATTTCCCGACACGCTCGACCCCTTGACCGGCGTACGGTTCTTCCTCGCCCTTGGCGTCGTCCTGTTCCACTACCAGCTTCAATGGACCCTGCCGGGGGACGGCGGACTGCTGAACCGCGCCCGTCTGGGGGTGGATGTCTTTTTCATCCTGTCGGGCTTCATCCTGACCCACGTCTATCTGCAGGGAGATGCGCCGCCGAACTACCGGCGGTTCCTGGCGGCGCGGTTCGCCCGGATCTATCCGGCCCACCTCTTCATCCTGCTGGCGATGCTGGGTCTGGTGCTGGTCGCGCCCATGCTCGGGATCGGCCTGGAGCCGGGCCGGTTCAATCCGGCGGATTTCGTCGGCACGCTGCTTCTGGTTCAGGCGTGGTTTCCGCGCGATAGCATGGCGCTGTGGAACGGGCCGGCGTGGTCGCTGTCCGCCGAATGGTTCGCCTATCTGGCCTTCCCCGCCTACGCCGCCCTGGCCCTGCGGCTGCGGACCCGGCCCCTGGTCATCATCATGCTGGCGGGGGTGCTCTTCGTGGCGCTGGATGCGCTTTATCGGGCCCAGTTCGGCCGGGTCCTGCCCCGGGCCGAAGACAGCATGGGCGTCCTGCGCATCATCCCCGAGTTCCTGTACGGCGTCGGCCTCTACTATCTCGGCCAACGCTTGGCGCCGTCGGCGCGGGCCGCCGCGATCGGTGCATCGGCCGCCGCCGCGACGCTGCTGGCGCTCATGCAGGTCGGCGCGGACGACCGGATCATCGTCGTCGCGGCGGGCCCCTTCGTCCTGGCGCTGGCCTTGATGGCCAAGGCCGGCGTCCGGGGCTTCCTGTCCCATCCCGCGGTCCTGTTCGCCGGCGAGGCGTCGTTCGCCCTCTATCTGGTCCACATTCCCGTCCTGATGGCGTGGCGCAACGCGGCGCAGGCGATCTTCGGTCTGGGGAGCCAGTACCGGATGGGGCCGGTGGAACTGGCCGCCCTGCTGGCGTTGACGCTCGCCGCCGCCGCCGCCATCCATCTGTTCGTCGAGCGGCCGGGGCGGCGCCTTCTTCGTATCCGACTCGCCCCGGGATCGACCGATCCGGTCGAGTCCCGGCGATCCATCCGCAGCGACCAGGGAGAACCCTTTTGAACACGACCACTCTGAACCGCCGCCTGTTGCTCGGCGCGGGCCTTGCCGTGGGCATGGGGGGCGCCGCCTGCGCCCAGACCGCGCCTTCGCGCGCCCTGACGGTCTACAAGACCCCGACCTGCCCGTGCTGCGACGGATGGGTGGCGCATATGCGCCGGGCGGGCTTCACGACCACCGTCGTCGTGGTCGACGACCTGCAGCCGATTCGGCGCGGCCGGGGCTTTCCGGACGCGCTGGCGTCCTGCCACACCGGCCTGGTCGGCGGCTATCTGATCGACGGCCATGTGCCGGCGCAGGATGTCGTCCGCCTGCTGGCCGAACGGCCGACCGCCGTGGGGCTGGCGGTGCCGGCCATGCCGCTGGGGTCGCCCGGCATGGAGACGCCGCAGGGACACAAGGATCCCTATGACACCCTGCTGGTGCTTCGGTCGGGCGCGCCGCGCGTGTTCGCCCGCCACAATCGCGCGGCCACCTGAAACCACCCTCGAACCTGACGCAACGGAGCCGACCATGTCCCGAACCCGCCTCGTCCTGATCCTTTCGGCCGCCATGCTGTGTGCGGCGCCCGCCTTCGCGCAGGATCACGCCCACGACCACAGCCCCGCCGCCGGGGCCGTCGCCGCTGAAGCCGCGCCCGCCGCCGCGGTGGTCGACGCCTTCCACGCCGCGCTGAAGGCCGGCGACACCGCCGCCGCCCTGGCCCTGCTGGCGCCGGAGGTGATGATCTTCGAGGAGGGCGGGGCGGAGCGGTCGCGGGACGAATACGCCTCCCACCACCTCGGCTCGGACGCCGCCTTCGCCGCCGCCTCGGAGGCGACGGTGTCGCGCCGGTCGGGATGGGCCGCCGGCGACGTGGCCTGGATCACCAGCGAGGGCCGCACGACGGGGCAGTTCAACGGCCGCGCCGTGGACCGGCTGACCGCCGAGACGATGGTGCTGAAGCGGCACGCCGACGGCTGGCGCATCCATCATATCCACTGGTCGTCGCGGACGCCGCGCTAGGCGCTCACAGGGCCGAGGGCGGCGCCAGCGTGCCCATGACCGCGACGACGGCGAGCAGAGCGGCGCCGACCGCGGCTTCGGCGACGACGCTGCGCCGGAGCCGCTGAAGCGCCGGCCGGGGGTCTGCGCCGCTCTCCAGAACGGACCCCAGGGCGGGGGTCAGGCGGAAGCGGTTCTGGGCCGCCATGGCCAGCATCAGCGCGAACAGTCCGAGCTTGGCGATCAGCAGCTGGCCGTAGAGGCTGGAGCCCAGCATGCCGAGGCGTGCGGGGCCGACCAGGAACCCGCTGTTCACCAGGCCGGTCAGCGTCAGCAGGACGACCGCCAGGGTCCCCAGGCCGGCGAAGCCGTGCAGGGCGCGATGGATCGCCGGATCGTCAGACGCCGTCCGCCGCACGAGCAGGGCGGCGAGGGCCGCCAGGGCGCCCAGCCACAGGGCGGCGGCGACCATGTGCACGATGTCGGCGACCAGATGGACGGGTCCACCGGGGCCTTCCGTCGCCGCGCCGTGGCCGGTCCAGGCGAAGCTGGCGGCGATGGCCGACCCCGCCGCGGCCATGAAGACCCAGAGCCTGCTGCCAGGCCTGAAGGCGAGGAGGGCGGCAAGGGCCAGCAGGGCCGCGCCGCCGCGAACGACCATGGCCATGCCCAGAGCCGTGCCGGTGACCATGAAGGACAGCGATGAGGGCTTGAGGGCTTCGCTCAAGGCGCCGGCCATGACGGCGGTCTGGGCTATCAGGGCGGCCAGCGAACCGAGCGCGACGACGAGGGCCGATCCGATCAGCGCGGGCCGCGCCCAGGCCAGGTTCGGAGTTTCTGACCCCCTGAAGCTGTAGAGCAGGAACAGCGGCGTCCCGAGCAGGACGACCGCTCCGCCGTACTGGAGCCAGCGGAGCCCGATGACCGCGACCTCCATCACGCGTCAGCGCACCGTGAAGGTGTAGGAGCCGGTCATGCGGTGGCCATCGCCCGAGGCGATGCGCCAGTCGACGCGATAGACCCCGGCCGGCGCCGGGCGGGCCAGGGTTCCGGTCAGGGTCTTGCCGTCCTCGCCGACCGCGATCCGCACCGGGACCTTTTCGCCCGCGGCGTTGACCAGGTCGAAGGCGGAGAAGGCGGGCGCCATGCGTTCGCTGAAGGTCAGGCTGACGGTCGAGGGGGGCGCCACGGTCGAGTTCGGCGCGGGGGTGGCGGTGACCAGCCGGGCGTGGGCCGCCGCCGGGCCGGCGGCGAAGGCGGTCATCGCCGCCAGGGCGATGAAGGGGGCGGGGCTGAAACGGCGCATGCTCGGTCTCCTGACAGGACCGATCCGGCCCTGTGCATATCTACGCGTCGGGCGTGGCCGCCCCTCATGACGGCGAAGGCGCTCAGTCGTCGTGGGCGATCAGACTCTGGTGCTTGGTGTCGCGCATGAACAGATAGACCAGCAACGAGACGCCGATCATGGCGGTCACGTACCAGAAGAAGGCGCTCTCGATCCCGGCGCCCTTGAGCCACAGCGCCACATATTCCGCCGTGCCGCCGAAGGCCGCGTTGGCGATGGCGTAGGGCAGGGCGACGCCCAGGGCGCGGATGTGGGCGGGGAAGAGCTCGGCCTTCACCACGGCGTTGATCGAGGTGTAGCCGCTGACGATCACCAGAGCCGAGAGCGCCAGCAGGAAGGCGATGAAGGGACTGTCGGCCGTGGCCAGGGCCGACATGATCGGCACGGTGAACAGCACGCCCGTGACGCCGAAGGCGATCATCACCGGCTTGCGCCCGATGCGGTCGGACAGGGCGCCGACGGCGGGCTGCAGGCACATGAAGAGGAACAGGGCGGCGGCGCTGATCTCGGTCGCCACGTCCTTGGTGAAGCCGGTCGTGTTGACGAGGAATTTCTGCAGGTAGGTGGTGTAGGCGTAGAAGGCGAGCGTGCCGCCGGCGGTCAGGCCCATGACCAGCAGGGCCTCCTTCGGATGCTTGAGGATCAGCAGCGCGGCGCTGGATTTCGGCGGCGCCTTGGCGTCGGAGGTCACGAAGGCGCGGGTCTCGTCGAGGCGGCGGCGCAGCCAGAAGACGATCACCGCCAGCGCCGCGCCGACGAAGAAGGGAATGCGCCAGCCCCAGGACGCCAGCGCTTCTTCACTGAGGGTGTTCTGCAGCAGGATCAGCAGCAGCAGGGCCAGAAGCTGGCCCGAGATCAGGGTCACGTACTGGAAGCTGGACCAGAAGCCACGGTGGTTCTTGGTGGCCATCTCGGACAGGTAGGTGGCCGAGGAGCCGTATTCGCCACCCACGCTGAGGCCCTGCATCAGGCGGGCGAGCAGCAGCAGGGCGGGGGCCGCCAGGCCGATGGTCGCGTAGCCGGGCGTGCAGGCGATGATCAGGCTGCCGGTGCACATCAGGGTGACGGACAGGGTCAGCCCCGCCTTGCGGCCCTTGCGGTCGGCGTAGATTCCCATGATCCACGCCCCGACCGGCCGCATCAGGAAGCCGACGGCGAAGATGGCGGCGCTCGACAGCAGCTGGGCCGTCGGCTCGCCCTTGGGGAAGAAGACCGGGGCGAAATAGAGGGTGAAGGCCGCATAGGCGTACCAGTCGAACCACTCGACCAGATTGCCCGCCGAACCGCCGATGATGTTGCGCAACCGCCGGGCGGGCGACATGGCTTCGGTCGGGGCGGCATCGGTCATGCGGTCAGTCCCTCTGGAACGGATAGAAGCCCGAGCCGAGGCCGAGGATGGAGGTCAGCTCGTCCAGCGCGCCCCGGCTTTCATCCAGCAGGGCCGGGTCGGCCAGGTCGGCGACGCCGAGGCGGTCGCGGTACCAGGTCGCGCCCCAGACGCTGAGCGCGCCGTGCAGGCCCTCGGTCAGGCGCATGGCGGGATTGGTCGCGGCCAGTTCGGCGTCGTTCAGGACCACCCTGAGACGGAGACAGGCGGGGCCGCCGCCGTTGCGCATCGACTGGCGGACGTCGACGTACTCGACCCGGCCGATGGGGCCGTTGGACGAGGTCAGCGCTTGGGCGACCGCATGGCTGCGGGCGTTGTCGCGGGTCTCGGTCGGGCAGATCAGGGTCAGGCGATCCTCGCCCGGGATCCGCACCAGCATGGAGTTGAACAGATAGCTGGAGATGGCGTCGGCCAGGGGCAGGTCGGCGGACGAGACCTCGACGAAGATCGGCTCGAAACCCTTTGCGGCGGCGCGGATGGCGGCGTGGGTCCCGGCGGTGTCCTCGAAGGCCAGGTCGTGATGGAACAGGGTCTCCAGCGCGCCGACACAGACCACGTCGTTGTGGAAGGTCCCGCCGGCGATGGCGGCCCTGGACTGGCGGGCGAAGACGGCGCCGGATGCACCGTGACGGCGGGCCAAGGCCTCGGAGGCCTCGCGCGTCTGGCGGGCGGGATAGGCGCCGGTCCACGGCTCATAGGCTTCGCGACCCCAGACCAGAAGGTTGACGCCGGGCTCCCCGTGGTCGGCGCACAGGCGGACGTGGTTGGCGGCGCCTTCGTCGGCCAGATGGGCGACCGGGGGCAGGGCGTCGTGGACGGCGAAGCGATCAGGGTCGGGGAAGAGGGCGTCCAGCGCGCGCTTCGTCTGTCCATGCTCTAGGGAGCGATGCAAGTTGGTGACGAGGTTGGCGGGGGTGAAGTGGACCCGGCCGTCGGCGCTGTCGGCGCTGGGCGTGACCGTCGCGGCGTTGGCGGCCCACATGGGCGAGGCCGAAAAGGCGGCGGCGGCGAAGGTGGGCGCTTCTTTCCAGGCCTTTTCGACGACCTGGGCGTCCGTGCCGGAGAAGCCGAGCCCGCGCAGGAAGGGCAGGTTGGGCCGCTCGTGCGGCGGCAGGACGAACTGGGGCAGGCCGAGGTCGGCCAGCCGCTTCATCTTGTCCAGGCCCTGCAGGACGGCGGCGCGCGGGTTGGAGACCTGGCCCTCGTTGCGGCTGGAGGCGAGGTTGCCGGGGGAGAGACCCGCGTAGGAGTGGGTCGGGCCGATCAGACCGTCGGCGTTGGCTTCGACGGCGGGGATCATGGGGTCACCGGATGTATGAGGAGCAGTTCAGGCAACAGTCCGAGGTAGGTTAGGAAAGGGCGGGCAACGAACCACACGAGGACAGCGATCGGCGATGTCAAAACGATCAGCACGCCGGCCGCAATCCACCGGCCCGACAGGGCGACATTCAACGCGGCCACAAGACAGCAGACGAGATAGGTGATGCACCACATGGCGATCGCGAGGTGAGGCGTGTGGCTCACCCCAAACGCCATTTGCATAAGGACCAGGCCCGCTGATCCAACGGTGCTGGTCGCGATGACCGCGGCGGCCATTCGCAGATATGGAGCAGACCTTTCTCCGAGCCCGGGAGGTCCAATCCGTCGGCCTGTTCGCCAACCCGAGATCACGCAGACAATCCCTTGATCTCGCTTTCGATGTTCTTGACCGCTTCAGCCTCGAAGCTGGCGACCGGATAGGCGCAGTAGTCGGCGGCGTAGTAGGCGCTGGGGCGGTGGTTGCCGCTGGCGCCGAGGCCGCCGAAGGGCATGTCGCCCGCCGCGCCGGTGGTCGGGCGGTTGAAGTTGACCACGCCGGCGCGGATGCGGCGGATGAAGCGGTCCCAGTTGGCCGGGTCGTCGCTGACCAGGCCGGCGGACAGGCCGTAGCGGGTGGCGTTGGCCGCCTCGATGGCCGCCTCGAAGGTCGGGACGCGGATCACCTGCAGGAAGGGAGCGAACATCTCCTCGTCCAGCACGTTCAGGCCGGTCACGTCGATGATGGCGGGGCGGACGAAGGCGCCGGGCAGGTTGCCGACCGGGCCGGAGGCGCGGACCACTTTAGCCCCCAGGTCGATCCGTTGCTGCAGCGCCTGGAGCGCCGCCTGGGCCGCGCGCTCCGAGATCAGGGGACCTGCGTAGGGCTCGGTCGGGCTGTTCCAGGGGGCGAAGAGCAGGCGGTCCGACAGGGCGGCGACGGCCTCGACGATAGCGTCGCCAGCCGCGCCTTCCGGCACGATCAGGCGACGCGCGCAGGAGCAGCGCTGGCCGGTGGTGATGAAGGCGGACTGGACGGCGATGCCCGCGACCGCTTCAGCGTCGGCGGCGTCCCAGACGACCAGCGGATTGTTGCCGCCCAGTTCGAGCGCGAGGATGACGTGCGGATCGTCGGCGAACTTGCGGCGGAAGTGGGCGCCCGCGGCGCCGGAGCCGGTGAACATCAGGGCGTCGATGCCGCTGTCCAGCAGGGCCGCGCCGGTCTCGCGTCCGCCCTGGACCACATTGACCACGCCGGCGGGCAGGTCGGCGGCCTCGAAGGCCTCGGCCATCAGCTGGCCGGTCAGGGGCGTCTCCTCCGACGGCTTGAAGACAACCGTGTCGCCCGCCAGCAGGGCGGGGACGATGTGGCCGTTGGGCAGGTGGCCGGGGAAGTTGAACGGGCCGAGCACGGCGGCCAGGCCATGCGGGCGATGGCGCAGGGTCGCCGAGCCGAAGGCGGTGGCGGCGGTGCGCTCGCCCGTGCGCTCGTCATAGGCGCGGATGGAGATGTCGACCTTGCCCTGCATGGCCTGAAGCTCGGTCGTGGTCTCCCACAGGGCCTTGCCGGTCTCGCGGCTGATGGCCTCGGCGATCTGCGGGGCGCGGTCCTTGAGCACGGCCTGGTAGCGTTTCACCGCGTCGACGCGGTCCTGACGCGGACGGTCGGCCCAGTCGGGGAAGGCGGCGCGGGCGCGGTCGGCGGCGGCCTGGACCTCGGCGGGAGAGGCGGCGGGGCCTTCCCAGACGGTTTCGCCGGTGGCGGGGTCGATGGACTGGAACACGGTCATGGGATCACTCAGGTCTTCACGCGGACGGTATCCCCGGCGCGCACCTTCAGCGCATCGGCGGTCTCGCGGGTCAGGGTGGCGACATCGCCCTCGATATGGGCGCGCTGGCGCACGGCGCGGAAGGCGCCGACGCTGTTGGTCGAGATCAGGGCGGGCAGTTCGGCCTCGACCTCGGCGGCGACGGCGACCGTCAGGGGGCGGGCGTCGCGGACGGTGCGGATGTTGTCGCGCTGGCACGAGACGGTCGGCCCGGCGTCGAAGATGTCGATCAGGCCGTTGGGTCGGAATCCCTCGCTCTCCAGCAGGGCCATGGCGGGCACGCCCTGCGGGTGGACCTTGCCGATGACGGCGCGGGCGGGCTCGGGCAGCAGATCGATGTAGATCGGGTGGCGCGGGGCCAGGTCGAGAATGAACTGCTTGTCCGTCGAGCCGGTCATGCGGTCGGCCTCGTCGAATTCCATCGGGAAGAATTTGTGGGCGACGTGATCCCAGAACGGGCAGGCGCCGTCAGGGGTGAAGACCCCGCGCAGCTCGGCCAGGACGTTCTCGTTGAACAACTCCGGCTCCGCGCCGATCAGCATGTAGCGCGACTGGCTGAGCAGGCGGCCCGCGCCGCCCTTGCGCCGGTCGGCTTTCAGGAACAGCGAACCGACCTCGGTCCAGCCGGTGCACTCATTGACCAGCACCAGGGTCTTCTGTTCGAGCTTGATGCCCAGCGACGGCGACGACTGGGCGTTGTTGACGACCCGGAAGCTGAAGAAGGGCCGCTTCAGGCCCACGGCCGCCTTGACCGAGCCGATGCCATCGACGTCGCCGGTGTCCGACTCCTCCAGCATCAGGGTGTACCAGCGCTCCTGCGGCGCGAGGGCGCCCGCGAAGCTGTCCCGGCTGAGGTCGAGGCGTTCGGACAGCTGGTCCGGATCCTCGGGCAGGCTGGTGAAGCCCGGGCCGCTGAGGATGGCCAGCTCTAGCAGGTAGTCGAGATCAGCGGGGCCGGCGGGGCGGACGACGAGCATGGGGGTTACATCGTCTCCAGACGCAGGGATTTCAGTTTCAGGGCGTCGATCTCGCCCGACGCGATCTTGCACAGGATCAGGGCCGACAGCTGGGCGCGCTCGACGAAGCTGGCGGGCCAGGCGAACTCCTGATCCGAATGGATGTCGCCGCCGAGGACCCCGAGGGTGTCGATATTGGGCAGGCCGGCGGCGTGCAGGTTGTTGCCCTCGCAGACGCCGCCGGAGGGCTTCCACGCAATCGTCTGGCCCAACAGGGCCCCCGTATCGCGGACGGCCTCGAACAGGGCGGTCTGGCTGGCGTCCATCGGCTTGGGCGCGCGGGTCATGCCGCCGTGCAGGTCCAGCGTCAGGCCGGGGAAGGGCGGCTCAGCCGCGATCTGTTTGACCGTTTCGGAGACCCAGGCCGAGGCCTGGGCGTCGGGGACGCGGACGTTGAAGCGGACCACGGCGTTGTCGGCGACCACGTTCAGGGCGCCGCCGCCGCTGATCTTGGCGACATTGACGGTGACGCCCTCGCGCTGGCCGTTCAGGGCGTGCAGACGGGCGGCGAGGATGGCGGCGCCGGCGACGGCGTTGGCCCCCTCGTGGAAGGCGCGGCCCGCATGGGCGGCCTTGCCGGTGACGATCAGGTGGTAGTTGCCGCTGCCCTTGCGCTCGCCCGCCAGCGTGCCGTCGGCGAGGGCGGGCTCATAGGTCATGCCGACATGGCCGCGCGCGCCCAGTTCGGCCAGCAGGGGGGCGGAGGCGGGCGAGCCGATCTCCTCGTCCGGGCTCAGCAGGACGGTCCAGCCGACGCGGTCGCGGTCAGGGTGGGTCTCGAAGGCTTCCAGCGCGGCCAGAAGCACCGAGATGCCGCCCTTCATGTCGGCGATACCGGGCCCGTTCAGGGCGCCGTCGGCGCGGGTGACGACGGTCTGGAAGCCGCTCTCGGCCGGGAAGACGGTGTCGTAGTGGCCGGTCAGGACGACCTGCAGCGGCGCGTCCGGACGGCAGGTGATCTTCAGGGCGTCGGCGTGGGCCTCGGCCCGCACTGAGCCGTCGTCGGCGACGGTGGTCGAGCCCTGGGTGGCGATGCGCTCGACGGTGGCCGGGAGGGCGCGCGCCTCCGCGTCCAGCAGCGCCAGGACGGCGTTCAGCCCCTCGGCGTGGCGGCTGCCGGAGTTGACGTTCGCCCACGCCACCGCGCGTCCGATGATGACGGTTTCACGCGCCGCGACATGGTCGAGCACGGTCTGGTCAGAAGGCAGAATCCGCATGCGCCGGGACCCTAGACTCCCTCGGGAGAAAGGTGAAGGCGAGGACCGCTATCGACTCCGTCCGGCGGCGCGTTAGGGTCGAACTCCATCCCAGGGAGGAAACGGATGACTGACATCTTCAAGGCAATGAACCCGACCGCGCCGTTGGCGACCGAGGACGCCGCGCTGGCCGCCGCCAAGGTCAGCGCCGTCGGCATGGTGCTGGGCGCGGTCAATACCGCGGTCGGCGGCTGGTATTCCTCGACGCCCGCCGCGCAGGAAGCGGCCGCGCGCATGGTCCATGACCTGACAGGGCAGACGGCCGATCCGGCCCAGATCGCGCAGCAGTCGCAGTTCGGCATCATGATCGCCGGCGGCTTCATCGTCCTGCAACTGATCCTGGCCTTCGTTCAGTGGCGCAAGCCCAACATCGCCCTGCCGATCATCTTCCTGGTGCTGGTGATCTGGGCTCTGGGCGGGTCCCTGCTGGCACTGGTCGTGCCGGCGTTCGGCGCGGCCCAACCGATGTGGCTGACGCTCGTGATCCTGGTCCTGATGCTGATCGCCGCCGTGACCCACATCGCGGGCATCCGCGGCGCCAGCGCCCTGGACAAGATCCGGACGCGCGCCGCCCAGGACTTCTGAGCCTAGCGGTTCGGGCGGCGGTCTTCGGATCCGCCGCCCGGCTGCCGGCTTTGCCGGCGCCAACGGATCGACAGGCTGGCGTCGCCCTGTCCGCCGAATTTCGAGCTGACCGTCAGATTGCGGCGCACCTGCCACTCGACGTTGACCTCGGCCCCGTCCTCGCCGCCGCCGATGATCTCCAGATAGACGTTGTCGGTGATGTAGCGTCCGCCCGCGACCGTAATGCTGGACGCCTCGCCGCCGAATGACAGGCGGTCCAGCCCCGCCAGCTGGCGCAGATTGCCGATCACATCAAAGCCGCCGCCGCCCGCCAGGGCCGCCACGCCCGCCGCCAGCTGGGCCGCCTCAAAGGGCGACAGCTGGGACGCGGACCGTCCGAACAGCACCTGGGACAGGATCTCGTCCTGCGGCAGGGCCGGGGTCGAGGTCAGGGCGATCTCGGGCCGCACCGCCGTGCCGGTGACGCGGATGGTGGCCGTCAGGGCCGGGTCCTCGCGGGTGGCCGACAGGTTTAGCCGGATCTGGTCGGGCCGGGTCGACAGGGTGACCGAGCCGGTGTCGTCGAAGACGAACCGCTTGCCCGCGAAGTCATAGTCGCCGCGGATGACCCGCGCGGTCCCGCTCAGGATCGGGCTGCCGATGGTGCCGGTGACACGCGCATTGACGCCCATCTCCACATTGAGGCCGCGACCGACCACGTGCACGTCCCCGCCGGGCGAGCGGATGGCGATGTCCATGCCGATCTGGGGACCGCGCGGACGGTTCTGCGCCTCTTCGGGCACGTCGCCGCCGGGCCGGTTGATCTCGACCACGTCCATGCGGACGATGCCGTTGGAGCCCGGCGGATTGGCTTCGATGCGGGCGTCGTCGATGTCGATCTGACCGGCCAGCTGGATGTTGCCGTCCTCGCCCCGGACCACGGTCAGGGGACCCGAGGCGCGGGCCTGGGCGATGTCGTTGTCGATGATGCGGAAGCGGGTCAGGGCCAGTTCGAAGCTGGAGCCCGAACCCTGGCGCAGGCCGATGCGGCCGTCGCCGTTGACCGTGCCGCCCGAACCGTCGTTGGCGGTGAAGGTCTCGATCAGGGCGGTGGTGTCGTCGAAGCGGCTGTTCAGGGTGACGCCTTCCAGTCGCAGGCCGACGGCGTTGTCGCGGAAGGCCCCCTGCTGCAGGTCGAGGCGGCCGTTGATGCGCGGCTCGTTCAGCGTGCCGCCAAGCGTGGCGTTGGCGGACATCTGGCCTGACAGGGAGCGGTCGCCGCCCAGGAACAGGTCCCAGATCGGCTGGATCTGGCCGCGGATGTTGACCGTGCCCTCCATCGGCCGGGTGCGGGCGATGGCGAGCCGCAACGGCGCGGCCGAGGCCTCGACCGGCAGGGTCAGGTCGGCGCTGGCCTGCACCGCGTTCTCGTCGGTGGCGCGGGCTTCCAGGCGGAGGGTGTTGTCGACCAGCATGGCGCTGAGCGTGCCGTCCACGGACAGGCCGCGCGGCGCGTCCATGCTGCGCAGGCCCTGCAGGCTGACGTTGGCCGAGCCGGACAGGTCGTCGCCGGCGCCGCGCAGGGACAGGCGGCCCGTGACCCGGCCGCGCACGTCCGGCGCGATGGAGCCCAGCTCGACGCTGGTCAGATTGGCCTCGATGATGGCGGCGCGAGAATCCTGGCGCAGCTCGCCGGTCAGGACGCCGCCGCCGACCGCCAGGTCGACGCGGGCGACGCGGCCGTCGCCGGACAGGGCCACCACGGCGGGGGAGCGGGTGGTGAAGTCGATCTCCCGCACCGAGCCGGCGCCTTCCAGCACGACGGACTGGGCCTTGCCCTCGCGGGCGTAGACGCCCGTGCCGTTGAACGACAACGGCGTCGGCCCGCCCACGTCGGCCTTCAGGTTGAAAGGCAGCCGGTTCAGGGTTCCACGCCCGTCCAGGTCGAGGGTGCGGATCACATAGGGCGAACCGGCCAGACGGACATTGCGGCCGCTGACGTCGAGGATGGCCGTCTCGGCCCCGTCTCCCTCGGTCAGGCGGACGCGGCCGTTAGCCTCCCCGGAGGCGAGGAAGGCGCCGGGACGGGCGGTGAAGGTCAGGTCGGCGCTGGACGGGATGTGGTTGGACAGGGCAATCGCGCCCTGGGCCGTCACGCCGCCGGCGTCGAGGTCGACGTCGGTCAGCCGGATACGCGAACCGCCGAGGTAGAAGTTTCCGCTCGCCCGCGCCGGTCCGTAGTTCGAGCCGGAGGTCAGGGCGATGCGGCCGTCCGAGGCGTCGGCGCCCTTGCGGAAGCTGAGGATCAGGTTGGCGTCGGTCAGTTTCAGCGCCCCAGCGCTGACCTGGCCGAAGGCGGCGCGCAGGTCGGCGCGAGGCTGGGCCAGGGTGCCGGTCAGGGCGCCGTCGCCGGTCATGGCTCCATCGATCTCGACCGGGCCGACGCCGAACGGGCCGCGCGCGTTCCAGTTCAGGGCCAGCCGCAGGCGGCCGTCGCCCTCGATCAGGCCGCGCGCGCCCGCTGAGCCGGCGGCCCCGGTCAGGGCGGCGCGCTCGACCTCAATGCGCCCGCCGTTGAGGGCGCCGGTCAGCTGCAGGCGGGGCGTGGCGCCCAGCAGACGGTCCAGCTCGGCCTGTCCCGTGGCCAGACCGCGCCCTCGGCCGTCGAAGGTCAGCCGCCAGGGCGCGCCGCTACGGGCCATGGCGGCGCTGATCGGGCCGCCGAAGGCGCCGCGGGCGTCGCCGTGGATCTTCGAGGCATCGGTGATGCGCGCCTCGCCGCGGAAGCCGAGCCCGCCGGTCAGGTCGCGGCCACCCGAGCCGGTCAGCTCCAGCGCCTGTCCCCTGGCGTTGATCTTCTCCAGCAGGATGGCGCCGTCGGCCAGGCGCGCGGCCTCGAAGACGATGCGGGGGCGGGGCCCCAGCAGACCACCGATGATGCCCGCTGTCGCGCCGCCGTCGGCCTGGATATCGCCGTCCAGATCGATCCGGCCCGACTTCATCTGAACGTTCAGGGGACCGCGCACGCGGGTGGCGCGGTAGCTGGAGGCCTGCACCCCGACCAGATCGACCGCACCGGCCAGGGTCCAGTTCGCGGCGTCGCCCTTGAAGACCCCGATGTAGGAGGCGGGGCCGGCGGACGGATGGCCGATCAGACGGTTCAGCGACGGCGTGGCGATATCCAGCCGGACGCCGTCCCGGCTCTGGCGGTCCTTGATGCTGATCTGGCCGCTGGCGTCGGAGGTGAGGTTTTCGGTGATCAGGCGCCAGGCGACGCCCTGCTGGCCGTCGCCGTCGGTGTCGGGGGAGGTGGCGAAGCCGAACCGGGCGGTCCGACCGATGCGCGCGATGAAGGGAGCCAGCAGGTCCGAGCCGGAGAAGTCGAAGAAGCCGCTGATCCGGGTGTTGTCCTTGCCGTAGCGGCCCTTGACGGTCAGCGGGACGAAGTCGCCGGAGCGGACGACGGCGTCGACCACCTGGCCGTTGACGATCGCGCTGGCGAGGAAGGGCTGGTCCGGCGAATAGCCCAAGGCGCCCGCGATGGGGCCGCCGCGCGCCTCGACCGCGCGCAGGTTCAGCCGGGTCTCGGCCAGATCGCCGCCGAAGACGGCGTTGAGGCGCAGATGATCGCCCGGGCGGCTCAGGCTGTTGGCGTTGACGACGGCGGACTTGGCGCCCTGGCGCGGGACGCTGGCCTCGCCGGACAGGTTCCAGCGGCCGTACTCCTTGCTGAAGCCTTCCAGCAGTTCGACGTTGGCGGCGAAGCGGTCGATGTCGATGCTCAGCGGCTGCGGACCCGGCGGCGTGGTCGAGGGCTCGACCAGCGGGCGGCGGATCAGGCGGATGACGCCGGCCTCGATATTGGTGGCGTGGAAGCGGCGCGTGATCAGCGGCAGCCAGTTCCAGTCAACGTGGACGGCGCGCGCCTCCAGCCAGACGCCCTTCGCATCCGTGACGGTGACCTGGTCGATGGTGAAGTCGTCGAAGATGTCGCCCTTGACCCCCTCGACATTGATCCGGCCATAGCGGCCGATCTTCTTGCCCGCGACGAAGCTGGTGACCAGTTCGCGGCCCGGACCGCTGACCAGATACATCCGCCCGCCGACCAGCACGACGACCAGCAGGGCGGCCAGGACGGCGAGGGTCATGCCGCCGAAGAAGGCGAGGGCCTGCAGGCGCGTGCGCTTGCGCCGGGCTTTCTTCGCGGGCGTGTCGGGCGTTTCGACCGAGGTCGGTTCGGGGGGCGGGGCGTCGGTCAAAACGCCTGCCCGATGCTGACGTAGATCTGGAACTTGGCGTCGCCTTCACGCGCCGACAGGGGGAAGGCGATATCGGCGCGGATCGGGCCGAACGGTAGTTTGTAGCGCACGCCCAGTCCGGCGCCGTAGCGCAGGTTGCTGAAGTTGGGCGTTTCCTGGAAGCCGACGGCGCCGGCGTCGACGAAGGCCACGGCCTGGAAGCTGCGCCAGACGTCGCGGCGGACTTCGAGCGAGGTCTCGAACAGGCTGAGACCGCCGCGCGGCGTGTTGTCGGGCAGGCGCGGACCGACGCCCTGGTATTCATAGCCGCGAACCGAGCCGCCGCCGCCCGAGTAGAACAGACGGTCCGACGGCACCGTCAGCTCGCCGCCGCCCAGGATCGAGCCCAGCCTTACACGGCCGGCCAGCACGGTCTTGGCGTTGTCCTGCAACGGCAGATAGGCGGTGGCCTGGGACTCGGCGCGCAGGAACAGCACCGACTCCTCGCCGCCCACCGCGGTCGGCTGGGCCGAGACGGTCAGGCGCCAGCCCGTGGTCGGGTCGAGCGGGTCGTTGGAGCGGTCCAGGTAGAAGCTGCCGCGCCCCGTCACGATGGCCAGGTCGCGGTTGAAATTCACCGGCAACGCGGTGAGCGGATCGAAGCGGTTCTCGTTGTAATGGCCGATATCGAGGCCGACGCCGTAGCTGACCCAGGAGGTCTTGCCGAGGCGCTGCTGCAGGTCGGCGGCGAAGGTGGCGGCGGTGCGTTCGTAGGCGTCGGTGTCCTCGTTCACCACCCCGGCCGACAATTTCAGCGTCAGCCCCGGATTGCGCCAGTGCGGCAGGCTGAGGTCGACGCCCAGCCGGCTGTCGACGTTGGCGGCGCGGGCTTCCCAGACCAGGGTGTCGGCGCGCTTGAAACGGTTGTGCCACGTCCAGCGCAGGTCGACGCCGGAGCCCTCGGCGGTCGAGAAGGTGGCGCCGGCCTCGAGGATGCGGCGCGGACGGTCGGTCAGGGTGACGACGATGGGCCGGTTGCCCGCCGCATTGGTCTGATCCGCCGGAGCCAGGGCCACGCCGACGCCGTCGTAGACCCCGGTCTCGAGCAGACGGCGTTCCAGTTCGGCCACGTCCTCGGGATCGTAGACGTCGCCCTCGGACCAGGGCGCGAGGCCCGCGACCCAATCCGGGTTGGTCGGCCCGCGCGTCTCCAGCCGGACGCCGTCCAGGCGCACCAGCTGGCCGGCGGCGACGTTGTAGGTGGGCTGGACGGTGAAGGCGGCGTGGTCGACGACGACGCGGCGAGGCTCCGCGCGGGCATCCGCATAACCGTTGCGCACCAGGCCGGAAACGACCCGGCCCTCGGCGGCGATGACGTCGACGGCGCGGCCCGCGTCGCCGGCCTTCAGCCCGATGTCGTTCACGGCGGCCTGGGCCGCCTCGGCCTGCGGCTCGGGCGCGACCCAATGAACCGTGGGATCGGCCAGCACGAAGCGCGGGCCGGGGATGACGCTGACGATGGCGATCGGGGTGTCTTCGCCCTCGACCACGTCTTCAAGAACCGGCTGGTAGTAGCCCTCGGAGCGCAGCAGGGCCTGGGCCGCCTCCATGGCTCCGCGGGCGCGCCGGCGGGCCTCGAAGCGGTTGGCGGGCGGGCCGTCGACCTCGCCCACGGCGCGGACCAGCTGCTCCCGCAGGGTTCCGTCCATCTCGCCGCGAATGTGCGCGCGAGGATCCGCGGCGGCGGCGGACGCGAAGGCCATGCCCGCCAGGCTGACAAGGAAGAGAGCGGGCCTTGGCGTCAAACTCGAACCTTCATTGAGGGCCGGTCGGCCCATAATCGTCCTGCCCGCGCGAACGCGGCGGCCCCGCGCCTCAATAGAAGAGGGTTTCGCTTTCCGGTTGGACTGATTCCTCCGACGTCCGCTTCTCGGGCGGGATGGCGTTGGAGTCCGTGGGCGGCGGCGGGGTCGGGGCGACGGCCTCGGCCGGGACGCCCACGTCCTCCGCGGCCGGCGCCAGCGGCTGCTCGGCGGCCTTGTCGGCCAGGCTGTCCTCCTCGGACGAGCGCGGGTCGTCGCACGCGGCGACGGCGAAGGCGCCAGTCAGGGCCAGAAGGGCGGCAAGGCGTTTCATGGTCGAAGTCTCCCCCGGGATTCGGCCTTCCAACGCGCGGGCCGTATCGCCTGTTCCATAAAGTGTTTCGGGCCAAAGCGCACCTGTCGGCGCCTCCAGCCACGCTTGAGCCGTGTAGCGGCCTTGCGAACCCCGGTCACCATGCCCGGCAACCAATAATTTCACATTTCAGTGCAACCTGAAGGTTGGGAGATCCGGCCAATGCAAGCCACCGCCTACGCCCTCGTGTCGCAAGTGCGGTACCGGGAGCTCACCACCCGTATCGGCCTGGCCGCCGTGATCGGAACCACGGCCTGGTTCGTCGCGCCGGGAGTATGGCCGATCGTGTGGTTCGCCGCCGTCGTGGTCAGCCAGGGGATCGATTGGCTCACCTTCAGCCGGTACCGTCGTGATCCGGAGTGGGAGCCCGACCGGAACTACCTGATCCTGTCGTGCGCGGTGACCGCGTTCGGCGTGGCCGTCTATTCCTCGATCGCCGCCTATCTGTGGTTCGCGGGCGGGGAGATCGGACGAATCTTCGCCATGGTGCAGGTGGCCGGCGGCCTGCTGCACGTCAGCCTGCACATGCACCACGCCCGCGCCATCCTGGTGTCCGCCGTCGCCCCGCACGGCGTCTACTTCCTGGGCCTGCCGGTGGTGACCGCCATCCTGACGGGCAGCTGGCAGCCCCTGCTGATCGCCTTCGGCTGCGTCCTGTACATGAGCCATCTGGTCGTGGCGGTGCGTCAGAGCTCGACCACCACGGGCCTGCTGCAGGCGGCCCGCGATCAGGCGCAGGAGGCGCGACATCGGGCGGAAGAGGCCAGCGCGGCCAAGTCCGACTTCCTGGCGGTCATCAGCCACGAGATCCGCACCCCCATGAACGCGGTGATCTCGGCCGCCAACCTGCTGCGCCGGACCGACCTCGACGCGCGTCAGGCCGAACATGTGTCCATGTTGACGGACGCCGGCGACGTACTGATGGGCCTGCTCAACGACGTGCTGGACGTCTCGAAGATCGAAGCCGGCAAGATGGTGCTGGAGATCGACGACATGGACGTGCATGCGCGTCTGGCCTCGCTGGCCCGGTTGTGGGAGCCGCGCGCGGCGGCGGCGGGCGTCGCCCTGATCGTCCGGATCGACGACGCGGTGCCGGAGTGCGTGCGCACCGATCCGCTGCGCTTCCAGCAGATCCTGTTCAACCTGATCTCCAACGCGGTGAAGTTCACCGACCAGGGCCAGATCACCGTCGCAGCCGAATGGCGCGCCGGTCGCCTGGTCGTGTCGGTGACCGACAGCGGCTGCGGCATTCCGGCGGACCGGCTGGGGCATGTGTTCAACAGCTTCGAACAGGCTGACGCTGGCACCACCCGGCGCTATGGCGGCACCGGCCTGGGGCTGTCGATCAGCCGCCGTCTGGCCGAGATCATGGGTGGCGAACTGACGGTGCAGAGCATGGTGGGGCAGGGCTCGATCTTCACCCTTCACCTGCCGGTCGAGGTGTCTTCGTCACGTCCGGCGGCGGCGCTCACGGAGGCCGAGGAGACGGGCTCGCTTGAAGGCCGCTCGATCCTGGCCGCCGACGATCACGAGGTGAACCGCCGCATCCTCAAGCTGCTGCTCGAGCCGCACGGCTGTCGCCTGACCCTGGTCGAGAACGGCGCCGAGGCGTTGGAGATCGCGTCCGTGGAACGGTTCGACGCCATCCTGATGGACATGCAGATGCCGGTGATGGACGGGCTGGAGGCCACGCGGAGCATCCGCCTGAGCAGCGGCGCCAACGCCCAGACCCCGATCATCGCCCTGACCGCCAATGCGCTGGATGTGCATCGCCAGGCGTGGGAGGCGGCGGGCGTCCACGCCTTCCTGACCAAGCCGATCGACCCCGTGGTCCTGGCCCGGACGCTGGCGGCGGCCTGCGTCGTTTCGGCGGAAGCGCGGTCCGAGGTCGCCTGACCCTTACGCCCAGAGCGACAGGGCCGCGTCCAGCGACAGGGCGGGGGGCTGGGCTTCTGGTGTGGCCTGACCGTCGAATCGGGGCGCGGGCGCCGGCTGGACGACGCCCTGATCGACGAAGGTCCCGCGCGCGGCGTTGTGCGGATGGGCGGGCGCCTCGCCCAGCGTCAACACCGGGGTGACGCAGGCGTCCGTGCCTTCGAAATGGGCGGCCCAGTCGTCGCGGTCGCGGGTGGCGAACAGGGCCTCGAAGCGGGCGTGCAGGGCGGGCCAGTTCGCCATGTCGAACTGCGGCGCCTCGTCCGGCGTCAGGCCCAGGCCGGCGATGAGAGCGGCGTAGAACTGCGGCTCCAGCGCGCCGACAGCGACGTACCGTCCGTCCCTGCAGGTGAAGCAGCGATAGAAGGGGGCGCCGCCGTCCAGCAGGTTGGCTCCGCGTGCGTCGCTCCACAGGCCGCGCGGGCGGAAGGCGTGGAACAGGCTGGTCAGCAAGGCCGAGCCGTCGGTCATGGCGGCGTCCACGACCCGGCCCTTGCCCGCGGTCTTCGCCTCCAGCAGGGCCGCCAGCACCCCGGCGACCAGGAACATGGCCCCGCCGCCGTAGTCGCCGACCAGGTTCAGCGGCGGGCGGGGCGGGCGATCCGGCTCGCCCATCGGGTGCAGGGCGCCCGACAGGGCGATGTAGTTGATGTCGTGGCCGACCCTGTCCGCCATCGGTCCGCTCTGGCCCCAGCCGGTCACCCGGCCGAACACCAGCCGGGGATTGCGCGCCGCCAGGACCTCGGGCCCAAGCCCCAACCGCTCCATCACCCCGGGCCGGAAGCCCTCGATCAGAGCGTCGGCGCCGTCGATCAGCTCGAGGACGCGGGCGTGATCCGCCGGGTCCTTGAGGTTGACGCCCACGGCCGCGCGGCCCCGGTGCAGCACCTCGCCGCCGACGTCGCTGAACACCGCGGCGCCCGCCGAGGCGCTGCGCGTCAGGCGCAGCACTTGCGCCCCCATGTCGGCCAGGACCATGCCCGCGAAGGTCACGGGACCGAGGCCGTCGAACTCGAGGATACGGACGCCGGCGAGCGGTTTTGCGGGGGTTGCCATGGCCCCTGCCTAGCCGGTCCGTGACGAACCTGTCGAGGTACGCTTGACCCGGAGGCCGCTATGTTGGAAAAGCCGCGCCTCCGGATTCGCCGACGCGGCCGGAGACGATGTGCGTCCTTAGCTCAGTTGGTTAGAGCATCTGACTTTTAATCAGAGGGTCCTCGGTTCGAGCCCGAGAGGACGTACCATCATCTTTTCCCGACATCGCGGTGCTTTCGTCAGACCTCGGGGCGTGATTGAAGGGCGCATGCGCCGTCTGTTCCTGATCCTTCCCATCCTCACCCTCGCCGCCTGCGGAGGCGGTCAGGCCATGCGGGATTTCGGGTCCGGGCTGGGCGCGGCGGCGACCGCGCCGCTGGACGATTTCAACCTGCGCCGGGAGTACATCCCGACGGTCCTGCTGCAGGCCGAGGCCAATCCCTATGACCTGCGCAATCTCAACCAGTGCAGCACCATCGGGGCCGAGATCGCGCGGCTGAACGAGGCGCTGGGGGCGGACACGGACGAGCCGCCCGCGCCGGACAATCCCTACCTCAGCGAGCGGGCGGCGGATGCGGCGTCCAAGGGCGCGCTGGATGCGATCCGCGACGCGACGACCGACTTCATCCCCGGGCGGGCGTGGATCCGCCGCCTCAGCGGGGCCGAACGGCATCGGCTGCATGTCCAGTCGGCGGTGCAGGCCGGGCGGATGCGCCGATCTTTCCTGAAGGGGACGGGGATGCAGCGCAACTGCGCCCCGCCCGCGGCGCCCAGCTGGTTCCGGCCGCGGGGCGGCAGCCGGCGGTAGGCGTCAGCGGCGGGGCTTGTCGCTGCGATCGCCCCTGATCTGGACGCTGCCGTCCTTGCTGAAGGCCTCGAAGGACGGCTTGTCGATGTTCCGGAATTCGCCGGTCCGGTCCCAGTCCCAGTCGAAGGAGATGAGTTCGCCCTTGTGCGCGAACTTGCCGGACCAGTGGGCGAAGAACGAATATTTGTCGCCGCCGATAATGATCACATGCCGGTGGAGCGCCGTCTCGTTGCCCTCGGGGCGCGGCGGCTCTTCCAGATAGGTGTTGTAGGCGTGGAAGCCGGACTTCTCGATTCTCATGTCGGGCGCTCCGCTAGTTCGACGTATGGCGGGCGTGGAAGTCCTTGCGGAACTGGTCGAAGCGGCCTTCGGCGATGGCGGCGCGCATGGCGGCGGTCAGGGCCTGGAAGAAGGCGATGTTGTGCCAGCTGAGCAGGATCTTGCCGAGGATCTCGTCGGCCCGGATCAGGTGGTGCAGATAGGCCTTGGAATAGTCCTGGGAGGCCGGGCAGGGGACCTCCGGGTCCAGTGGATCCTGGTCCTCCGCGAAGCGGGCGTTCTTGAGGTTGATCGGGCCGTCCCAGGTCCAGGCCTGGCCGTGGCGGCCGGCGCGGGTCGGCAGAACGCAGTCGAACATGTCGACGCCGCGCCACACCGCCTCGACCAGATCGACCGGCTTGCCGACGCCCATCAGATAGCGGGGGCGGTCGGCGGGCAGCATGTCGGGCGCATAGTCCAGCACTTCGCACATGGCCTGGTGGCCCTCGCCGACGGCCAGGCCGCCGATGGCATAGCCGTCGAAGCCGATCTCTTGCAGCCGCTCGGACGATTCCTTGCGCAGGTTCTGGAAGGTCGAGCCCTGCTGGATGCCGAACAGGGCCTGGGCATCGCGCGTGCCGAAGGCGGTCTTGGAGCGTTGGGCCCAGCGGGCGGACAGCTCCATGCCCTCGCGGGCGCGCTTCTCTTCGGCGGGCCAGGCGACGCATTCGTCCAGCTGCATGACGATGTCCGAGCCGATGCGGTCGGCCTGGATCTCGATCGAGCGCTCGGGCGTCAGGACGTGCTTGGAGCCGTCGATATGGCTGGAGAAGGTCACGGCCTCCTCGGTCAGCTTGGAGATGCCCGACAGGGACATGACCTGGAAGCCGCCCGAGTCAGTCAGGATCGGCTTGTCCCAGCCCATGAATTTGTGAAGACCGCCGAGGCGCTCCATCCGCTCCGGTCCGGGGCGCAGCATCAGGTGATAGGTGTTGCCCAGCAGGATGTCCGCGCCGGTCTGCTTGACCTGATCGACGGTCAGGGCCTTGACCGTGGCGGCGGTGCCGACGGGCATGAAGGCGGGGGTGCGGATATCGCCGCGCGGGGTCTTCAGCACGCCAGTGCGGGCGCGGCCGTCGGTCTGCGAAATCTCAAACGGGAAGGTCATCAGTCGGTCAGCTTGTCCAGCGCCTCGGCGCGCTGCAGGTCCTTGGGGCGGCCGAAGCGGCGCGCCATCTGGGCTTGCTCGGAAGTTCGGGGAGTTGGGATGTGGCGATCCAGGACCGGGCGGTCAACGCGGGTCCGGAAGGCGACAGGCGTCCAACCGTCGTCGGTCCTGACCTCCAGCCCAACCATGATCTCGATCGGGACAGGGGTCCCGTCGATCCGGGCCAGCAGGCGGGAGCGGAAGCGGTCCTGACCGGTCGGAGCGACGATCCGGCCGCCGAAGGCGTCGATCAGGTCGTTGGCGGTCTCTTCAGAGGCCAGCACGTCGATGTCCGGCACGGACCAGTCGGGCAGGCCGGACAGGGCCATGGCCGCGCCGCCGAAGACGATCCAGTCATTGCGGAGCTCCAGCGCCTCGGCCGTGGCGGCCAGCATCTCGAGACTCTGGACCAGGGGTCTGGGGAGGGCGGTCATGAGGCAGTCTCGCGGAACAGCAGACTGCCGTCGCCGTAAGAATAGAAGCGGTAACCGTTGTCGATGGCGTGGGCGTAGGCGGCCTTCATCGTCTCCAGCCCGGCGAAGGCGCTGACCAGCATGAACAGGGTCGACTTCGGCAGGTGGAAATTGGTCATCAGCACGTCCACGGCGCGAAAAGCGTAGCCGGGGGTGATGAAGATGGCGGTGTCGCCGTGGAAGGGCTTTACGACGCCGTCCTGATCCGTCGCGCTCTCCAGCAGACGCAGGGACGTCGTGCCGACGCAGACGATGCGTCCGCCGGCGGCGTGGACGGCGTTCAGGGCGTCGGCGGTCTCGGCGGAGACCTCTCCCCACTCCGAGTGCATCTTGTGATCGGCGGTGTCGTCGGCCTTGACCGGCAGGAAGGTGCCGGCGCCGACGTGCAGGGTCACGGCGTGGGTCGAAACGCCCTTCGTGCGGATCGCCTCGAGCAGGGCAGGAGTGAAGTGCAGGCCCGCCGTGGGCGCGGCGACCGAACCGTCATGCTCGGCGAAGACGGTCTGATAGTCCGAACGGTCGCGGTCGTCCTCGGCCCGCTTGGCGGCGATATAGGGCGGCAGGGGCATGACCCCGACATCGCGGATGGCGTCGTCCAGCGCCGGGCCTGACAGGTCGAACTTCAGCACCACCAGCCCGTCCTCGCCCTTGTCGGCGACGGTGGCGTCGAGGCGGCCCAGCGTGCAGGCGCCGTCGTGAACGGCGCCGAAACGGATGCGGTCGCCCGCCTTGATGCGTTTGCCTGGCTTCATGAAGGCCGACCAGACGTCGGGGGCGTCGCGGTGGTGCAGGGTGGCCTCGACCTCGACGGTCAGGGTCTCGCCCTCGGGGCCCCCGATCACGGGGTTTGGCCGCTGGCGCACGCCCGACAGCCGCGCCGGGATCACCCGGGTGTCGTTGAAGACCAAGGCGTCGCCGGAACCTAGGAAGTCCGGCAGATCGCGGATGATCCGGTCCTCCAGCCCGCCGCCGCGCACCACCAGCAGGCGCGCGGAATCGCGCGGCTCCGCGGGACGCAGGGCGATGTGGTCGTCGGGCAGGTCGAAGTCGAAATCAGCGGTCTTCATCAGGCGGCGCAAAGGCCACGCGTCTGCGGCGGGGTCAAGGCGGGGACGAGACGGGGCGCCTACAACACCACGTTGCGGATGAAGCGCACGGCGGCCTCGCCGCCGTTGGCGAAGACATAGGGACGGGCGCTGGAGAAGATCAGGAAGTCGCCGGCCCTGAGGGTGTGCGTCTCCTCGGCGGCCTCGATCACCAGCACGCCCTCGATCACGGACAGCATCTCGTGCCAGTTCTGCGAGTCGGCCTCGGACGGATAGCGCTCGCCCTCGGCCAGGGACCACATCCACAGCTCGGCCTCGCGGGTCGCGGGGGCCGAGCCGAGCAGGACGCCGGAACTGTCCGTGTGGGCGCCGCGCCAGGCGACCGTGTCGATCCGGCGGTTGTCGGCGGCGTCCGGCGAGCGGACCAGTTCGGTCAGGCTGATGTCGAGGGCGGCGGCCAGCCGGTCCAGGGTCGACAGGCTGACGTTGGCGTCATTGCCTTCCATCGCGCCGATCATCCGCCGGCTTATGCCCGAGCGCGTCGCCAGCTCGGCCTGGCTGAAGCCGCGCAGGGCGCGGACGCGCCGCAGGTTCTCGCCGACATGGGCCAGCACGTCAGGGCGGCGCGGCTGATCTTGACTGTGTAGTATATTGCCCATACCCATCTGTGCAGTATATTGCCCTGCTTGGGGGATGGACAAGCGCCCGTGGGCTTCGGGGCCCGGACGAGGTCTTCAATGAGAGCCCTTCTCGCCGCTGTCTGTCTGGGGCTGTCCCTGCTCGCGTCGGTCGCGGCCCAGGCTCAGGCCCCCACCGCCCCGACGGACCTGACGACCTTCATCAACACCTACGCCGCCGAGAAGGATTTGCAGGGCGTCGTCCGCGTCGAGGAACGGGGGCGGGTCGTCTACCACGGCGCCTTCGGCCAGGCGGAGCGCGCCTTCGCCGTGCCGACGACGGAGGACACCCGCTTCCGCATCGCCTCCATCACCAAGATTTTCGCCGCCGTCTTGATCCTGCAGCTGCAGGAGGAGGGCAAGCTCAGCATCGATGACCTGGTGGGTCGACACCTGCCCGACCTGCCGGGGGGAGCGGGCGGCCGCGTCACCCTGCGCCAGCTGCTGAACCACACCTCGGGCCTGGCGCAGATGGATACGGTCAGCAGCTATCAGGAAGGGTTCGCCAACGGCATCCCCCACTATCAGCGCCCGATGACGCCGGCGGCCCTGCTGGCCAACTGCTGCACCGGCGCCTTGGCCACGGAACCGGGAGCGGCCTTCAACTACAACAACGCTGACTACATCCTGCTGGGCGCGGTCATCGAACGGATCACCGGTCAGAGCTGGGAACAGGTCCTGAGCGACCGCATCCTGACGCCGCTGGGCCTGGCGAACACCGGCGTGGCGCACTGGGACGCGATCATCCCCAGGCTGGCCTCGACCTACACCTTCCGCGACGACACCCAGACCCTGGTGACCGACATGCCGGTCTATTACGAGAATTGGTCGGCGGCCGGGGCGATGTATTCGACCGCCGCCGATCTGGCGGTCTTCGCCGACGCCCTGTACGGCGGCCGGCTGATCGGCGCCGCCTCGCTGGAGCAGTTCCTCGCGCCGGGACTGGATGAATACGGCTTGGGCCTGTGGAGCTACAGCTTCCAGCGGCGCGGCAAGACCTGGCACGTGGCCAAGCGGCCAGGCGCCATCATGGGCGCGCAGGGCGTGCTCTACCGGCTGCGCGAGCGCGACGTGACCATCGTCCTGCTGTCCAACACCACCACGGTCGACCTGGATGTCCTCGCCCAGAGGATCGCCAACCGGATGATCGATCTGGAAGGATGAGACCATCTGTCCGGCAGACCCGGGGCGGTCGGTCGGGCATGATCGGGGCATGAAAATCCTGACCAGCCTCGCCGTCTCCGCCCTCGGCCTCGCCGTCGCCGCCTGTGACATCGACACCTCCGCCCTGCAGGAGGTCCAGGACCGGGCCGCCCAGGCCCAGGCCACGGCGGAGGAGATCAACACCCGCTCGGCGCAGGCGCAGCAGATCCTCGAGAACCCGGCCAGCGCCCTGCAGATGGTGGTCGGCGCGACCCTGTCGAAGACGCCGACGGACCAGCCGGGCGTCTATGTGCTGACCGACCTGCAGACGGGCTGTCAGTTCCTGGGGACCTACGCCGCGGACGGGACCACGGTCAGCTCCATCGCGCCCCGCGTTGAGGCTGCACCGGGCGGCGGAACCCGCCAGCGCTGCATCGCCATTCCGGGCGTCGGCGGCGCGAACGCGGCCGAAGCCGAGGCCGAGGGCTGATCCGGACTCAATCGTTGGTCAGCAGCGCACGTTCGATCGCCTGACCGACGGGACAATCGGAATCGACGCCCCCGTCCGGCCAGTCCGAGGGCAGGAGCGGCGGCTGGGCCATGAAGCGCGGTTCCGTCCCCCTGTGCGGTTGGGCCGAATGGACCAGGAACGGGTGACACAGGTAGACGGTCCCCGAGGGGCCCGTGACCAAACCCTCGGGCCGGTGCGCACTGTCCTCGAAGGCGTTTTGCGCCAGTTCACCGAGCGTCAGCCCCGCCTCCCCAAACGGAGCCAACCGCCGGGCGACATCGCGGTGTGAGCCGAGGCGAATCCGGGTGGGAGCGTCGGCCTCGCCCGTGTCGGAGAACAGAAACAGCATCAGCAGCGCCCGGCCCTTGGAGCGAATGTTCGCTCGCCAGTTCAGGAAGTTCGGATCGTCGGTCCCGAAGCTCACGTCGACGTGCCAGCCTGTATCGCCGGGGTCGTCGGGGGAGGGGAAGCGAACCGGAAACGTCCCCATGGCGCGGCAGGGGCGCCAACGCTGAGGTCCGACCAACTGGTCGAAGGCGGCGTGAAGCCTCGGGGTATTCGCGGCTTCGACAAAGGGTGGCCGGGCGTACATCCCCAGACGGACGACGGGCTGTGTCCAAGTCTCGGGTTGGTCGGGACTGAGCCCCAGGTCACGCCACAGCACGTCGCGTGCGTCGTGGGCCAGGGCTGACGGGAAGGCGTCATCGATCCGAACAAAGCCGTCGGTGATGAATTGGTCGATCTGCGCGCCGGTCAGCACGCGTGGGGAATTCTGGGCAGGCATGAGTGTTCTCGCATGAGAGGTCGTTCCGGCCTCGGCCGGACGGATACAGGGTTCGGCGGCGGCCCTCAGGCGACCGGGAAGCCGAACGCGCTTGTGCGAATGAACATCGTCATGACGAGGAAGCTGGGGCGCCCGACGCGATGACGCAAGCTCTGCGGCGGCTCGGAAGCCCGTGGCGGGTTCGCCGGAGGCAAATAACTCCAACCTCCTGTTGACCGTCTTCGTCGGGCCCGGATTCCGGAAGTGACGATGACGCCGCCGCAGAGCATGATCGAACGGCGGGCCAGACCGGTGTCGACGCCGCATATTCCGCGGACCCGTGGCGATGACGCGCACGGTGATTGCAGCAGTCCTGATCGGCCTCGCGCCGGCTGCTTGCGGGCAGGTCTCCGCATCTCCGGAGAATGCCGGGAACAGCCTCGCGCCGGTTCTCGCCCCGCCCATCTATCGAAGCGCGGACAAGGGTCTGACCTTCCCGACGCCGCCCGGGGCCTTCTATTGCCCGAAGCCTGACGGGTGGGTTGGTTCGGACCACGGCACGGTGGTCTTCCTGACCGCGCCCAAGGCCTGCGGCGGCGGCGGGTATTCGTCCAGCGAGCGGGGCGCGCTCAATGCGCCGAACATCCAGATCTACTACGGCTATGACGTGTTGGACGACGCGTTCAGGCCGGCGCCCGCGCCGTGCGAGGAGATCGGGCGGGCCGTCCTGCTGGGAAGCGACCGTCCGCTGTGCCTGACCCGGCGCGGCGACATCGTCGAGGTCAGGGCGGAGACGCCCTATCTGATCGCCGAGGGCGGCGAGGCCGAAGCGGCCTTCACCCTGGTCACGGACGCGGCGCGTCTCGAGACCGATCTCGGAACCTTCCGGGACCTGTTGCGCAAGGCCTCGGTCTGCAACACGGACATGGACGGGGCGGACCACGCCAATGGCCCGCCTACCTGCGCGCCCGGGGCGGTCTGGTACTGAGGCCCCCTGAAGACCGTCTTTACCCCTCGCCGCTAACGTCGCCGACGTGAGCGGGAGGCGAGCATGAGTTTCGGCAGGCGAACCACGGCGCCGGCGGGCGTCGTCGCATCAAGGCCGATGACGGCCGTGACGGCGGAGGCGCCCCGCACCCGCCGCGGCGGATACTGGCTCGGCCTGTTGGCGAACGCCGGGGTGGCGATCGTGACGATGGCGATGATGCCGTTCATCTCGCAGTTCAAACTGAACGGCGCGAAGGTCGAGACCCTGGTCTTCGTGGGCGGGATCGCGATCCTGAACGTGATCGCCGTCGCCGCCGTGCTCACCCTGCTGGTCGACTTCGCCCTGCGCGGCCTGGGGTGGCGCAAGCCGTGGATCTATGCGCTCGTCTGCGCGATCGTGGTGTTCGCCTTCCACCTGGCGTTGGCCTCTGTCGGCGGATCGGCCAACCTGATCTTCGCCGTCTATGTCGCCGTCTGGCCGGCCGCCGTCGGCGGGTGGGTCATGGGCCTGTATCGGCGCTGAGATCGGGTCTGTCGTTGACCCCGCGCCCGTGAGGCGGCAAAGCCCGTTCCATGCTGCAGAACATCGAACTCCTCGCGCGCGACGCCAAGTCGTGGCCGTTTGAACAGGCCCGCAATCTTCTGAACCACGTTCTGAAGAAGCGGCTGTCGGACGCCGAGCGGGATGCGGCCAAGCTGCTGATCGACGCCGGCAAGGCGGACGAGGCGCTGGCGACGTTCGAGGCGCTGCAGCGGCCGGTGGTCCTGGAGACCGGCTATGGCCCGTCCGGCCTGCCGCACATGGGCACCTTCGGCGAGGTGGCGCGCACGACCATGGTGCGTAACGCCTTCCGCGCCCTGACCGGCGACCACTGGCAGACGCGCCTGATCGCCTTCAGCGACGACATGGACGGGCTGCGCAAGGTTCCGGAGGGCATTCCCAATCCGGAGATGTTGGCCGAGGATCTGCACAAGCCGCTGACCGTGGTGCGCGATCCGTTCGGGACGCACGACAGCTTCGGCGCGCACAACAACGCCCGCCTGCGCGCCTTCCTGGACAGTTTCGGCTTCGACTACGAGTTCCTGTCCTCGACCGAGCAGTATCGCTCGGGCCGGTTCGACGAGGTGCTGCTGCGCCTGCTGGAGCGGTTCGAGGCCGTCCAGGCCATCATGCTGCCGACGTTGGGCGAAGAGCGCCGCGCAACCTATTCCCCCTTCCTGCCGATCAGCCCGATCACCGGCCATGTGCTGCAGGTGCCGACGCTGGAGCGGAACGTCGAGAAGGGGACCATCGTTTTCGACGACCCGGCGGGCGGGCGCACCGAGGTTCCGGTCACCGGCGGCCATGTGAAGCTGCAATGGAAGCCCGACTGGGCCATGCGCTGGACCGCGCTGGACGTCGACTACGAGATGTCGGGCAAGGACCTGATCGAGAGCGTGCGCGAGAGCTCCAAGGTCTGCCGCGCCCTGGGCGGCGTTCCGCCGGAAGGCTTCAACTACGAGCTCTTCCTCGACATCGAGGGCAAGAAGATCTCCAAGTCCAAGGGCAATGGCCTGACCATGGACGAGTGGCTGCGTTACGGCACGCCCGAGAGCCTGAGCTGGTACATGTTCCAGTCGCCGAAGTCGGCCAAGTCGCTGCACTTCAACGTCATTCCGCGCGCCATCGACGACTATCTGAGCTTCATCGACCAGTTCCAGGCGCAGGAGCCGGCCAAGCGGATCGACAACGCCGTCTGGTCGATCCACGCGGGCGCCCCGCCCAAGGTCGCCAGCCCGGTCTCGTTCAGCCTGCTGCTGAACCTGGTCGGCGTGGCCAATGCCTCGTCCAAGGACCAGCTCTGGGCCTATTTCGCCAAGTACCTGCCCGAGGCCACTCCCGAGAATGAGCCGACGCTCGACCGGCTGATGGGCCATGCGCTGAACTACTACGAGGACTTCGTGAAGCCGACGAAGTCCTACCGCCTGCCGACCGAGCAGGAGAAGGCGGCGCTGCTGGACCTGGCGCAGCGGCTGAAGGCCCTGCCGGCGGACACGACGGATGGTGAGACGATCCAGAACGAGGTCTATGCGGTGGGCAAGGATCACGCCTTCGAACCGCTGCGCGCCTGGTTCGGCGCCCTGTACGAGGTCCTGCTGGGCGCCTCGCAGGGACCGCGCTTCGGCTCGTTCGCGGCCATCTACGGCCTGCCGCAGACCATTTCGCTGATCGAGGCCGGCGCGAACGGAGCCCTGACCAAGGGATAGTCCCTATCGCGTCATCCGGGAGTCCTTAAGGGGGCGGCCCGTAACGGTGGTCGGGTCACGGGAGCCCGACCTTGCGCCACCGGTTCTATGCCGCCGAGCGAATACTGCATCTGGACCTGAACAGCGGCGTCACCGCCGCGCGGGCGCTGGAGCAGGCTATCCCGGTGCTGGAGGCCCATCCGGTCCTGTGGAACTGGGACTGGATCGTCGACACCCGGGTGTTGCCGACGGATGCCTCCATCGACCAGATCGCCAAGCTGGCCGAGCTGTTCCAGAGGCCCGCGCGGTCGGCGATCACGGCCTTCGCGACCGACGATCGCTTCCTGCACCTGTGGGCGCGGGTCATGGATTTCCAGTTCCCGGGCCGCCAGCATCTGGTCGTGTCCAGCGCGGGCGCCGCCGTCCAGCTGATCGGCCGCCGCCGCGCAACGAAGATGAACTGAATATAACGGCAGCGCTACGGGAGCCTTCAGGTTGGTCTGCGCATTCTAGCCTTCATCGACCAACTCGATGACAGGAGCAGAGCCATGTCGAACAAGACCTTCACCGCCGCTATCGCCGCCGCCGCCATGTTGGGCGGGCTGGGCCCGATGGCGCTTCCCTCCATCGCCGTCGCCCAGCAGGCGAACGGCGTCACCAACTGCGACGCCCCGGGCGGCCGCCAGCGCGCCGGCGCCCTGATCGGCGCCGTGGTGGGTGGTCTGGCCGGCAGCCAGATCTCCAGCAACGAACGCGCCCTGGGCGCCGTGGGCGGCGCCGCCGCCGGCGCGGCGGCCGGCTCGTACATCGGCTGTAACCAGCAGCGCGCCCGCGCTGACGCCAACGCCAGCAGCGGCGCCCAGTACCGCGCCACGTCCAACCTGCGCATCCGCTCGGGTCCGGGCGCCAACTATCGCCAGGTCGGCAGCCTGTCGGCCGGCCAGCCCTTCTCGGCTGTCGGCTCGGAAGGCGAATGGGTTCAGATCGCCGGCGGCGGCTGGGTGAACGCCCGCTACGTCACCAACTACTGAGACGAGGCGCGCTCACGCTCGAGACTTGAGCGCGGATCAGGATGGGGCCGCTCCGAAAGGGGCGGCCCTTTCTTTGCGCGATATCGCTCGGGACGCGGTCCCTCGCTGCTTGAGCGCGGTGGTAGGCGCTATCCGCTCGCTGCTTGAGCGCGTTACTGGCTGACCCAGAGGATGCGGCCCATCCAGACGATGTCGGCGCGGGGAACGGCGCGGGGCGGGTAGGCGGGATTGACCGAGGTCAGGGTCACCGCCTTCGCGGTCAGGGAGGACACCTCCTTGGCCAGGGTCTCGCCGCCGACGGTGCGGACCACGACGCGATCGCCGCGGCGTACGTCGGATGCCTCGCGGTCCACAATCACCCGATCGCCCTCGCGATACAGGGGAGCCATGGAATCGCCGTTGATGCGCAGGCTCAGCAGGCTGTCGGACGGGCGCGGCAACTCGGTCTGTTCCCAGCCCTCGCCGATGGGCAGGCCCGCGTCGTCGAAAAAGCCGTCCTGACCCGCCTGGGCCATGCCCAGCAGGGGGATGGTGGCCAGTCGCTCCGGCGCGTCGTGGGCCAAGGTCGCGAAGTCGCCCAAAGACACGCCGGTGACCTCCAGGATCCGGGTCAGGCTCTCGGTCGAGGGCCAGCGGGGGCGGGGCGGCTCGCCCGGACCGAAGCGCTTGGACGGGTTGAAGCTGGTGGCGTCCAGGCCCGCGCGCCGCGCCAGCGCGGACGCGCTTAGCCCCTCGCGCCGCGCGAGGCGGTCGATGGCGGTCCAGATCTGGTTGTGAGACAGGGGCAAGGCGACGCTCGGTGATTCGAGGCTAGGAATATCCGCCTATGTCTCGCCGAGGTCAACGCCGCTCGGCGACGATCACCGGTCCAGCCGGGAAGGTCCCGCCCACGACCGCGCCGTCCGGCCCCGCGAGGGTGGACACCGCCCCGTCCAGGAACAGGGCGTGGGGACAGGCCAGGGCGTCGCGGAACAGGCGGGCGAAGGCGCCGAAGCTGACCTCGCGACGCGAGATGGCCAGGATCACGGTCCCGTCGGCGCGCACGCCCACGCCGTTGCGGCGATAGCGCGAGGTCCCGTCAGGCTGGAAGGCGGGATGCAGCCGTCCTCCGATCACCAGCAGCGGGCCGGACTGGGTGGCGAAGGCCGTGTCGGCGGCGACCTCCTCGCTCCAGGCGGCGCCGTCGATCACGTGGGCCCGGCCCGACCGGTCGACGGCGAAGACGCCGTTGGGCTGCAGATAGAAATTGCCGTCACCGGCGCGCCGGTTCAGCGGCGTCAGGGTCCGCCCGTTCTCGACCAGCAGGCCGATGGCGTTCAGGCTGGTGTCGTACATGCCGCCGTTCATCGCCAGCACGGGCGTCCGACCGGCTGCGGCGCGAGCGGCGATCAGGTCCGACACCGTCGCGGCCGGGTCGACCTGCCCGTCATTGTGGGCGACCGACACCGTGTAGTCGGCGGATGAAAGGGTGCAGACGACGTAGTCCTGACCCTCGAAGACGGTTTCCCGGCAGGGGGCGGGCAGGGCGGCGCTGGTATGTCTGGGCGGCGGTGTGAACCGTCCGCTGAGGGCGGCGGCCCCCGCCGCAAGCAGCAGGAGCCCGGCGACGAGGGCGAGACGCCGCCGGCTCAGCCGTTGACGCCCAGTTCGGGTAGCAGGCCCAGAACGATGTGACGCATGTTGGTGGTCGCGGGGGCCATGGCCTTGAGGAAGCCCAGGGTCCGGGCCGCCGCTCCGTCGAACACGAACTCGGTCTCCCCGAACGTGCAGTTGACGAACCCGGGCGGGGGGCCGCCTTCGAAGACCAGGCGCGCGTTGTTGAACTGGCAGTTGATGTAGGTGTTGCCGTCGAGCGTCTGCGCGCCGGTCAAGGTCTGATCGCGGATTTCAGCCATGGGGTGGGATTCCGGAAGGTTATTCCAGCCCGGCGGCCCGCCGCTCCTGCCAGGCCCAGAAGGTCCCGACAGCGATGGCGACGAGCACGCCGTAGCTGGCGATATTGATGACCGCGAAGAAGGCGGTCAGGGACGGTCGCAGATCGACCAGGGTCAGAAGGTGGCTCATGACGATCAGCGACTGCAGCGCGCAGACCCAGACAGGCCAGGCCCGGCGGCTCTTCCAGGCCAGGCCGATACAGACCGCCAGGAAGACGGCGTCGATGGCCATAAGGCCCCATTGGGTGCCGTGCAGCGCTCCCTTGTCCTGGACGAGCTGGGACGCGAACAGGCCGAGCATATAGGCGCCCGCCCCGACGCGTTCGGGTTCGTCGCCTTTCAGGAACGCAAACGCCGTCACCAGCACCGCGATTGCGAAGCCGATCTGCGATGCGAGGGTGTCAAACATGAAATCGCCCCCATGCCGAACGGCATGAGGGCGACTTTGCATCGAGTCTGCACAAACCGGAATGACCGGCGGCGGACATTACGCCGAATTAAACCGCGCGGAGGCGTCCGACCGGCCGTTGCTCCGGACCGGTTTCAGCCGGCTTGTCCAGAACGCCGATGGCGTAGGTGCCCCAACCGAGGCGGCGGTGGTCCTTGGCGAGCTCTTCGTGGCTGGCCACGATGGCCGAACGAGCGGCGCCGAGGGCGGCGATCGCTTCCATGGCCTTGGCCTGGGCCTCGGCGGCGGCCACCGGGGACAGGCTGAGGGCCGTGCGCGCACCGATCATCGCTTGGACGAGAGTGGTCGCCTTGGCGATGGCGGCGTCGACCGCCTGTTCAGTCGCATTCAGATCGCCGGCGACGCTGGCGATAACTTCAGCCCTATCCATAAAACCCTCCGGAACAAAAAACACAGTAACCGGGAGATTAACACGGAGCGGCGGTATTCGGTAGGACTTTGTTTGCCCTGTTTGTCAGGAGTTTGTTTACTTCTGACCGGGCCAGCGGCGTGCTGCCGTGATCGCCGCCGGGGCCGCCGCCGATCGGGGGCTGGTCGCCGGGCTTGTCCAGCGGGCCTATCGCGAGCGTCTCCAGCCCGAGCTTGCGAGCCAGGGCGGCGAGGGCCGTGTGGGTCTGGACGAGGTGGGAGCGCGCTTCCGCAAGGGCGCTGATGCTGGCCGCGGCGCCGTCGAAGACGCGCTGACCGGTCACCGCCGACAGATAGGCGTCGGCCCGGGCGGCCGGCAGAGCCGCCGCCAGGAAGGCGGTTTCCGTGAGCGCCTGATCGATCGCGGTTTCAGCGGCGTAAAGGCGGGTGGCGAGGGCTTCGCCGATGGATTGTCTGGACATGATGATTCTCTCCGTGACCGCGTGTCACGAGGGCGAATCAATCATAAGATGTTAACCATGACAACTAAAGGTCGTGTTGCGCCACCAGAAAGTGTGCGCTCAGCGACGCGATGGGCTGGGTCTCATCGTCCTGCCAGGCTTCGGCCTGGACGTGGGCCACCCGGCGGCCGGCCTTGCTGATGCGGGCGCGGGCGTGAACGTCCTGCGGCCGGCCCGAGCGCAGATAGGTGACGCTGACGTTGATCGGCCGGGGCAGTTCGAGGCGCGGATACAGCACCGCGACCTGGGCCACGGCGGTCAGCTCCAGCATTGCGGCCGTCGATCCGCCATGCAGCGCGGGCAGGACGGGGTTGCCGATCAGCTTGTCCGCGAAGGGCATGGTGACGGTCAGCAGATCGCCGTCGCGCAGCGTGAGCAGACCCAGGAAGCGGGCGTAGGGCAGGGTGGTCAGCAGGTCGCTCATGCGCCCGTCTCCCGGCGCGGCTTGAGATTGGCTCCGGCCTTGCGCGCGTCGCCGGCGGTCAGGATGTAGGCCGACTGGGCCGCCGCCACGGGATCCTCGGGATCGTCCTCGAAGGCCCAGGCGCGGACGAAGGCGATGGAGCGGGTCAGGCGGAAGCAGCGGGCCTCGGCGATCAGGCCGGCCCGGGGGCGGGCCGCGCGCATATAGTCGACGCGCAGGTCGAGGGTGGCGATCGGCTCGAACCGGTCCAGGGCGACCCAGACCGCCATGCCTCCCGCATGGTCGAGCAGGGCGGTGACCAGGCCCCCGGCCAGAACTTCGGTGTCCGGATCGCCGACCAGATCCTCGCGCCACGGGACCTTGAGGCGGACCCGGTCGCCCACGACGCCGTCATAGGCGAAGCCGAGCGCATGGGTGTGGGCGGACGCCGAGGCGAGCTGGGGCAGGATGGCGGCGAGGGGCGAAGCGGACATGGTCCAGCTATCTGCGGCTTCGGCGGTCGAGTGCAAGCGCTGCGCGCGGGTCTGATGCGATCAGACGCCGGATCAGGCGACCGAGCGGGCTCCGGCGGCGGGCGCGGCCTCGGCCATGGCGATCTCGGCCGCCTGTTCCAGCGCGGCGTTCATGGCCATGCGCAGGCGTTCCGGCTTGATCGGCTTTTCGACCACGGCGGCCATGCCGATGGAGAGGTAGCGGCGCGCGTCCTCCGGATCGGCGTTGGCGGTGAGGGCGACGATCGGGATCTGGCTGACGGGTCCGTCGAGCGCGCGGATGGCCTGGGTCGCCTGGACGCCGTCCATGCGCGGCATCTTGATGTCCATCAGCACCAGGTCGAAGCGGCGCTCCTGCACGGCCTCGACCGCCTCGACGCCGTCTTCGGCGGTTTCGGAGGTGCAGCCGAACATCTCGCACAGCGCCTGGGCGACGACGCGGTTGGTGGCGTTGTCGTCGACGATCAGGATGTGCGGGCTGTCCTGCAGGTCCAGATCGGTCAGGTTCTCGACGTTCGAGGCGCGCGCGGTCTCCAGTTCGGCCCGTTCGACGTCCAGGTCGAAGGCGAAGGTGGCGCCGCGGCCCGGATTGTTCTCGGCCCAGATGCGGCCGTCCATGCGGTCGACGATCTGGCGGCAGATCGACAGGCCCAGACCGGCCCCGTCAGGGCCGGAGCCGTGTACGAAGGGTTCGAAGATCAGGTCCACGCGGTCAGCGTCCACGCCCGGGCCGTCGTCACGCACGCGCGCTTCCATGTGGATGCGGTCGCCTTGCGCCGTCGCCTTCAGCCCCGCCTCGACGACGCCGTTGCGGGCGAATTTCAGGGCGTTGCCGATCAGGTTGTTGAACACCTGCTTCATGCGCATGGCGTCGATGACGGCGGCCAGCTCGGTGTCGCCCTCGTAGCTGACCATCAGGGTGACGTTGTCCTGCGAGGCGCGCGGCGCCCACATGGCCTCGACGTCGTCCATCAGGGCCCGCAGCGGAGTGGCCTCGGCGTTCAGTTCCAGCTCGCCGGCCTCGGCGCGCGACAGATCCAGTGCGTCCTGGAGGATGCGCAGCAGGGTCTCGGACGATTCCACGATGGTCGAGACGTGGGCCTGGGCCTGGGCGTTCAGCGGTTGACGGCGCAGCAGCTCGGCCACGGCCAGGACGCCGTTCATCGGCGTACGCAGTTCGTGGCTCATGATGGCCAGGAACTGGCTCTTGGCGCGGGCGGACATCAGCGCCTGGGTCTTGGTGTCGGTCAGGACGCGGGCCTGGTCGGCCAGTTCCAGGTTCACTTCGCGCTGGCGGTCGTTCACCGCCTGCAGCAGGGACACTGCGGTCCCGACGCCGTGGTAGCGGCCGTTGCGGGTGACGATGAAGCCGCGCATCAGCGCGCCGGGGCCGCCCTTCAGCAGGGTGTCGCAGAAGGCGTCGATGCTGACGCCGGCCTCGACCACGGCGGGCTCGGGATCCATCACGTGGATGACCGGCCGCTTGGCGTACAGGGCATGACCGAAGGCGCCCGCGATTTTCAGCAGGAAGGCGTTGCGCTCGATCAGGCCGACGGGGCGATCGCCCTCGACGACGGGGATGACCAGCGTGTCGGGTTCGCGCTCAAAGCGCGCGAAGACGTCGCTGCCCGGCGTCTGAGGCCCGATGGCTTCGGCGCGTTCGGTAAGGGTTTCGATTGTCGGCATACTGGCCGGCACTCCACTGCGACCGGTGGACAATGCAGCGGAACCGTTTTCGGAAGGGTTAAGATGGAACCCGCCGTTTTATCGCCTTTTTTGCCCCGTCGCCGGGGCTGGTGTAGAAGGCCGGTCCGCCGAATTCAGGCCCCATCCCCTTGTCCATGCGCGCGGCCGACCGGCCGACCGCAGGTTTGTCATGAGCGAATTGTCCCAAGACGCTGAAAAACGCGCTGAAAAGTCGGCCCTTGTTCTCTTCTCCGGGGGGCAGGACAGCGCCACCTGCCTGGCCTGGGCGCTGGAGCGGTTCGACCGGGTCGAGACGGTGGGCTTTGACTACGGCCAGCGGCATGCGGTGGAGATGGACGCACGCCTGAATGTGCGCGACGGCATGGTGAAGGTGCTGCCGCAATGGGCCGCCCGTCTGGGCCCGGACCATGTCGTCGACCTGACCGGCTACGGCAAGATCGCCGAGAGCGCCCTGACCGCCGAGCGGGCGATCGAGATGGACGCGCGCGGCCTGCCCACCACCTTCGTCCCGGGTCGCAATCTGGTCTTCCTGACCTGCGCGGCGGCCCTGGCCGACCGGCGCGGGCTGGACGTCCTGGTCGGCGGGATGTGCGAGACCGACTTCTCGGGCTATCCGGACTGCCGCCGCGACACCATCGAGGCGATGGCGCGGGCGCTCAGCCTGGGGCTGGACAAGCCGGTGGTGATCGACACCCCGCTGATGGCCCTGACCAAGGCCGAGACCTGGGCGCTGGCCGACCGGATCGGGGGCGCGCCGCTGGTCGAGCTGATCGTCGAGGCGTCGCACACCTGCTATCGCGGCGACCGCGAGCATCGGCACGCCTGGGGCTACGGCTGCGGCGACTGCCCGGCCTGCGACCTGCGCGGCGCGGGCTATCAGGCGTGGATCGCGTCGTGACCTACGCGGCTAAGGAAATCTTCCTGACGGTGCAGGGGGAGGGCGGCCAGGCCGGCCGTCCTGCGGTCTTCCTGCGCTTCGCCGGCTGCAATCTGTGGAACGGGCTGGAGCGCGACCGCGCCACGGCCGTCTGCACCTTCTGCGACACCGATTTCGTCGGGACGGACGGCGACGGCGGGGGCAAGTTCGCCACGGCCGACCTGCTGGCCGATCACGTCGCGTCGATGTGGCGAGGCCGCGAAGAGGATCCCCGGCTGGTCGTCTGCACCGGCGGCGAACCCCTGCTGCAGTTGGACGCGCCCCTGATCGAGGCCCTGCACGCGCGTGGCTTCGAAATCGCCATCGAGAGCAACGGCACGCTGGAGGCGCCCGCCGGGATCGACTGGGTCTGCATCAGCCCCAAGGCCGATGCGCCCGTGCTCCAGACCTCGGGACAGGAGCTGAAACTGGTCTTCCCGCAAGCGAAGGCCATGCCCGACCGTTTCGAGGACCTCGATTTCGAGCGCTTCTGGCTGCAGCCCATGGACGGCCCCGACCAGGCCGCCAACACGGCGGCGGCCATCGAATACTGCCTGACGCACCCCAAATGGCGGCTCAGCGTCCAGACCCACAAATACATCGGCGTCCGCTAATGCCCGTCTTCGAGATCACCAAACAGGCCACCTTCGACGCGGCCCACCACTTCCCCAACGAACCCGAGGGCAGCATCTATCGCCGCGTCCACGGTCATTCGTTCACGGTCGAGGCCACGGTCCGCTCCGAGGTGCTGGACCCCGAACATGGCTGGGTCGCCGACCTGGGCGCCCTGGACCGCGCCCTGAAGGTCGCCGCCGAGACGCTGGATCACGGCATGCTCAACGAGCATGAGGGGTTGGAACTGCCGTCGCTGGAGAACCTGTGCCTGTGGTTCGCCGGCCAGCTGAAGCCGGAGTGGCCAGGTCTGTGCCGCATCCAGGTGGCGCGCCCGACCATCAACGAGCGCTGCGTCCTGAGCCTGTGACGCGGATCCGCGACGCCCGGGACGGCGACGCCGAGGCGATGGCCCAGGTCTATGATCGCGCGGTTCGCATGATCGGCTCTGCGGACTATTCCGCCGCCCAGATCGCCGTCTGGATCGGGCAGGGGGCAAGGGCCGAACGGTTCCGCGCCCGACTGGGCGACGGTCGTCGCTGCTGGGTCGCCGTCGATGCGGCGGACAGGGTGCAGGCCTTCATCGATCTGGAGGCCGACGGCCACATCGACTTCCTCTATGCGGCGCCGGAAGTCGCGGGTACGGGCGTTGCGGGGCGGCTGCTGGATGTGCTGGAGGCCCAGGCCCGGTCGGCCGGCATGTCACGGCTCTACGTCGAGGCCAGCGAAGCCGCGCGGCGGTTCTTTCTGAAGCGGAACTATGTCGAGACGGCGCGCCGCGACTTCGAAATCGATGGCGTCGCCATCCACAACTACGCCATGGAGCGGCAGCTGTCCTAGCAGGACTTGCCCTGCTGCTGGCGACGTTCGCAGCGGCGCTGTTCGCGCTCCCACTGGCGTTGTTCGCGCTCGCGCTTGGCCCGGCTTTCCTCGTCCGAGGTGGTGACGGCGTCCACGCCGGCTCCGACCACGGAGGCGCCGGCGCCCACGACCGCCGCGCCCGCGCCGACCGCGGCGCCGACCAGGCAACCCTGAAGCATCATCGCGCCCGCAAGGACGGCGGACAGGGCGGCGGCGCGTTTGATGATCTTCATGGCGAATTCTCCCGACCCGGCAAGGTTAACCCGCGATTGGTGAATACAGTCTGACGCAGAGTGCGGCTGGAAATGCGGCGGGTCGTTGATGCGCGGGCCATCAGGCCCTAGAAGGCCGCCTTCGCCATGCGCGACGGGCGGCTAGCTCAGCTGGTCAGAGCACCTCGTTTACACCGAGGGGGTCGGGGGTTCGAACCCCTCGCCGCCCACCACTTCCCCCCTGACGAAACCTGACGTCGGGCGAATGAAGCCCGGATTCGTCTTGGTGTCTTCAAAGAGGGCTGTTCATGATCGCGGCATGATCACGCGCCGCACCCTCGGACTCTCCTTCGCCGCCCTCGGGGTCACCGCCTCATCGGCGCTGGCCCGCAGCAGTTCCATCGCGGTTCCGATCACCGTCGGCGAACGCGTCCTGATGGACGTCAGTCTGAACGGAGAGGGGCCTTTCCCCTTTGCTCTGGATACGGGCGCCGTGGTGTCGGGGGTGAAGCTGGCCCTCGCTGAACGTCTGCGGCTGCCTATCCTTCGACAGGTGCGCCTGAACGGCGTGAACTTCCCCCTCCATTCCGTGTCGGAAATGGTGTTGGGCGGGACAGTGCGGCAGGAGAACGCGGCGCTGTTCGGCTTGCCGGGGGAGCGTCTCGGCGCTGAGGGGCTGTTGGCGGCCGGGCTGCTGACGACCTACGACAGCGAGCTGGATTTCGAGCGCCGCGAATGGCGGGTGCATCCCGAGGGTGGGCCGGACCGGACCGGGTTCGAGCGCCTGCCGTCCGAATTGAGAGCGCGAGGGCCCGGGTCGGAACGACCGTTCGCGGACGTGGTTCTGGATGGCGAGACCCTCAGGCCGCTTTGGGACACGGGCGCGCCACGAGCCCTCTCGCTGCCCTATCGGGTCGGTCGCCAGCTTGGGCTGTGGCGGGATGACCGGCCCTTCGGTTCAGTGCTGGTGACCGGGATTCAAGGGGCGTCCGACCAACCGGGCCGCATCGTGCGCGCCGGTCGGCTGACCGTCGGCGCGTCCGTCTATGAGAACCCCCTGGTGCTGGTTCGACCCGAGGGCCATCCGGCGGACGAGATTTTTCTGGGCCTTCCCATTCTGCGCACGCTCAATCTCTCGCTGGACCGGTCCGAGCGGTCCGTCTGGGTGCGCCGCAATGGCCTCGAACCGGGACCGGACCCGCGCTACGGCCCCTCCGGCGTCTGGCTGGAAGCTGCGGCCGGCGGTGTTCGCGTGGCTTCGGTCAGCCCCCAAAGTCCGGCCGCCGAGGCCGGCGTGCTGGTCGGCGACATGGTGCAGGGGGCAGGCGGGCTGCGCGGCGCCATCGACCGGCTGGGCGGTCTCGCGGGCGCGCAGCGCGAGCTCATCGTGCGCCGCGGCGGCGAAACCCTGACGCTGCGCTTCATCCTCGCCGACTACCTGTGAGCGGAATCGAAAAGGGCCGCCGGTTCCCCGGCGGCCCTTCGATCTTGACGCCTGACCGATCCTAGAACCGGAAGCTGGCCCGCAGGAACAGCATGTAGCGCACGTAGTTGTCGAGCATTTCGGCGTCGGCGCTGACCGACAGCATGCCCAGTTCGTTGCCGACGTTCAGGCGGAAGCCGACGATCGGGCCGCCGCCCTCGATGGTGTCCGGCGACAGGGTGAAGTCCGGACCGCCCGAGCGGAAGCGAGCGATGGTTTCGCCCGGATCGACCGAGATGTTCTGACGCCAGCCGAGGCGCAGTTCCGGCTTCAGCCAGCTGTTCTGGCCCATCGACATGGCGATGTTGATCGCGGCGGTGGCCGAGAACAGGTGGCCGTCGCGGTCGTCGATCTCGAGATCGAAGCCGTCGCCGCCGCCATCCTCGACGTGGCCGTCCTCGCTGAGCGAGAAGTACTCGGCGTAGATTTCGGGACGAACGCTGAAGCGGCCGAAGCTGCGCTCATAGGAGGCGCCGCCGGCGGCGGACAGCGTCAGGCCGTTCCAGTCGGAGGTGTTGGTCAGGTTCAGGCCGGCGCCGACGAAGCGGCGCTCGGACTCGAAGGTCGCATAGCCGGCGGCCGCGCGGGCCCAGGTGGTCCAGTACTGGCCTTGGGCGCGCCAGTAGAGGCCCAACTCCAGCAGGTTGGCCGACAGGACCTCCTCGGCCTCGGACTCGGGGTCCTCGAGGTCCGACGAGGTGAAGGCGACCGACAGGCCGACCGCGCCCAGGCCCGTGCCGCGCTCGACGCCCCCGGCGACGCCGAAGCCTTCCGAGCGGAAGCCGTAGGAGTCGGTCTTTTCCTTGTCGGCGTAGAAGTTGATCTCCTGCACCCAGGCGCTGGTCTCGCCCGGCGCGGCCGAGGCGTTGCGGCCGGTCAGGGCGCGGGTCACGGCATCGACGCCGGAAGCCAGCGACACCAGCGGCCCGCCCGAGTGATCGGGCAGCAGCTGTTCGTACAGGTTGATGAAGTCGTCGCGCGACAGCTGGGCCAGGAAGGCGTTGCGCATGTCGGTGTCACGGCTCAGCGAGCTGTAGAAGGCGTCGTACATGGACGCCTCGACCGAGATCAGGCCGGCTTCCTGGGTGGTGCGCTGGCGCACGTCGGCGAAGATGACGCCATTGGCGGCGTCCACGCCGCCCTGAACCACATACAGATAGGGCGAGTTCTTCTCGAACGAAGCCATGTCCAGCTGGCCGACGTTCAACGTGCCGGCGTCGATCAGGTTGAACCGGCTCGGGGCGGTCAGCAACGACTCAAAGCGCACGCCCAGGCCCGCGCCTGTGGCCAGGTTGGCCGTGCCGGTCACGTTGAAGCCGCCGCCGGTGTTGTTGGCCGGATCCACCGTGACGATCAGGTCGCCGTTGGCGCCGACGTTCAGGTCGGTGATCGTCTGGATGCCCGTCTGCCGGGCGTCCAGGGTGCCGTTGGTGACGTTGATGGTCAGGGCGCCGTCGCTGTCACGCACCGCGCCGCGGACCACGGCTCCGCCGGTGATGTCCAACCGGTCGGCGCCGGCGCCGAACGACATGTCGCCGATCACCGTGCCGTTGCGGATGTCCATCAGGTCGGCGCCCGAGCCGAATTTGATGTCGCCGAAGATGACCGGCTCGTTGGCGTTGGTGACGCCGTCGCCGTCGGTGTCCGGGTCGGAGGCTGTCGGCGTGCTGGTCACGCCGTTCTGGATCAGGGTGACGCCGGTGGTGTTGGCCGACACGTCGATGGCGACGTTCTTGCCCGTGATGGGGTCGCCGTCTTCATTGGGGCTGATGTTGGACTGGATGGACTTGGTGTTGGTGATCGACGTCAGCGTGCCGCTCAGGTCGAGCAGGGCGGTGGTGTCCGACACCCCGCCGCCGGCCGAGGCCAAAACGGTGCCGCTGTTGACGAAGCTGGTCACGTTGGCGCCGGCTTCGATCCGGATCCCCGTGGCCTGCGAATGGGTGTCCTCGCCCGCCACGGCCGCGGTGATGTTGCCGGTATTGATGATCGTCGGCGTGGTCGTGCCCTGGCCGATGCGGATCGCGGTGGCGTCGGCTTCGACGCCCAGGGCGGCGATGGTGCCCTCGTTGCGGATGCCGCCGGCGATGGTGACGGTCTGGCCGGCGTTGCCGCCGGTCTCAACGGCGGTCGCGTCGAAGCCCTTGTACAGGCCCTGGGCGGTGACCTGGCCGCGGTTGATGAAGCCGTAAGCCGAATCGCCCGTGCCCGCGACGCCCAGATTGACCGATTGGGTGGCGGAACCGATCTGGATCCCCGGCGCCGAGCCGAAGCTGTTGATGGTCGCCGTCCCTTCGTTCGCGTCGGGCACGCCGTCGCCGTCGCGGTCGGCGTCGTCGCGGTTCTTGACGCCGTCGCCGTCGTCGTCCTCGTCTCCGTTCTTGACGCCGTCGTTGTCGTCGTCGCCCTCGATGCCGGCGGCGGAATAGGCGGGCCCCCGGTCCAGGATCACCCCGGCTCCGACGTTGGCGCCGATCCGCACGGCAGGCCCGCCAACCAGCAGGTCATCGGGGTCCAACTCGTCCAGGAATACGATGTCGTCGTCGTTCTCGGGCGTTTCAACATAGCCTTCCGGCCGAGTGGGGATGGTGCCGGTGTAGCGGAAACCGCTGGCGGTGATCGTGCCGCTGATCGCTACGCGCCCGCCAACGGCGCCGTCGACCGCCACGCCGACCGAGTTTTCGCCGCGTACGCTGATGCTGCCGGTCACCTCGACATCGCCGCTGACCGCGCCGGTCGTATGGATGCCATAGCTGTTGTTGCCGACGACGTTGATCGTGCCGAGGGATTCCAGGTGGCCCGTCAGCGGGGCCTCAACTGAAATGCCTGCCGAGTTGTTGCCGTCGACCGTGATCCTGCCGCCGCTTTCCACGCGGATGTTGCCGACCACGGGGGCGGCGCCGACCACCCGAATGCCATATCGGTCCGAACCGTTGGCCCAGGGGCCGTCGATGTCGCCGTCATTGTCGGTATCGGTGTCGGTCTCGCTGGTGATGTCGTCGTTGACGGTGATGGTGCCGCTGAGGGTGATGTTGGCCGTATTGCCCCCGTTCACCAGCAGCCCGGTCGAACCGCTCGCCGAGTTGAGAAGCGAAATCTGGCCGCCGGTGTCGATGGTGACGTTGTGGCTGGAATCAACGGCAACGCCGACGCCGCTGGTCACAAGAATCGTGCCGCCGTTTGAGATGCGAATGGTGTCCGGCCCGGTACCCGTGGCGGTGGACGTGGTGATCGGCGTCGTGCGCGTGGTGGAGACCACCACCTCGGCCATGGCGCCCGAAGCCACCAGTAGGGGAGCGATCGCCACCGCGGTCGCGAGTAGAATACGCATTCGAGAGAAACCCCTGTGGACGACACGCCAGAGACGCCAGCGATCCTCTAACAGGGACCGTGCCAGCCTGCCTCAAGTTTCTCGAATTTGAGGCGAATGCAAGGCCGAAGCCTCGGCGGGCCGCCGTTTCGGAAGCGGGGCTATTGCCATTTCTGAGATCAAAGTGATATCAGTTTCATATTGATTCAGGAGAGGGCCTATGACCACCACCCATTCGAAGTCCACGGAACGCCCCGCGTCCACCGCCAACGGGGTGCTGATGTTGCTGATCGGCCTGCTGTTGATGATCGGCGGGCCCGCGAGCATCGCGCTGGACCCGGACAATATCGCGTTGGTGGTCAGCGGCGTCCTGGCGGCCGTTGTCGGCCTGCTGCTGCTCTGTGGCCTGTACTCGCTGCAGCCGAACGAGGGCGTGGCGATCCTGCTGTTCGGCGAATATCGCGGCACCGACCGCAAGACCGGCCTGCGCTGGGTCCTGCCCTGGTACAGCCGCAAGAAGATCAGCCTGCGCGTCCGCAACCTGACCAGCGACAAGCTGAAGGTGAACGACAAGCGCGGCAGCCCGATCGAGATCGCGGCCAACGTCGTCTGGCGCGTCGAGGATTCGGCCCAGGCGCTGTTCGATGTCGATGACTATCAGGCCTTCGTGAACATCCAGGTCGACACCGCCCTGCGCGACATCACCTCGCACTACGCCTACGACCACGGCGAAGAGGATGCGGCGCCGGAAATGACCCTGCGCTCGGACGCCGAGGACGTGGCCGCCCGCCTGCGCGATGAACTGGTCGAACGGGTCAAGGTGGCGGGGGTCGCCATCGACGAGGCGCGGCTGGCCCACCTGGCCTATGCGCCGGAAATCGCCGGAGCCATGCTGAAACGCCAGCAGGCCGAGGCCGTCCTGGCCGCCCGCCGCCTGATCGTGAAGGGCGCCGTGGGCATGGTCGAGGCCGCCCTGACCGACCTGGGCGAACGCGGCGTGGTCGACCTGGACGAGGACCGCAAGGCGGCCATGGTCTCGAACCTGCTGGTGGTGCTGTGCGCCGACCGCGAGGCGCAGCCCGTGGTCAACACTGGCACGCTTTACGGCTGATCATGGCGGGCAAGCCCAGGAAACCCTTCCTGATGCGCACGTCCCCGGGCGTGATGGCGGCGGTCGAGAAATTGGCCGCCGCCGAGTTGCGTTCCGTCAACGCCCAGGTCGAGGTGCTGTTGCGCGAAGCCCTCGCCAGACGAGGTGTTCCGACCGCGGACGATCGCTCTTCTGACGACGGCGCTTGAGCTTGATCGCGACCGGCGCTACGGCCCCGTCATGGTGAAGTCGCATATGTCCCGGGTCCGCAAGGCCCGCCGCATCCAGAAGCGGGTCAAGCGCGTTGGTGCGTCCAATGTGAGCGCGGCGGAGCAGGAACTGATGAGTCTGGCGGGTCTGGAGGTCCAGGAGGGCGAATTGCGCCTGATCCCGGGCTGGGACGAGGAAGTCTCCGACACCCTCAAGGCCACCAAGCTGGCGGGCGAGGACGAGCGCCCGCGCTTCGTCGACACCACCATGCTGTACGCGCCCAAGTCGGGCGGGGTGAAGCGCTACCTGCTGTCCAAGAAGGCCTGGCTGGAGGCCAATCGCCCGGGCGTCGCCCACTCGCTGGTCGTGCCGGGCGCGCACCACAGGGCGGGCGACGACGGGATCATCCAACTTCATGCGACGAAACTGCCGTTCGGCGACGGCTACCGCTGGCCGACCTCGGTGCGCCGCTGGGCGGCCTGGGTCGCGTCGCTGAACCCCTCGCTCATCGAGGCGGGCGATCCCTATACGCCGGGGCAGGGCGCCCTGGAGGCCGGCCAGCGCGCCGGCTGTCCGGTCGTCGGTTTCTGTCACTCGGACCCCGCCGGCCTGGCCGCGCTCCACTTCGGCGAATGGGCCAAGAAGCCGGTCGAGAAGCGCTGGGCCCGCCTGTTCGGCCAGTTCGACCGCGTCGTCTCGCCCAGCCGTTACATCGCGCGTCGTCTGGAAGAGGCGGGCATCCGCGATATCGTGATCCAGCCTCTGGGCGTCGAGATCGACACCTTCCGCCCGGATCGTCGCGACCGCGACTGGCTGCTGAAGAAGCTGAACCTGCCGGCCTCGGCCCGCCTGCTGTGCTTCGCGGGCCGTCCGGCGCGCGAGAAGAACATCGATGTCCTGATCGAGGCGGTCCAGAAGCTGGGCGACCCCTACCATCTCGTGCTGGTCGGCGCGGGGCAGGGGCTGCCCGCCGAGGACCGGGTCATCTCCCTGCCGTACGAGGCCAATCCCAAGGCGGTGGCCAAGATCATCGCCTCCTGCGACGCCTTCGTGCACGCCAACGACAAGGAGCCTTTCGGCCTGATCGTGCTGGAGGCCATGGCCTGCGGCCGTCCGGTGGTCGGGGTCGACGCCGGCGGGGTCAAGGAAACCGTCGACAACTCGGTCGGTCAGCTGGCCAAGGCCGCCGAGCCCGGCGTCTACGCCCAGGCCATCGAGGCCCTGTTCGCGCGCGACATCGAGGCCCTGGGCGCCGCCGCCCGCCAGAGGGCGGTCGAGCGCTTCGCCTGGAATCGGGTGTTCGAGGACCTGTGCATGACCTACGCCGACGTCAGCGGAAAGCGCGCCTTCATCGAACCGGCCGGCGACTGGGCCGAGCACTAGATCTCGACAGGAACTTCGGCCGCGAGCAGTCTCCCGACAAACGGGGGAACACCATGAAACGCCTGCTGCTCGCCGCCGCGCTGTCGCTGCTGACCGCCACCTCGGCCATGGCCCAGACGGTCTATATCGTCCGCCACGCCGAGAAGGCCGACCAGAACGCCGATCCGGTGCTGTCGGCGGCGGGAACGGAGCGGGCCGGGGCGCTCGCCGCCGCGCTCGTCGACGCCCATCCGGATCTGATTCTGGTCACCCCTCTGCAGCGCACCGCCCTGACCGCCGCCCCGACCGCGGCGCATCACGGCGCGACGCCGGTCGTCGTGCCGCTGGACGGCGGGACACAGGGCCACGTCGCCGCCGTCGTGGCCCGGGTCCGCGCCCAGCCCGCCGACGCGGTCGTCCTGATCGTGGGCCACAGCAACACCGTGCCGCTGATCGCCAGGGCGCTGGGTTACGCCGAGGCGGCGGACATGCCCGACTGCGAGTATGACCGCCTGACCCTGCTGCACCTGATGGGCGAGCACGTTCACGGAGAGGTCAGCCGCTACGGCGCTGCTTCGACCTGCTGACGGAATAGTTTCCGGGTAATATTGACGGACGCATTATTGTCCGGGTAAAACGCCACCGTTCGGCATGGATGGACCATGCGCGGCGCGGAACGCATCACGATGCAGCACGACCTCACGCAGGGCTCCATCAGCCGCAAGCTGATCGGCATGGCCGCCTTCATCGGCATGGGCCTGCTGTTCCAGACCCTCTATTATCTGGTGGACCTGTACTTCGTGGCCGGGATCGGCCCGGACGCCCTGGCGGGCGTGGGGTTGGCGGGGATCGTCTTCTTCCTGGCCATGGCGGCGGCCCAGATGGTCGGCGTCGGCGCCCTGTCGCTGATCGCCCGCGCCATCGGCGCCAAGGACTTCGCCAAGGTCGACGGCGTCTATCGCCAGTCCATGCTGCTGTCGCTCGGCCTATCGGCGCTGACGCTGGCGGTCGGCTATGGCGTCGGCGGCATGGCGATCCGGGCCGTCGCCGCCGATCCCGGCACGGCGGAGCAGGGTACGGCCTATCTGTACGGCTTCCTGCCCGCCCTGGCCCTGATGTTCCCGACGGGCGCCCTGTCGTCGGCCTTGCGCGCGGCGGGCGTGGTGCGACCCACCATGCTGGTGCAGAGCGGCTCGGTGCTGCTCAACGCCATCCTCGCGCCCATCTTGATCGCGGGCTGGGGCTCGGGCCTGCCGCTGGGCGCCTTCGGGGCTGGTCTGGCCAGCTCCATCGCCGCCCTGGTCAGCTTCGTCGCCGCCGTCTGGCTGTTCGGCCGGGTCCAGACCCTGATCCAGGCGCCGCTGCGGCTGGCCAGGCCCGATCAGGCCGTCATCGGCCGCATCGTCGGCATCGGCCTGCCGTCGGCGGTCGAGTTCCTGCTGATGTTCGTGACCATGAGCGTGATCTATGTCCTGATCCGCGACTTCGGCGCCGAGGCCCAGGCCGGGTTCGGGGTCGGCTCGCGCGTCATGCAGGCGGTCTTCCTGCCGGCCATGGCCGTGTCCTTCGCCGTGGCCCCGGTCGCGGGCCAGAATTTCGGCGCGGGCTTGCCGGATCGAGTGCGGCGCACGGTGCGCGACGCTGCGGTCATGAGTTCGGCCCTGATGGCGGTGCTGACGGCGCTGTGCCTGTTCGAGGCGCGCTGGCTGGTGGCGCCGTTCACCCCCGATCCGGCGGTGGCCGAGGTCGCCTCGACCTATCTGCGCATCGTGTCGCTGAACTTCATCGCCACCGGCCTGATCTTCACGGCGTCCGGGACCTTCCAGGCGCTGGGCGACACCCGTCCGGCGCTGGCGGGCGGGCTGCTGCGGCTGGTCGTCTTCGTCACCGGCGCGGTGTGGATCTCGGCCCAACCGTGGGCGAAGCTGGAGCACATCTGGTGGATGTCGGCGGCCTCGGCCCTGATCCACGCCGTAGTGGCCCTGCTGTTCCTGCGCCATCAGCTGAAGGTGAAGCTGGCGGGGCTGGAGCCTAGGCCCGCGCCCGCCGGCTGATCCGGCGGTCAGCCGGCTTCCAGGCGGGCCAGCCGTCGCTTCGCGTTTTCATTGGCCGGGTCCAGCTCGACCGCGCGGCGATAGTGCTGGATCGCCGCCTGTGTCTCGCCGGTGATCTCCAGCGCGTAGGCCAGGTTCTCTTCCGCCCCGCTGCTGTCCGGATACAGGCTGACCGCCAGCCCGAAGACGGCCACGGCCTGTTCGGCCTGGACATTGCGCAGCAGACGATAGCCCCAGCCGCTCAACTCTCCCCGGGGAAAGACAAGCTCGGGATCGTCTTGGCGCAGCTTCTGGAGAACCGCCGGCGCGTCCTTGAAGTCATTCGCCTGGAGCGCGGCCCTGAGACGGACGACCCCGGGGAGCTTGAAACCCGGGACGAACTCAGCGGCGACTTCATCCAGAAGCTGTTCGGGCGACGCGCCGGAAAGATTGGTCAGGATCACGACCGCGATATCGTCGTCCGGATAGATGGCGAAAGCGCCCCGGTCGCCGCCGGATTGTCCGACCCATCGGTTGGCGGCACGGGCTTCGATAGTCCATCCCAGGGCACGCTCGGTCCGTTCGCCGTCGGCCAGCGTCGCCGGCGTCCACAACGTCGGCAATGCGGTGCGGTCGATCAGTCTTCCCTGCTGCAGGGCGATGATCCAGCGCGCGAGGTCCGTCGCCGAGCCCTCCGCCCCTGCCGCGGTGCGCATGAAGGGCGTGAACTCGACGTCCGCTGAAGCAAGATCGCCCGGACTGGTGCGGGTGGGCCTTTCAAAGCGGTAGGATCGGGCCTTGCCTTCCGCCCAGTCGCGTCGGTCGCCGAAGCCGGCGCTTGTCATGTCCGCCGGAATGAACTGCCGGTCCTTGAAGACCTCCACGAAGGGGCGGCCCTCCAGGCGCGAGATGATCCGGCCGAGCAGTACATAGTTGGTCTGGTTGTAGCTGGATCGTTCGCCGGGGCGGGCCGCTGTCGGCAGGGCCTGGACCTGCGCCCATGCGTCCGCCTCGCTTCCGTCGCCGATCAGCGCCCCCGTGCGGGGATCGACGATGTCAGGCAGGCCGGAGGTGTGGTTGAGCAGCTGATGGACGGTGATCCCGCGCCAGGCTTCGGGCAGGTCGTCCAGATAGGTCGAGATCGGGGCTGAGAGGTCCAGTTTTCCGGCCTCCACCAGCTGCAGGCAGGCGACGCCGGTGAAGACCTTGGTCATGGAGTTGAAGGGGAAGACGGTCCGGTCGGTGACGGGGGCGCCGGTCTCGATATCGGCCACGCCCCACGCGCCTTTGAAGACGACGCGCCCGCGCTGAACCACCGCCACCTGAAGTCCCGGAATCCGCCGGCGCTGCATCTCGTCGACCAGCAGGGCGTGGACGTTCTGGCCGGCGGTCGCCGCCACGGTTTCGGCGGCGTTATCCTGAGGGGTGGCCGGGGCCGGCTGGCTCATCGCGAGCGCCAGCGCCGCCGCCATCACGTGCAAAGCCATCGAAGCCCCCGTCGCCGCCTGTGAGGGCATTCAGACAACGGCGGATGGCGAAAGCGTGGCGGGGGTTTCGCCGAAGACGGCGTCAGACGTCCAGGTCGGCCACCGCGAAGCGGGCGTTGTCCTGGATGAACTGGTAGCGGGCCTCGGCCTTCTTACCCATCAGGCGCTCGACCAGATCCTCGATCTCGGCCTCGTCGCTGGGCAGTTCGACCCGCGCCAGGGTCCGCTTGCGCGGGTCCATGGTGGTCTCCTTGAGCTGGGAGGCCATCATCTCGCCCAGGCCCTTGAACCGGCCGATCTCGGTCTTCTTGCCCTTGAATACGGTGGCCAGAAGCTCGTCGCGGTGGGCGTCGTCGCGGGCGTATTCGGACAGGGCGCCCGCCTGAATCCGGTACAGCGGCGGCAGGGCCATGAAGACCCGGCCCTGACGGATGGTCTCGGGCATGACGCGGTAGAAGAAGGTGATCAGCAGCGCCGCGATGTGCGCCCCGTCCACGTCGGCGTCGGTCATGATGACGATGCGCTCATAGCGCAGGTCGTCGATGTTGAACCGGTTGCCCGGCTGGACGCCCAGCGCCAGCGCCAGATCGGACAGCTCGACGTTCTGGCGCAGCTTGTCGATCGTGGCCGAGGCGACGTTCAGGATCTTGCCGCGCAGGGGCAGGATGGCCTGGGTGTTGCGGTCTCGCGCTTGTTTGGCCGAGCCGCCGGCCGAGTCGCCCTCGACGATGAACAACTCGGTCCCTTCGGCGGCCTGACGGGTGCAGTCGGCCAGCTTGCCGGGCAGACGAAGTTTCCGGGTCGCGGCGGCGCGCTGGACTTCCTTGTCCTTGCGGCGGCGCAGCCGGTCCTCGGCCCGCTCGATGATGAAGCCCAGCAGACTATTGGCCTGTTTTGGGCTTTCGGTCAGCCAGTGGTCCAGCGGGTCGCGCAGCAGTTGTTCCACCAGACGCGTGCCTTCCGGCGACGACAGGCGGTCCTTGGTCTGGCCCTGGAACTCGGGATTGCGGATGAAGACCGAGATCATGGCCCCGGCGTTGGCGATCACGTCTTCCGCCGTGATCAGCGTCGCGCGCTTCTCGCCCGTCAGCTCGCCATAGGCTTTCAGGCCCTTGACCAGGGCGGCGCGGAAGCCGGCCTCGTGCGTGCCGCCGTCCGGCGTCGAGACGGTGTTGCAGTAGGAGCTGACGAAGCCGTCGGCCTCGCCGAAGCCGATCGGCGACCAGGTCACGGCCCATTCCACCGCGCCCGCCTCGCCCTTGCGCTCGACCCGGCCGGCGAAGGCGGGGGTGACGGTCTCGATCTCGCCGATCCGTTCCGACAGGGCGTCAGCCAGGCCGCCGGGGAAGTGCAGGGTGGCGCTGGCCGGGGTCGCGTCCGTGATCCGCTCGGGCGCGCAGGTCCATTTGATCTCGACGCCGCGGAACAGATAGGCCTTGGAGCGGGCCATGCGGAACAGGCGGGCGGGCTTGAAGGCCGCGCCGACGCCGAAGATCTCCGCGTCCGGGTGGAAGCGGATCAGGGTGCCCTTCTTCTTCGAAGGCCCGACCTGGACGATGGAGCCCTGCGGCAGGCCGCGGCTGAAGGACTGCTTCCATTCGAAGCCGTCGCGCCAGACGGTCACATCCAGATGATCGGACAGGGCGTTGACGACCGAGACGCCGACGCCGTGCAGGCCGCCGGAGGTCTCATAGGCCTTGCCCGAGAATTTCCCGCCCGAGTGCAGGACGGTCATCACCACTTCCAGCGCCGACTTGCCCGGGTGCTTGGGGTGCGGGTCGACCGGAATGCCGCGCCCGTCGTCGAACACGGACAGGAAGCCGTCGGCGTCCAGATCGACCTTGATCTGTTTGGCGTGGCGGGCCACGGCCTCGTCCATCGCGTTGTCGAGCACCTCGGCGAACAGGTGGTGCAGGGCCCGCTCGTCGGTGCCGCCGATGTACATGCCCGGGCGTTTGCGGACGGGCTCCAGCCCTTCCAGCACCTCGATCGAGGAGGCGGAATAACCGGTGGCCGCTGCGGCGTTCAGGGCGGCCGGGGAGGGCGCGTCGACCGGCTTCGGTGCAGGCGGCGGAGGCGTCACGGGCGCGACGGCCTCGGGCGCCGGGGCGGGAGCCACTTGAGGCGCGAGCGCGGGTTCGGCCGGACGCGGCTGCGTCGGCTCGTCATCGAACAGCGAAAGGAGGTCGGCGGAGTTGGCCATTGAGCGATTGTGCGGCGATTCGGGGACCGGTCTGGTAGGCCCGACGGGGCTTCGGAGCAAGCGGCGCCGCCTGGGCTGTGGACGACGGCAGCATGGCGCGGGTCATGACGGCCAGGAACAGGACGAACGGCAGGCTCTGATGCGTCAGCAGGATCGATTCCGACAGGCTGAGCATGAAGAAGGAGACCAGGAAGCCCAGCGCCCACCAGCCCTCGCGCACGCCGGATACGGTGCTGCGGAATAGGGTGATGACGAAGGTCATGAGCAGCTGGGCGCCGACCAGGATCGCGCCCGGCCAGCCCAACTGGACCAGCACGTCGATCCAGCCGTTGTGCGCCGAGGGCACGATCCAGCCTGTCTCCTTGCGCACCCAGTCGGCGGGCGGCGATTCGCCCATCCGGCCCCAGAACGCGCCGTAGCCGTAGCCGGTCCACGGCCGCTCGGCGACGCGGCGCATCAGGCTGGACCAGATGTCGGTCCGGCCGGTCAACGACGGGTCCTTGCCCAGCGCCTCCAGTACGGCGACGGAATGGGTGTCCCAGATCCAGATCCCCAGCCCGCCCAGCACCACGGCGCTCCATATCGCGACCACGGCGAAGGCGGGTCCGCCCCGGCGCAGGGTCCAGAAACCGGCCACGACCCCGACGCCCAGCACGAGGCAGAGCAGGGAGGTCTTGGACTGGGTGGCCAGCACCAGGCCGCTGGACAGGGCCAGGGCGACGGCGGGCGCGAGACGGCGCGGATCGGGCGAGGCCAGGCAGGCGGCGGAGGCGGTTGCGCCGATCACCATGACCGCGCCCATCTGGTTCTTCTCGTACCAGAGGCCGCGCCACAGGCCGGCGTTGACGTCGTGGTGCACCCCGATGGCCGGGAAGGCGAAGACCATCACCAGGCTGCCGACCGCCATGATCAGGCAGGACAGCATCAGCAGGCGCGGCAGGTGCGGCCCGCGGAAGGCGGCCCCCAGATAGAGGGCGAACACCCCGCTGATGGCCAGGGCGATCACCCGGCGGCTGGTGACGTGAAAATCGATCGACCAGTATTTCGAGGCGAAGCACAGCCCCACCAGCATCGCCAGGCACAGCGCCGCCGGCCAGGCGCGCCAGACCCGGTCCAGCCGATACAGGATCAGGCCCGCGATGGCCGCATAGGCCGGCAGCCAGACGAGGCGCAGCAGCGGCGTCTCCTCCTGCAGCGGGGCGAACACCGGCCCGATCAGGGCGCCCGTCAGCATGGCGATCAGCCCGACGCACAGCGCCATCTCCCACCAGGTGGGTTCCGGATCGGTCGAGAGTGTTTCTGGACGGGACTCGCGCACCGATGCAGGGTCGGCGCTCAGGCTTAACGAAGGGTTGGGAAAATGGCGGGTGGGCTGCTCAGGCGCCGTGATGGACACCATGCGCGCGTCGGCTTCGTCGAACTGTTCTTCGACCTCGTCTTCGTCTTCGCCATCACCCAGATCAGCCACACCCTGCTGGCCCATCTGACATGGATGGGGGCCCTGCAGGCGGCGATCATGCTGGGCGCGGTCTGGTGGGTGTGGATCGACACCAGCTGGATCACCAACTGGCTGGACCCCGAGCGCCCGCTGGTGCGGGTCATGCTGTTCGGCCTGATGGGGGCGGGGCTGGTGCTGTCCACCTCCCTGCCGGAGGCCTTCGGAGAGAAGGGGCTGGTCTTCGCGATCGCCTTCGCCTCGCTGCAGATCGGCCGGGGTCTGTTCACTCTGTGGGCGGTGCGCGGCGAGCCGGTGCAGAAGCTGAACTTCCAGCGCATCGTGATCTGGGCCTCGGTCGGCGGCGTGCTCTGGATATCGGGCGGCCTGGCGGACGGCCAGACGCGGCTGCTGCTCTGGCTGCTGGCCCTGTCGCTGGAGTTCCTGGGGCCGATGACCGCCTTCTGGTGCCCCGGGCTGGGCCACAGCCGGGCCACCGAGTGGAACGTCGAGGGCGCGCACCTGGCCGAACGGGTGGGCCTGTTCGTCATCATCTGTCTGGGCGAGTCGATCATCATCACCGGCGCCACGTTCGCCGAACTGCCGTGGACCGCGACGACGGTGCTGGCCTTCGTCAGCGCCTTCCTCGGCACGATCGCGATGTGGTGGCTGTTCTTCAGCGCCAAGCACGACGCGGCGTCGGAGGTGATCGCGCGCGCCGAGAACGCCGGCGCCATCGCCCGCGCCGCCTATACCTATGCCCCGCTTCCGGTCGTGGCGGGCATCGTGGTCACCGCCGTCGGCGACGAGATGGTGCTGATGCATCCGTCCGGGCACATGGAAGCCGCGGCGATCTGGGTGCTGGTGGGCGGTCCGGCCCTGTTCCTGGCGGGCACGGCCGTGGCCATCTTCGCCGTCTGGGGCCACTGGCCGCGCTCGCGCCTGGTCGGACTGGCGGCGCTGGGCGGACTGGCGGCGGCCGCGCCCCTGTTGACGCCGTTGCTGCTGACGGCCGCCTCGACGGCGGTGCTGATGGCGGTCGGGACGTGGGAGACGCTGGTTCCCTCACACAAGCGGCCCGGCTAGGAAGACCGGGTCAACGGGGGATCCATGATGTCGAAATCCGCTCTCGCCTGCCTCGCGGCGGTCGCCTTCTTCGGCGCCGCGGCGCCTGTCGCCGCCCAGACCGCTCCGCAAGCGCCGGCCGCCGCTCAGGGCGCCGAACAGCAGGCCAAGGCCGCGTTGGTCCGGCGGTATTTCGAGGCCATCCAATTCGACAAGCTGATGAACGTCATGATGGAATCCATGATGGTGTCGATGACGGAGAGCAGCCGGCTCCCGGAGGACAAGATTCCGGTCATGCGGGAAGCGGTGCTGGAGGCGTTTGGGAACGTCTTGCCGCAGATGGTCGATGCGAACATCGAGATCTATGCGGAGGCGTTCACGCTCGAGGAACTCGAGCAGTTGGTCGCCTTCTACGAAAGCCCGGTCGGTCGCTCGTTGATGGCCAAGACGGTCGTTCTGTCCCGGCAGTCCGGCGAGATGATGCAGCGCTTTCAGCCGATCATGCAGGAAGAGATGCGGCGTCAGCTGTGCGCGCGGATGGAGTGCCCGGCAGCGCCGCCGGTCGTCGTCGTCCCCTCCGCCGGCGCGAGGGCCAAGCCCTAGATCCCGGCCAGCGCCGCGGCGCGTGAGCGGATGACCTGGCGGGTCGAGCGGTCTTCGTCGAACACGCCGTACCAGCCCTGCGGTTCGTGCGGCGGATCGCCCAGGAAGGCGGTGTCGCCGCTCCGGAAGCGGAAATCGGGATGTCGGGCGCGACCCTGGCCGTTCCACGCCCAGAAGTTGGAGCCGACCAGGGGACCGCCCTTGCGCGCGCTGGCGATCACCGCGTCCTGGATCATGGCGTAGAGGTCGTCGCGCATGCCGGTCGAGACATCCAGGCCATAGACGTCGCCGTTGCGCGGATAGCCGAACTCCTCGACCACCAGCGGCTTGCCGGCCTGTGTCGCCAACTCGACGTGGCGGGCGACGTAGTCCGAAGCCAGCGACAGGGCGCGGGCGTGGGTGCCGGCCATGTCGGCGCGGTCCAGCCAGTTCCAATTGGCGGGCCAGACATGGGCGGTGTGGTAGTCGACGGCGTCGTCCGCCTGGGATGACAGCACCAGGCCGGGCCGCTCCATCGATCCCATCAGCCCTTCGCTTCCGGTGGAGACCAGATGGTTCGGCGTCAGCGTCTTGATCAGGCGCGCGCTCGAGACGATCCAGTCTTGGAAGTCGGGCAGAACGCCGTCGACGACGGCGCCGCTTCCACCGGGGCGCGGCTCGTTGGCCAGTTGCCAGGCCATGATGGCCGGGTCCTCGGCATAGGGCATGCCGGTCACCGTGTTCACCCGCCCGACAATGCGGCGGACATGAGCGTGGTAGCGGGCGACGGCCTCGGGGCTGCGGTAGAATCCGGAGACGAAGTCCGGGAACTCGGGCCACGGATGGGCCGGGTCGTTGGCGTCGACGTAATGGCCGCCGTTGGTCCACTGCAGATAGGCCGCCATCCCGCCTGACCATTCCCAGAAATTGGTCAGGTAGAGCACCGCCTTCATGCCGCGCGCGCCGATCCCGGCCAGGGCGTGATCCAGCCCGGTCAGCAGAGCCTCGTCATACCGGCCGTCCTGGTCATGAAAGGCCGGGCGCACCGAGTTCTTCAGCGGCGACAGCTCGGCCGAGGCGGCGATGCGCAGGTTGGTCACCCCGTCCGACGCCAGCGCATCCAACTCCCGCGCCAGCCGGTCCTCATGCCCGATCCAGGCCGCGTACCAGAGGTTGGCGCCGACGAAGCGATAGGGCTTGCCGTCGAGGGTCAGCTGGGTTCCCTCGCGCTGCACGAAGCCGGTGGGCGGGGTGGCTGAAAGCACGGGCAGGGCGGGGGTCGCCGCGACGGCGGCCGAGGCTGCGAGGACCGTGCGGCGGGTGATCATGGCGTGGCCGTGTCGCCCTGCATCGCTCTGTCCAGCCGCGCCTGCGCCTCAGGCGCGCCGTCGAACCGCGCCCGCGTTCCGGCGACTTCCTGCTCCAGGGTCTCGCAGCGCAGATCGGTGAGCGCGTCCTCGATCTGGGCCCGGCGCGCCTCGTCATAGGGCTCCTCGCCCGCGAAATGCGTGCAACCCTCGGCGCGCTCGACAAGGGCGGTGATCGGCGGCGCGAAGGCCATCAACTGGTCGAAACTCAGGTCCGTCGGGGGCGATTGAAGCGCCAGGGGGACCGTGTTCAGGGCGAAGGAGGGACCGCAGATGCTGACGGCTCGTTCGACACGGGGCGGCGTGGCGAAGCCTTGGGCGTAGGGGGCATTGACGAAGAGCAGATACCAACCGGTGATCGCCATCGGAAACCGCCCGCTGCTGTTCTCGCTGTACAGCAGCAAGTCGTCCGGCGGGTCGCCCTTGAAGGCTCTCAGCGACCGCACGGTGTACTCGACGCCGTCGAACTCTCCGGGCTCGGCGGTCGACAGGTCCATCCGCCCGGCTGTGACCTGGGCGACGAAGACATAGTCGGCCTCGGTGACTGCTTCCGCCACTGTGGGATAGCGCTCGCAGGCCGCCATGGCGGCGGGTGCGGACAACAACAGGGTGGCGAAGGCGACAACGGTCGTCAGCAACCCCCTGCGGCGCATCAAGCCTTCTCCACGAACGTGTCGATCACCTTCTTCTCGCCCGCCTTCTCGAAGGCGACCAGCAGTTTGTTGCCCTCGATCCCGATGACGGCGCCGTAGCCGAACTTCTGGTGGAAGACGCGGTCGCCCTTGCTCCAGCCTGACCCGGCCTTCGGATCGGCGGTGGCGACCAGCCGGCCGTCGCCCTCGATCAGGGTGTGGCGGGCGGGCCTGGCCGCCGGCGCGCGCGCGGCCGTGAACGACTGAGCCCGCTTCCAGCCGGGCGAGGAATAGCCGCTGCCGAAGGTCGGCATCTCGTCCCAGCGGGACTTGGCTTCCTTCATCCCGCCCGAGGCGCCGTAGTAGCCGGTGTCCGACTGCGGATCGACGTGGTCGATGGGCAGTTCGTCGACGAAGCGGCTGGGCAGCTGCGAGGTCCAGCGGCCGTAGACCAGCCGGTTGGCGGCGAACGAGATACGGGCGTCGGACTTGGCGCGGGTGACGCCGACATAGGCCAGACGGCGCTCCTCCTCGAGGCCCTTCTCGCCCTTCTCGTCGATGCTGCGCTGGCTGGGGAAGACGCCTTCCTCCCAGCCGGGCAGGAAGACCAGCGGGAACTCCAGCCCCTTGGCTCCGTGAAGGGTCATGATCTGCACCGAGTCCGCAGCTTCGCCCCGGTCCAGGTCCATGACCAGCGAGACGTGCTCGAGATAGGCGGTCAGACCGTCGAACTGCTGCATCGACTGCGTCAGCTCTTTGAGGTTGTCGAGCCGCGTCTGCCCGGTCGCCCGATCAGCCTTCTGCATGTCGGTGTAGCCGCTCTCTTCCAGAACGGCCTCGGTCAGCTCCCAGTGGCTGGTGGTCTGGGCCAGGGCGCGCCAGCGGTCGATGTCGCGGATGAAGTTGGAGAAGGCCGTGCGCGTGCGCGCCTGAAGCTCGTCCGAACCGATCAGGGCGCGCACCGCCGTCAGGGCCGGGACGCCGTTCTCGCGCGCGATCTGCAGCACCTTCTGCACGCTGGTGTCGCCCAGTCCGCGCTTGGGCACATTGACGATCCGCTCGAAGGCCAGATCGTCGTCCTCGCTCAGGATCAGGCGCAGATAGGCGTGGGCGTCGCGGATCTCGGCCCGTTCGAAGAAGCGCGGCCCGCCGATGACGGTGTAGGGCACGGCCAGCATGACGAAGCGTTCTTCGAACGCCCGCATCTGGAACGAGGCGCGCACCAGCACCGCCATGTCCTTGTAGGCGATGCCCTGCTTGCGGGCGGTCTCGATCTCGTCGGCGATCAGCCGGGCCTCGGCCTCGCCGTCCCAGACGCCGCGCACCCGGACCTTGTCGCCGGTCTTGTCCTCGGTCCACAGGGTCTTGCCCAGACGGCTGCGGTTGGCGGCGATCAGGCCCGAGGCGGCGCCGAGGATGTGGTGGGTCGAGCGATAGTTGCGCTCCAGCCGGATGACCTTGGCGCCGGGGAAGTCCCGCTCGAAGCGCAGGATGTTGTCCACCTCCGCGCCCCGCCAGCCGTAGATCGACTGGTCGTCGTCGCCGACGCAGCAGACGTTGCCGGTCGAAGAGGTCAGCAGGCGCAGCCACAGATACTGGGCCACGTTGGTGTCCTGGTATTCATCGACCAGGATGTAGCGGAAGCGGCGGCGATATTCCTCAGCGATATCCGCGTGCTTGGACAGGATCGTGAGGTTGTGCAGCAGCAGGTCGCCGAAGTCGCAGGCGTTCAGCGACGCCAGCCGGGCCTGATAGGCGGCGTACAGGGCATGGCCCTTGCCGTTGGCGAAGTCTTCGCTGGGCGGCAGCTTGTCCGGCGTCCAGCCGCGGTTCTTCCAGTGGTCGATCAGGTTGTTCAGCGACTTGGGCGTCCAGCGCTTGGTGTCGAGGTTGGCCGCCTCGAGCAGCTGTTTGCACACCCGCTCCTGATCGTCGGTGTCCAGGATGGTGAAGGTCGATTTCAGCCCCACCAGCTCGGCGTGCCGGCGCAGGATCTGGGCCGCGACCGAGTGGAAGGTGCCCAGCCAACGCAGGCCCTCGGCCGAAGGCCCGATCAGGTGGGTGATCCGCTCGCGCATCTCGCGCGCGGCCTTGTTCGTGAAGGTGACGACCAGCAGTTCCCACGGCTTGGCCCGGCCCGTGGCCAGGATGTGCGCCAGCCGGGTGGTCAGCACCCGCGTCTTGCCCGTGCCCGCGCCGGCCAGAACCAGCACCGGCCCTTCGGTGGTCTCCACCGCGTCGCGCTGCTCGGGATTCAGCCCCTTCAGATAGTCGGGCGCGGCCGAGGGCGCGAGGCCGCCGGGGCCGTGCGCGCGGGCGAGGTCGGAAATGCGGGGGGGAGCGGAATCGGTCATGGGAACCGGGAGAACATAAGGAGACCGGAGCCGCTTGTCAGCCGTCGCGAACGGGCGCGCCCGGAACCGCGACGGCCACGCCCTCGTTTCTTCCCGGACAGGGCCAATCAGGGAAGGATCGGCGCATGGCCGAGAACACCAGCAGCGGCGCCGGCTTCATCGGCTTCCTCGTCGGCGGTCTGGTCGTGGTGGTGATCATCATCGGCGTCGTCTTGCTGACGCGGGGCGGGGGCGTCGAGGCGCCCACGAGGCCCGACGTCGAGATCAATGTTGATGTGCCGCGTCCGACGCTGCCCGACGCGCCGAGACTGCCGGACCTGCCGGCCCCGCCGCCAGTCGAACCGCCGTCGGTGCCGTCTCCCCAGCCCGCGCCCGCGCCGGTCGGTTGATCAGCGCAACTGGTAGGTCACCGTCGCGACGACGCGCACCCGCTTGTCCAGCGAAGTCGATTCCGTGTCGATGTCCTCGCGGGCCAGAATTTCGAACGAACCCTGGGTCGCCTGCCGGATCGGCCCCAGCGGCGCGCCGGAATCCTTGGCGAACTGTTCGGCGCCCGACCGGGCCGAGGCGGTGGCTTCGGCGATCATCGAGGGCCGCACGTCGTTCAGCTTGGTGAAGACGTAGTTCGGCGCGGCGAAGTCCAGCTGCACGCCCTGGCGCACCAGATCGTTCAACGCCCGTTCGGTGGTCGCCACCCGCTGCACGTCGTTGGTCCGCACCGTCACGCTCTGGGAGACGATGTAGCGGACCAGGTTCTCGGACGATCCGTACTCGCGCGCCTTGGTGTCGGTGACCTGCATGCGGCCGATGGAGACGGCCGTGTCCGGATAGCCCTGGGTCCGCAGGAAGGTGCGCACCACCGCCAGATCGCGGTCGATCTGGGCCTGGGCGGTCGGCAGGTCGTCGTTGGCGGCCTTGAAGCTGAGGGTCAGGACGGCGAGGTCGGCGACCACGTTCCGCTCGGCCACGCCGCGCACGGTGACCTGCCGGTTGCCGACCTGGGCGTTGACCACGCCGGAGCCGATGAAGGCTCCCGCGCCGATCAGTCCGATGGCGATCAGACCCCCGAAGATGGCGGGCGGCAGCAGGTTTTTGTCGAACTGGACAGCCACATCGGGGCTCCTTGAAGAAGAACCGACGATGCGCTCGCCATGGCGGTTGTCAATCGGTCGAAACCTGACCGGCGAAAGATCGGTCGCCGCCCGCCCAGGCCAGGGCCAGCAGGCGGCAGGCCGAGGCCAGCGGCGTGCGTCCGCGGGTCTCGTCGATCCGCTTCATCAGGCCCGCGTGCGACAGTCCCAGCGTCGCGCCGACGCTGTCCAGCACGGTCCAGAATTCGGCCTCCAGCGCCACTGAGGTGGCGTGGCCGGACAGGGAGATGGAGCGCTTCTTGAGCATGGCGGGGTCCGGGGGCGGCGGCAGGGCCGGATCGCGCCATCTCTAAGGTGAAGCCGCCGCCGATCAACCCGAAGCGGCGGCTCCGTCGTTCGGATCAGCGGACGGCGACCATCACCACATCGACGTTGTTGGGCGCGCCATTGGTCAGGACCCTGTGCTGGGTGTCCGTGACGAAGCGCAGCGCGCCGGCCTGGTCACGGATCTGGGCCTGCACCGCATAGGTATGACGTGCGTCGATGCGGGCGGTCGGCACCTGCAGACTGACCGCATAGGGCGGACCCCGGCCTTCCAGCGGCTTGCGGACCTCGGCCATCGTCACCGACGGAGCATCCATCAGGCTGACGTCCTGGACGCTGACGGTCAGCACATGCCCCGGCGGCAGCAGGATGCGCTCCCGGTAGCTGGCGTTCACCTCCACCGTCGTGGTCCCGCCGCCGCCGGAGGTGGTGGAACAGGCGGCCAGGGCGACAAGAGCCAGGGGCAGGGCGAGCAGGGCGCGGCGCATGGAAATTCTCCGTCCAAAGTCAGCAAGCTTAACACATTCGGGACTTCGGGGTTGCTTATCGCCGTTCACCCGGGGCCCGGATCGCGGTATGGTGCCGCCGCTCTTCACCGGAACGCGCCATGACCGCCGCCGCCGACTTCGATGAATTCAAGCCGCAACGGCTGGAGCCGCTGACGGCCCTGCGGGCCTTCCGCCGCCTGATCCGCGACAAGGAGGACACCGCCCAGGTGTTCGAGATCATGCGCGCCCTCTCCGGCGGCTCGATCGGACGCGGCTACAACCGCATGCTCAAGACCATGGAGGGCGGCCGCCAGGCCTTCCTGCGCGAGGAATTGGCGCACCGGCTCGACGATCCCCAGTGGCTGGCCCGCTTCGGCCCCGGCACCGTCGGCGCCGCCTACCGGGAATTTCGCGAGGCGCGGGGCTTCACCGCCGAGGGGCTGGCCGACGAGGCGCGCAAGGTCGCGCCCCTGGCCGACGCCGAGCATCCGGTCATCTGGTACTCGCGCCGCCTGCGCGACGTGCACGACATCTGGCACGTGCTGACGGGCTATGAGACCGACGCGCTTGGCGAGGCCTGCGTGGTGGCCTTCTCCTACGCCCAGACCCACAACCTCGGCTTCGCCTTCATCGGCTGGGGCGCGGCGCGCGAGATCCAGCGCGAGAACCGCTCCATTCCGGCCCGCCGCGCCGTCTGGCAGGCGTACCGCAACGGCCGCGCCGCGCGCTGGCTGCCGGGGCTGGATTACGAGATCCTGTTCGCCCGCCCGCTGGACGAGGCCCGCGCAGGGCTGAATATCCGCCCGGCGGGCGCCTATCACGCTGTCCCGGCCGAGGCGCGGCAGGCGCTGAAGCTGCGCGCCTGAGCCCGCGTCGGCACGGACAAGCAGGCCTTATGTCGGATCGCCGATAACCCGGCTTGTGCCCGAACCCCGGCGGGGTTCATCTGCAAGTCATGACCGCTCCGACTGAAGCCCCCGTCTCGCGTCCGCGCCTGTCCCGGACCACCCTGCTGGGGATCGGCGGGGTCATCATCTGCGCGATGATCTGGGGCACGACCTGGTACGCCATCACCCTGCAGATGGGATCGACCGCGCTGCTAGCCTCGATCGTGTGGCGTTTCGGCCTGGCCTCGGCGGTGCTGTTCGTCGGCTGCCTGATCTTCCGCCAGAACCTGAAGCTGACCCACGCCCAACACCTGGCCGCGCTGGGGCAGGGGGCGTTCGCCTTCTCGGTCAGCTACAGCTTCACCTATGCCGCCGAGACCCATGTCGCCTCGGCCATCGTGGCGGTGACCTTCGCCTCCCTGACCTTCATCAACCTGGTGCTGTTCCGCCTGATCGCCCGCCAGAAGGCCGCCGCGGCCTCGTGGGGCGGGGCGGTCCTGGGTCTCATCGGGGTGGCGGTGCTGTCGGGTGGAGAGGTGCTGGGCGCCGGCTTCGACCACGGGGCGGCGGTTGGGGTCGGGTTGGCCCTGGTCGCCACCACGGCCTCGGCCTTCGGCAATTTCTTCGCGTGGAAGGGGCAGCAGCACGGCTCGGCGGCCATTCCCTCGACCGCCTGGGCCATGGCCTACGGCACTGGCCTGCTGGTGCTCTTCGGCCTGGCGACGGGGGTGAAGTTCAGCATCGATCTGAACCCGACCTACATCGGCTCGCTGCTTTACCTGTCGCTGTTCGGTTCGGTGATCGCCTTCGGCCTGTACTTCACCATCGCCCGCACCCTCGGCTACGCCATGGCCAGCTACATCTCGGCCCTGACCCCGCCCATCGCCATGCTGGTGTCGGTCACCTTCGAGGGCGCACGCTTCGGCTGGACCGCCCTGGCCGGCCTGCTGCTGGTGCTGTCGGGACAGGCGCTGCTGATCCGGGCGCCTAAGAAAATCTAACGGCGGAACCAGCCCGCCTTCTTCTGGCGCCGGTCAGCCTCGACCAGGGGCGCGGCCTCGGCAGGGGTCTTGGCCGCCGCCAGCTTTTCGCGCCGGATCTTCTCGGCCGTGACCCGGCGCATGGCGATCAGGGCGATCAGGCCGGCGCGGGTGTGCGGGGCATAGCCGCCCATCTCAATCCTCCAGCTTGGATCCGTCCAGAAGCCGTTCGGCGCGCGTCCGTTCCTTTTCCGCCTTGGTCTTGTCCGCCTTCGAGCGCCCGTGGGCGGCGCGATTGGCGGCGGCGGCGGTTTTCGCCTCGGCCTTCGCCCGGTCCTTGCGGACCCGGTTCAGGTTCACGACCTCGCCCATGACGACCTCCGTGATGCAACCCGATGCCTATCGGGTGGTTTCCCAGACCCCACAGTCTGAGGAGATTCCCATGGTAGACGCCTCGCAAATCCGCGAACACCTAGAAGTGGTCGGGTCCGACGGTGAGCATGTCGGTCGTGTCGATCACGTCGTCGGCGACCAGATCGAACTGGCCAAGCTGGACCTCGCCGGCGGCTTCAAACACCACATGATCCCGGTCAGCTGGGTCGACCATGTCGACGAGCACGTCCACCTGAATGTGACGAAGGACGAGGCCAAGGCCCGCTGGACCGAGAAGCCGCACTAGCCATCCACCGGGTTACCCCGAATTCACGCGCGGCCCGCTGTTCCCGGCGGGCCGTTGGCCTATGTTGAGGGTATGATCCGTCTGCTCCTCAACATCCTCTGGTTCATCTTCGGCGGCTGGCTGTCCGGTCTGCTCTGGCTGTTCGGTGGCGCGATCCTGGCCCTGACCATCGTTGGTCTGCCGTGGACCTTCGCCGCCTGGCGGATGGCCAGCTACAGCTTCTGGCCGTTCGGCCGCGAAGTGGTCTGGCAGGACAACGTGAACCCCGTCGCCGGCGGCCTCGGCGTGGTGCTGAACGTGATCTGGTTCCTGGTGGCGGGCTGGTACATCGCCCTGTCGCACCTGCTGATCGCGGTGGCCGAGTTCATCACCATCATCGGCATCCCGTTCGCCCTCAAGGACCTGGAACTGGCCAAGCTGGCCCTCGCGCCCGTGGGCCGCACGATCCGCGACAAGCCCTGATCGAGCGCCGTCAGATTCCGTGGGTTGTTGAACATCGTTCTCTCAACCCTTGATGCAGGCCTGCATCAGGGAGGGAAAGATGACAGACAGCATTGAAACCCGGTTGGACGACGACGCCACCATCCTTTGGACGCCGGAGATGGGCATCCAGGCCGAGGTGGTCCTGCGCCCCGGTTATGTTCCGCCGAACGCGCCGGTCAGCAAGACGCCCAGCCTCGGAGACGGCCTCAAACACGTGAACTGGGAAGGGAACGTCGGACCCGACAACCGCCGCTTCCTGACTGACCGGCGCTTCCCGTGGGCCGCCATCGGCCGCTCGCGAATCCCGGGGGATAATGACCACGCGACCGGCGTTCTGGTCGGTCCACGGCATGTCCTGACGGCATCCCACGCGGTGCCGTGGATCGATATCAGCCCGAATCCCAAGGCGCCGGATCTGCGATACGACGCGCACAACAAGCCGATGTTCTTCGCGCCCGGCTATCAGGACGGCCAGGGGCCGGTGACGCCCTTCGGGGACATCCCGGTGGCCAAGGTGGTGACCGCCATGCCCTATCTGCCGTCGCCGTTCGCGCCTGTGGGGGTGGTGGACGCCCACACCGGGGGACCGGTTAATGCGCGCCCCCTGGATCTGGCTGTCCTGATCCTGGCCGAGCCCGTCGGCAAGGCCGTGGGCTGGTTCGGCTTCACGGGCTGGAACAAGGAGTGGAACGGCAAGGCCATGTGGAGCCACGTCGGATACCCGAGACTGGATGATCAGGTTCCGCTGCCTCTTACCTATGGCCGCCCCACCTGGCAGGGGCCGGACAGCAACCCGGTGATCATCGAGCCCAAGACGACGGACTTCCGGCTTCCGAACGGCGCAGTGATCAAGGCCTCCAACATGGTCCACACCTTTGACCTTGAAAGCGGTCATTCGGGCGGACCGATCTTCACCTGGTTCCAGAACGAGCCGGCCCCGCGCGTCGCGGCCGTGGTCAACGGTCGTCGCAACAAGCCGGAGCCCGGCCATTTCATCGAACCCGGACACAACGCCGCCGGCGGCTCCTATCTGGTCAACATGATCGACTACGCGCTGAAGACCTTCCCCTGAGCTGGGTCAGTCTTCCGTCAGCAGCACGTCCAGATAAGTCTCCCGCCGGTTCAGGAAGCCCTTGGTGACCGTGTAGGGCTCGGTGTCCTCGTACTCGACGCGGTCCAGGCCGTGCGCGGAGGCCTGGTAGATCCACGCGTCCGGATAGCCGAGCAGGATCGGCGAATGGGTGGCGATGATGAACTGCGACCCGTCCTGAACCAGCTGATGCAGCCGGGCCAGGAACGACAACTGCCGTGACGGCGAGAGCGCCGCTTCGGGCTCGTCCATGATGTACAGGCCGTTGCCACGAAATCGGTGTTCGAACAGGGCGAAGAAGCTCTCGCCATGCGACTGTTCGTGAAGCGATACGCCGCCATGTGAATCGATGATCCGGGGCGCAGGAGCCGGCTCACTATCCAACCGTTCGATCTCCGTCGCGACGTTGAAATAGCTCTCCGCGCGCAGGAAATAGCCGTCGGTCGGTCGCGCCGCCTGTCGGACGGGGCGGACGAACCGGTGCAGCGGGGAATGCGATCCGCGCGTGCTGAAGCCGAAATTCTTTGAACCGCCCTCGGCGTTGAAACCCCAGGCCACGGCCAGCGCCTCGACCAGGGTCGACTTGCCTGATCCGTTCTCACCGATCAGGAAGGTCACCCGCGGATGGAAGGTCAACACGTCCGTGGCTCTCACCGCGGGCAGGTTGAACGGATAGACGCCGTCGTCCCAGCCCTCGCGCCGCTCCAGCCGCGCCTCGATCCAGTAGGGGCGGTCCAGGGCGGTCATGCCGTTCCGCTCCATTCCAGTCCGCCGGGCAGGTCGAAGTCCGCATAGTCGACCTGGAGCACGCGCCGCCGTCCTGGCCGCGCGGAGGGGTCTGAGGCGTGCAGGATGGGGGTGCGGTAAGCCCAGATGTCGCCGGCTGCGGCCAGGCAGGTCCTCTGGGTCGCTTGACCGGCCCGTCGTTCCGCATCCAGCGCCGCCACGCGTCCCAGCCGGTGGGATTCGAGCGCGATCCGCAGCGGCGCATTGTCGGCGTCCACCGCATCGAGATGGACCCGTAGGGTGATCATGCAGGCCAGCACCTCGAACGGCGGCGCGACATGCAACAGGCCGTCCTTGGTCGACCAGGGGCCGAAGCCGTCGACCTCGACCCGTGCGCGAACGGGCAGGGTGCGATCCTGATGCCAGGCCACGCTCCAGTTCGCGTCGGGCGTCTTGTCGAACATCACGGCCCGGACCGGCCGGGCCGCGGTCGAGGTCAGGGCCGCCGCGACCTCGCCGATGGAGCCGTCGATTGCGAGCAGCCGATCCAGAGACGGCTCGTTCGCGAGGCGGGCGCCCGGTCGCGATCCGACGCGAGCGTCCGCCAGTCCGCGAAGAGCGTCGAGCGCGTCATCATCCAGCCGCCGTCCGGCGTGCAGGGCTCCGTCGCGCTCGAAAGCTTCCCGATCCATCAGCCCGGCGAGATCATCTTCTCGGGACGGACGTACTGGTCGAACTCCTCGTTCGTCAGATAGCCGCCGCCGACCGTTTCCTCGCGCAGGGTGGTGCCGTTCTTGTGCGCCGTCTTGGCGATCTTGGCGCAGATGTCGTAGCCCAGCTTGCCGTTCAGTGCCGTGACCAGCATCAGCGAGTTCTCGAGACCCCGCTTGATGTTGTCCTCGCGCGGCTCGATCCCGACCACGCAGTTGTCGGTGAAGCTGATCGCCGCATCGGCCATCAGGCGCACGGACTGCAGGAAGTTGTAGGCCATCACCGGATTGAAGACGTTCAGCTCGAAATGCCCCTGCGAGCCGGCGAAGGTGACGGCGGCGTGGTTGCCGAACACCTGGACGCAGACCTGCGTCAGGGCCTCGCACTGGGTCGGGTTGACCTTGCCCGGCATGATCGAAGAGCCCGGCTCGTTCTCCGGCAGGGCCAGTTCGCCCAGGCCCGAACGCGGACCGGAGCCCAGGAAGCGGATGTCGTTGGCGATCTTGAACAGCGACGCGGCGACCGTGTTGATCGCGCCGTGGCTGAAGACCATGGCGTCGTGGGCGGCCAGGGCCTCGAACTTGTTCGGGGCGGTGACGAAGGGCAGGCCGGTGATGCCGGCGATTTGCTCGGCGACCTTTTCAGCGAAGTCGACGGGGGCGTTCAGGCCGGTGCCGACGGCGGTGCCGCCCTGGGCCAGCTCCATCAGCTTGGGCAGGGTCTGCTCGATCCGTTCGATGCCGTTGGCGACCTGCTGGGTGTAGCCGCCGAACTCCTGGCCCAACGTCAGCGGGGTGGCGTCCTGGGTGTGGGTGCGGCCGATCTTGATGATGCCCTGCCAGGCGTCCGACTTGGCCTTCAGGGCCGTGTGCAGGTGTTTCAGCGCCGGGATCAGGTCACGCACCACCTGTTCCGCGCAGGCCACGTGCATAGCCGTCGGATAGGTGTCGTTCGACGACTGGCTCATGTTGACGTGGTCGTTGGGATGAACGGGCTTTTTGGAGCCCATCTCGCCGCCCAGCATCTCGATGGCGCGGTTCGAGATCACCTCGTTGGCGTTCATGTTCGACTGGGTGCCCGAGCCCGTCTGCCAGACGACCAGCGGGAAGTGATCGTTCAGCTTGCCGTCGATGACCTCGTTGGCGGCGTCGACGATGGCCTTGCCGATGGCCGGGTCCAGCTTGCCCAGCGCCATGTTGGTCTCGGCGGCGGCGCGCTTAACGATGCCCAGGGCGCGGACGATCGGCAGCGGCTGCTTCTCCCAGCCGATCTTGAAGTTCCCCAGCGACCGCTCGGCCTGCGCGCCCCAATACCGATCAGACTGAACCTCGATCGGGCCGAAGGTGTCGGTTTCGATGCGGTGGGTCATGGCGGAGGGGCTCTTCAGGCGTGGCGGGAGGATGCGCGGCGGTGTAGCACGAGCACGCGCGCGGACAAGGCGGAGGAGGTCGGTGATGCGGAACAGGATGGCGACGGTCATGGGCATGTTGGCGCTCGCGGCCTGCGCGACCACGGCGACCGGCGCGGAACAGCCGCGGGTCGTGCTCGAAACCGACGCCGGGCGGATGGTGCTGGCGCTCGACCTCGACAAGGCGCCGCTGTCGACCTGCAACTTCCTCGCCTACGTCACCGACGGCGACTACGACGAGGGAAGCTTCTTCCGCACCGTGGTGCGCCAGACCAACGCCAATCCCCATCCGATCGACGTCATCCAGGCCGCCACCCCACGCGGTTCGGACGACGATTCGCGCCCGCCCATCCCTCTGGAGCGCACCCGCGACACCGGCCTGCGCCACGTCGCCGGCGTCGTCTCCATGGCCCGCGACGGGCCGGACACCGCGACGTCCAGCTTCTTCATCGTGACGCAGGACACGCCCGCGCTCGACTTCGGCGGCGGGCGCAATCCGGACGGCCAGGGCTTCGCCGCCTTCGGTCATCTGGTCGAGGGACTGGACGTGGCGCGCCGCATCCAGATGTCCGCGGCGAACGGCGAGGAACAGCTGACCCCGCCAGTCGTCATCCGCTCGGCCCGCATCGAGGGCGAAGTCCCGGCGCAGTGCCGCCCGTGACCGCCGGCTGGATCGGGACCGGCAAGGTTCGGGCGCGTGAACTGGACGGCGTGGTCGAGATCACCGTCGAGGGCCTGACCACCCAGGCCAAATACTACAAGCCGCTGGTCTATGAGTTCATGCGCAAGGAGTGGACCTCGCGTCCGTCCTGGGGCGACTACGTCGTCGAGATCGCCATGGAGCACGTCGGCGACCCGCCGTGGATGGACCTGGACAACCTGGCCAAGGCGCTGCTGGACGCCATCAAGGGCTATCTGTTCCACGACGACAGCCAGGTCGCCCGCCTGCTGGTCGAACGCCACGAAGGCGAGCGCGAGCGCATCACGATCCGGGTGTTTCCGAGGGCCTAGTCCGACGCCGGTTCGAATCTCAACACGCCCACGATCCCGTTCGCGTTTCCGCCATCGCTGGGATGATGAACGCCGTCGTTGACCGGATCTCGGCGAACTCAAATGGACTGACGCCGAGGCAGGCGGCGTTCACGCCATACTCGTTCGGGTTCGAACGCCGGCGATGGTGAGTGTAGATGCCGCAGATCGAACAGAAATAGTGCCGCGCCGTCCCGGTGTTGAACCGATACTCGGTCAGGACGTCTTCGCCCTCGAGCACCTCCAGGCCACCGAGGCCGGCGGTGAGGGCGACCGCGCCGCGCATCCTGCAGAACGAGCAGTCACATCGCCGCGCACTCGCCAGCCCTTCGCTCAGCCGCACGCGGAATCGCACCGCGCCGCAGTGACAGGCGCCGGCCGACCAGCCTTCGCTGTCCGTGGTGAGGCTCATCCGACCGGTCGGTTGAAGCGCAGCGTCGGCAGCCGCATCTGCATGTCCGCCCCGACGAACAGCTGCGGCTCGGAAGGGTGATCGACCTTCGCCTCCTGCTCCTTGCGGCTGACGCAGGCGCGGGTCGCGGAGGCCAGCGAGAGGAAGTCGGTGGCGGCCGGCAGGCTTTCCAGCACGCAGCCGTCGAACCACGGATAGCGCTCATCGGCGCCGCAGCCGAACGAGGGCCGGTCGCGCCGAGCCGCGGTCAGCACCATCCGGTTCGGCGCCTGCAGGGCGTTGACGAAGATGCCGGAATAGCAGGCCGAGACGATCACCACGGTCGGCCGCGCGCCGCAGCTGTTGCGCACCATATTGGCCATCATGTCCGGCGCCATGCGGGGCGCGTCGCCGAACACCATGCCGTCGGGCGCGCCGTGCGAGGTGAAATAGATCAGGCAGCCGCGGGTCGTCTTCGCCGCGGCCTCGCGCAGGCCGGTGACCACCGTCGCCGGGCTGTCGGTGCGCAGCGAGTAGTCGACCATGTCGGCGCGGCTGAAACCGGCGTCGAGAAAGCCGCGGATCAGGTCGCGCCGGGCGTTGTCGAAGGCCTCGATCGGCGTGCCGCGTCCATCGCGCCAGTCGGCCTGGATAATCGCCGAGGTCCAGCCCTCGAAGCGGCTGGGCGCTTGCGCGGCCGCCGGTCCGGCGAGCATGAGCAGCCCGGACAGCAGAACGATCAAACCCCGAAGCATGCGCAACCCTCGCTGTTCCAGTCCGCCGAAGTTAGCGGATGAGGCGGAGAGGGGAAGGGGTCACTTCTTGCGGAATTGATCCAGCGAAACGACCTTGGGCGCGTCGTCGCCGCCCAGCGGCGGCACCGGCGCGTCGTCGACCTGCGCGGAGGCCACCTCGGCGGCGATCTCGTCGATCGTCGCGGGAGGCTCGAACTGGAGCAGAAACTGGACGGACGGGTCGTAGAAGCGGGTGACCGCCACATAGGGCATGGCCAACACCTTGGGCATGCCGCCGAACTTCAGCATGACCGAGAATTTCGTCGGTTCGACCTTCAGGTCCCAGTACTGATGCTGGAGCACCACCGTCATCTCGTCCGGGTATTTGGCGAGGATGTCGGGGGGCACGCTGACGCCGGGGGCCCGGGTCTTGAAGGTGATATAGAAGTGGTGGGCGCCGGGAATGCCGTCCGGCAGCGCCGCGCGCTCGAGCGCAGAGCGGATCACGCCGCGCAGGGCGTCCTGCGCGAGCTGCTCGTAGTGCATGTCGTCGACGGGGGGCGTCTCTTCGGCCATCGGGCGCCTCAGCTGTTCGGCACCGGGTTTAACCGCGCCGGAGCACGGACGAAAGCCGGAATCTGGGTTAAGCGGCGACCGCGTCGCGAAGGCGCTACTTTCAACGATCTCGATGGGGATAAGCGCCGGGATTCTGTTGCCAGGCTCCCGACAGGCCCCGCCCCAGGATCTGAACCCTGAGGACTTAGTTCGGAATTACCGGAACCGCATTACGCGGCGACGGCGTATTCCCCAGCGAAGTTATCGTTCGCAGTTAGAAAATGACCCGATACGGTGGGTCAGGACGAGCGAAAGCAATCCTCTTTACACGTCCGTCGATGCTAGTCGGCCCCGCACTAACCCGCTGATAACCGGGAGAGAATGGTGGAGCCGCCGGGAATCGCACCCGGGTCCGGTCCGCTTATTACAGGCACGTTTATCGCCATAGTCCGGCCGAAACCGAACAGGGGGAATATAGGCTCAAGAGCTTGCGGTTCCAAGAGCGATAAGGATGCCGGCGACCGGGCCGACCTTAGCGCAGAACCGCCCCTGCAACCGGCGACCAGCTGTAGAGCGCGCTCGCGCGGGGCCGGCCGAACACATCCTCGGCGGGATTAAATCGCGTTCCGTCCAGCGCCAGGCGGCAGGCGGCCACATCGGTCGCGTCCATGCCGGACGAGGCCATGACAAGGCACTGGGTCGCTCGCCCCGTCATATCGATCTCCAGCCGTAGCCTGAGCGCGGCGGGATCGCCTTCCGTCGGAAGTCCGGCCCGTATCGCGGCGGCGCCCTCGGCCGTGACGACCGGCCGGGTCGGTTCCTCATGCTTCGGAAGGATCGCCAGGACCCGTCGGCCCGATCTGATGAAATGCAACGTCGCCCGGTTACGGACGCCGCCTGGGAAGGTGTAGCGCGCCCGTTGCGCCGCCCGGCAGGCGTCGGCGTTCAGGCGGCCGTCGCCGGACGATCCGGCGATGTGGCAGGTCAGCCGGCCGTCGTCCTGTCGTGTCAGCATCACGCCCGCCCACGGCTCGCTCGCCGCCTCCGGCGCGGACCCGCCGCCCGGTAGCAGGTCCAGGCCGGTGACCGCCACGTCGGTCGAGCCCCAGTACAGCGGCCAGCCGCTGGGGGGCAGAGGAGGAGGCGGGGAGGGCGACAGGCTTCGGTGATTGACGACACGGGTGGGCGCCTGGTCGCTCTGGGCGAACCAGATGTAGGAGAAATACTGATCCGCGACGCGCTCACCCGCCAGATTCAGGGCAGGCCGAAAGCGCATCCGGTCGCTCATCCGCTCGCAGAGCCCCGGCGAATAGGGATCATTTCCACCGTTTTCGATCCGGCAGCCGGTCACGCGTCCGTCGGCGCCGATCTCGAACAGCAGCCCGGGGTTCGCCCGCGGGGCGCCGGGCGTCCTCAGACGCTCCACGACCGGGTCGGTCTCGGCGATCCAGTCACGGATGTCGCCATCCGGCATCGCTCGCCGCAGCAGGCCGGGCTCCTCCCGATCGGTCAGGGAAGTTCCTCCGGGCCGCAGCGCCGGCGCGTAGGCGACGATGCCGATATACGGGTGTATTTCGGCGGGCGCCTTTTCCGCTGCCGGAGTCTGGGCCTGCGCCCCGGCGGCGGCCATCGTTCCAGCCATGATCATGGTCGCCGCGGTCTTGCGGATCATCGGACTTCCCCCCGTCGGTCTGGCGCCACCATGGCGGAACGCTGGTTGCCGGGGAAGGCCGTCAGGGTCGAATTCGTGTCCACCCCGGCGTCTGGTTCCGGAACCAGGTCAACTGGCGCTTGGCGTAGTTGCGCGTGGCCTGCCGGGTCGCCTCGATGGCAGCCTCCAGCGTCGTCTCGCCAGTCAGATGCGCCGCGAACTCGCGCACCCCGACGGCCTTCATGGCGGGCAGGTCTGACGACAGGCCGCGCGCGACCAACGCCCGCACCTCGTCCAGTGCGCCCTGTTCGACCATGTGGCCGACCCGCAGGTCGCAGTGGGCGTAGAGCGTCGCGCGATCCGGCTCGACCACCGTCCCCGTCCATGATCCGGGCGCCAGCAGGGGCGTGGTGTCGGCGGTCCAGTCGCTGAGCGCCCTGCCGGTGTGCTCGACCACCGCCATGGCGCGGGTCAGGCGCTGTCGGTCACCGCTCTCGATGCGGGCCTCGGCCTGCGAATCCCGTCCGGCCAGGCGACGGCGGAAGGCGGCCTCGCCCTCGGCGTCGAACGCCTCTCCGGCGGCGTCGCGCGCCTCCAGCGGGATGTCGGGAATATCCGCCAACCCCTTGGTCAGGGCCGTGAAATACAGCCCTGTGCCGCCGACCAGCAGGGCTGGGCGGCCCGCATCCGCCAGCTCCGCCAGCACCGACAGGACCGCCCGGCTCCAGCGGCCCACGGACCAGGCCTCGGCGGCGTCAGCCACGCCGTACAGCCGGTGCTCCGCCTGCGCCTCGTCGGCCTCGGACGGCCGGGCGCTCAACACCCGCAGGTCGGCGTAGAGCTGCTGGCTGTCGGCGTTGACGATCGCGGCCCCGGTGCGCGCGGCGGTCTCCAGCGCCAACCCGGACTTGCCCGAGGCGGTGGGGCCGGCGATCAGAGTGATGGAGGGGTGGGACAATTCGAGGCTCGCGGGGCGGGTCGTCCGGCGATAGAACGCAGGCCCCGCAGCCGCAACCCGCTGGACCTTTCACCTTGCCCGACAAAGCCGCCGTCATCGCCGCCCTCGACGCCATCCTCGACCCGAAGTCGGGGCAGGGACTGATGGCCGCCGGACTGGTGCAGGGACTGACCGTCGCCGAGGACCGCGCGGGCTTTGTCATGGAGGTCCCGGCGGGCGACACCCGGCTGTACGCCCCGGTCCGCGACGCCGCCGAGGCCGCCCTGAAGGCGCTGCCCGGCATGACCCGCGTCTCGGTCGTCCTGACCGCCGAGGCCGTCGCCGCGACCCGGCCCGTGCGCACCGCCTCCCTCTCGCCCCAGGCCGTCGACCAGACCCGCGCCAAGGCTCCGGTCCCCACGGATCGACCGGCTCACGTCCGCCGCGTCCTGGCCGTCGCCTCCGGCAAGGGCGGGGTCGGCAAGTCCACCGTTTCGGTCAACCTGGCCGCCGCCCTAGCCGCGCGCGGTCTCTCCGTCGGCCTGCTGGACGCCGACGTCCATGGCCCGTCGATCCCGACCATGCTCGGCCTCTCGGGCAAGCCGGAATACGTCGACGGCATGATGCAGCCGCATCTCGCCCAGGGCCTGAAGGCCATGTCGGTCGGCCTGCTGACCAAGGCCGAGGACGCCATGGTCTGGCGCGGCCCCATGGCCTCCCAGGCCCTGACGCAGATGCTGACCCAGACCCGCTGGGGCACGGAAGAGGCGCCGCTCGACATCCTCGTCGTCGACTTGCCGCCGGGCACCGGCGACATCCAGCTGACCCTGATCCAGAAGACGCCGCTGGACGGGGCCGTCATCGTGACCACCCCGCAGGAGGTGGCGCTGGCCGACGCCCGCCGCGCCCACGCCTTGTTCCAGAAGGTCAACGTTCCGACCCTGGGCCTGATCGAAAACATGAGCGGCGACGTCTTCGGGCGCGGCGGAGGCGAAGCCGAGGCCGCCCGCCTCGGCGTACCCTTCCTGGGCGACGTGCCGCTGGACGCCGCCGTGCGTACAGGCGGCGACGCCGGAGCGCCGATCGTGCTGACCGATCCGGAAGGCGAGGTGGCGCGGCGGTTCGCAGAGGTCGCGAAAGCGGTGAGTGAAAAACTCGGGCTCTGAGGGTTTCCAAAAGAAACTTTATTCGCCACCCTGCCGGTTCCAGTCTCCCCGAGAGCCGATCCATGTCCGTCGACGCCCTGTTCCGTTCCTTCACCATCAAGGGGCTGACGCTGCCCAACCGCATCGTCATGGCGCCGATGACCCGCTCCTTCTCGCCGAACGGCGTCCCGTCCGAGGGCGTGCCCGGTTACTATCGCCGCCGCGCCGAGGGCGGGGTGGGCCTGATCGTCACCGAGGGCACGGTGGTCGAACGCCCCGCCGCCCGCAACGACGCCGCCGTCCCGGTCTTCCACGGCGAGGCCCTGCCGGAATGGAAGAAGGTCGTCGAGGAGGTCCACGCCGTCGGCGGTTTGATCGCGCCGCAGATCTGGCACGTCGGCGCGGCCAGGGGGCAGGGCGCCGAGTGGGAACCGCTGGGCAAGGTCGACAGCCCTTCGGGTCTGGCCGGCCTGGGCAAGCCGAAATACGAGGCCATGACCGACGAGGACATCGCCGACACCATCGCCGCCTTCGGCCGGTCGGCCCGCGCCGCGCGAGAGCTCGGCTTCGACGCGGTCGAGATCCACGGCGCCCACAGCTATCTGATCGACCAGTTCTTCTGGAACGTCCTGAACGTCCGCACCGACCAGTGGGGCGGGGCCACCATCGGCGAGCGCTCGCGCTTCGGCGCCGAGGTGGTCAAGGCGGTGCGCGAGGGCGTTGGCCCCGACCTGCCCCTGATCCTGCGCCTGTCGCAATGGAAGGGCGGCGCCTATGACGCCAAGAACGCCCATGATCCGGCGGAGCTGGAGCAATGGCTGTCGCCGCTGGCCGAGGCGGGGGTGGATGTCTTCCACTGTTCGCAGCGCCGCTTCTGGGAGCCGGAGTTCGAAGGCTCGGACCTGAATTTCGCCGGCTGGACCAAGAAGGTCACCGGCCTGCCGACCATCACCGTCGGCTCGGTCGGGCTGGACGGGGAGTTCATCGCGGCCTTCGGCGGCGCGGGGTCGAAGCCGGCCTCGCTGGACGGGCTGATCGAACGGCTGGAACGCGAGGAGTTCGACCTCGTCGCCGTCGGCCGCGCGCTGCTGGCCGATCCCCGCTGGGTCGAGAAGATCCGCGACGGCCGTCACGACGAACTGATGGACTTCGAACGTCAGGCCATGCTGACGCTCAGCTAAGCCCGCGTCACTCCGGCTCGATCACCACGGCGGTGCCGTAGGCCAGCACCTCGGTGATGCCCGGCATGATCTCGTTGGCGTCGTAGCGCATGGCCAGGATGCCGTTGGCGCCCATCTGCTCGGCGTGCTGGATCAGTTCTGACAGGGCTTCGGCCCGCGAGGTCTCGGCCAGCTTCACATAGGCGCCGACGCGGCCGCCCAGCATCGACTGCAGGCCGCCGACCATGTCGCTGACGGCGCACGGTGATGCCGCGCACGGCGCCGATGGTCTTCACGACCCGATAGCCCGGGGCGTCGTTGGTGGTCACGATCAGCATGGGTCAGCGCCTTTCAAGGGTGCGGAAGACGAACGCGTGGTCGTCCTTCTCGCCCGCAGGATGCGCCTCGGATGTGACCTCCGTCCACTGGCTCTCGTCGAAGGCCGGGAACAGGACGTCGCCGTCGGGCGCGGCGTCGACCTCGGTGATGTAGAGGCGTTTGGCGCGGGGCAGGGCAGCCTCGAACAGGCCCGCGCCGCCGATCACGCACAGCTCGTCGACGCCGTCGTCCTGGGCCGTCTCGCGGGCGATCTCGATGGCCTCGTCCAGCGTCCGACAGACCAGCGCGCCCTTGGCCTGACCGTCGTCGCCCCAACCCTCGTCGCGGGTCAGGATCACGTTCAGCCGACCGGGCAGGGGCCGCAACGGCAGGCTCTCCCAGGTCTTGCGGCCCATGATGCAGGGCTTGCCGATGGTGATGGCCTTGAACCGCTGCAGGTCGCTACGCAGCCGCCACGGCAGGTCGCCGTCGCGGCCGATCACGCCGTTGGAGCCGCGGGCCACGACGAGGGCGATGATGGGCAGGGGCAAGCGAACCTCGAACGAAACAGGCGGCGGCCGGTGCGGCCGCCGCCCGTTCTTACGCCATCAGGCGGCCGGTTCCAGCACCTTGAAGCGGAACAGCAGGGCGCCGATCACCGCGCCGATGGCCGGCCCGACGAAGAAGGCCCAGACCTGCGTCAGGGCCTCGCCGCCCTGCAGCACGGCCGGGCCGAAGCTGCGCGCCGGATTGACCGAGACGCCCGTCACCTGGATACCGACGATGTGGATCACCGCCAGGGTGAGGCCGATAGCCAGTCCCGCGAAGGCGCCGTGACCCTTGTCGCCAGTGACGCCCAGGATCACCACCACGAAGATGGCCGTGGCCACGACCTCGAAGATCAGCGCCGCCTGCAGGCCGTAGCCGCCCGGCGACCCAGCGTCGAAACCGTTGGCCCCCAGACTGGTGAAACCGGTTTTGGCGATCAGGCCGATGATCACCGCGCCGGCGACCGCGCCCAGGAATTGCGCGACCCAGTACAGGCCCATGTCCTTCAGCGACATCCGCCCGGCCACGAAGGCGGCCAGGCTGACCGCGGGGTTCACATGGCACCCCGACACCGGCCCGATGCCGTAGGCCATGGCCACGATCGCGAGCCCGAACGCCAGGGCGATGCCCAGCTGGCCTACGTGGTCGAACCCGCCCAGCACCGCCGCCCCGCACCCGAACAGCACCAGAACCATCGTGCCGACGAACTCGGCCGAAAACTTCTTCACCATGGCAACCTCCCCGTTGCTACGGCCCCGCCTTGCGCGGGGTCGATCGCGACGGTGCGCCGAGTCTCAAGGTGACGCTAGGTTGCAGGAACGCCGGTCTTCGACTCCAGCCCGCGCGACCTGTCCGATGTCCATGTCGGCCGCCGGGGAACGGTCAAGATTCTCATCCGCTTCACGGAGCCCACATCCCTCTCAGTGCGAGATCCGCATGCGCAAATACCTTCCCGCCATCGTCACCGGCCTCGTTGTCACGGTGGTGGTCGGCGTTCTCCTGGGACTGATCGGCTTTCATGGCTTCGCCGCCTGGTATGTGCCGCTCTTCGCGGGCCTGTTCACCGGCTACATCATGGCCAATCTGCAGGGGACCAAGGCGGGGCCCGCCGCGTCGGAAGAACAGAAGGCGGCGGTGCTGGCGCTCAAACCGTCGCCCGGCAAGGCTCTGATCATCGTTCATCGCCAGGGCTTCGTCGGCAAGGCGGCGGGCATGGAGGTGCTGCTGGACGAGCGCCTGCTGGGCCAGCTGAAGTCGCCCCAGTTCACGGCCGTGGAGGTCGACCCCGGCGCCCATGCGCTGAGCTTTGGTTTCGTCGGTCTGGCCGCCGCCCAGAACAAGCGCGAGATCGTTCCGGTCACGGTGGCCCAGGGCCAGGTCGTCGCCTACCGCGCCACCATCTCGATGGGGATGGGCAAGAACACCATCAAGGTCGAGCCGGACGAGCAGGTTCATTCGCTGGTCGATGATCTGCGCCGCATGAAGATGATCGCGCCGGCGACGGCCTGACGGATCAGGGCTGCGCTGGCGTCTTTTCCAGCCAGTGCAGCCACTTCCGCCGCATCGCCGCCTCGATGTCGATGTCCGCGGCCCGGCAGTAGATGAGCAGCATGCCCAGCACGTCGGCAGCCTCGTCGCCCAGCTTGTCGTGATCGGCCGCGCCGCGCGCTCGGTCCGTGACGCGCAGATGCTCGGCGACCAACTCGCCCAGTTCCTCCTGCACCTTCAGCAGCGCCCAGTCGCCTGACGCCGCCTTGTCACGGTCGATGCCGTGTTCGCGCGCATAGATGTCCGAGATACGCAGGACGGAGTCCTGCAGGCCCTTCAGGTCCATCACTGCACCTCCGCCGTCAGGTCCCAGCGGATCTGCAGCGGCGTCGTGCCGCGATAGGCGCCGATATGGATGTGGGGATTGCGGCTCATGCCGTTGTTGCCGACCACCCCGACCTTCTGCCCGCGCCGGACCGTCTCGCCCTCGCGCACCACGGGCGCATCGACGTGAGCCAGCAGCACTGTGACGCCGTCCTCGCGCCGGATCAGGACCATGCCCGCGGGCGGCTGACCCATTTCGCCGGGCGTATTGGCGACAGGGTTCGCATGAAGCCCCAGCACCACGCCGTCGAAGGGCGAGATCACATCGGCGCCCCAGCCGTACCAGTCCTCATTGGTCGCGCCGTCGGTGCGGTAGGGCTTGGCGAACATAGGACCGTCGCCCTCGGTCCAGCTCTGGACCTGACAGTCGGCGCCCAGGGCGTCTCCGGTGACGGTCAGGGTCCCGGCCTTGTGCTCGCTGCACAGGAAATAGGCCTCGAAGATCGGCCCCACGGTCACGCTCTCGATCGTGTCGCTGGGCGTGATCGGGACGAACAGGCCGTCCGGCAGGGCGGGCGGGTCCTGAACCGGAGCGGCGAGAGCCAGAAGCGAGGCGAGGAGAAGGGCGGGCACCGGAGGCCTCCGTGAACGCTACGAACGGATGGACGGGATTGGGCGCGCGGTCAGACCGCGACCGGCGCCTTGATGTGCGGCCAGGGCTGGTAGCCGTCCAGCACGAAGTCCTCGAGCCGATAGGCGAACAGGTCGTCCCTCGGCGTGATGGTCATCGTCGGCAGGGGCAGGGGCTGGCGGCTCAGCTGCAGCTCGGCCTGCTCGATGTGGTTCAGGTACAGGTGCGCGTCGCCGAAGGTGTGCACGAACTCACCGGGCTCCAGGCCCACGACCTGCGCCATCATCAGGGTCAGCAGGGCGTAGCTGGCGATGTTGAACGGCACGCCCAGGAAGACGTCGGCGCTGCGCTGGTACAGCTGGCAGCTCAGCTTGCCGTCGGCCACGAAGAACTGGAACAGGCAGTGGCAGGGCGGCAGGGCCATGTCGTCGACGTCGGCGGGGTTCCAGGCCGAGACGATGTGGCGGCGGCCGTTGGGATTGGTCTTCAGCCCGTGGACCAGCTTCTCGATCTGGTCGATGACCCGGCCGTCCGGGGCGGACCACGAGCGCCACTGCTTGCCGTAGACCGGCCCCAGCTCGCCCTCGGCGTTGGCCCATTCGTCCCAGATGCTGACGCCGTTTTCCTTCAGCCAGCCGATGTTGGTCTCGCCGCGCAGGAACCACAGCAGCTCGACGATGATCGAGCGCAGGTGCAGCTTCTTGGTGGTCAGGACCGGGAAGCCCTTGGACAGGTCGAAGCGCATCTGGCGGCCGAACACGCCCAGCGTCCCGGTGCCCGTCCGGTCGTCGCGCTGCGCCCCATTCTGCAGGATGTCGCGCAGCAGGTTCAGGTACTGCCACTCGGGGTGGTCAGCCGGAATGGCGCCGGTGCGGGATTCCAGATCAGCGAGGGCGACGGCGGCGTTCATGTCCGGGAGGTTGGACGCTGATTCGCGAATCCCCAACGCGCACGGTGGACACTTTGACGTGCTGGCTGTGGACGCCGCCTGTGGCGCAGCGGAGCGGACGGGAGCGGACCCCCGTCCGTCCGTTTCAACGGGTCGCTTCGACGAAGGCCGGATCGGTGAACAACTGGCCGGTTAGCTTCTGCACGGTCGCGACATAACCCTGCACCGCCGCCGGATTGGCGATCGCTCCGAGGAACGATGACTCCCACTGGTGATCGACGCTGTGCACCTTGTCATAGACGATCCGGCCGCCGCGGGTCAGCACGAAGCGGGCGCCGATTGAGGCGCGACCGACGCTGAGGTCATTGGCGTCCAGGTGGTTCTTGGTCAGCGTTCCGGACAGGCGCAGGCCGGCGGCGGGATCGAGCCGACCGGCGTTGCGCAGTTCGGCCTCCAGCGCCTGCTGCAGATAGGTGCTGAAGGCGCCGTCGCCGCCGCCGCCGGTCATCGCGTCGGCGCGTATGCCCAGCTTGCTGTCGTTGACGCCGACGTCGGCCGCGAAATCGTCCACTCCGATCGGCGTGGCGCTGACGTGCAGCGCCCGCAGGTTGGCGATGCCGGGTTGGTACGCCGGCGCCGGCGCGGTCACGCAGGCGGCCAGAGCCGATAGCGCCGCCAGCACGACGACGGCGCGGATCGCGCGGTGGATCACTCGAACGCCCGTTTCTCGGCGAGCTGGTCGAGGCCGTTCCACACGATCTGGTCGATCACCTGGTGTACCGCTTCCATAGGCGCCAGCGCCGTCAGGCCTTCAGGACCGGCCTTGTTGCCGATCGTCGTGTGGAGGGCGTGGCGGACGTCGACCGTCGTTGTCTCCCCCGCGCGGCTGTAGGTCACGGTGCCGACGTAGGCGTCGGTGACCATGGTCCCGACGGCGCCGAACGTCAGGCCGACGCCGAAGCCCTCGGCCGCAGCGTTCTCGCCATCGACCGCGACGTTGTTGATCACAACCGTCAGCAGGCCGGCGTCGGCGCCGGCAGGATCGCGTGATACCGCGGAGAACAGGCCCGACTCGGCGGCGACCGCGACGACGCGAGGCTGCACTTCGGCCGTCGCGGCGGCGTTGGGACTGCCCTTGGTGCGGAACTCGACCATGACCTGGACCGGGCGCGGCGTCGCCGGCGCGGCGATGTCGGCCCTGGCCACGCGCGGCAGCGTCGGATCGACGTACGACTTCGCCGTCAGGCAGCCGGTCAGCACCAAGGCGCAGGACAGCAAGGCTATGCCGCGAGCGGCGTGGCGGAAGAGAGTGTTGGATGTCATTGGCGATTCCCCCCTGGTGTCGCGCAAAAAACGGCCCGATGGGCCAGCTTCACAGTTAACTCCTTATTCGGCCCGATCCAAGACGCCGCCGTTATGGACCAGATCGTCGGTCAGCCGTGCCGCGGCAGGGGAAGAAGGCCTCCCGAAATCAGCCCCCGAACCCGCCTTCATCCAGGAACTGCTGCTCCTCCGCCGTCGTCTCCCGCCCCAGACAGGCGTTGCGGTGCGGGAAGCGGCCGAACCTGACGATGATGTCGCGGTGGATGTGGCCCCACTTCTTCAGGTCCTCATCATCACCGATGAGGGCCAGATAGCGGTCCTGGTCCTCCAGCCGCTCCGAATGTTCGAACGGTAGAAGGATGAAGTTCCGCAGGTCCGGCTCGACCGCCAGATGATGGCCGCGCGAGACCGCCTGTTCCGCGAAATGTCGCGCCAGCGGGTCCGTGGCGAACTGGTGCGCCGTGCCGCGGAACACATTCCTCGGGAACTGGTCCAGCAGGATCATCAGCGCCAGCGAGACCTCCGGCGTTTCCGCCCAATGGTCCAACTCTCGCCGCGCCGCCTGGAAGTGAGCCTTTTCGAACCTCTGGCGGAACAGGGCGTCGAAGGCGTCGTCCTTGGCGAACCACTTGGCGGGGCCCGCCTCTTTCCAGAAGCCGACGACATCGGATGGGGTTATCTGTGCGCTCATGACCCAACAGATAGTCTCGCCGCTGCCCGCGTTCCATGACCGGGACTGCGATCTCTCCATCATCCAGAGCAAACGCGTCGCCGTCATCGGCTACGGCAGCCAGGGGCGGACCCACGCGCTGAACCTGCGCGACTCGGGTGTCGCCGACATCGTCATCGGCCTGAAGGCCACGTCGGCGACCCGGGCGAAGGCGCAGGCCGACGGCTTCACCGTCCTGACGGCGGGCGAGGCGGCGGCGGGGGCGGACGTGGTCGCCATCATGGTCTCGGACGAGGCCCACCGCGACCTGTGGCGCGACGAACTGGAGCCCAACATCCGGCCCGGGGCGGCGCTGATCTTCGCCCACGGCCTGTCGGTCCGCTTCGGCCTCGTGGAGCCTCGGCCGGATCTGGACGTCATCCTCGCCTCGCCCAAGGGCATCGGGCCGCGCATCCGCGACCTGTACGAAGCCGGGGAGGGGGTCTTCTGCCTGTTCGGGGTGCATCAGGACGCTTCGGGCGGGGCGCACGCCCTGGGCCTGTCCTATGCGGCGGCGCTGGGCTGCGGCCGCAAGGGCATTCTGGAGACCACCTTCGCCGCCGAATGCGAGAGCGACCTGTTCGGCGAGCAGGTGGTGTTGTGCGGCGGCGTGGCCGAACTGGTGGACGGCGCCTTCATGAAGCTGGTGAACGCCGGCTATCCGCCCGAGGTGGCGTGGTTCGAATGCTTCTACGAGCTGAAGCTGGTCACCGACCTGATGTTCGAGAAGGGCATCGCCGGGGCCTTCGGGCGAATCTCCAACACGGCGGAGTACGGCGCCTATCTGACCGGGCCGCGCATCATCGGCGACGCCTCGAAGGCGGCCATGGACGAGGTGCTGGCCGAGGTCCGGTCCGGCGCCTTCGTCAAGAAGCTGATGACCGACTACGACGCCGGCTCGCCCGAACTGCTGGCCCGCCGCAAGGCCCTGGGCGAGCGCACCATCGAAAGCGTGGGCGCGCACCTGGCCGAGGTGGCGTCCAAAGCGGAGGCCTGAAACGAAAAGAGCGCCCGAAAGGGCGCTCGTTCGTTGCTTCCAGGGGCTTCGGGACCCCCTTGAAAGAATGGTCGGAGTGAGAGGATTCGAACCTCCGACCCCTGCGTCCCGAACGCAGTGCTCTACCAGGCTGAGCCACACTCCGACTTGAGGAGGGGGCTTATAGCGACGGGTTTTCCCCCCCGCAAGCGCCGAAACGGCCTTGCGGAAAATAGTCTGGACGGCCCCGAAAGCCTCACAATGCCATTGCTCGAAAAGACCTATTGCGTCCGGCGCGGCCTTGGCGTATCCGACCGCCTCCTCGCTTCCGGGCGGGGCTGCGCCGGACCTGCTGGGGAATGGTGTAATGGTAACACTACGGTTTTTGGTACCGTCATTCTAGGTTCGAGTCCTAGTTCCCCAGCCATCCGCCTCGTCCTCTGACAGGCCCTCCCACGAACCGCTCGCGACAGCGTGGCGCGTTCCTCTGACCGGCTCGCCGCGCGTGCGGCTCTCCAGTTACGAAAACGGGGCGGTCGACGCCCGAGGCGCGGGCGTGTGCGGCGATGTTCAGATGTCGGGAGTGCGAGATCATCCTCCAGGAGGGGCGCAACTGGCATGCGTCCTACGCGGCCCGGAACTATCGCCACTGCATGGACTGCGCCCGCGCCTACTCCCGCCGCCGCTACGGCCGGATCAAGCCGACGGTGAAGCGCCGCGTGCCGACCGCGCCGGACATGGCCGCCGCCCGCATGGGACGCACGCGCCGGGAGTGGACCGCCGGCAACCGCGCCGCCATCGCCCGAGAACGGAGGGAGAGGACCGCGGGAGAGCCCTAGTGGGCCAGCGCCGTTTCGAGCGGCAGGCGAATGCGCACGCCGACGCCGGCGCCGGGGGCGGTCTCGATGGCGATGGAGCCTCCCAGGTGTTCGACCAGGCCGCGGACCAGGGCCAGGCCTTCGCCGGGCTCGATGACATCAGCGCCGACGCCCGAATCGCGCACCACCAGGCTGACCCCGCCGACCGCACGCGAGAAGGCGACGGCGATGGAGCCGCGCCGGTCACCCGGGAAGGCGTGACGGCAGGCGTTGGAGAGCAGTTCGTGGGTGATGATCGCCATCGGCAGCAGATGGCTGTCCGGCAGCAGGGTGGTCTGGCCACGCACCTCCAGCCGCACGGCCCGGCCTTCGCAGGCCCGACCCCAGAAGGCGGCGACGTCGTCGAGATAGCCCGCGAAGTCGAGCGGCCCTTCGGCGGTCATGCGGCGGCTGATCAACTCCATCGCGGCGGTGACGTCGCTGAGCCAGGTCAGGTGGCGGATGCTCTCGGGGTCGGTGACGCTGCGTAAGCGAATCCCCGCCAGCGTCTGCAAGAGCTGGTAACCGCCGAGCAAACGTCGCTGAAGCTCGACGATTCGGTCTTCCGCTGCCGCGGCCATCGTTCCCCCAACGATTGAAAAGGCCGGAAATTCTTACCCCACGCAGAACCAAATAGCCAATCGCGCGTTCGACGGTCCGCTAACGGACACAGTGGTGGTAAACAGGTCTGGTTAGCGTTGGGGGAGTGGAGTGTCCGACCTGCCAGATCTCCGGGTCATGATCGTGGAAGACCAGGCGTTGCTGGCGATGGAGCTCGAACTCGTGTTGGGCGAGTCGGGTTGCGACGTCGTGGGCTGCGCCATGGACAAGGCGGGCGCGTTCGCCATCGCCGAGCGTGAGCGGCCGGACCTGGCCCTGATCGACGTGAACCTGCTGGACGGCATCACCGGTCCGCAGATCGCCCAGCGAATCGTCGGCGAGTACGGCACGGCCGTGGTGTTCCTGACCGCCAATCCCGAACAGATTCCGGACGGTTTCGCCGGCGCCCTGGGCGCGGTGTCCAAGCCGTTCGACGAGCACACCATCCGCGCCGTGGTGAACTTCGCCCGCCAGTTCATCCTGCACCGCACGGTCGGCGAGACCCCGCGCCGGTTCCGCCTGGCGCCGTGGCTGACCACCCCGCCGGACGACATCGCCCCGCACTGAGGACGCGCCTCAGAGCCGCAGGCCCTCGCCCTCGGGCGGGCGGCCATCCGGGGTCAGGTCCAGCTGCATCAGGACCACGTCGATCCAGCGCTCGAACTTCCAGCCCGTCTCGCGCCACACCCCCGCCTCGCGGAAGCCGGCGGCCTTGTGCAGGGCGATGGAGGCCGTGTTGGCGCTGTCGCCGATGGCGCCGACGAGATGCCGCAGGCCCAGGGCGCGCGCTTGGTCGATCAGGGCCTGCATCAGCGCCCGTCCGATCCCGCGGCCCCGCGCTTCGGGAGCGAGGTAGACCGACAGCTCGACGCAGTAGCGGTAGGCGGGGCGCAGTCGGAACGGGGAGAGGTAGGCGTAGCCGACGACCGCGCCGTCCAGGTCCGCCGTCAGCCACGGCAGGTCCAACGCCCGGACCCCGGCCAGCCGGGACGCCATCTCGGCCTCGTCCGGCGGGACCAGTTCGAACGTCGCCGTACCGTGCAGGACCTCGTCCGCATAGATGGCGGTGATCGCCGGCAGGTCGGCGGCGATGGTGTCGCGCAGGACGGGGCTCATCGGTTCGCTCGCCGGGCTCAGGCCTGTTCCCAGCCCTTCTGGATCGACCAGATGGCGAAGGCGTAGACCACGGCGATGTCCTTCAGATAGTCGAACCGGCCCGACGAGCTGAAGTGGCCGGCGGTCATGTTGATCTTGAGCAGGACCGGCTTGCCCGAGGTCGTGGCGGGCCGCAGCTTGGCGACCCACTTCTCGGGCTCCCAATAGGTGACGCGCGGGTCCGACAGGCCGCCGGTGGCCAGCACGGCCGGATAGGCCTTGGGCTCGACCTGATCGTAGGGGCTGTAGCTGAGCATGTAGTCGTAGGCGGCCGGGTCGGTGATCGGGTCGCCCCACTCGGGCCATTCGCCGGGGGTCAGCGGCAGGCTGACGTCGGACATGGTGTTGATGACGTCGACGAAGGGCACGTCGCCGATGACCCCGGCCCAGAGGTCAGGGCGCATGTTGTTGATCGCCCCCATCAGCAGGCCGCCGGCCGAGCCGCCGTGGGTGACGATGTTTCCGGCCCGGGCGTAGTTCTTGTCGATCAGGTGTTCGGCGGCGGCGATGAAGTCGGTGAAGGTGTTCTTCTTGGTCATCCGGCGCGCGGCCAGGAACCAGCCCCAGCCCTTGTCCGAGCCGCCCCGGATGTGGGCGATGGCGTAGATGAAGCCGCGGTCGACCAGCGACAGCCGGTTGGTGCTGAAGCTGGCGCCCATCGGGATGCCGTAGGAGCCGTAGCCGTACAGCAGGACCGGCGCCGAGCCGTCCACCGGCGTCGACTTCCGACGCAGGATGGTGACCGGGACCAGTTCGCCGTCGGAGGCGGGGGCGTTCAGCCGCTCGACGACATAGTCCGCGATGTTGTGGCCCGACGGGACCTCCTGCGTCTTGCGCAGGGTCCGCTCGCGCGTCTCCATGTTGTAGTCGAAGGTCTGCGCGGGCGTGGACGGCGAGGTGTAGACGTACCGCGTCATCGGCGAGTCGTATTCGTAGGTCCCGCCCAGGCCCAGGACATAGGCGGGCTCGTCCACGGCGATGGCGTGCTCCTCGCCCGCGCGGGTGCGGATGACGATGCGGGTGTTGGCCTCGTGGCGCTCGACCCGGGCCAGATAGCCCGAGAAGGCGGCGACCGACTCGATCAGGCGGCCGGCGGTGAACGGCACCAGGTCGGTCCAGTTGGCGCGGCCCGGGGCGTCGGTGGGGGCGGTGACGATCTTGAAGTCCACGGCGCCGTCGGCGTCGGTGCGGATGACCCAGCGGTCGCCCCAGTGGTCGGCGTCATACCGCAAGGCCTCGCGGCGCGCCTCGATCAGGACCGGCGTCGCTTCCGGCTGGTCAGAGGGGACGTAGCGCCATTCGGACTGTTCGCCGTTGGCCGAGGTGATGAGGATGTATTTGAAGTCCGCGCTGACCTGCAGACCCATGTACATGCCGTCGTCCGGCTCTTCATAGACGGTGGTGATCTCGCCGCCCGCGACGCGGCGCTTGAGGATCTTGTCCGAGCGGCCGTTGTCGTCGCGGTTGATCCAGAAGATCCAGTCGCCGCCCGCCGAGAAGGCGAGGCCGCCCATGGCGCTTTCGATCGGTTCGCCGACGGACTGGCCGGAGGCCACGTCCTTGATGAAGATGCGGTAGACCTCGGAGCCCTGCGCGTCCTCGGCGTAGGCGAACAGCCGATGGTCGCGGCTATGTTCGGTCTCGCCGACCGAGGAATAGGCCTTGCCCTCGGCCAGGGCGTTGGCGTCGAGCAGGACGACTTCACCGTCCGTGCGGCCCTTGGGACGGCGGCAGTAGAGGGGATGCTGCTGGCCCGCCTCGAAGCGGGTGTAGTACTCCCACGGGCCGTCGGGCAGCGGGACGGAACTGTCGTCCTCCTTGATGCGGCCCTTCATCTCCTCGAACAGCTCCTGCTGGAGCGGCTCGGTCGAGCGCATCATGGCCTCGCGATAGGCGTTCTCGGCGGTCAGGTGTTCCTTGACGTCGGCCTTGATCAGCGACGGGTCGCGCAGGACCTGCTGCCAGTTGTCGTCCTTCATCCACTGATAGTCGTCGGTCCGCGTGCGGCCCAGCTGCTCGATGGTGACGGGGATCTTCTTGGCGACGGGCGGGACGGGCGCGTTGGGCATCGAGGCTCCGGTAGGGGGCTTGGCGTGGGCCATGGCGGGGAGGGCGGTCGCGGCGAGCGCGGCGGAGGCGGTGGTCAGCAGGTCGCGGCGATTCATCTCAAGTCTCCCCCGGATGGACGGCGGACCTTGTGCGTCCCGGCCCCGCGCCGTCAAATGAACAAACGCTCGTGGCCCCGGTATGCCGATGTTCGATCTTCAGGTCCCGCCCGAACCCGTCCAGGATCCGCCCGTCGCCGAGGTGGTGCAGGCCGCGCCGGTCTGGGATCTGACCGTCGGCCTGATCAAGGCGACGGTGCAGCTGGATCAGCCGATCAACGCCACGGAGCGCAAGGTCGGCACGGCCTTCCTGATCAACGCCCCGGATCCGCAGGGGCGGCCGCGCACGGTGCTGGTCACCGCCGCCCATGTGCTGGACGGGATGCCGGCGGCGCAGGCGCGGATCGGCTGGCGGGTCGAGACGAGCGACGGCGGCTGGCGGTTCGCGCCGCAGGCCCTGCGCATCCGCGAGGACGATGGCGATCCCCTGTGGACCAAACACCCCGAGCGCGACATCGCGGTCATGGCCATAGCCGCCCCGCCCGAGTTCGCCGAGGCCGCCATCCCGCTGGGCTGGCTGGCCAACGCCTATGCGCTGGACGCCTGGCAGGTGGGGCCGGGCGACGAGCTGATGACCCTGGGCTATCCGCATGGGTATTCGGCCAATACGGCGGGCTTTCCGATCCTGAGGACCGGGCGGGTAGCCAGTTGGCCGCTGACGCCGATCCGGGCCTTCCCGACCTTCCTGCTGGATTTCAACGTCTTCCCCGGGAACTCGGGCGGGCCGGTGTTCTGGACCCCCTCGGCGCGCAAGCTGCCGGGCACGGTGACGCCGGACCACCCCTTCGTCGCCGGGGTGCTGGTGCAGGAGATGCGGGTCGGCGGCGAGACGGTGGGCATCGGGATCGTGGCCCATGCGGACTATGTGCGCGAGGCGATCGCGATGATGGATGGGGCAAGGCCGTAGGGGCCGCCGTTCGCCAGCTTGACCGGAGCGGCCGCCTCGCCGTTCATGCGGCTTCCTCCCACCCCGAAGGTGTTTGATGACCCAGAAGAAGGGCCTGAATTTCGGTTTGTGCGTCATCGGCGGAATCATCCTCGGCGCGCTCATCGACAATATGGCGATCGGCCTGATCGTTGGGTTCGCCGTGGGCTTCGGCCTCCTGGGGCTGAACCGAAGCAAGTCGTAGGTTCGGGGAGGTGAGCCGGTGCGAAGACGCCGGCGACGTTACGGCGATTTAACTCGTGGTTCCCGGACGACCACCGCCAAGCTCCGGGCTTGGGAGATCGCGACATGAACCGACGTGAACTGCTGGCGTGCTCTCTCGGGGGCGCGGCCCTGGTCAACCTCGCGCCCGTGCAGGCGCAGAGCCGAACGTCGCGACGCTTCGTGGTGGATGCGCTGGCGATCGGCGGGGCCGGATCGGTGGACGGCCCTGAAGTCCTGGGCGCGGGCATGGATGCGCTGGTCCTGGACATGACCATCTTTCCGCGCGCGCTCCCGGAGGCGACGGCGGCCCTGTCGGCGTGGAACACCCGTGTGGCCGAGGACGGCGCGGCATTGAGTCTGATCCGCAAGGGACCGGATTTTCAGGCCGCCCGGGATGCCGGCAAGCTGGGGGTGATCATCGCGTGCCAGGACGCGTCGATCCTGGGACCGTCGGTCATTTCCTATTCCGACCGGAACCTGGAGGCCCTCAGGACCATGCATGCTGCGGGGCTGAGAATTCTCCAGCTGACCCACAACGAGAGGACCGGCGCGGGCGACGGCTTCATGGAGCCCCAGGACGGCGGCCTGTCATTGCTGGGCGCCGGGGTGGTGGAGGGCATGGCCCGCCTCGGGGGGCTGGTCGACCTGTCCCATTGCAGCGAGCGGACGACCATCGAGGCCATTCGCCTGTCCGCCGGGCCGATCGCCGTCACCCACGCCGGCTGCCGCGCCCTGAACTCCAGCCTGCGCAACAAGACGGACGAAGCGATCCGGGCGCTGGCCGACAAGGGCGGCTTCTTCGGCGTCTTCATGATGAGCCGCTGGCTGACGGATCGCGACACCTCCTCGGTCGAGGATGTGGTGGATCACATCGACCATGTGGTGAAGGTCGGCGGGATCGACGTCGTGGGATTCGGCAGCGACCAGCCGGCGATGGGCGACTCCAGCCCTCAGGCCGCCAAGGTCGCCCGGCTCGCCGACTATCAGGCCAGAAACCTGGGCAGGGCCGGAGCCGAGCCGCTGCACGGCCATGTGACCTGCGCGGACATGGACGGTCCGGACCGAATGATGGTGCTGGCCCGGGCCCTGGAGAGGAGGGGTTACGGCGCCGCCGACGTCGACAAGATCGTGGGCGGCAATTTCGTTCGGGTGTTCAGCGAGGCGACACGCGGCGCCTAGGCCGGCGAGACGGGCCGAGCGGCCTATTCCTCGCGCAGCTCGAGCGCGGTGAAGGGCGCCTGGCCGCGCTCGATGCGGATGAGATCGAGGACGCCGAGGATCTGGCGAGACCGCCACAGGCTCATGCCGAAGGAGAGCGGTCCGGCCGCGGACCCGATGGCGATGGGAATGAGCACGCCGGCGTGCTGGCGAGCGAACGACATGACGCTGTCGCCGGCCAGTTCCGCCAGCAGGGCCAGGATGGAAATCGGCACCGTCAGATAGCCGATCACCACGGAGCGGAACATCTGCTCCTGGCGCCGCGCATTGAGGGACGCCAAGGCGGACACGGCGTCGAAGGTCGCGTTGTCGGCCTCTTCGAGGATCCTGAAGGCCGCGATCGTCGACGGATTGCGCCGGAAACCGCTGATGAAATCAACGCCCAGATAGCCCCACGCACCCGGGGTGTAGAAGCTGGAGGGGATCAGGCTCCAGGCGGGGAAATGGGCCTTGAGTTCCGTCCAAAGCCGCCAGGCTTCGATTGCGCCCTGCGTGGCAGGCTCGCCCGTCGTGTCCTTGATCGCCATTCGCGCCCCCGGGGAAGTGATCTTACGGTGACCTGTTCAGCCGACTCGCGAAAGGCCGCAAGCGCCGAGCGGGCTGGAGACGTGGCCGAGAACGCCGGCGGTGTAGGCCTCCAAACCGCAAGATCGGTCGAGCGCGCGACAGCCGCGCGCGGCACGCTAGGATCGCCACGACGGATGAGGACGATGACGGCGGCGCTCGATCACTATCATGCCCGGATGCAGAGGGTGCTGGATCACATCGACCGGCATCTGGACGGCGATCTGGACCTGGAGGCGGTGAGCGGCGTCGCGGCGTTTTCCAAATTCCATTTCCATCGGCAGTTCAAGGCGACCTTCGGGGTGTCCCTGCATCGCTACGTCCAGCTGGCCCGCCTCAGGCAGGCCTCGAAACGGCTGGCCGACGGGCAGGGCGCGAGCGTGACCGACATCGCCCTGGACGCCGGCTACGAGACGCCCGACGCCTTCGCCCGCGCTTTTCGGCAGAGGTTCCGGCAGTCGCCGTCCAGTTTCCGGAAATCTCCCGACTGGGAGCCGTGGCTCCGGGCCTTCGGGCCTTTCAACGCAGCCAGGAGCAAGCTCATGCCGACGACCTTCACCCCCGACCAGATCACCATTCGCGACGTGGCCCCGACCCGCGTGGCGATGTTCGAACACCGGGGCGACCCGGAGACCCTCGAGGTCACCATCCAGCGCTTCATCGCCTGGCGCAAAGCTGCCGGGCTGTCGCCCCAGACCAGCCCGACCTTCAATATCTGGCACACCGAGCGACGGCCGGCGAACCCCGCCGACTACCGCATGGATCTGTGCGTCGGGCTCGGCCCCGACCAGCCGGTGGTGGATCGGGGCGAGGGGGTGCGGGAGGGCGAGATTCCCGGCGGGCGCTGCGCCGTGCTGAGGGTGACCGGGGACACCCACAACCTGGAGCCCGCGGCGTTGTACCTGTATCGCGACTGGCTGCCGGCCAGCGGCGAGGAGATGCGGGACTTCCCCATCTACTGCCAGCGCTTCCTGCTGGAGGACCCGGAGTTGGGCACGGCGGCGGAGCTGCACCTGCCGCTGAAGTAGGGGGCGGCGCGGTAGCCGACCGGGTCTCCCAAAGCTAAGGTCAGGGCGCCGCTCCCGCGAGCCCCTAAAGGCTGTAGGCCCATGGATGATTTCGTCGCCTATCCGTCTCGTGGAAGGATCGCGCCGCTCCTGTTGGCCGGCGTGATCTTCGTTGGCCTTGGGCTGTGGATGGCAGGTGTCTTCGGCGAGCCGCCGGCGTCGAGGCGTCTGTCGCCGGAGATGACCCGAGTCATCGGATGGGTCGCGGTCGTCTTCTTCGGGTTCTGTAGCGCCCTGTGGGTCCGACGGCTGTTCGACAAGCGGGCGCAGGTGCGGATCGGACCGGACGGCGTTTACGCGCGGACCTGGTCCGATCAAACCATCCCCTGGTCCGAGATCGTCGAGGTCACGACCTGGAGCGTCCAGCGGCAGACCATGATCATCCTGCACCTGCGCGACCGGACCCGTTTTCCCGGACGCGGCGTCGCCGCCATGCTGGCGGGGGCCAATCGCGGCCTGACGGGCGGCGACATCGCCATCTCCCTGGCGGGAACGGACCACACGATCGAGCAGGCGCTGGCCGCGATCGACCGTTTCCGCCCCGGCGGGGTGGCGGCGACCTAGCCCGCCAGCACGTCCACGCTCATCCGCTCCAGCAGGGCGCCGCCCTGGCCGACGGCGGCGAGGCGACTGGAGACGTGGCCCAGGACGTTGGCGGCGTAGACTTCATAGAGCGCGATCTTGCCTTCCAGCCAGACCGGGTCGCCCTGGCCGGCGTCGAGCTCGGCGCGGGCCCACAGGGCGCCCTTGGCCAGCATCCAGCCGCCCGTGACGTCGCCCAGCAGCTTCAGATAGGCGTCGGCGGCGGCCAGCACGTCGGCGGCGCGGTCCTTGTCGCCCTTGGCGTCCAGCAGCCACAGGGTGGCGTCCTCGACCGCCTCGACGGCGTTGGCGAAGCGCTCGACCGGCTTGCCGGAATAGAGCTTGGGCAGCTGGGCCAGGGTGGTCTTGAAGTCGGCGATCAGGTCGCGGGCCGACTGGCCGCCGTCCTGCGACAGCTTGCGGCCGACCAGGTCCATGGCCTGGATGCCGTTGGTGCCTTCATAGATCGGGGTGATGCGGGCGTCGCGGTAGTACTGGGCCGCGCCGGTCTCCTCGATGAAACCCATGCCGCCGTGGACCTGAACGCCCTGGGAGGCGACCTCGCAGCCGACGTCGGTCGACCAGGCCTTGGCGATGGGAGTGAAGAGGTCCTCGCGGCCCTTCCACTGGCGACGCTCTTCCTCTGTGGCGGCGTGGCGGGCCAGGTCGGCGGCGACGCCGGTCGACAGGCAGATGGCGCGGGCGGCGGCGATCTTCGCCTTCATGACCGAGAGGGTGCGGCGCACGTCGGGGTGGTCGACGATGGGGCTGTTGGCGGCGCCGGTCCAGACGCTGCGGCCCTGCTTGCGCTCGCGGGCGTATTCCAGCGCGTGCTGGTAGGCGCGCTCGGCGATGCCGACGCCCTCGACGCCGACGGCGAGGCGGGCGGCGTTCATCATGATGAACATGTGGGCCAGGCCCTCGTTGGGCGTGCCGACCAGTTCGGCGACGGCGTCCTCATAGGCCATGACGCAGGTGGGCGAGCCGTGGATGCCCAGCTTGTGCTCGACGCTGACGGGATGGAAGCTGTTGCGCGCGCCCAGCGCGCCGTCCGGGTTCACCAGATATTTCGAGGCCAGGAACAGGCTGATGCCCTTGGGCCCGGCGGGGGCGTCTGGCAGGCGGGCCAGCACCAGATGGACGATGTTGTCCGTGGCGTCGTGGTCGCCCCAGGTGATAAAGATCTTCTGGCCCGAGAGCCTATAGGTCCCGTCGCCGTTCGGAACGGCGGTGGCGGTCAGGGCGCCCAGGTCCGAGCCGGCCTGCGGCTCGGTCAGCACCATGGCGCCGGTCCATTCGCCGGAGACCAGCTTGGACAGATAGGTTTCCTTCTGCGCGTCCGTGCCCTGGGCCTCCAGCGCCTCGATGGAGGCCAGCGACAGCATGGGGCAAAGGCCAAAGGCCATGTTGGCGGCGTGCACCGTCTCATAGGCGGCCAGTTCCAGCGCCTTGGGCAGTTGTTGCCCGCCTGAGTGGGCCTGGGCGGTCAGGCCGGTCCAGCCGCCCTCGGCGAACTGGCGATAGGCGTCGGCGAAGCCCGGGGCGGCGGTGACGTTTCCGTCCTTGCAGGTCGAGCCCTTCTGGTCGCCGATGCGGTTCAGCGGGGCCAGGACGCCCTCGGAGAACTGGCCCGCCGCCTCCAGCACCGCGCCCATCAGGTCGGCGTCGTAGTCGGGGAAGGCGCCGGTGGCGACGACCTGGTCGATGCCGGCCACGGCCTGCAGGGTGAAGGCGAGATCACGGATCGGGGCGCGGTAGGTCATGGAGAGTCCTTGGAACGTCATGTCAGCTTTGCCCTCGTGACGCCACGGCAGGCAAGTGCGGGCGCCGCATCGACGCATCGACATCGGGAGCGACGGCCCTACATACTCGCGACAGTCGGAGGCGGAGAAGACCATGCGGCGCAGGGAGCTGATCATCGGCGGGGGGCTGGCGGCCGGCGGTCTGGTCGCGGCGCGCGCCCCTGACGCCGGCGGCCTGGACGCCGTGCTGAGGCGTTTCGACGCCGACGAGCACCCGGATCTCAAGGGCGTGGTCGTGCGCATGAACGGGGCGGTCGCGGCCGAGCGCCATTACAACGGTCAGCCGCCGAGCACGCTTCACGACATGCGGTCCGCCGGCAAGAGCGTGACTTCGCTGCTGGTCGGCGCCGCGCTGGACCGGGGGCTGATCGACAGCCTCGCCGATCCGGTCCGGCGGTACTGGCCTGAGGCGGCGGGCAGCGCGATCGGCGATGTGGCCCTGTCCGACGTTCTCACCATGCGTTCGGGACTGGCGGCCGATGACGAACAGCCCGAATCGCCGGGCAACGAGGACCGGCTGGATGCGGCGCCCGATCCCGTGGCCTTCGTTCTGGCGGTCCCCCGCGCGACGCCGCCGGGTTCGACCTATCTCTACAACTCCCTGACCGCCTATGTGGCCGGGCTGGTGGTGGAGAAAGCCACGGGCCGACAGGGGCGGGATTTCGCGCGCGAGGCGTTGTTCGAACCGCTGGGGATCACGCGTTTCGACTGGGCCGCCGATGCGGCGGGCCGACTGAAGGGGCAGGGCAATCTGTCGCTGGCGACGCACGACATGGCTCTGATCGGCCAGATGGCGCTGGACGCTGGAGCGACCGGCGGCCGTCAGGTGATCAGCCGCGGATGGATCGAGGACAGCCTGAACCCCAAGGTGGCGATCGGCGCGGTGGATCCGTACGCGGACGGATACGGCTACTTCTGGTACGCCAAGGCCCTGCCCGTGGGGGACGGGACCGTCGATATCCGGTTCGCGTCGGGCAACGGCGGCAACAAGATCTATGTCATTCCGGCCCGGAACATGGTCGTGGCCATTACGTCGGGCGCCTATGGCCGAGGCTATGGCCAGCGTCGGTCCCAGGCGATCCTGACCGCGCTTCTGGCGGCCGGCTGACCAGGAAGGATGTGATGGCTGAACCCCGCAACCGATACTCCGTGACCTCGCTGGTGCTGCACTGGCTGATCGCGGCGCTGATCCTGGTGCAGATCCTGCTGATCACCGCCCACGACGCGACCGACGGGCCGCTGTCGCGTGAGTTCGTGCAGATCCACAAGTCGGTGGGCCTGACGATCCTGCTGCTGACGCTGGCGCGGATCGGCTGGCGGATCGCCCATCCGGCCATTCCTCTGCCCGGCCATATGAAGCCGTGGGAGAAGCGGTTCGCCCGCGCTACCCATGTGTTGTTCTACGTCGCCCTGATCGTCCTGCCCCTGACCGGTTGGGCGGCCAGTTCGACGGGCGGGCCGGGCATTGTCTTCTTCGGCCTGTTCGACTGGCCGCGGTTGCCGATCGGAGGCGGGCGCGAGGTGGGACGGGCCCTGATGGAGGCGCACGGGATCGCGGTGAAGGCGCTCTACGTCCTGTTGGCCCTGCATGTGGCGGCGGCGCTGAAGCACCATTTCATCGACCGGGACAACATCCTGCACCGGATGATCCCGCTGATCCCCCGGCGCCCCTGAGACGGGAGGCGGGGGTTGCGCCGGGGTAGGGCGAGGGCGCACATGACCGGCGACGGCGGCATGAGGATTTGAGACGCGTGGAACGGCTGGATCTGACGACGGGTCGGGACGCGGGGGCCGAGGAGGCCGCCGTCCGGGCGCTGGCGGACGGCAAGCTGATCATCCTGCCGACCGAGACCGTCTATGGTCTGGCCGCCGACGCGTCCGACGCCCGCGCCGTGGCCGCCATCTTCGAGGCCAAGGGCCGGCCGCGCTTCAATCCCCTGATCGCCCATGTGGCCGACGCCGCCGGGGCCGAGGCCGTCGCGGTGTTCGACGAGCGCGCGCGGCGCCTGGCCGAGGCCTTCTGGCCCGGTCCCCTGACCATCGTGGCCCCGGTGAGGAACCGCGAGGCGGTGTGCGACCTGGCCCGCGCCGGACTGGACAGCGTCGCCGTGCGCGTGCCGGGCCACGCCCGCGCCCGCGAGGTGATCGGCGCCTTCGGCGGGCCGGTGGTCGCGCCCTCGGCCAACCGCTCGGGCCGGCCCAGCCCGACCACCTTCGCCGACGCCATGGAGGAGACCGGCTTCGCCGCCGCCGAGGGCGTGGACGGCGGACCGTGCGCCGTGGGGGTGGAGAGCACGGTGGTCTCGGTGCTGAACGGCGTGGTCAGCCTGCTGCGCCCCGGCGCCGTGACCCGCGACGAGTTGGAGGCGGTGGTCGGGCCGCTGGACGGCGCGCCGGACGGGGGCGGGGAGGGGCATCGGTCGCCCGGCCGCCTGACCCTGCACTATGCGCCGGACGCGCCGGTGCGGATCAATGCGACCAGTCTGCACAAGGGCGAACTGCTGCTGGGCTTCGGTCCGGGGGTGGGCGAGGAACGCTGGAGCCTGAGCCCGACGGGGGACCTGCGCGAGGCGGCCGCCAACCTGTTCCGGCGGTTCCGCGAGGCGGATCGGGAGAAGCCGTCGGGCATCGCCGTGGCGCCCGTGCCGCTGGACGGGTTGGGCGAGGCGATCAACGACCGGCTGCGGCGCGCGGCGGGACATATCGGCTGAGCCCACCGAAAGGTGACAGGGATTTCACTGGCTCGCCCGGGGACGCGCGGGCAGCTTGGCCGTTGGTCAGGAGAACCGCCCCATGCATCGTCGTCATCTGCTCGCCGGCGCCGGCGCCCTGCTCGCCGCGCCCTCGGTCGCTAGTGCGCAAGCTTATGGCGGCGCCGGCCCCGCGTCGGCGGCGCCGGCCTATCCGCCGGTGGATGCACGCTCGGTCTGGCTGATCGGGGACGGGCCGACACCGCGCGCGGCCCAGACCGCGCGGCGGTTGGTCGAGCTGACCGAGGCCGATCCGGAGGCCCGCGACAACTATCTGACCGAGGGCGCGGTGGGGCGGCTGGAGACGCGTTTCGCCGCCCTGCTGGGCAAGGAAGACTGCGCCTTCCTGCCGACCGGGACGCTGGCGAACCAGCTGGCGATCCGCGTGCTGTGCGGCGAGCACAGGCGCGCCGTGGTGCAGGACGACAGCCACGTCTATCGCGACGAAAGCGACTCCGTTCAGATTCTGTCCGGCATCCATCTGGAGGCGATCGCGCCCGGCGTCCTGCCCACAGTCGAGACGGTGGCCGCCGCCGTCGACGAGGCTCTGGCCGGACCCTATCCGGTGCGGACCGGCGCGGTGTCGGTGGAAAGTCCGGTCCGCCGTCTGGGCGGGAAGATGCCGTCGCTGGCGACGGTTCAGGCCATTTCGACCTACTGCCGAAGCCAGGGCGTGCGCCTGCACCTGGACGGCGCGCGCCTGCTGCTGGCCCCGCCGGAGCTTGATCTGGCCGCCTATTCGGCCTGTTTCGATACGGTCTATGTGTCGCTGTACAAATATCTGGACGCGCCGTTCGGCGCGGTGCTGGCCGGTTCGAGGGCGGACATCGCCAAGGTGCGGGAGCTGCGCCACATCTACGGCGGCCTGATCCAGCAGGGCTGGGCGCCGGCGCTGCTGGCCTCGGCGGCGCTGGAGACCTTCCCCGATCGCATCGGCCGCGCTCACCTGGCGGCGCGCGATCTGTTCCGCCGGCTGGAAGCCAGCGGCAAGGTGAAGGTGCGGCCTGCGCCGGAGGCCTCGAACATCTTCGAGCTGGAGATGTCGGCCGAGCTGTGGGCGGCGGCCTTCGCGCGGTCGCAATCGGCGGGCGTCCGCATCGCCCGGATCCGGGACGGCGTCGTGCCCTTCTATGTCAACGAGACGATCCTGCGCCGCCCGGTCGATGAGTATGCGCGGGTCTTCCTGGGCTGACAGCGGGGCGGCGCGTTACTCCGGCTATTTCGCGGGGGCCGATCCCGCGCCCTGATCCTCCAGCCAGCGCAGCCGCATCTCCTGGAGCTGGATCGACCATTCGCTGCGGGCGCGCTCCACTGGATCGAGCGCGTCGAGCGAGACCCTCAGGCGCTGCAGCTCTTCCTCAACCGCGAGCTTCAGGCGCCGCAGCGCGTCGGCGCGCATCGCCGGATCGAGTGTCGCCCACAAACCGGCGCGAAGCCGGAAGGGATCGACGCCGACGCTGGTCGCGCGGACGGGGTCGCAAATCCAGCCGTCCACCGCCGCGACGCCCTCGGGCGACAACGACAGATGGCTGCCCTTGTTGCCGGTCTCGATGGGGGTGCTCTCGATCAGGCCCGCCTCAACGAGGCGGCGGATGGCGGGATAGACCGCGCCCGCGCTGCCGCTCCACTCGATGGAGGGCGACGTCTGGAAGGCCCGGCGGACCTTGAAGGCGGTGCGGTTCTGGCGGTGATGGATCTCGGAGAGCACGGCCCCCTCGAGCTCCGTCAGGCCGGATGAATGTCTTGTCATTTGACGCCTGATCGCAAGTTGGTACTAATCGTACTAGTTTTTCGAAAGGTCGTCATGCGTACTTCGCTCTTCAAACTGGCTTTCGTGGCCGCCGCTCTGTTCGCGCCCGTGTACAACGAAGCGCACGCGCAAACCCAGCCGCCGACCACGATCAGCCTGTTCCAGTCCAATGACCGCGTCCTGGTCATGCTGACGATCGGCGACCATCCGCCGATGCCCGCCGTGTTCGATACTGGCACGAACGGGAACGTCATCGACATCGACGTGGCCCAGAGGCTGGGGCTGGAGAAGCGGGGCGGCTCGCGCTCCGTCGACGGCAGCACCGGCCGGCCCGTGCCCGGGTTCGAGACCTTCATCGCCGGCGCCAGCCTGGGCGGGACGCCGATCCAGGACGCCCGCGCCACGGCCATGGCTTTCAGCCATCCGAACGAGGTCGCGATCATCGGCCCGAACAGCTTTCCGGGGCAGTACGTCCTGATGGACCTGGGGCGGAGCCGGCTGAGCCTGTACGCGCCGGCGGACGCGCCCGAGGCGGGGGAGGGGTTCCCCTATCTCGGAGAAGGGGGCGCGGCCCTGCCGTCCCTGAACATCGAACTGGAGGGGCGGGCGATCCCGGCCATCCTGGACACCGGCAACACTAGCGATTTCCTGCTGCCGCTCAGCCTGGCCAAGGACCTGCCGCTGGAGACCGAGCCGGTGGTCATTGGCCACGCCACCTCGGCCGCCGGCGTCCAGGACGTCTATGAAGCGCGTCTGGGCGAGGACATCACCGTCGCGGGCGTCGTGATCCACCGGCCCAAGATCCGGTTCATCGAGGGCGGGCGCCCGAATATCGGCATGCCGGTCCTTCGTCAGCTGAAACTGATGTTCGATCCTGTGCAGGGCCGGACCTGGGTCGTCGGCGCGCCCGCGGCCCAATAGCGAAGCGGGCGCCAGGGCGCGGCCGTCCTAGAGAAACCGCGCCCTGATATCCACGCTGGACCGTTCGCCCACATCGTCGAAACAGGTCGCCAGCCAATCTTCCGCCGCCTCGCGGCCATGGCCCTTCAGCCGGTTGAGGAAGGTCCATTCGGTGTCGAACTTCGAACCCAGTGAAAGCGGCGCCAGCCAGCGGTCGCTGTCGATGGCGTGCATGCGGATGGCCTGGGCGCGGTGGCGGCCGCCGGTCTTCAGCTGGCCGTCGGCGATCAGGGACTGGAGCAGGGCGAAGGCGCGCAGTTCGGAGACCAAGGGGGCGTTGAAGACGATCTCGTTGAGGCGGTCCATGATCTCGCCGGCGGCGTGGGGCGTGTCCTCGCGCACGAAGGGGTTCAGCGGCAGGATCAGGACGTCGTCGGGGGTGTCCGGGTGGATCAGCGGCCAGAGCGCCGGATTGGCCAGGTAGCCGCCGTCCCAGTAGCTCTCACCGTCGATCTCCACCGCCTGGAACAGGTGTGGCAGGCAGGAGGAGGCGAGCAGGACCTCGGGCGTGATTTCGGCGGTCTTGAAGACGCGGGCGCGGCCCTGTTTCACCGCCGTGGCTGAGACGAAGACGGAAATGGACGAGGCGCGCACGGCCTCGAAATCGATGGCCGTGTCGAGCACCCGCCGGAGCGGGTTCAGGTTGAACGGGTTGAACTGATAGGGGCTCATCGACAGGGCGATGTTCTCGCCGGTGCGCCACAGGCCGGTGTCCTTGAGCCAGCCGGGCGTCAGGGCCGCGCTCCAGATCGAGCTGTCGCCGAAGACGTTGCGGCCGCCCGACTGGTTGACCTCGCGCCACAGCAGATCCAGCTGCCTGCGGGCGCCGTCGGGGCCGTCGGTCTCCAGACCGCTGACCAGGGCCGCGGCGTTCATGGCGCCGGCGGAGGCGGCGGTGACCGCGCGGATATCAAGGCGGTCGTTCTCAAGCAGGCGATCGAGCACGCCCCACTGGAAGGCGCCGTGGGAGCCGCCGCCCTGAAGGGCGAGGCAGACCGGACGACGCTTGGGGGGCGCCGGTTTGGCCATGGCTATTGCGCCGTCCAGCCGCCGTCGATGGAGAAGCTGGCCCCGTTGGCCGAGGCGCCGAGGTCCGAGACCAGATAGAGGAACATCCCGGCCAGCTGGTCGGTGGTGACGAATTTCTTGGTCGGCTGGGAGCCCAGGATCACGTCCTTGAGCACCTGTTCCTTGGACATGCCGCGGGTGCGGGCCTGGTCGGCGATCTGCTTTTCGACGATGGGGGTCTCGACGAAGCCGGGGCAGATGGCGTTGCAGGTGATGTTGTCCTGCGCCACTTCCAGGGCGACGGTCTTGGTGAAGCCGAGGACGCCGTGCTTGGCGGCGACATAAGCCGACTTGAACGGACTGGCGACCAGGCCGTGGGCCGAGGCGATATTGACGATCCGGCCGCGCCCCTGGGCTTTCATGATCGGGATCGCCGCCCGCGTCGCATAGAAGGTCGACGACAGGTTGATGGCGATGATCTGCTCCCACTTGTCGGCGGGGAATTTCTCGACGGCCTCGACGTGCTGGATGCCGGCGTTGTTGACCAGGATGTCGACGCGGCCCAGCTCATGCTTGCCGAAGGCGACCATGTCGGCGACCTCGTCGCCGCGCATCATATTGGCGGCGTGGTAGCGGACGCGAACGCCGCAGCTGGCCTCGATCCCGGCGCGGGTGCGTTCGATCTCGGCCGGGTCGCCCAGGCCGTTCAGGACCACGTCGCCGCCCCGGCTGGCCACGGCCTTGGCCAACGCCAGCCCGATGCCGGAGGTCGAGCCCGAGATCACCGCCACCTGGCCCTTCAGGTCGCCGACGTCGCGGAACGGCTCGCTCTCGCTGGAGGCGCCTTCACCACGCTTGGGCCACTGGAACATGTTGTCTTTCCTCGGAGGACTTTTCGACTCTGGCCTCAACGCGACTCTAGCCTCAGCCATACGTCATGGCGACTGCCGGGCTCAAGTATTTCCCGACCTGATGAATATCCACTCCGTGTCCGAGGATGCGGACTTGTCGAAGCGGTAGCCGTCGCGGTCGAAGGCCTTCAAATCCTCGGCCCGTTCGATGCGTTCGTCGATGGCGAAACGGGCCATGCTCCCGCGCGCCCGCTTGGCGAAGAAGGAGATGATGCGGCGGTCGCCGGCCTTGTCCTCGTAGAAGTTGGGCGTGACGACCGGCAGCTTCAGGGCCTTGGCGTCGACGGCGCCGAAATACTCCTGGCTGGCCAGGTTCACGAGGGTCGGGTCGGACTGCTCGGCGGCGTCGGCGTTCAGCTGCTTCGAGATGCGGTCGCCCCAGAAGTCATAGAGGCTGGAGCCGCGGCGGGTCTTCAGCCGCGTGCCCATCTCCAGACGGTAGGGTTGGATCCGGTCCAGCGGGCGCAGCAGGCCGTAGAGGCCCGACAGGATGCGGACGTGCGACTGGGCGAAGGCGAGGCCGTCATTGTCCAGTTCGCGAGCGCGCAGGCCCTCATAGACGTCGCCGGCGAAGGCGAAGGCGGCCTGGACGCCATCAGTTGAGTCGGGGGCGAAGGCCTGGAAGCGCTCGCGATTCAGCCGGGCCAGGTCGTCGGAAATGCCCATCAGGCGGCGCAGTTCGGCCACGGTGCGGGCGCGGGCGGTCCGGGACAGGGAGGCCGTGTCCTCCAGGAAGCGGCGCTCCGTGGCGGGGACGGCGGGGTCGGCTTCGGTGAAATCGAGACGCTTGGCCGGGGACAGGACGATCAGCATGCGGTCCTGTTAGGCCGCTTCGATGACGATTTGAACCGGAGGCGAGGTCGCGGCTCAGCCTCGCTGTGCATAGAGGGCCGCCAGCACGGCGGGCAGACCTTCGGGCAGATCCTCGGCGATCAGGCCGGGGCCGAAGGCGCGGGCGGCCTCGGCGTGCATCCAGACGGCCGCGCGGGCGGCGTCGAAACTGTCCATGCGCTGGGCGATCAGACCGCCGATCATGCCCGCCAGCACGTCGCCCGAGCCCGCGGTCGCCAGCCAGGGCACGCCGTTGGGGTTCAGGGCGAGGCGACCGTCGGGAGCGGCGATGATCGTCTCCGGCCCCTTGAGCACGACCACGGCGCCGGCGCGTTTCGCCGCCTCGCGCGCCGCCGTCTCGCGGCCCTTGTCCAGCACGCCGGGGAAGAGGCGTTTGAACTCGCCCTCATGCGGGGTCAGCACGTCGTCGCGGTCCAGCAGGCCGAACAGCTCGCCGGGCCAGGCTTCGAACACCGTCAGGCCGTCGGCGTCGACGATCAGGGCCGCGCCGGTCTCGGCCAGGGCGCGGACGTTGGCCGAGGTCGCGTCGTTGACGCCCGCCGCCGGGCCAACGACCACGGCGTCCATGCCTTGCGCCGCCGCCTTCAGCGCCTCGTCGGAGGCGAAGGGGGTCAGCATGATGGCCTCGATGGCCGGGGCGATGATCGCCGCCGCATCCGGCGGACACAGGATGCGGACCACGCCGGCGCCGATGCGCAGGCCCGCGCGCGCCGCCAGTCGGGCGGCCCCGGTCTGGGTCGCCTTGCCCGAGACCACGCCCAGCCGCCCGCGCGCATGCTTGTGCGCATGGACGCCGGGCCAGGGCAGTTTCGCGCGCCAGTCTTCGGCGACCATCGTCCTAGACCTTTCGCGTGAACACACGGCCGCTCATGGCGCCGCCGAAGATCTTGACCGGTCGGTCCTCGATCCGGAACTGCCCGGTCTGGATCAGTCCCGCGACCAGGGCGTCCAGGCTGGTGCTGTCATTGTAGGGCGCGAACCGATGCAGCAGCCGTCCGTCGCGCGAAAAGAGGGACAGCGCGCCCGGCGTGGATTTGTGAAGATCGGCCGTTTGGATCTCCGCATAGCGGATGCGGAGCGTCTCGGGCCGCCCGGCGGTCTTCACCGCTATGGCGTCGCCGCCGAAATCCACTTCGGTGGCCTTGTACAACCGCCGCACCATCAGGATGGGAGGCAGGATGAACACCAGCGCCGCGATGATCCCCATCAGCTTGACCGACGGGAAGGCGTTCACGAAATCCGCCAGTCCGCCGAACCCGAAAACGAAGAAGAGTCCGCCGAACGCGACCGCCAGAAAGCCCAGGGCGACGGCCAGCCCCACCCGCTTGTCAGTCTGTTTGAACCTGATGGTCGCCATTCAAGCCTCCATGCCGATACGTTTTCGTCCGCTTACGGTTCGCCGCGCGTGCGAAAAACACTTGCCTTATTGTGCAATGCAATGTCCCTTTGCTGCCCGAGCGCGCGGCATTCCAGAGCCCGCCGGGAACGCCGATGAAAAAGATTGAAGCCGTCATCAAGCCTTTCAAGCTGGATGAAGTGAAAGAGGCCCTGCAGGACGCGGGCGTCCAGGGGATGACGGTGCTCGAAGCCAAGGGCTATGGGCGTCAGAAGGGGCATTCGGAACTCTACCGGGGCGCCGAGTACGTCATCGACTTCCTGCCCAAGATCAAGATCGAGGTCGTCGTTTCCGACGACCTGGCCCCCTCGGTGATCGAGGCCATCCAGACCGCAGCCCGGACCGGCAAGATCGGCGACGGCAAGATTTTCGTGTCTGACGTCCTGGACGTCATTCGCATCCGCACTGGCGAAACGGGCGCACAAGCCGTCTGATCGCCCAGACGACCGGCCGCGTCTCCTGGCGCGGTCGTCCACGAAACCTCCCCATAAGAAACAGGACCTCGAAGAATGAGCGACGCGGGCAAGATCCTTAAAGAGATCAAGGAGAAAGACGTTCGCTACGTCGATCTCCGCTTCACCGACACAAAGGGTCGGATGCAGCACGTGACCTTCGACATCGACCTTGTCGACGAAGAATTCCTCGAAGAAGGCACGATGTTCGACGGCTCGTCGATCGCCGGCTGGAAGGCCATCAACGAGTCCGACATGCTGCTGAAGCCGGACCTGGCGAACTTCTGGATCGACCCCTTCTACCAGCAGACGACGCTGTTCCTGTTCTGCGACGTGCTGAACCCGGACACGGGCGAGCCCTACAATCGCGACAGCCGGTCGATGGCCAAGAAGGCGCTGGCGTACGTCCAGTCCTCGGGCGTGGGCGACACCGTCTATTTCGGCCCGGAAGCCGAGTTCTTCATCTTCGACGACGTGCGCTGGTCCACCGCCCCGCACGACACCGGTTACACCTACGATTCGATCGAGCTGCCGGCCAACACCGGCGCTGAGTACTCGGAAGGCAACATGGGCCACCGCCCGGGGCCCAAGGGCGGCTACTTCCCGGTCAACCCGACCGACAGCGCCCAGGACCTGCGCGGCGAGATGCTGGGCGTGATGCGCGACCTGGGCATGCAGCCCGAGAAGCACCACCACGAGGTGGCCCCGGCGCAGCACGAGCTGGGCCTGAAGTTCAGCGACCTGCTGACCATGGCCGACCGCACCCAGATGTATAAGTACGTGATCCACAACGTCGCCGCCGCCTACGGCAAGTCGGCGACCTTCATGGCCAAGCCGACCTTCGGGGACAACGGCTCGGGCATGCACGTGCACCAGTCGATCTGGCGCGACGGCAAGCCGCTGTTCGCGGGCGACAAATACGCCGGCCTGTCGGACCTCTGTCTTTGGTACATCGGCGGCATCATCAAGCACGCCAAGGCGATCAACGCCTTCGCGAACTCGACCACCAACTCCTACAAGCGTCTGGTCCCGGGCTATGAAGCGCCGGTCAAGCTGGCGTACTCGGCCCGCAACCGGTCGGCCTCGATCCGTATTCCGTGGGTCAACTCGCCCAAGGCCAAGCGCATCGAAGCCCGCTTCCCGGACCCGATGGGCAACCCCTATCTGACCTTCGTGGCCCTGCTGATGGCCGGCCTGGACGGGATCGAGAACCGCATCGATCCGGGCGCGCCCGCCGACAAGAACCTGTACGACCTGCCGCCGGAAGAGCGCGGCAACATCCCCGAGGTCTGCGGTTCGCTGCGCGAGGCGCTCGAGAGCCTCGATAAGGATCGCGCCTTCCTCAAGAAGGGCGGCGTCATGGATGACGACTTCATCGACAGCTACATCGAGCTGAAGATGGAAGAGGTGATGCGTCTGCAACTGCACCCGCACCCCGTCGAATTCGACATGTACTACAGCTGCTGATCGACAGCGGGGGCTGATCGAGGAGGGCGCCGGGCGGGAAACCGTCCGGCGCCCTTTCTCGTTTGTAAGTGGCTGGCGCCGCGCGCGGCGCTTACGATAGGGCGATCATGTCCGTCTCCATGTCCCGCCGTCACGCCCTGCTCCTGGCCGCGTCGCTGGCCGCCGTGCCCGCCCGGGCCGCGGCGCAGACGCCGTCGCCGGTCCGGGGTCGGCTGGTTCCGGTGAGGGACACCCGGTTGTGGGTCGAGGACTACGGCCCTCGGGACGCGCCGGCTCTGCTGTATGTCCATGGCGGACCGGGGCTGGGGGTGTTCGAGTTCTCGCACTACCTGCGCGACCGGCTGAGCCGGAGCCTACGCCTGATCCTGGTGGAGCAGCGCGGGGTGCTGCGCTCGGATCCGCTGCCGGACGGGGCGCCGATGACGCTGGACGTGCTGACGGACGACTTCGAGGCGTTGCGCGAGGAGCTGCGCGTCCCGAGTTGGGCGATCCTGGGCCACTCCTGGGGCGGGCCGATCGCCCTGCGGTACGCCAACCGCCATCCCGAGGCGGTGACGCGGGTCATCTTCGAAAACCCCGTGCTGGACGCCGACGCGACGGCGCGGAACATGCTGACCCACGCCGCCGAGGCCCTGGACAAGGCGGGCAAGCCCCGGGACGCGGCCGCCGTGCGGCGCACCGTCGAACGGTCGAGCACGCCCCAGCTGTGGACGCGGATGAACGACGCCCTGAACCGCCTGCCCAGCCGGCAGTCGCTCTATGTCTACGACCCCGCCTTCCTGGGCTACTACGGCCGCATCTCGGCGGACTCAGGCATTTCCGACGAACGGTGGGGGCAGGGGGTGCGGATGGCGACCGGGCTGCTGGCCGATCCGCTGTCGCTGGCGCCGGCGTGGAACGCCATGTCGGCGCTCGATCAGCCGACGCTGGTGGTGCGGGGCGAGACCGACCCCTCGACCTCCGAGCGCGAGATGGCGGTGATGTCGGTCAAGCCGAACGTGACGGTCACGACGGTTCCGCGCAGCGGCCACTTCGTCCACGTCGAACAGCCTGAGGCCTTCTCCGCGGCGGTGGAACGGTTCCTGTCTAGGCCGCCAGCTGCTTGATCAAGGGTTGGAGCGCTTCGTCCGTATACGGAGCAAGGTCCTTCAGGAAGCCGATCAGGGCGCGTTCGTTGGCGTCGAAATCGCCGTCACGGCCGATGCGGTCGACCAGCCAGCGCGCCTCCTCGGCATTCACCGGCGCGGCGGTCGAGGCGGCGTGCAGGCGGCTCTGTTCGCGCTCCTTGAAGAAGGTTTCGGCAACGTCCGGCTCGAACAGGCCGCGGATCAGCTCGGCGGGAGCGAGGCCGCGGACGGCCACCTGGCCCAGTTCCCTGACGATGCCCGAGGCGATGTCCGCGTCGGGGTCCGCCAGCCAGCGTTCGCGGCGCAGGGCCTCCTCGCGGCCGGGCGGGGCCCAGCCGGCGGCGGCCGTGACAGCGTTGGCCACGGCGCGCATGAAGAAGTCGGTCCAGGACGGGTCGTTGGCCGCGCCGCGGGTCGCGTCGTTGAGGTCGAACAACACCTCGGCCTCCTCGCGCGAGATGGCGAGACGGCCGGGACCGGAGGGGGCGAACATCAGCCGGCGCATGCGCTGGACTTCGGCCGCGCTGATCACGCCGTCGTTCTCGACCACGGAGCGGCTGACCAGGGTCAGGCCGAAGGCGGCGAGCGAGGCCGGGGCGCTGTCGGCCTGTTCCAGCACCCGCACCACTAACTCGATCTCGGTGCCGTCGCGGGCCCGCTTGTCGGCCTCGATGCGCGCGATCAGCCAGTCGGCCTGGGCGTCGGTGACATAGCCCGGCGGCTCCTGCTGGCGGATCAGCCAGTCGGTCAGCGCTTCAAGGAACAGCATGCGCCATTCGGCGACGCGGCGCTCAGTGCGCTCGTCGATGCGGAACAGGGCCTCGGCCTCGTCGCGGGTGACGGTGATCTCGCCAAAGATATTCTGACGCAGGGCCAGGATGTCGGCGGTTGTGACCTCGCCGCGCGCGATGATGTCGTTCGAAAGGTCGATCAGGCCCATGTCCATGCTCCCGGTTTCCCGGAAGGTGCCCCGAGGGGCGTTACGGACGGGCTAACGCGCGATCAGGCGGCCAGGCCCTCGGCGGTGTCGTCCTTCTTGCGGCGCATTTCGATCAGGCGCACGCACCAGATCGAGATCTCGTAAAGCAGCACCAGCGGGACCGCGAGCATCAGCTGGCTGATGGGGTCCGGCGGGGTGACGACGGCGGCGACCACCACGACGGCGACGATGGCGTAGCGGCGGACCTCGACCATCATCTTGGACGAGACGATCCCGGCCATGCCCAGCAGGGTGGTGACGACCGGCAGCTGGAAGCACAGGCCGAAGGCGAGGATCAGCGAGGTGACCAGGCTGAGGTATTCCGAGATCTTGGTGTTCAGCTCGACGGTGATGCCGTCCGCCGCGATCTGCTGGCTCAGCGAGAACCACATCACGAAGGGCAGCATGACGAAATAGACCAGGGCGGCGCCGATCAGGAACAGGAGCGGGGCCACGAACAGGAAGGGCAGGAAGGCGCCCTTCTCGTTGCGGTACAGGCCCGGGGCCACGAATTTGTAGAGCTGCCAGGCCAGCACCGGGAAGACCACGACCACGGCGCCGAAGCCGGCCACCTTCATCTTGGTGAAGAGCTGTTCCAGCGGGCCGGTGGCCTGCAGGGCCAGGTTGGTCTGGGCGCCCGGGGGCAGGTGGTGCAGGCCGGCGGTGACGGCGATCAGTTCGAACGGATTGCCGCCATGCTGGCCGGAGGCTTGGGCCGCGGCGTGCAGGGCGTAGGCGGCCTGGAAGGGCTTGATCAGGAAGATCTGGATGTCGGCCGCGAAGTAGAAACAGCCGATGAAGGCGACGGCGAAGGCGACCACGCAGACCACCAGCCGCCCGCGCAGTTCGATCAAATGCGACATCAGCGGCGCGCGCGATGCCTCGATCTCGGCTTCGTCCCGGTCGGTGTGGCTCACAGGTCAACCGCCTTCTTGCGCGAGGGCGGGGTCTTCTTCGCCGATGTCTTCTTCGCGGGGGCTTCGCCCGTCGCCTTGGGAGCGGCCTTGGGCGCGGAGGGCTTGCGCGGGGCCCGGGGCTTGGGCGCGGGCTGGGTTTCGGGCTCCAGTGGCGCCATCACCGGCGGGCTGTCGGGCCATTCCTCGGGGCCGGTCAGGGCCGGGACGGGGGCGGGGGCGTCGAGCGGACGGTTCAGGTCGTCGCTGATGCCGCGGAAGGTCGCCTCGGCCTCGGCGCCCAACGGCATCATGTTGGTCTGGCTATGACGCAGGGCTTCGACCTCCTTGCGCAGGTCGTCCAGCTCAGACTGACGCGCCATCTCATCGAAGCTGTGCCGGAACTCGTTGGCCATGTTGCGGGCTTTGGCGACCAGCTGGCCGAGCTTGCGCAGCATGGCGGGCAGCCGTTCGGGCCCCACGACAAGCAGGGCCACGACCGCGATCACGATATATTCCATGCCCCCGATACCGGGGCCCAGACCACCCATCCGTCAGTCTCTCCGGCGCGAACGCGCGATTATGACTTCAGGTCTTCTTTTTCCGCGTCGGTGCGCGGCAGGGCGCCGGCGCGCTCATCCTTCGGCTTGGTCTCGTCGGTGTCCTTCAGGCCGTCGCGGAAGGCCTTCACGCCCTTGGCGGCGTCGCCCATGAGGCCGGACAGCTTGCCGCGACCGCCGAACAGCAGGAGCACGATGACGGCGACAATAGCCCAGTGCCAGATGCTGAGAGAACCCACGGCGACATCTCCTTTGTCGGGCCGATGCGCGGCCCGGTCATAGTTTCACGCCGCATATAGGCTGTTCGGTGGCGCGACGCCAAGCGAACCTGATACAGCGCGCCGATGAGTCACGTGATCATCCACACCGACGGCGCCTGCAAGGGCAATCCGGGGCCCGGCGGCTGGGGAGCCATCCTTCAGGCCGGCGAAGGGCGCGAGAAGGAATTGTGGGGCGGCGAGCCGCTGACGACCAACAACCGCATGGAGTTGATGGGGGCGATCATAGCGCTGGAGGCCCTGACCCGGCCGTGCCGCGTCGATCTGCACACCGACAGCAAATATGTGATGACCGGCATCACCGAATGGATCCGGGGCTGGAAGGCGCGGGGCTGGAAGACCGCCGACAAGAAGCCGGTCAAGAACGAGGACCTGTGGAAGCGGCTCGACGCGGCCCGGTCCCGGCACGAGGTGAAGTGGCACTGGGTCAAGGGCCACGCGGGCCACGAACTGAATGAGCGGGCCGACGGCTTGGCCAACCGCGGCATCGAGGACATGCGGAAGAGCTAGGCGTCGTCTCCCCATCGGCCTTCGCCGATGGGGAGACGAGTATTACACCGCGCGGACCTTGAGCTTTGGTCCGTCGATGCTTTCCACGATGACGCTTTCGCCGGCCAGGGGGGCGACGCCCTCGATCTCGGCGGGCCATTCGGCGCCCGAGACGAAGACCCGGCCGCGGCCGTCGACGAAGGCCTGCACCACCTGCGCGCGCTGGCCGACCAGACGACCCTCACGGGCGTTGATGTCGGGCGAATCCGACGGGTTCACCCGCTGGATCAGGCGGCGCGACGCCAGGGTCGCGGCCACCGTCAGGCCGGCGAACAGGGCCACTTCGCCCCAAAAGCCCAGCGGCACGCCGATGGCGGTGATGACCGCCACCACCCCGGCCGCGACGGCGGGCCAGAGCAGCCATTCCGTCGAGAAGGCGGCTTCGACCGCCAGCAGGATCACGCCCAGGGCCAGCCAGATCCAGAACGGCTGATTGCTGTGGAACTCGATCAGGGCGTCCATGGATCAGGTCCTCGGAACGGTGGGACGCGGCGGGCGCGGCGGAGCGGGCGGGCGCGGCGCGGCGGGGGCCGGAGCGGGGGCCGAGCGGCTCTGCTGCTGGTCCTGCGCCAGGGCGACCAGTTGGCCGACGCCGGCGATGGTGCCGACCAGGGCGCCCATCTCGGCCGGGACGATGACCGTCTTCTGCTGCGGGCTGCGGGCCAGTTCGGCGAAGGCCTCCACATACTTCTGGGCGACGAAGTAGTTGATCGCGTTCACGTCGCCGGCGGCGATGGCGTTGGACACCATCTCGGTGGCGCGGGCCTCGGCCTCAGCTTCGCGTTCGCGGGCCTCGGCGTCGCGGAAGGCGGCTTCGCGACGGCCTTCGGCCTCCAGGATGGCGGCCTGCTTGGCGCCCTCGGCGCGAGTGATAGCGGCCTGTTTCTCGCCGTCGGCCTCGGTGACCACGGCGCGGCGTTCGCGCTCGGCCTTCATCTGACGCGCCATGGCGTTGGTGATGTCGGTCGGCGGGGTCAGGTCCTTGATCTCGATGCGGTTGGCCTTGACGCCCCACGGCTCGGTGGCGGCGTCGATGACGTGCAGCAGGCGGGTGTTGATGGCGTCGCGCTGGCTGAGGACCTCGTCCAGTTCCATGGAGCCGACGACAGTCCGCAGGTTGGTCATGCAGAGCTGCGAGATGGCGTAGGGCAGGTCGTCCACGCGATAGGCGGCGCGCGCGGCGTCCATGACCTGGATGAAGACGATGCCGTCGACCTTCACCACGGCGTTGTCCTTGGTGATGACCTCCTGGGTCGGGACGTCCAGCACCTGTTCCATCATGTTCATGCGGCGGCCGACCTTCTCGACGAAGGGGGTCAGCAGGCTGATGCCCGGGGGCAGGGTGCGGGTGTATTTGCCGAAGCGTTCGACTGTGAATTCACGCCCTTGCGGCACGATCTTCACGACGCTGAACAACAGGACGAAGGCCAGAACGACCAGCGCCACGAAGAAGAGTACGGAAAAGTCCATCAAAGCCTCCCAATTCCCGTCACGGTATCAGGCTGTGGCCCGCACGCCACAGAAACCGGACGGCGGTCGATGACATCCCCGTAATCTTCGCCGTTCAACCTCGCCGCCGGACCGCCAGTGCGATGATCCGCCGCGTCTCCGACCAGTCGATCAGGGCCTCGACCTGATCCAGGGCCACGAATCGCGCCTCCAGGGCGTCGTCCCCCGCCACCGGCTCGCCGGACAGCCATTCGGCGGCGTAGTCGATCAGGACGTAATGGCGTCCGGCCTCGGGGAAGACGCCGTCGACCACGTCCAGCAGGCCGGTGATCCGGGCGGCCACGCCGGTCTCCTCGTGCAGTTCGCGCAGGGCCGCGTCGATGGCGCGCTCGCCGGGCTCGATCCGCCCGCCGGGCAGGCTCCATTCGCCCATGCGCGGCGGCTTGCCCCGGCGGATCAGCAGGACCTCATCTTCCCGCAGGCAGACGACGCCGACGGCGGGAACAGGGGCGGGAAGGGGCGGCGGCATGCGACCCATATCCCGTCATCGGCGGGCGGCTGTCCATGCCGATCCGTTCGCCAGAAGACGGCCGTCGCCGTAGTCGCCGTCCAGATGGCCCGTTCGCGCCCAGTCCAGCACGGCCTGATAGTAGCCGGGCGCATAGCCGAGCGAGGTGCGGCGGCCGTCCGGGGCGGTCTCGTAGAGAACGATGCCGTGATCGGTGGCCGGATATTCGAGCAGGGTGATCGGCCGCCCCTGCGCGGACAGGTCGATCAGCCGCGCCCGTGTGGCGTCCGGCGGCGCTCCCGTGTCGTCCCGCGCCTGGATCCACAGCACGGGCGCATCCAGGCGGCTCAGGACGGGCAGGGGATCGTAGTCCCACGACGGTCCGTTCTCGAGCTGCGGAGCCATGGCGATGATCTGCTCATTGGGCGCGTTCAGCAGCAGGCCAGTGAACTCGCCCCGAATGTCGGCGAACCAGGGCTCGGCGCGATACCGGGCGCGGACGGCCTCCAGACCCTCGAAGCCGACGGCGCCTTTCGAGGCGACGAAGGCGCCGGTGACGTCGGTGATCCGGCGCGCCTGTTCCAGCACCTCGGGACCCCACCCCTTGGCCTTCAGGTCCTGAGCCACCTGGTCGCTGTCTTCGGACAGGGGGCCATAGGCCAGGCCGAAGCCGACGATGACGAAATCAACGGGCGTCAGACTGGCGGCGAGCGGCGCGACCCAGCCGCCCTGGCTGGCGCCGTGCAGGCCGACCGGGCCCGCCCGGGCGCCGGTCAGCCGGCGGGCTTCGACGACCGCGGCGGCGGCGTCCTCGGCGAGAATGTGGAAGTCCTGGGTGTAATGGCCCTCTGAGCCGCCCGACCCGCGCTTGGCGTAGACGAAGACGCCGACCCCCGAGGCGGGGGCGAAGCGCTGGAAGGCGTTGAAGTCGAGCGCGTTGGACCCTTCCGATCCGTGCACCTCGACCATGACGGGGACGGAACCGTCGCCCGGCGGCAGGATCAGCCGCCCGTGGAGGCGGGTTCCGCCCTGGCCGACGAAGGTGGTGTCCCGCACGTCCAGCGTGACGCGGGCGCCCGGCCGACCCTCGAAGACGATCCGGCCGTCATCGCAGCTTCCGAGTTGGGGCTGCGGACCTTCGACGCGGGTCGTCGAGCCCAGGGTGCTGACCCAACGCCCCTGGCCGTCGAGGGTCATCTTGGCCGTGGACCCGTCGAGCCGACGCCAGCGGAGCCCCCGGTTCGCCAGCGGGGCGACATCCACCCAACTGCCGTCGTCCAGGCGATAGAGGCCGACATGGCAGGCGGTGGCCGGATCGGGCCGGGCGTCGACATCGGCGCCCGGAAGCTGGGCCATGGCGGGAGGGGCGATGAGGGATGTGGCGAGGGCCAGAACGGCGGCGAGCCGGGCGTGTGACATGAGTTTTCCTGATCGGCGGGTTGGCGGTTTCGCGACCGTCCTTGCCGGTGGCGCGGCGGGTCGCTAGGCCCGATTGCGCGAACGGCGCCGGGACTGCGCGAACGGGACGGCATGGGCGACGGGGCGGGACAACGGATCGGGACGGCGACGGCGCGGCGCTGGGCGATCGACCTGGCCATGCTGGCCGCGATCGGCCTGCTGATGGGGTTTCTCGGGCCCTTCGACTCGGACAGCGCGCCCGCAAGGGAGCGCTACGTCTATTGGATGATCTGTATCGTCGGCGGCGGGCTGATCGGGATCGGCGCGGACGAACTGGCGAGCCGACGCATCACCAGGCCGTGGCGTCGCGTGGCGGCGGTCTCGGTGCTGATGACGCCGCCGGTGACGCTGCTGGTGCTGGTCACCCAGCGTCTGCTCGTAGACCAGCCCATCACCTGGCCGGCCTACGGGTGGCTGCTCTGGCAGGTGTGGCCGATCACGTTGGCGGTGATGGCGGTGCGGGCCCTGGTCTGGCGGCGCGCGCCCGTTCGGGTCGAGACCCGAACGGTCATCGCCCCGCCGTTGCCCGAGGCCGAGGCGGCGTTCCGTCGGCGGCTGTCGGCGAAGCGCCGGCAGGCGCGGCTGATCGCGATCGAGGCGCACGACCACTATCTGAAGGTCCATACCGACGCCGGCGCGGAGCTGATCACCCTGCGGTTCGCCGATGCCCTGGACGAGCTGGCCCTGGCCCACGGCTGGCGCGTCCACCGGTCATGGTGGGTGGCGGCCGGCGCGGTGGAGGGCATTCAGTGGCGGCGCGGCGCGGGCGAGATACGCCTCGCCGGCGGGCTGACGGCGCCGGTGAGCCGGACCTACGCCCCGGTGCTGAAAGAGGCGGGGTGGTTTTAGCCCCGTCAGCGGCCGTTTGAACTGGCGCAATCGCCCGCGCCTTGCCACAAATCCTCATGACCTCCCCGTCGCCTGAAGTTCTCGCCGCCCTCAAGGCCGCCGCCGGTAATGGCGGCTGGACCGAAGATCCGTCCGACATCGCCCCGTGGCTGACGGAGTGGCGGAACCGGTGGAGCGGGAACACGCCCCTGATGCTGACGCCGCGCTCGACCGAGGAGGTCGCGCGGCTGGTGACGATCTGCGCCGAGCATCGGGTGGCCGTCGTTCCGCAGGGCGGGAACACCGGGCTGGTCGGGGGGCAGATCCCCTATGGCGAGGTGTTGCTGTCGACGCGCAAGCTGAGGGCGGTGCGCGATGTGACGCCGCTGGACGACGCCATGACGGTGGAGGCGGGGGTGACGCTGCTGGAGGCGCAGCAGGCGGCGACGGCGGCGGGGCGGCGGTTCCCGCTAAGTCTGGCGTCCGAGGGGTCGGCCACCATCGGCGGCGTGATCTCGACCAATGCGGGCGGCACCCAGGTGGTGCGCTACGGCATGATGCGCGACCTGGTGCTGGGCATCGAGGCGGTGATGCCGGACGGGCAGGTCTTCCATGGCCTCAAGAGGTTGAGGAAGGACAACACCGGCTATGATCTCAAGCAGCTGTTGATCGGCGCCGAGGGGACGCTGGGGGTGGTGACGGCGGCGACGCTGAAGCTGTTCCCGATCATGCGGTCGCGGGCCACGGCCATGGTGGGTCTGGAGACGGCGCACGCCGCCATCGAGCTGCTGGCGCGGGCCAAGGCGGAAACCGGCGGCGGGGTCGAGGCCTTCGAGCTGATGAAGCGGATCGGCATGGAGTTCGTGCTGCGCCACATCCCCGACACGCGCGAGCCGCTGGAGTCGACGCCCAACTGGTATGTGCTGATCGAACTGGCCTCGGGCGAGCCGGGGGCGGCGGATGCGGCGCTGGAACGGCTGTTGAGCGACGCCTTCGAAGCCGGGCTGATCGTCGACGCCGCCATCGCCCAGAACGACGCCCAGCGCGCCGCCTTCTGGAAGGTGCGCGAGGAGCAGTCGGCGGCCCAGAAGCCCGAGGGCGGCGGCTGGAAGCACGACGTGTCGGTGCCCGTCTCGCGCATCGCCGACTTCCTGGACGAGGCCGCCGTGGCGGTCGAAAAGTTCGAGCCCGGTGCGCGGATCAGCGCCTTCGGTCACGTCGGCGACGGCAACATGCACTACGACGTGCTGTGCCCGCCGGGCGCGGACCACGCCGCCTTCATCGGCCGCTGGATGGAGGGCTCCGAGGTCGTGCACGACATCGTGGCCCGCTATGACGGCTCGATCTCCGCCGAGCACGGGCTGGGCCGGCTGAAGACCGAGGAGGCGCGGCGCTACAAGACGCCGCTGGAGGTCGCCACCATGCAGGCGGTGCGCGCGGCCATCGACCCGCTCAGGATCATGAATCCGGCGGTGCTGTTCTAGGGCGCCCTTTCCGGGCGGAATTCGACCTCAGCTTCGCCTTGATCCGGGCCGCTCATCTCCCAAGGCGAAGCTTGAGAGAGAGGGCGGATGCTGGATGGATTGAAGCGTCAGGGTTGGCCGCTGTCATTGCTGCTGGCCGGGATCGTCGGCGGCGGACTTGGATTGGCCAGCGCCCGCCCGTTCGAGCCGCTTTCCGGCGAGGATCGCCCGCTGTCGAGACCGCCGTACAGCGGCGTCGGGCTGCCGTCTTTCGCATCGGAGGCGCAGTTTCGCGACTTCTTCCGGCAGCGACAGGCCGCCCTGGAGGCGCAGCGTCGTCGGTCCAATTTTTCGGATGACGCCGTCATGCTGGAGGTCGCGCCCGCCGAAATGGCGGCCAACGCCGCGCCGGACTCCATCACCAACACCCAGGAAGTCGGGGTCGACGAGGGCGGAATCGTCAAGGCTGCGGGCGACTATCTGGTCGTGCTGCGGCGGGGGCGGCTGTTCACCGTCTCGACCGCCGACGCCGGGCTGCGGGCCATCGATGTGATCGACGTGCCGCCGCCGGGATCGAAGCCGAAGCGCGGCTGGAACGGCGCCTGGTACGACGAGATGCTGGTGGTCGGCGACCATGTCGTGGTCATCGGCTACAGCTACGAGAAGGCGGGGACCGAGATCGTCCGCTTCCGCCTGTCGCCGGACGGGCGGCTGGCCTTCGAGGACGCCTCGCGGCTGAACGCCAGCGACTACTATTCGGCCGAAAACTACGCCTCGCGCCTGATCGGGAATGAGCTGGTGCTCTACAACGTCCGCGGTCTCGATCAGGCGGATGATCCGCTCGCGATGCTGCCCGCCCTGATCGACGAGACGCCGGGCCGCGCCCCGATCCGCAGCCCGCTGGCCCGAGCGGAGGATGTCTTCCTGGACCCGCGGGCGCGACCCTCGAACCTGGCCTACAGCGCCCTGCATTCGGTGACCCGCTGCGACCTGACGGCGCCGCGGCTGGACTGTGAGGCGACCGCCGTTCTGGGGCCGTGGTCGCGAACCTTCTACGTCTCGCCGAACGCCATCTACCTCTGGACGACATCCATGGCGGACCGGGCCGGGCAGGGGGCGGCGGCGACCGTCTATCGCATGCCGCTGAACGGGGGGCGTCCGCAGGCGGTCCGGGTCTCGGGCGCGCCGCTGGATCAGTTCTCCTTCCGCGAGGATCGGGGAAGGGGCCGTCTGGATGTGGTGGTGCAGTCGGATGAAGGCGGCGACGCCATGTGGGATCGGGAGAGCCGGACGGGTGCGACCCAGCTGCTCAGCCTGCCCTTGGGCCGGTTCGGCGACGGCTCGGGCGCGGCGCGGGCTTCCGACTACCGCACCCTGCCTGAGGCCGCGTCGGAAGGCTGGGACCGCCACAACCGCTTCGTGGGCGACCATCTGCTCTATGCGGTCGGCCGGGAGGACGCCGAGGGGAGGGCGCGGGGCGGCGCGCTGTTCGTCGGTGACGTCGACGGCGGTCCTTTCCGGACGCTGAACTTGGACCAGGCGGTCAGCCGGATCGAGGCGATGGGCGAGGACGCCCTGATCGTGACCGGGGACGAGCATGGGATGACGCTGCAGGCGGTCGAGCTGGACCGGACGGTCCGCCTCGGGGCCCGCTTCTCCCTGACCGGGGCCGGGGAGGCGGAAACCCGCAGCCATGGCTTCTTCTTCCGGCCCGACGTGCGCGGCGGCTCGGTCGGCATGCTGGCTCTGCCGTTCCGGCGGTACCCGCCGCCGGACTCCCGGCATACGGAGTGGGCGGGCGGCGCCGAGATGCTCTTCCTGCGTCGCGAGGCTTCCGGCCTGGGCGACCTGGGCGTCCTGACCTCGGGCCGGACATGGGGCGACGATCGATGCCGCGTTTCCTGCGTGGACTGGTACGGTCAGGCGCGCCCCATCTTCCTGCGCGGACGGGTGTTCGCCCTGATGGGCTACGAACTGGTCGAGGGGCGGGTCGAGGCCGGGCGAATCCGGGAGATCGGACGGCTCGACTTCACGCCTCGGGTCCGTTCCGCATGACGGCGGTTTGATCATCGCTGTGGATATAGAACAAAAGTAGAACGAATTGGTCTTGAGACTCACAGGCGAGCCCGGCTAGCGTCCGGGTCCGGGAGGACTCATGGCCGAATCTCAAATGGACGCACCGCGTGGGCGGATGATCGTGCGCTGCCTGTCGCCGGGCTGCGTCCACGTCGCCCTGCTGGAGGCGCCGACCCTGTTCGGTCCGGCCCGCGACTGGCCGACCGCCGGGCGGTCGCAGCGCTTCCGCTGCGTCTGTGGCGGGCGCGAGAGCCGCATCAGCTATGCGGGGGAGACGGCGCCGGCCGAGGTCCAGCCGGCGGCCGACGCGATCCACCTCTGGGCCTGAGGCCGCGGGCTTGCCCCTGCGTCACGCCCGGCCTATCGCTGCCGCCTTGATTCACGGCTTCGGAGCCCACCTATGACCCTCGCCCTTCTGTTCCCCGGACAAGGCAGCCAGTCGGTCGGCATGGGGGCGGCGCTGGCCGACGCCTTCGCCTCGGCCCGCGACGTCTTCACCGAGGTCGATGAGGCGCTGGGCCAGAAGCTGTCCGTGCTGATGCGCGAGGGCCCCGAGGATCAGCTGACCCTGACCGAGAACGCCCAGCCGGCCCTGATGGCCGTCTCGGCCGCCGCCGCCCGGGTGCTGAAGGTCGAGTTCGGCGTGGATGTGAGCCGCGCCGCCTTCGTGGCCGGCCACTCGCTGGGCGAATATTCGGCCCTGTGCGCCGCCGGTTCGATCTCGCTGGCCGACACCGCTCGCCTGCTGAAGCTGCGCGGCCAGGCGATGCAGCGCGCCGTGCCGGTGGGCAAGGGCGCCATGGCCTCGCTGATCGGACCCAAGACCGACCTGGCGCTGGCCGAGGAAGCCGCGAAGGCCGGCTCGGAGGTCGGCGTCTGCGTGGTCGCCAATGACAACAACGCCGGCAACATCGTCATTTCAGGCGACAAGGCCGCCGTGGACCGCGCCATCGAGAAGGCCAAGGAACTGGGCGCGCGGGCGATCCCGCTGAATGTCTCGGCGCCCTTCCACTGCCCGCTGATGCAGCCCGCCGCCGACGAAATGGCCGCCGCCCTGGCCGCCGCGACCATCCTGGCTCCGGTCGTGCCGGTGGTCGCCAACGTCACCGCCCGTCCGGAGACCGATCCGGAAGTCATCCGTCGCCTGCTGGTCGAACAGGTCACTGGCCGGGTGCGCTGGCGCGAGTCGATGGAGTGGATGGCGGGTGAGGGCGGCGTGACCCGTTTCGCCGAGATCGGCTCGGGCAAGGTGCTGACCGGCATGGCCAAGCGCATCGCGCCGGACGCCGAAAGCCTGTCGCTGAACACGCCGGAAGAGCTGGAAGCGTTCGCCAAGTCGCTGGGCTAGGCGCCGTGCGGGGGGCCAGCGTCTATCTGGTCGGAATGATCTGGCTCTGGGGGGCGTCCTTTATCGTCGGGCTGGCGAGCCTGCTTCTGCTGCTCTGGCTCGCCGCACGTGTGCCCCCGGTGGTGTCCGAGGGATGGCCGACGGCGGGTGCGCTTGCGGTCTGGGTTGGGCTGAACGCCTGGTTGTTCCTGACCTTCCCGGGTTGTCCGCGATGCGGGTTGAACGTCTTTTTGGAGATCAAGGAGCGCTGGCTGCCGTTCCGGGGCCAGTACCTGTTCTCGCGCCTGCGTCGTCGGGTCTGGCGGCCCAATGAGATCTGCTCGCGATGCGGGCTCAACCTGCGGACACACGGCCTGTTTGACGCAAGAGCGCGGTCGTGAAGGCGCAGGCTGTTCGGTATCTGACCATCGCGGGCCAGGTGGCGTTGGCGATCCCGCCGGTGCTCTACGCCGGGCTGACACTGGTGCTGTCGTTCGGCGGCGCGGGGCTGGACGGCATGGGGATCGTCACCGCCCTGGTCATGCTGGCGGCGGTCGGAGCCGGGGCGTTCAAATTCCTGAAGGGCGACGCCCGCGAGGGCTGGCTCCTGCTGGCCCTGGCCTGGGCGCCGCTGGTGCTGACGGTCCTGTGGGGATGGCTCGGCGCGGGGGCCTAGGCCGTGCGTACGATTCCCAGATCGGCGTCTAGCGCGGGGCGCAGCTCGCTGAGGATGTCGACCACGCGATACGGCATGACCTGGATCATCAATGTCGCGGCGAAATTCCGCTCCGGGTCGATCCAGCCCTGGGTGCTGGCCGCGCCGCTCCAGCCGAACTCGCCCTGACGCTTGTGGCCGGGCCGGGCGATCCAGCCGCCGAAGCCGAAGCCGCCGCCTTCCGCGGTCAGGCCTTCGGGCAAGATGTCGGAGCGGATCATGCGCGCGGTCTCGGGTTTCATCACCCGCACGCGCCCGGCGCGGCCGTCGCTCAGCAGCATGGACAGGAAGCCGAGGTAGTCGCGGGTCGTGGAGATCAGGCCGCCGCCGCCCGAATAGAGGGTCACCGGCCGGGCGTAGGCCGCGGCCGACAGGGCCGCCACGGCGGTCGGCGGCGCGGCGCGGTCGCGGCCATAGGCATAGACCTGCATCAGCCGCGCCGCGTCGCCGTCGCGCAGCCGCCAGACGGTGTCGTCCATGCCGATCGGGTTGAGGATGCGGCGCTGCACGAAGTCGGGGAAGGCCATGCCGGAAACGCGCTGGATCACTAGGCCCAGGACATCCAGCGAGACGCCGTAGTTATAGGCCGCGCCCGGCTCGGCGATCAGGGGGATGTCGGCCAGTTTGGCGACCAGGTCGTCCAGATCACGGACCTGCGGCGTCTCCGCGCGAGGCTCGCCCGGGGTGATCCCGGCCGCGCGGTAAGCGCGCTGGATCGGGCCGTCGCCGGTGGACGAGGTCAGGCCGCTGGTGTGGGTCAGCAGGTGGCGGATGGTCATGGTGTTGCGCGCGGGGCGGGCGGCCAGGCCGTCGGCCGGACGGGTCGCGACCTTCAGAGCGGCGAACTCGGGCACGATCTCGGCCACCGGCGTGTCCAGCGTCAGCTTGCCGTCCTCCATCAACAGGGCCGCCGCCGCGCCTGTGATCAGCTTGGTCATGGAGAAGATGCGGAACAGACTGTCGGGGCCGACGCGGTCGAAGACGTTGAAGTCCAGCGTTCCGGCCCGGATGAAGATATCGCTGCCGTCCGGGGCGCGGACGCCGACCGAGACGCCGGGCAGGCGGCGCTCGGCCACGAAGCGGTTGAGCACGCTCTGGCTCAGCGGCAGCCGCTCCAGACCGCGAACCTCCGGCGTGGTCCCGCCGCCGCCGAAGGTGGTGCAGCCGCTCAGCCCCAGGGCGCCGGCGCCCAGCAGCAGGGTGCGGCGGTCGGCGATGAAGCGCGTTCGGTCCATCAGGCGTTCCTCTGGCGATCTGGCGCGGGCTCGGTTAGACCCCACCCACGAAATGGCGGAGCTTTGATAATGTTCAACCTCACTGGCAAGACGGCCCTGGTGACCGGCGCGACCGGCGGCATCGGCGGCGCGGTGGCCCGCGCCCTGCACGCGCAAGGCGCGACGGTGGTTCTGTCCGGCACGCGCGAAGCGGTGCTTCAGGACTTGGCCAAGGAACTGGGAGAGCGCGCCTTCGCTGCCGCCGCCAACCTGTCGGACGCCGAATCGGTCGACGGCCTGGTCGCGCGCGCCGAGGAGGCCGCCGGTTCGCCGCTGGACATCCTGGTCGCCAACGCGGGCATTACCAAGGACGGTCTGCTGATGCGAATGAAGGACGAGGATTTCGAACAGGTCATCAAGATCAACCTGGAAAGCTATTTCCGCCTGTCGCGCGCCGCGATGAAGGGGATGATGAAGCGCCGCTCGGGCCGCATCATCGGCGTGACCTCGGTGGTCGGCGTCACCGGCAACCCGGGCCAGACCAACTATGCGGCGTCCAAGGCCGGCATGATCGGCTTCTCGAAGTCGCTGGCGCAGGAAGTCGGTTCGCGCGGCATCACGGTGAACTGCATCGCGCCGGGCTTCATCGCCTCGCCGATGACCGACGTGCTGAACGACCAGCAGCGCGAGACCATTCTGAAGAACATCCCGACCGGCCGTCTGGGCACGGGCGACGAGATCGCCGCGGCCGCGGTCTATCTCTCGTCGGACGAAGCCGCCTACGTCACGGGGCAGACCCTGCACGTGAACGGCGGCATGGCGATGATCTGAGAACCTCCTTCTCCCCTAGGGGAGAAGGATCTACTTCAGGCTCGCCGCGAACCGCTGGATGCGTTCGCAGGCGGCTTCCAACACGTCTTCGCTCGTCGCGTAGCTGATGCGGAAATAGGGGCTGAGGCCGAAGGCCTCGCCCTGGACGACGGCCACGCCCTCGGCGTTCAGCAGTTCCGTGGCGAAGGTCCCGTCGCTGTCGATGACCACGCCCGTCTCCGTCGTCTTGCCGATCAGGCCGGCGATGGACGGATAGACGTAGAAGGCGCCTTCGGGCGTGGCGCAGGTGACGCCCGCCGTCTGGTTCAGCATGGAGACGACCAGGTCCCGGCGTTTCTCGAACGCGGCGCGGCGCTCGGCCATGAAGTCCTGCGGTCCGTTCAGCGCTTCGACCGCCGCCCATTGGCTGATGCTGGCGGGGTTGGAGGTCGTCTGGCTGGCCACTTTGCGCATCAGGTCGATCAGCGGCTTGGGTCCGCCCGCGTAGCCGATGCGCCAGCCGGTCATGGCGTAGGCCTTGCTGACCCCGTTGACCGTCAGGGTGCGGTCGATCAGGTCCGGCGCCACCTGGGCGATGGTGGTGTATTCGAAGTCGCCATAGACGAGGTGCTCATACATATCGTCGGTCAGCACCCAGACCTGCGGGTGGCGACGCAGCACCTCGGCCAGACCTTCCAGCTCGGCGCGGGTGTAGGCGGCGCCGGTGGGGTTGGACGGGCTGTTCAGGATCAGCCAGCGGGTCCGGGGCGTGATGGCCGCCTCGAGCACGGCGGGCAACAGCTTGAAGCCGTCCTTCTCCTCGCCGACCACGGTGACGGGCTCGCCACCGGCCAGCAGGACCATGTCCGGATAGGAGACCCAGTAGGGGGCGGGCACGATCACCTCGTCGCCGGGGTTCAGGGTGGCGACCAGGGCGTTGAAGATGACCGGCTTGCCGCCGGGGGCGACGTGAATCTGGGCCGAAGCGTAGTCCAGGCCGTTCTCGCGCTTGAACTTGGCCGAGATGGCGGCCTTCAGCTCGGGCATGCCATCGGCATCGGTGTATTTGGTCTCACCGCGCGTGATGGCGTCGATGGCGGCCTGCTTGATGTTCTCGGGGGTGTCGAAATCCGGTTCGCCGGCGCCCAGGCCGATCACGTCGCGACCCTCGGCTTTCAGCTGCCGCGCCTGGGCGGTCACCGCGAGGGTGGCCGAAGGCTTGACGCGGGCGAGGGCGGAGGACTGCAGGCTGGACATGGCGACTCCCGAGGACGGCGGTCCTCATTACGCAGTTGCGAAGAAGGGATCAAATGACGAGACGCTACGCTTCCTTGCCGGTTCACAGTCGCCCCTCATCCCCCTAGGTTCGCGGCCACGGAACAGCGCTTCGGGGAGGAAGCCATGACGGGGAAAACGATCGTCCGGATCGGGCGGGCGGTGGCGGCGGTCGTCGCCATGTTGCTGGCGCCCGTCGCCCCGGTTCTGGCTCGGCCGGATCCGGTTCCGCCGGGGCCCTCGGCCACGGTGAACACCTTCATCGGCACCCGGGACGAGGGCAACACCTTCCCGGGCGCCTCGGCCCCCTTCGGGCTGATCCAGGTCAGCCCCATCGGCTCGCACTATGCGGGCTGGCGCTATGACGACGAGACGATCCGGGGCTTCGGGCGCTCTTTCATCTCGGGCGCGGGCTGCTGGGAGCAGGGCGGGCAGGTGTCGGTGCTGCCGGTGACCGGCTCCATCGCCCCGGGCGGGACCTTCGACACCACCAAGGCCAACAGCTTCGACCATAAGGCCTACGCCTCGCGCTACACCCACGAGGGCGAGGTGGGGCAGGCGGGCTATTACAGCGTGCGGCTGACCGACTACGGCGGCATCGACGTGGAGACCACGGCCCTGACCCGGGCGGCGGCGGACCGCTATACCTTCGCGGCCGGCCAGACCCAGGGCCATGTGCTGATCAACGTCAGCCAGGCCAATGAGCGCCACCGGGTCGTCGGCAGTCAGATCCGCGTCGTCGGCGACCGTGCGGTCGAGGGCAAGGTGACGACCTCGAGCTTCTGCGGCGGCCATCAGTACGCGACCTGGTTCCGCATCGAGTTCGACCGGCCGTTCAGCGGTTTCGGCGTCTGGGGGCAGGCGGGCGGGACGCCGGGCGGGCGCTTCAGCATGGAGAGCGAGCACGATCCCCGGAACGGCGCCTGGGTGACGTTCGACCTGTCCGGCGGACGGGCGGTGACGGCGGTCAGCGCCATCTCGCACGTCGATCAGGACGGCGCGCGCAACAATCTGAACGCCGAGGGCCGTCGGGGCGGGCGGTTGATGAGCTTCGACGCCATGCGCGACGCGGCCCAGGGCGCCTGGAACCGCGAGCTGGGCGCCGTACGGGTCACCGGCGGTGATCACGACGACCGGGCGGTCTTCTACACGGCCCTCTATCACGCCCTGCTGCAGCCCATGACCGGCAGCGACGCCGACGGGCGCTACCGCGGCTACGACGACCAGATCCATGTCGCCGCCGGTTGGACCTACCACGAGTATTTTTCGCTGTGGGACACGTATCGGTCCCAGAACCAGCTGCTGGCCATGCTGAAGCCGGAGCGGGCGCGCGACATCGCCCGTTCGGTGCTGGCGATCGACGAACAGGGCGGGTGGCTGCCGCGCTGGGGCTACGCCAACTTCGAGACCAATGTCATGACCGGCGATCCGGTGACGCCCTTCCTGGTCGACCTGTGGCGCTTCGGGGCGCTGGAGGGGCGCGAGCAACAGGCGTGGACGGCGCTGCGCCGCAACGCCTTCGAGACGCCGCCTCTGAACTCGCGCCACGGCGGCCGGGCGGGCAATCCGAGCTATCTGGCGAACGGCTATGTCCAGTTCGACCGCGCCTATCCGGCCAAGGGCATGGATACCGATCCGCACCACGGCGGCTCGGCGACGATGGAATATGCGCTGGCCGACTGTTCGCTGGCGCTGATGGGCGAGGCGCTGGGCCGGACGGCCGATGCGGCGACGCTGCGTCGGCGGGGCGGCAACTGGCGCAGGGTCTGGGACGCGAGCGTGGCCGATCCGGAAAGCGACTTCACAGGCTTCCCGCGTCCGCGGATGGAAGACGGCGAGTGGTTCACCCCTCCAACGGGCGCCTATGACCCGACTTCCCACTACGGCTTCCATGAGGGCACGGCCTGGCAGTACCAGTGGCTGATCCCGCAGGATGTGGCGGGGATGAGTGAGGCCATGGGCGGGCGTGAACGGACGCTGGCGCGGCTGGACCGCTTCTTCGCCATCGACAAGGTCGCCGCCGACCCACAGGCCGCGCGGGCGGAGTGGGTGGCGGGGCCGTACGCCTACTACGGCCAGCACCGCTACAATCCGAACAACGAACCGACCATGCACACGCCGTGGATCTACACCCTGCTGGGCCGGCCCGATCGGACAGCCGAGGTGGTCCGCGCCGCCCAGACCCTGTTCACCAACGCCCCCAACGGCGTCACCGGCAATGACGACCTGGGGACCATGTCCGCCTGGTATCTGTTCGGGGCCATGGGCCTGTACCCCGGAATGCCGGGCACGGGGCAGCTGCTGGTCGGCGTTCCCAGGTTCGAGGCGGTCGAGGTCGACCTGGGCGAGGGCCGGACGCTGCGCATCCGGGCGCCGGGCGCCGGCGGAGACGGGGCGCGGTACGTCTCGGGCGCGCGCTGGGACGGGCAGGCGGTCGACCAGGTCTGGCTGGGCTGGGACCGCCTGAAGCGGGGAGGCCGCCTGGATCTGACCCTGACGGACCAGGCGGAGGCGACGACCTGGGGGCAGGGCCCGGGCGCCGCGCCCGCGGGAGCCTGTCCCGCCGTCTGACCGGAAATCGGCGGCGGACGGACACCTTTCCGGTCCGCCGCGTTCAGGCTCACGACCCTTGCCGTCGGAGACGCATGCGACCGATCCAGAACTCTGATGCGCCGTTGTCGCCGGAGGCCGTGCTGCGGCCCACGCCGCAGGGGTTGTGGTGCCCGGAAGGCGGCTTCTTCATCGATCCGCCCGCGCCGGTGGATCGGGCGGTCATCACCCACGGACACGCGGACCATGCGCGGGCCGGGCATGGGGCGGTGCTGGCCACCCCGGAGACGCTCGCCATCATGGGAGAGCGCTATGGTCAGGACTTCGCGGGCTCGGTCCAGCCGCTGACCTATGGCGAGCGGGTCACGGTCGGCGGCGTCGAGGTGTCGCTGGCCCCGGCGGGTCATGTGCTGGGTTCGGCGCAGGCGACGGTCCGGCGGGGCGGGCTGACCATCACGGCGTCGGGCGACTACAAGCGCCGCCGCGATCCGACCTGCGCCGCCTTCGAGCCGGTGCGCAGCGATGTCTTCATCACCGAGGCGACGTTCGGCCTGCCGGTCTTTCGCCATCCGCCGGACAGCCAGGAGATTGCCCGGCTGCTGCGGTCGGTGGTCCAGTTTCCCGAGCGGGCGCATCTGGTCGGCGCCTATGCGCTGGGCAAGGCGCAGCGGGTGATCCGGCTGCTGCGCGAGGCGGGCTATGACGAGACCATCTATGTGCACGGCGCGCTGGAACGGCTGAACCGGCTGTATGAGCATTTCGGCGTTGATCTGGGGCCGCTGGCGCCGGCGACGGGATCGAAGGCGGACTTCGCCGGGCGGATCATCATCGCGCCGCCGTCGGCCATCGCGGATCGCTGGAGCCGCCGGTTCCCTGATCCGGTGACCGCCTTCGCCTCCGGCTGGATGAGCGTGCGGGCGCGGGCGCGGCAGCGGGGGGTGGAGCTGCCGCTGGTGCTGTCGGACCATGCGGACTGGGACGAACTGACCGCCACCCTGACCGAACTGTCGCCGGACGAGACCTGGATCACCCATGGCCGCGACGACGCCCTGCGTCGGTGGGCGGAGCTGAACGGGTTGAAGGCGCGCGCCCTGCATCTGGTCGGCTATGAGGACGAGGACGACGATTGATGCGCGCCTTCGCCGCCCTGCTGGACAGGCTGTCGCTGACGGCGTCGCGCAACGCCAAGCTCAGGCTGATCCGCGATCATCTGGCCGATGCGCCGGATCCGGACCGCGGCTGGGCCCTGGCGGCGTTGACCGGTGCGTTGTCGTTCAATGCGGCCAAGCCGGGGATGATCCGGTCCGCAGTCGAGGCGCGGGTGGACGCGGAGTTGTTCCGCCTGTCCTACGACTATGTGGGCGACCTGGCCGAGACCGTGGCCCTGATCTGGCCGGCCCGCCACGGCGCGAACCGGGAGCCGGAACTGTCGGAGGTGGTCGACGCCCTCGGCCATGCGAAGCGCGGGGAGGTGCAGGGCCTTCTCGAAGGCTGGCTGGACGCCCTGGACGCCGACGGCCGCTGGGCGTTGCTGAAGCTGGTGACGGGCGGCCTGCGGGTCGGGGTGTCGGCGCGGCTGGCCTGGCAGGCGGCGGCGGACTTCGGCGGCGTGGAGGTCGCGGACATCCAGGAGGTCTGGCACGCCCAGAGCCCGCCCTATGCTGATCTTCTGGCCTGGCTGGACGGCAAGGCGGAGCGGCCCTCGGCGGACGCGCACGGGCGGTTCCGTCCGGTCATGCTGGCCCAGCCGATCGACGAGGCGACGGATTTCGCTCGGCTGAACCCGGCGGTCTATGCGGCGGAATGGAAATGGGACGGCATTCGGGTGCAGGCCGTCAGCGAGGGCGGGGTGAAGCGGCTGTACAGCCGCACCGGCGAGGACGTGTCCCCCGCCTTTCCCGACGTGCTGGCCGCCCTGACCTTTGACGGCGTGATCGACGGCGAACTGCTGGTCCTGCGCGACGGGCGGGTGGGGTCGTTCGGCGACCTGCAGCAGCGGCTGAACCGTAAGACGGCGGACCCGAAGCTGGCGGCGGCCCATCCGGCGGGCATTCGGGCCTATGACCTGCTGGCGGCCGGGGGCGAGGACCTGCGCGGGCTGCCGTTCGCCGAGCGGCGAGCGCGGCTGGAGGCCTTCGTGGCGGCGGCGGGGTCGGATCGGCTGGACCTGTCGCCGTTGGTGTCCTTCGACAGCTGGGACGCGCTGGCGGCGCAGCGGGCCGAACCGCCGCCGGGTGATCCGCAATCCGCCGAAGGGGTGATGCTCAAGCGGCTGGACAGCGTCTATGAAGCGGGACGGCCCAAGGGGCCGTGGTTCAAGTGGAAGCGCGACCCGCACCTGATCGACGCGGTGCTGATGTACGCCCAGCGCGGGCATGGGAAGCGATCCAGCTTCTATTCCGACTATACCTTCGGCGTCTGGACCGAGGACGTCGACGGCGCCCACGTCCTGACCCCGGTGGGCAAGGCCTATTTCGGCTTCACCGACGAGGAGCTGAAACAGCTCGACAAATTCGTGCGCGACAACACGATCGAGCGGTTCGGGCCGGTGCGGTCGGTGAGGGCGAACCGGGATTTCGGCCTGGTGCTGGAGGTGGCCTTCGAGGGGCTGCAACGCTCGAAGCGACACAAGTCCGGGGTCGCCATGCGCTTTCCCCGCATCCACCGCATCCGCTGGGACAAGCCGGCGGGAGAGGCGGATGAACTGGCGACGCTGGAGCGGATGCTGGACCCGACTTGAGGGCGGGGGCGGTTTACGGATCGACCGGAGTCCGTGCAAATGGCGGCGCATTCGCCGAATGAGCCGGAACCGCCCCCTTGCGCCGCATCCTCGACTTCATCCTGAACATGGAAGGCCGCCGCTGGCGGGCCCTGCTGGCGACCGCGCTTTTGCTGGCCGGGGTCACCGCCCTGTTCCTGATCGGCAAACACCAGCTGGAGCTGGGCGCGGAGGGACAACTCGAGGCGTGGATGAGCGGCTTCCGGACCGGCCCGTGGGGCGTGTTCGTCGCCATCTTCGTGTTCACCGTCGCCGCCTTTCTGGGGCTGCCGCAGTTCCTGCTGATCGCCGCGTGTGTCGTGGCGTTCGGGCCGTGGTTCGGCTTCCTCTACAGCTGGGTCGCCACCATCGTGTCGGCGGGCGCGACCTACTGGCTGGGGCGGGGGCCGACGGCGCGGGCGCTGGAGCGGTTCGGCGGCCGGACGGCCGACCGGCTGAAGCGGTTCGTCGGCGACAACGCCTTCTACGCCAGCTTCATGATCCGCAACGTGCCCTCGGCGCCCTTCATCGTGGTCAACATGGCCTTCGGGGCGACGCGGGCGAATTTCTGGGGCTTCCTGGCCGGATGCGCGCTTGGCGTCCTGCCCAAGACCGTGCTGGTGGCCTTCTTCGGCGGGGCGGTGGTGTCGGCGGTTTCGGGCGACGGCGTGTGGACCTCGCTGATCCTGGCCGGCGTCGCCGTGGTCTGGCTGGGCCTGATGCTGGCGGTGCGCGAGTTCGTGAAGCGGCGCGAGAAGGCGGCGGGCGTCGCCGACGACTGAGTCTTCGCCGGGCTTTTGGGCGGAGCGGGTCACGCCGCGTCAGTCTTGCCTGACACTATCGTGAACGGCCTGTCCCCCTTCCGGGACCATGCAGCGTTCACGGGGCTTGTATTCGCCTCCGCACACGGGCAAACGAGCCCTCGGTCGGTCCGGCGAAGACGATCAGGAGGCGGCGCGTATGGGGATATGCGAAGCCGGGGCGTCGCCGAAACGGATCAAGTCAGACGCACGCCCTTAAGGCCCGAACGAACGGTATCCCAGGCCCATGTTCTCCCACGTATTCGGCACGATTTCGAACGACATCGCCATCGATCTCGGCACCGCCAACACCCTGATTTACATGAAGGGCAAGGGCATCGTTCTGAACGAGCCATCGGTCGTCGCCCTGCGCAATGTCGGTGGACGGAAGATCGTGCACGCCGTGGGCATAGAGGCCAAGCAGATGCTGGGCCGCACCCCCGGTCACATGGAGGCGATCCGCCCCATGCGCGACGGGGTCATCGCCGACTTCGAAGTCGCCGAGGAAATGATCAAGCACTTCATCCGCAAGGTTCATAACCGCCGCGGTTTCGTGAATCCGAAGATCATCGTCTGCGTGCCCTCGGGCGCCACGGCGGTCGAGCGCCGCGCCATCAACGATTCCTGCCTGAACGCCGGCGCCCGCCGGGTCGGCCTGATCGACGAGCCGATGGCCGCCGCGATCGGCGCCGGCCTGCCGATCCACGAGCCGACCGGCTCGATGGTCGTCGACATCGGCGGCGGCACCACCGAGGTGGCCGTGCTGTCGCTGTCGGGCATCGTCTATTCGCGTTCGGTCCGCGTCGGCGGCGACAAGATGGACGAGGCGATCATCTCGTACATGCGCCGCAACCATAATCTGCTGATCGGCGAAACCACCGCCGAGCGCATCAAGAAGGACATCGGCACCGCCCGCATCCCGGCCGACGGCGAAGGCCTGTCGATCGACGTGAAGGGCCGCGACCTGATGCAGGGCGTGCCGCGCGAGGTCCGCATCTCGGAACGTCAGGCCGCCGAAGCCCTGGCCGAACCGGTCTCGCAGATCGTGGAGGCCGTGAAGGTCGCCCTGGAAGCCACCCCGCCGGAACTGGCCGCCGACATCGCCGACAAGGGCATCATGCTGACGGGCGGCGGCGCCCTGCTGCGTGGCCTGGACGCCGAAATCCGCGATCACACGGGCCTGCCGGTCTCGGTGGCCGACGATCCGCTGTCCTGCGTGGCTATCGGCTGCGGCCGGGTCCTGGAGCATCCCCGGTGGATGAAGGGCGTGCTCGACTCGGCCCTGTAAGGTCAAGTTCCAGAGAATGCCTCAAATCCCTGTCATCACAGGGATTACGCTGGTTCCCAACTGGCTCGGATTTTGCGATAGGCTCGGCAGATCGGCTGGGGGCGTCCCGCTGATTCCCTATTTTGAGGAAGGCGCGCCGTGGCGTTTCGCGACGGACCGTTCGAGAACATCAAGGTGCCGCTGGTCTGGACCGCAGCGGTGGCCGTGGTCGTCTGCCTTGTCGGCGCCATCCTGCTGCTGATCAGCGACGCCCGCGCCGACACCTCGCCCTACCAGCCGGCGCGCGCCGGAGTAGAGTCCGTGGCGGGTCCGGTCGGAGGCGTCTTCGCCACCCCGGTCCGCTGGTTCGGTTCGCTCAGCGACGGCGTGCGCGGCTATTTTTTCGCCGTCTCCGAGAACCGCCGCCTGAAGCGCGAGTTGGCCGAGCTGCAGCCGTGGCGCGACCAGGCCATCGCGCTGAAGAACGTCAACGCCCGTTATGAGGCCATGCTGGGCATCCGGCCCGAGCCCGATGTGCGGATGGTCACCGCCCGTTCGGTGCTGGACGCACGCGGCCCCTTCTCCAACGCCCGTCTGTTGGACACCGGCGCGTCCCAGGGCGTGAAGGTCGGCAACCCGGTCATCAACGAGCATGGTCTCATCGGCCGCATCGTCGGCGTCTCCGGCAACGTCAGCCGCATGGTGCTGCTCACCGATGTGGCCAGCCGCACGCCGGTTCTGGTCGACCGCACCGACGCCCGCGCGATCCTGACCGGCGACGGTTCGGGCAATCCGCGACTGGAGTTCGTGCGGGGCGTGGGGGCCGTGCAGGCCGGCGACCGCATCCTGTCCTCGGGCGACGGCGGCGGTTTCCCGCGCGGCGTGCCGATCGGCGTCGCCGCCAAGGGCATCGACGGGTCGTGGCGGGTCAAGCTGTTCAGTGATCGCGGGGCCATCGACTATGTGAAGATCCTGCTGTTCGAGGACTTCGGCCAGCTGGTGGGCTCCAATGACCTGAACGCCCCGCCGCTGGCGGCGCTGGATACCCTGCCGGAAGCGACCGGGGCCCAGTCCGCCGCCATCGATGACGCCGCCGCCCGCCGCAACGCCGCGGCCGCCGTCCAGGCCGAACGCATCCGCGCCGCCAACGCCGCGCCGCCGGTTCCGGCCCCGGCGCCCGCCGCCCCGCGGCCGCGAACCGTCCAGCCGCCCGGCCGCACTGCCGAACCGCAACCCGCCCAACCGGCTCCGCAAGAGACGCCTCAGGGAGGGACCGAATGAGACGCTCCGTCGCGGTCCGCGTCGTCGGGCCGATGCAGTGGATCGTCTATCCGGCCCTGATTACAGCCGCGGTCACCTTCGTCCTCGCCACCCCGGTCAAGCTTTTCGGTTTCAGCCTGCCCGAACCGATCATTCCCATGGTTCTGGCCTTCGCCTGGCCGCTGATCCGGCCGTCCGTCGTCGCGCCGCTGGTGTTGATGGTGCTGGGGCTGTTCCTGAACTTCATTCTCGGCGGGCCGCTCGGCCTGTGGTCGCTGTCGCTGCTCTCGATCTATGCCGTCATCCTGGGTGCGCGCAGTGTCCTGATCGGGCAGGACACCGCCGTCCTGTTCGTCTGGTATGCGGGCTGTTGCGGCCTGGCCTTCCTGCTGGCCTATCTCGCTATCACCCTGATCAGGGGCACGCCGCCCAGCATTCTGGCGCTTGTCGGCCAGATCGTGCCGACGCTGCTGTTGTTCCCGTTCGCCAACACCATGATCGAGCGGTTCGACGACGGCGACGTGAGGTTCCGATGAGCTCGGAACCCTCCATCATCTTCTCGGATCCGAATGAGCGTCAGGGCTCGTTCCTGCGCCGCACCTTCGTGCTGGGCGGCCTGACGACGCTGGGCGGCCTGGCCCTGACCGGCCGCCTGGCCCAGCTGCAGGTGTTCCAGGCGCACGAGTATTCGACCCTGGCCAGCCAGAACCAGTTCAACTTCCGCCTGGTGCCTCCGCCGCGCGGGCGGGTGCTGGACCGCAACGGCGTGGTCATCGCCGGCAATCGGCCCAGCTTCCGCGTGCTGGTCGTGCGCGACGAGACCAAGGACCTGGACCAGACGCTGGACCTGCTGGGCCGCCTGCTGCCCGACACCCTGGACCGCCGCCGCTCGATCATTCGCGACGTGAACGCCGCGCCGCGCTTCTCGCCGGTGCCGGTCAAGAGCGACCTGACCTGGGAGGAGTTCGCCCGGGTCAACCTGTACGCCAACGAACTGCCCGGCGTGATGGCCGACATGAACGAGGCGCGCTTCTACCCGTTCGGCGGGGCCTTCGCCCATGTCATCGGCTATGTGGCCAAGCCCAATGACCGCGACATCAAGGCGATCCAGGAGAGTGGGGAGGAGGTGCCCCAAATCCTCTACAACCCGGGCTTCCGCATCGGACGGCAGGGTCTGGAGAAGTCGCTCGACAGGGATTTGCGCGGCGTGGCCGGGGGCACCCGGGTCGAGGTCGATGCGCGCGGGCGGGTGGTGGCCGAGGACATCGGCGGCTCGCGTCCGGCGACGCCCGGCAAGGACGTCGTCCTGACGCTGGACGCCGACGTGCAGAACCGCGCGCTGGAGGTGTTCGGCGAGGAAAGCGGCAGCTGCGTCGTCATGGACGTACGCAACGGCGACATCCTGTGCATGACCTCGTCGCCGTCGTTCGATCCCAATCTGTTCGTGGGCGGGGTGCCGACGTCGATCTATCGCGCCCTGGCCGACTACGAGCGCAAGCCGCTGCTGGACAAGGCGATCAACGGCACCTTCCCGCCGGGCTCGACCTTCAAACCGACCACCGCGCTGGCGCTGCTGGCGGCCGGGGTCAACCCCGCCCAGCGGGTGGTGTGCACCGGCAGCTTCCGGAACGGCAACCGGACGCAGCGCTGCTGGGGCGTGCACGGGTCGCAGGACATGCACAACGCCATCAAGAACTCGTGCGACGTCTACTTCTATACCCTGTGCAATCGCGCGGGCGTGGACGGCATCCGCGACGCGGCGCTGAAGCTGGGCTTCGAGCACGAGTTCGACATCGGCGTCGGCAACCAGCGCAAGGGGTTGCTGCCGTCCACGGCGTGGAAGCGCAGGACCTTCCCCCGCGATCCGGTCTGGCATCCGGGCGAGACGACCTCGGTGGCGATCGGCCAGGGCGCGGTGCTGGTCAATGCGCTGCAGCTGGCCGTCTACACGTCGCGGCTCGCCAACGGACGCAAGGCCATCCAGCCCCGGCTGATCAAGTCGATCGGCGGCGAAGAGCGGCCGAGCGGCGCCGACGTGCCGGATCTGGACTTCCCGCGTGAGCACCTGGAGATCGTGCGCCAGGGCATGATCGCGGTGGCCAACGACACCTCGGGCACCGCCTATCGCCAGAGCCAGCTGGGCCTGGGCGACATCCAGATGGCGGGCAAGACCGGTACGGCGCAATCGCGCGACTACCGCCCCGGCCAGTCGCGCAAGTCGAACGTCTGGGCCGAGAAGGACCACAACCTGTTCATCGCCTTCGCGCCGATCGACGCGCCGCGCTACGCCGTGGCTGTGATCATCGAGCACGGCGGTCGCGGCGGGGGCACCGCCGGCGCGCCGCGCGCCCGTGAGGTGATGCGCACGGCGCTGCTGAAGGACCCGGAGATGCGCGATCGCATCACCCGGCCGCTGCCGCCCGAGCCCACCGGTCCCCAGATCGACGAGGGCGATATCGGCGCCGCGCCGGAGCCTGACATCCCGGCGACGCCAGAACCGTCGGCTCCGCGTGCGGCGGCGCCGAGTGCGACCTCCGGTCCGCGCCCCTATATTCCGGACGCTCCGCAATGACCGCCTCGGCCCTGACCCGTCCCGGCGAGCGCGAGCGGCTGGTCGTCAAGATCGGCCAGATCGACTGGCGCTTCGTCGCCCTGCTGTGCGCCGTCTCCGGCATCGGCGCGATGATGCTGTATTCGGTCGCCGGCGGCTCGTGGGAGCCCTGGGCGGCCCGCCACCTGATCCGCTTCGGCGTCCTGCTGGTCGTGATGCTGGCCCTGTCGATGGTTCACCTGAAGTGGTGGTTCCGCCTGTCCTATCCGATCTACGGCGTCGCCCTGCTGATGCTGGCGGCGATCGAGGTGCCGGGCCTGGGCTACACCGCCATGGGCGCGACCCGCTGGCTGGACGTCGGCATCACCCGCATCCAGCCGTCCGAGATCATGAAGATCGGCCTCGTGCTGGCCCTTGCCCGCTGGTATCACGGCGCCTCCGCCAAGGAGGCCAGCTTCCACTGGAAGCTGATCGTTCCGGCCGCCATGATCGGCCTGCCGTTCCTGCTGGTGGCCCACCAGCCCGACCTGGGCTCGGCCATGCTGCTGGGCCTGACCGGCGCGGCGATCATGTTCATGGCCGGGCTGAGCTGGAAGATCATCGCGGGGGTCACCGTCCCCACCCTGGTCGCCGTGCCCTTCTATGTGATGTTCGGCATGCACGACTATCAGCGCCACCGCGTGCTGACCTTCCTCAATCCGGAAGGCGATCCGACGGGCACCGGCTATCACATCACCCAGTCCAAGATCGCGATGGGTTCGGGCGGCCTGCTGGGCAAGGGTTACGGGCTTGGCAGCCAGAGCCAGCTGGAGTTCCTGCCCGAGAAGCACACCGACTTCATCTTCGCGGCCCTGTCGGAGGAGTTCGGCTTCCTCGGCTCCTTCACCGTCATCGCCTGCTACATCGCCATCATCCTGATCGCCCTGCGCATCGCGTCGCTGTCGCACAGCCATTTCGGGCGTCTGGGCGCGGCGGGGGTGACGGCGACCTTCGCCCTGTACGTCCTGATCAACGGGGCCATGGTGATGGGGCTGGCGCCGGTCGTGGGCGTGCCCATGCCTCTGCTGTCCTACGGCGGCACCGTGATGCTGACGGTGATGATCGGCTTCGGCCTGGTGCTGGCCACCCGGGTGCACCGCTACGCCGAACTGCCGAAGGGCCACAGCCTGTTCTAGGGCGTTCGAAATCCCTAGGTTAGGGCATGGCCGACACCCCCGCTCCTGACGCTCCCGCTCCCGCTCCCGACGCCCCCGTCGTCGCCCCGCCCTCGATGTTCTCGGACTGCGGCGACAAGCCCTGTCCCGAGCCGGTCTTGCCCAGCGCCACGCCGGAGCAGGCCGCGGCCCTGACCGACGGCGTGCGGATGCGCGAGAACCCCGCCGAATGGGCCTTCGTGCGCCTGTCCAAGCTGATCGAGGACTATGAGAAGGGCCTCGACAAGGACGAGGAGGTGGCCGCGCGGGTCGTCGGCCTGCCCGGCGACGGCGTGATGCAGATCGAGGACGTCGGTTTCTGGGGGCCGGACTTCATCCTGTTCCTGGGGCGCAACAGCGAGGGCCGCCCGGTCCGCCTGATCCAGCACTACGCCCAGATCAACGTCCTGCTCGACGCCCGGCGCAAGCCGGAAGAGCGCGAGGCGCGCCGCATCGGCTTCCAGCTGTCGGAACTGGTGGAGAAGACGAACCCGAAGTGAGGGAGTAGGGCGTAGGAATTAGGCGGACGCGTTCTTCCCTAAGCCCTAATTCCTACTCCCTAATTCTTCAGAGCGAAGCGGCCCAGTCCGTGGCGCGCACCAGGCTGTCGATGATGCCCGGTTCGCTGGAGGCGTGGCCGGAGTCGCCGATGACGTCGAGCTTGGCCTCGGGCCAGGCGCGGTGCAGGGCCCAGGCGCTGGTCATCGGCGTCACCACGTCGAAGCGGCCCTGAGCGATCCAGCACGGAATGTGGCGGATGCGGTGAACGTTCTTCAGCAGCCAGCCTTCCTCCGGGAAGAAGCCGCCGTTGGTGAAGTACCAGTTCTCGATTCGGGCGAAGGCGACCGCGAAGTCGGGCTCGGCGAACTTGTCCGGGCGGGCGGCGGGGCCCTGCACGCTGACGGTGTCGCCCTCCCAGCTGGACCAGGCGATGGCGCAGCGTTCGCGCTCGGCCTGGTCGTCGCCGATCAGCCGCTTGTAGTAGGCGGCCATCAGGTCGTGGCGCTCGTTCTCGGGGATCGGAGCCAGGAAGCGCTCCCAGGCGTCCGGGAAGATCTGCGACGCGCCGTCCTGATAGAACCAGTGCAGCTCCGGCTTGGTCAGCAGGAAGATGCCGCGCAGCAGCAGGGCCGTGCAGCGCTCCGGATGGGTGATGGCGTAGGCCAGCGCCAGGGTCGAACCCCAGCTGCCGCCGAACACCGCCCATTTGTCGATGCCCAGCAGTTCGCGCAGGCGCTCGATGTCCTCGATCAGGGTCCAGGTGGTGTTGTCTTCCAGCGAGGCGTTCGGGCGGCTGTTGCCGCAGCCGCGCTGGTCGAACAGGACGATCCGGTACTTGGCCGGATCGAAATAGCGCCGCATGCCCGGATTGACCGCGCCGCCCGGGCCGCCGTGCAGCACGATGACCGGCAGGCCCTGCGGATTGCCGCATTCCTCGTACCAGACCTCATGCACGCTGTCGGTCTTCATATAGCCGGAGGCATAGGCCTCGATCTCGGGGAAGAGGTCACGGCGCGGGGTTTCGGGCAGGGGGAAGGCCATACTGTAATCCGGTCTTTCTGCTCGCCCGTATCAGGCGTTGGAGGGATTGATTCGCAATGCGGCAAGCATGAGCAAAAGCCAAGCCAGGATCATCAGCACTCCCCCTATCGGGGTAATCGCGCCGAGGGCCGGAAGGCTGAGCAGGCCCAGCAGGGCCAGGGACAGTGAGAAGATCAGCCCGCCGAAGGTCGCCAGCCAGCCGGCGAGGGTCACCAGCCCTGTCCGCGCCGGCCACAGGGCGCAGGCCAGGCCGAGCAGGGCGTGGGTCAGCTGGTACTGGGCGCCGGTGGTCAGCAGGGTCTTGATCTGCGGCCCGGCCCCATGCGCGGCGAAGGCTCCCAGAGCCACCGCCACCGCGCCGTTCACGGCCGCGAAGGCCGCCAGATTGCGATTCACCGTCATGCCTTGAGGCTAGCCGACAGAATCCGTCCCGTCTGCTATCTGCCTGACATGAATTCCGCCGCGCGCATGGGCCTGCAGTACGTGTTGCTCTTCGGCGCCAGTGGTGTGAGCCTGCCGTTCGCCAGCCTGTGGTTCCGGGCCCAGGGCCTGACCGGGGCGCAGATCGGCGTGCTGCTGGCGGCGCCGATGCTGGGCCGGGTGGCGACCGGGCCGCTGCTGGCGGTCTGGGCCGACGGCTTCCGCACCCGGCGCGCGCCGATCGCCCTGCTGGGGCTGGTCATGGCGCTTGGCTACGGCGGGGCGGGGCTGACCGAGGTGTTCGCGCTTCAGGCGCTGGGCTGGTTCGTCGGGGCCACGGCGGCGGCGGCCCTGATCCCGCTCAGCGACGTGCTGACCCTGCGGCTGGCGGCGCGCGACGGGTTCACCTTCGCCCTGCCGCGCGGCTGCGGCTCGGCCGCCTTCGTGGCGGTCAACATCGGCATGGGCGCGGCGCTTCTGAATGCGCCTGTCGATGTGATCGTGATCTGGATCACCGCCATGGGGTTGGGCATCGCCGCGATCGCCGCCCTGGTCCTGCCGAGCGAACCCGTCGGCGACGGCGCGCCGCTGCGCGGGCGCGAGCGGTTCCGGGGACTGGGCCGGCTGCTGGCCGACCCGGTGTTCATGACCGCCATCTTCGCCGTCGGGGCGGTGCAGGCGGCGCACGCCTTCCAGTACGGCTTCTCGGCCCTGCTGTGGAAGGCGCAGGGCATCAGCGCGGCCGTCACCGGCCAGCTGTGGGCCTTCGGCGTCGTGGTGGAGATCGCCTTGATGTGGCTGGTCGAACCGTGGCGGCGGCGCGCGGGCGTGGGCCCCTGGGCGCTGCTGGTCGTCGGCGCCGTCGCCGCCGTCCTGCGCTGGACCGCCATGGCCTTCGCCCCGCCGCTGTGGCTGCTGTGGCCGTTGCAGACGCTGCACGCCCTGACCTTCGCCGCCACCTTCCTGGCCGGGGTCCAGATCGTCGAGAAACTGGCTCCCCGCGACAGCCAGACGGCGGCGCAGACGCTCAGTTCCGTGCTGTCGGCCGGCGTCCTGATCGGCGTCGCCACAGCCGTGTCCGGGCCGCTGTACGACCGTTTCGGCGCGGGCGGCTATGCGGCGATGGCGGTGATGTCGGCGGTCGGCCTGCTGGCCGCCCTGCCGCTGCGCCGGCGCCTGGCCTGACGCTTCAGATCAAACCGCGCGCGAGCGGGGCAGGGGCGACAGATGCCGCGCCATGGCCTGGGCGGCGGTCTTCACGGCGCGTTGCACGGCGTCGTCGGATTCGTTCTCGGGGGCTCGCAACAGGCCCACCGCGGGGGTGTCGGACCCGTCCGGCAGGTTGGCGAGCACGCGGTAAAGCAGATAGCTGCCCGCGTCGTCCTCGGCTTCCGAGGTCGCGTCGGCGGCCAGGCCGGCATCTTTCAGTGCACGGACCATCTCAGCCACCGGGGCCGTCGCCCGGGCGACGCTGGGACCGACGCCGTCCGGACGCTGGGCGCCGTCCAGCGCCCGGTTCTCGGCCCGCATCTGCAGGCGGAAGCCCTCGTGGCCGCGGGTCCGTCCCACCAGCAGCAGGGCGCGGCAGCGGCGGTCGGTCAGATAGGCGGAAAGGGTGGCGGCCAGGGTCTCAGGATCGGCGGAGGGCACCGGAACCGTGCGTGCGCCCGAGGGGCTCCAGGGCTCTCCGGACAGGTCCTCGATCGGGTCCCAACCAGATTCTCCGGCGTCCCACGCGCAGATGACGATCCCGGGGCGGGTGTCCGTCAGCGTCTGATCGATGTCGGTCATGAACCCGGACTATTGCGTGACAATTACGTGACGAGGGCGAACGGTGTCGTTATCGCGACCCTGCCGTCAAGGCGAAAACACCCTTTCCAAGCTTGGCGGGAGGCAGATTCAACGGCCACGCGAACCCCGGAGATCAGGCCAGATCGCCGATGGCGGCGTCCAGCAGCATGAAGGCCCGTCCACCGTCCGAGGTCAGCCGTCCCAACACCGCGGGACCGTCGCCGTTCGCCGCATGGTTCGCCAGTTCTCGGCCGAAGGCGCGGACATAGGACTCGGCGTCGGCGCGCAGGTCCGGGTCCGTCAGCACACGGCGCGAGACGCTGCGCACGGCGGCCGGCGCGACCCGGCGCACGATCTGGCGGGCGCGGTCGGGATCCCGTTCGGCGACCGCCAGGGCGGCCTCCTCGACCCGCGAGCGGGGCAGGAGCGCGTTGGGATCGACCCCCATGCGGCGGATCGCGGCGACGACCCGTAGGCCGAGGGCTTCCAGGCCGGCTTCGCCGCCGCCCGTGGGCATGACGGGGGTGTCGAGATCCAGCGGGGCTTCGCCGGGGCCGTCATCGACCAGATCAGCCCAGTCCAGCGGGCTGGTGGGCGGGGTGGTCCCGGGCGTCGGTTCCAGTTTCAGGCGGCCGCGCAGGCCGAAGCCCTTGGCGTCGTCGGCCTTGGGCGCGGAGCGGGCCGACTCGGACGGCGGCGGGGCGCTCGCGGCGGCCTCGCGGCGGCGGGTGGTCGGCGTCTCGCCGGAGACGACCCCCATCAGGCGCACGGCCTCGGTCAGCATGTCGTAGTTGCGGCGCACCCGCTCCTGGAAGCCGGCGTCCAGGGCCTCGGTGTCCGCGGCGGCCTTCTGCGAGGCGGCGGACAGGGCGGCGAGGCCTTCCTCGACGGTGTTGCGCACCTCCTCGACCCGCTTGCGGGCTTCTTCGGGCAGGCGTCCGGCGCGGTCATCCAGGTCGCCGATGGCCTCGTCGATGCGGGCCAGGGCGGTGTCCATGCGTTCGACCGTGAGCTCCAGTTTCTCCAGGGCGCGGTCACCGGCCTGATCGACCAGGTTTCCGGTCTCGGACACGATGCGGCGGGCGGTGTCGACACGGGAGTCGGCGGCGGCGTCGGCTTTCTGGGCCGCTTCGAACAGGGCCTCGCCCAAGCGGTCGGCGCGCAGCTGGGCCTGATCGGCGGCCTCACTCGCGGCGATGCGAGAGTCCTCGGCGGTGGCCTGCAGGGCGGCCAGCGCCCGGCGGGTTTCCTCGACCAGGGCGTCGCGCGCCTCGGCGGCCAGGGCCTCGAAGCGGTCCAGGGCCACCTTGGTGGCGGCGTCGAAGCCGTCGGCCTCGCGCTGGGACATTTCCACCAGCGCCTTGAACTGGTCGGTGGCGGCCTCGACCAGATCCTTGACCGTCTCGGTCGTGCGGGTCGAGGTCTCGCCCAGCTCGCCGGCGGCGGTGCGGGCGGCGGACAGTTGTTCGCTGAGCTGGGCCCGCTGGCTCTCGACCTGGGCGGAGAAGTCCTCCTGATCGGTGCGCAGGGCGTAGGCGGCGGTGACCAGGGCGGCCCGCTGCTGGCCCAGGCCTTCCTCGACCGACTGAATCTGTTCGGCGACGCCGGAGCCGGCGTTCTCCAGCCGCAGGGTCTGGCGGGCCAGGTCGTCGGCGGCGACGCGGGCGGCGTCCTGGGCCTCGCCGGCGGCGGCGGCCAGGTCCGCGGCGCGAGCGGCCAGGGCGGCTTCGGCCTCGCGCAGCTGGGTCTGGGCCAGGTCGGAAGCGTCCACGACCATGCGCGACTGCCGCTCGACGGCTTCGAGGACGCCGGTCGCCTGTGTGTCCAGCCTGTCGCCGAGCGTCTGCATCTGGTCGCGTTCGCCGCCCAGTTGCTCGACCAGACGACGGGCGGTTCGCCCGGCCACCTCGGCCGCCTCGTTCAGGCGGGAGGTCTCCTGCGCCAGCGCTTCGCGCAGCAGGGCCATGTCGTTGCGCGCGCGCTCGGCGGCCAGCGAGGCCTGGTCGATGTCCATGCGCAGGCTCTGCAGCACCTCGCCGGTCTGCTGGGCGGCCAGCGCCGTCGGCGCGATCAGGGCCTCGGACAGGTCGCGGGCGCGCTTGGTCTCGGCGGCCAGCCCGGCGCCCTGACGGACGGCGTGGGCCAGCATGATCGCCAGCCCGGCCGGAGCCAGGGCGATCAGGGCGTAGACGGCGAGGCGCAGCGGCTCCAGGTCGACCGCGCCCGAGCCGATCTCGAAGGCGGCCCAGGCGGCGACGCCGCCGATCCACAGGGCCGCGGCGACGCCCGCGATCAGATAGGCGTGACGACCGGACGGCTGCGGGGTCTCGCGGCGGCGCAGGGCCGGGGGCGACACCGGGGCAGGCGGGGGATCATAGGCGGCGGGCGGCGCCTCGGCGCTTTCGGCCAGGGCGCGGATCTCGACAGGGGCGGGGTCGGCGATCGGCTCAGGCTCGGGAGCGGGCCGGGTCGCGGCTTCGGCGCGTTCGGCGGCCAGGCGTTGTTCCTCGGCCAGCCGGCGACGACGGCGCTCGGACATGGGGCGTTCGGCCGAGCGGCCGGCGGGCGCGGCGGCGTCCTCGGTCACGGCGGGCGTCTCGACGGCGGACTCGGTCGCGGGTTCCGACACGGGATCGGACAGATTAAGCGGCGGCCGTTGGCGGGGAGGCTTCATCAGGCGGTGATCTCGTCTCGAACGGCGTCGTGAAGACGCCCGCTGGGGGACAAGAGAACCCTAGCGACTCAAAGGCGCAGAGCAAAGGCGAGCCCGGACGATTCCGGCGCGCTTCAGCACTCGTGCTTGCGGTCGCCCGAGACGGTGATGACGGTGGAGGGGGTGTTGGAGCCGCCGCAGTCGCGGACGCGGTGGATTTCGCGTTCGGGCTTCTGCGGGGCGCTCAGGTCCAGGCCGAACTGCGACAGGGCCGCAGCGGCGAGCAAGGCGACGAAGCTGGCGATCATCTCGATCAGCGCTTGCATCGCCGATCCCCCTTGTCCGCATGACAGACGTCGTTATGCGCCGAAATCTCGCCTGAAACAATGCGCCGTGCATGAACAAAGCGTCACCATTGACCGGTCACGGTCCCGCATGGGAACGGAAAGGCGTGGCGCGCGTCTCCTGATGGGGGAGGCGCATGCCGCCGTCATGCGAATCGGTCAGGCGTAACGGCATGGAAGAGCACGACAGACTGTTTGCGCCCGGCCGGAACTGCTGGCGCGTGGAGACGGCGAACCGGTTCGCCGTCCTGATGGAGAACGCCGCCTATTTCGCCGCTCTGCGTTCGGCGCTGGACAAGGCGCAGCGGTCGGTCGTGGTGCTGGGCTGGCAGTTCGACCCGCGCACCCGGCTGCATCCGGACGTCGCCGACGCCGGTCCGGCGGACGAGATCGGCCATCTGTTGCGCCTGCTGGTGAAGTCGCGTCCGGAGCTGGACGTGCGACTGCTCATCTGGAAGTCGCCGCTTGTCATCGCCGCCTCGCAAGGGTTTTTCCCGCAACGGGCCCAGAGGTGGTTCCGCAAGCGGATGGTCGAATTCCGCCTGGATCCGCCGCCCGCGCCCGGCGCCTGCCATCACCAGAAGGTGGTGATCATCGACGATGCGGTGGCCTTCTGCGGCGGCGGGGACATCTCGGTCGACCGCTGGGATTCCTGTGAGCACCTGGACTATGACCCGCGCCGTTGCATGCCCTCCGGCCTGATCGCATCTCCCCGGCACGAGGTGATGTGCGTGGTCGACGGCCCGGCGGCGCGCGCCCTGGGCGACCTGGCCCGCGAGCGCTGGCGCCTGGCGACGGACGAACAGACCATTGTCGACGAGGCGCCCGGCGATCCCTGGCCGGACGGCGTGGCGCCCGATCTCACGGACACGCCCTTCGCCATCGCCCGTACCGAGCCCGGCTGGGGCCAGCGCACCGAGGTGCGCGAGAGCGAGGCCCTGCATCTGGACGCCATCCGTCGGGCGAAGAAACTGATCTATCTGGAGAACCAGTATTTCACCTCGCCCCTGATCGCCGCCGCCCTGGCCGAGCGTCTGGCGGAATGGGATGGACCCGAGGTGGTGCTGGTCTCCACCGGCGGCAGTCCCAGCTGGTTCGACCGGCTGACCATGGACACCGCCCGGTCCGAGGTGCTGTTCCGGCTCGAGCAGGCGGATCGCAACAACCGCTTCTTCGCCTTCGCCCCGCACACGAAGCATGGCGAGCGGATCATCGTGCACGCCAAGATGTCGATCTATGACGACGAGATCCTGCGCATCGGGTCGACGAACCTGAACAACCGGTCGCTGGGTTTCGATACCGAGTGCGACGTGGCCGTGGAGCCCGGTACGGCGGCGGGTCGCGACACCATCCGCGCCTTCCGGCATCGGACCCTGGGTCACTGGATCGGGGTCGAGGGCGAGGTCTTCGCCGCCGCCGAGGCGCTGGCGGAGTCGGTCGGGACGGCGGTGCAGCAGTTCGACAACGGCCGGATGCGCCTGCTCGGCGCCACGCCGCCGTCCAGCGTCGAACAGATCATCGCCGAGTTCCAGCTGGGCGATCCGACGTCGGTCCGCGACGCCTTCCGGCCTTGGCGGCGGCGGGCGACCTCGCACCGCCGGCAGGCGATTACGGCCGCCTGATCTCGAAGTCGACGATCAGCGGCAGGTGGTCCGAGGCCATCCGCGCCAGCGGCGAGAACGGCGCCTTGACCGCCGTGACCACGATTTCCGGACTGGTGAAGCAGTGGTCGATGCGGATGGCCGGGAAGCTGGACGGGAAGGTCTTCACCGACGGCTTCAGTCCCAGCGAGCGCTGGCAGTCGGCCAGCTTGCGCGTCAGGGTCTGGTAGGGGCGGGTGATCGAGGTGGCGTTGAAATCGCCGCTCAGCAGGGTCGGTCCGACGCAGTCGGGATGACCCAGCCATTGCTCGCCGACCAGGGCCGCCGCCTGCAGCCGCTGCTCGCGCGGGACCAGGCCCAGGTGGGTGTTGAAGACATTCAGGGTCACGCCGTCGATCTCGATGGCGGCCCACAGGGCGCCGCGCGGCTCCAGCCCGGGCACGCCGCGCACCGAGGGCAGGGGGCCTGAACGCACCAGTCGCTCGGGCAGGTGGGTCAGGATGGCGTCGCCGTACTGCTCGGCCTCGATCCGGATGGCCGGATGGAAGTGGTAGGTCATGGCCAGCTGGTCGGCGATCGACCGGGCCTGGTCGACGAAGCCGGTGCGGGCGCGGCCCACGTCCAGTTCCTGCAGGCAGACGATGTCCGGCTGATGCTCCGCGATGACGCCCGCGATGCGGCCGACATCCAGCTTGCGGTCCACACCGACGCAGCGGTGCACATTGTAGGTCATCAGGCGGGGCATGACGGTCCGGGCGGCTTCGCGGGCGAGCTAGGGCATTTCCGCCCTGAATGCGACTCCAAAGGGGCGCCGCCCGCTCAGATGATGACCAGCTTGTCCTCGATTTCATTGCGGTCGCGGGGCGACGGCGGGAAATGCTCGGCCAGCACGGCTCCGCACAGGCCGACGGCGGCCTCGAACCCGGCCGCCGGATCACGACGCCTCAGTCCCCGGGCCAGGGCCTCGACGGCGTCCGCCCAGACGGTCTGGTCGACCTTGGAGTGGATGCCCTGATCGGCGATGACCTCGACCTGATGGTCCGCCATCGAGGCGAACAGCAGAACGCCGGTGCGCGCCTCGGTCACGTGCAGGCCGTGGGCGAGGAACTGCTGCATCGCCGCCTTGCGCACCCGGGCGCGGCGCACGCTGCGCGGGGTGACCCAGCGGCGCACGACGGGCAGCGACGTCAGCAGGAAGACGGCGAGGAAGATCGCCGCCTGGATCAGGGCGTAGGCGGTCAAGGCGTGACCGATGTTGGCCTCGCGGGCGGCCAGATGGGCGGCCTCCCAGCTGTCGGTCAGGCCTGGAATCCAGTCAGGCTCGAAGCCCAGTGGGATCAGGCCGAGCGGCAGGAGCAAGGCCGCCGCGGCGGCCCAGCCGAAGGAGACGTCGCGGTAGGACGAGACCTGTCTGGCCAGCACGCAGAAGATTTCGCCCGAGGTGGTCCGCTCGGCGGCCGCGATGGCCGCGGCGATGCGGGCGTGGGCTTCAGGGGTCGCTTGCATCACCATCCGCCCGAGGCCCCTCCGCCGCCGAAGCTCCCGCCGCCGCCGCCGAAACCGCCGCCTCCGCCACCGCCGCCGCCCCAACCTCCGCCGCCGCCGCGCCCGCTGTTGCGCATGGCTTCGCTGGCGGCCCAGATCAGGATCGGGCCCAGACCGCTGCTGCGCCGCCGGCCCCGGCCCGACGCGCCGCCCAGCAGGCCGAGCAGCAGGAACAGGAAGACCACGGCGATCAGGACGGCGGGGCCGATCGGCAGGCTGGATTTGGGCCGTTCAGCGACCGCCGCGCGGGCCTGCGCCTCGGCGGGATCGAGCCGCAACTGGGCGTCGATGGCGTCCACGCCCGCAGTGACGCCCCGATCGTAGGAGCCTTCGCGCAGGGCGGGCAGGATGTCGTTGTGAATGATCAGGGCCGAAAGGGCGTCGGTCAGCACCGGCTCGAGGCCGTAGCCGACCTCGATCCGGACTTTGCGCTCGTCGCGGGCGATGATCAGCAGGACGCCGTTGTTCTTGCCCGACTGGCCGATGCCCCAGGCGCGGCCCAGCTGATAACCGTAGTCCTCGATGGGGTAGTCCTGAAGGTTCGGCACGGTGACGACCACCACCTGATCGGTGGTGTCGCGCTCCAGCGCCTCCAGCTTGGTCGTCAGCGCGGCCTCGGTCGCGGGCGAGATGAGGTCGGCGCCGTCGACGACCCGGCCCGTCAGGGGCGGGAAGCGTGGCCCGCCCTGCGCCGAGACCGGGCTCGCCGCCAGCCAGACGGCGGCCAGCAGGACCGCGACGAGCGCGACCGTGCGGGCGGTCAGTCCCTCAAGACCTCGCGGGATCACCGGGCGGGCGCGGCCGGCGGTGCGGAGCCCGGCGCCGCCGAAGGCGCGGGGGCGGCGGGGTTGAGGGCGTCGAAACTGACGCCGGGCGCGGACTGGGCGGCCTCGGTGGCGCTGAAGGCCTGCATCGGCTGCGAACCGCCGTGGATGGTCTTGGCCCAGATCACCGTCGGGAAGGTCCGCAGCGAGGTGTTGTAGTCGCGAACGGCCTCATTGTAGTCGCGCCGGGCGACGGCGATGCGGTTCTCGGTGCCTTCCAACTGCGACTGCAGGGCCAGGAAATTCTGGTTCGACTGAAGCTGGGGATAGTTTTCCGTCACCATCAGCAGGCGGGACAGGGCCTGGGACAGCTCGCCCTGGGCGGCCTGGAAGCGCTGGAAGGCCTGCGGATCATTCAGGGTCTCGGGGGTCACCTGCACGCTGGTGGCGCGCGAGCGGGCGTCGATCACCTGGGTCAGGGTGGTGCGTTCCTGCACCGCCGCGCCCTGGACGGTGGCCACCAGGTTGGGGATCAGGTCCATGCGGCGCTGGTATTGCGACTGGACGTCGGCCCAGCGGGCCTTGGCGGCTTCTTCTTTGGTCGGGATGGCGTTGATGCCGCAGCCGGTCACGGCGGGGGCGAGAACGACCACGGCGGCGACGGCCGCAAGGCGGGGCGGGATCCGGATCACGGGCGTCTCCTCAGACTGCGTTGAGAAGGACTATTGGGCCGGAGCGGCTCCGGTTCAAGCGTCCAGCGACTCGGCGTCCACACCCGCGGCGCGGCAGGCGCCCGAATAGGTGTTGGCCAGCAAGCAGGCGATGGTCATAGGGCCCACGCCGCCGGGGACCGGGGTGATGCGTCCGGCGACCGCGGCGGCCTCCTCGAAGGCGACGTCGCCGACCACCCGGGTCTTGCCTTCCGCGGCCTTGACCGGATCGCGCGAGGGCACGCGGTTGATGCCCACGTCGATCACCGTGGCGCCGGGCTTGATCCAGTCGCCGCGCAGCATCTCCGGACGGCCGACGGCGGCCACGACGATGTCGGCGGTGCGGCACAGGGCGGGCAGGTCGCGGGTGCGCGAATGGGCGATGGTGACGGTGCAGCTTTCGGCCAGCAGAAGCTGGGCCATCGGCTTGCCGACGATGTTGGAGCGGCCCACGACGACCGCGTTCAGGCCCGTCAGGTCGCCCAGTTCGGCCCGCAGCAGCATGATGCAGCCCAGCGGGGTGCAAGGGACCAGCCCGGGGAGGCCGACGGCCAGCCGGCCGGCGTTGACGACATGGAAGCCGTCCACATCCTTGTCCGGGTCGATGGCGTCCAGCACGGCGGCGCTGTCGATGTGGCCGGGCAGGGGCAACTGGACCAGGATGCCGTGGATGCCCGCGTCGGCGTTCAGATCGGCGATCAGGGCCAGCAGGTCGGTCTGCGAGGTCGCAGCCGGCAGGCGATGGGTGTCGGACCGCATGCCCGCGCGCTGGGTCGTCTCGCCCTTGTTACGCACATAGATCTGGCTGGCGGGGTCCTCGCCGACGATGACGACGGCCAGCCCGGGCTTGACGCCATGGGCGCTTTCCAGCCGGGCGGAGGCCGCGGCGACGCGGTCCACCAGGCCGGCCGCGAAGGCCTTGCCGTCGATCAGGGTCGCGCGGGTGGGTTCGGCCGTCATGGGTTTCGGCTCCGGTCGTCAGGAATCGTGCGGTCCGCGCGATTTACAGAGGGGCGCGTTCGGCGTCTATGATCACTGTCGACTCCCAGGGGATACGCATGCGCCGTCAGACCATTTTCGCCGCCGTCAGCAGCCTGGCGATCGCCGCCGCCCTGGCGGGGCCCGCCTTCGCCCAGGACGCCCGACCGCTCGCGCCCGGGGACACGGTCGAAGGCGAGATCGCCGACGGCGACTCCAACGGCCCTGACAACGCCTACCGGTACGACAGCTACGCCATCACCGCGGCCGCCGGTCAGCGGTTCGAGGCCGTGATGCGCGCCGAGGGCTTCGACACCTTCCTTCAGGTCCAGCCGCGGGGCGACGACGAGGACGGCGTGCCGCTGGCCAGCGACGACGACGGCCTGGGAGAGGGCACCAACTCGCGCCTGCGCTTCGCCGCGCCGAAGGACGGGGTCTATGTCCTGCGCGCCCGGACCCTGTCGGGAACGGAAGGCGGCGCCTACACCCTGAGCCTGAGCGAGCGCCCGCCCGCCAAGGCCGCGCCGGAGCCGGGCCAGATCACCCTGGGCGCGACCGTCCAGGGCGACCTGGGCGATGACGACGCGGAGACCGACGACGGCGCCGCCTATGAGGACTGGGCCTTCACCGGCGGTCAGGGCGACCGCGTCCAGATCGGCCTGGACAGCGAGGCCTTCGATCCGGTGGTTCGCGTGGGCCGGATCGCGAACGGGGTGTTCACCGAGCTGGGCATGAACGACGACGGCGGGGACTCCGGCCTGAACTCGCGCCTGATCTTCACCCTGCCGGAAGCGGGGACCTATGTGATCCGCGCGACGCCGCTCAGGGCCGGTTCGACCGGGGCCTACAGCCTGACGCTGTCCGAGGGGCCGGCGCCGATCCAGGCGACCGGCATCATGGTCGGCGACACCGTTCGTGGCGAACTGACCGACGACGACAGCCTGGGCGCCAACGGGGAGCACGCCGACGCCTACCGGTTCAGCGGGACGGAGGGGCAGCGGATCCGCATCGACATGACCTCGACGACCTTCGACACCTACCTGGAACTGTTCGATGAGAACCAGGTCAGCCTGGCGACGGACGACGACGGCGGACCCGAGGGCACCAATTCACGGCTGATCTTCACCCTGCCGCGCGACGGCTCCTATGTGATCGAGGCGCGCGCCTTCTCCGACGCGCGCGGGCGCTACAGCCTGACGATCACCGAGGTCGAGCCCGACAAGCCGCCGCAACCACTGGCCTTCGGCGCCACCCTGCAGGGCGAGATCGGCGAGGGCGATTCCCGGGACAACGACGACCGGGGCTATGACGCCTTCGTCTTTGACGGCGCCAAGGGCCAGCGCGTGCGGGCGATCATGCGCTCGGGCGATTTCGACACCTATCTGCAGATCGGCAACGCCGAGGGCGAGTTCACCGCGCTGGCGCAGGATGACGACGGTCTGGGCGAGGGCACGGATTCGCGGCTGAGCTTCACCCTGCCGGAGGACGGCCGCTATGTGCTGCGCGCCTCGCCGCTGGGGGCTGACGGCAAGGGCCTGTATTCGCTGGAACTGCAGGACCGCGGTCCGCAGCCGCAGCCGGGCAGCATGCTGGTCGGCACGAGCGCCCACGGCGTGCTGACCGAAAGCGACGCCACCGCTGACGACAACAGCTTCTATGACGCCTATCGGGTGACGGTGAAGGCCGACGAGAAGCTGGTCATCATGATGGTGTCGAACGAGGTCGACAGCTATCTGGTCATCGGGCGCGACAACGAGGGCGGAACCTTCGAGGGCCTGGCCTCGGACGACGACAGCCTGTCCGACACCCATGCCAAGCTGGAATGGACGGCGCCCGAGGACGGGACCTACGAGATGCGGGCCGGCACCTTCCAGCAGGGCCAGACCGGCAACTACGCCCTGATCGTCGAGAAGAAGCCCTAGGGCACCACGGCGGAGCGGTCCGGCATGTCCGACATCGTCAGCCGCAAGGACCAGCATCTGGATGTGATCCTGTCCGGTCGCGCGCGGCACGGGCGGGACAGCGGGCTGGACGCCGTGCGCTTCGTGCACGAGGCGCTGCCCGACCTGGACTACGGCAAGATCGACCTGGGCGCGGACTTCCTGGGGCGCCGGCTGAAGGCGCCGTTGCTGATCAGTTCGATGACCGGCGGACCGGCGCGGGCCGAGGCGATCAACGCCCGGCTGGCCGAGGCCGCGCAGCATCTGGGCATCGCCCTGGCCGTCGGCTCGCAGCGTGCGGCGCTGGAGGCGGGCGGGGCGCCGGGGCTGGACATGGCCTTGCGGCTGAAGGCGCCCGACACCCCGATCCTGGCCAATATCGGCGCGGCCCAGCTGACGCGGGGCGTCGGCGCGGACGAGGCGCGGCGGATCGTGGACATGGTCGCCGCCGACGCCCTGATCGTGCACCTGAACCCCCTGCAGGAGGCCTGTCAGCCGGAGGGCGACCGGGACTGGTGGGGCGTGGGCGCGGCGCTGGAGGCCCTCATCCGGACGGTGGACTTCCCGGTGGTGGTCAAGGAGACCGGCGCGGGCCTGTCGGCGGCGACGTGCCGGCGGCTGGCGGCCATGGGCGTGGCGGCGCTGGACGTGGCCGGGGCGGGCGGCTCGAACTGGGCCCTGGTCGAGGGCGAGCGGGCGGAAAACCCAGCGGACAAGGCCCACGCCGCCGCCTTCGGCGACTGGGGCATTCCCACGGCCCGGGCCATAGCCGAGGCGCGGGCGGCCTGTCCCCGGACCCTGATCATCGGTTCAGGCGGGATCCGCGACGGCGTCGACGCGGCCAGGGCGATCCGGCTGGGGGCCGACATGGTCGGTCAGGCGGCGGGCGTCCTGACCGCGGCGACAATCTCGACCGAGGCTGTCGTGGCCCATTTCCAGACCGTGATCCGCCAGCTGAAGACCGTCTGCTTCTGCACCGGCTCGGCCAATCTGACGGCGCTGACGCGGGCGCCGCTGCAGGACTGAGAGCGCACTCGGAAAAAAATGGAGTGCACATTAGTGCACAAATTCGCCCGAGGCGGGGGCGAGGGGGCGAGATACTACCGGCAGGTTGTCAAAGACCCGAGGGGAGGGAACCTAGCAGGTCGGTGCGTCAAATCTGGACGTAGCGCTTCCTTCTCCCCTCGGGAGAAGGAAGGCAGAGGCGTCTAGCTTACGCCGAGGGCAGCAGGTTCGCTGCGAACGCCCGGTAGCGGCCGGCGCGGACGCCGTCGGTGGCGCGTTCGATGTCCGGGGCGAAGTATTTGTCCGAGACGTAGGGCTCGGCGGCTTCGCGGACGATGGCCCAGACCTGTTCCAGATCGGGCGAGCTGGTCAGGGGGCGGTGGAACTCCAGCCCTTGCGCGGCGGCCAGCAGTTCGATGCCGACGACGGTGGCGGTGTTCTCGGCCATCTCCAGCAGGCGGCGGGCGCCGTGGGTGGCCATCGAGACATGGTCTTCCTGGTTGGCGCTGGTCGGGACGGTGTCGATGACGCAGGGGTGGGCGACCATGCGGTTCTCGGCCACCAGGGCGGCGGCGGTGACCTGGGCGATCATGAAGCCGGAGTTCAGGCCGCTTTCCTTGACCAGGAAGGCGGGCAGGTCGCTCATCTTGGGATCGACGAGGATGGAGGTCCGGCGCTCGGAGATATTGCCGATCTCGCACAGGACCATGGCGATCTGGTCGGCGGCGTAGGCGACGGGCTCGGCGTGGAAGTTTCCGCCGGAGATGACGTCGCCGTCGTCGATGAAGACCAGCGGGTTGTCGGTGACGGCGTTGGCTTCGCGCTCCAGCATGGCGGCGGCGTTGCGCAGCACGTCCAGGGTCGCGCCCATGACCTGCGGCTGGCAGCGCAGGGAGTAGGGATCCTGCACCTTGGCGCAGTCGCTGCGGTGGCTTTCGCGGATGGCCGAGCCGCTGATCAGGGCGCGCAGGCGGGCGGCGACGTCGATCTGGCCGGGCTGGCCGCGCAGGGCGTGGATGCGAGGATCGAACGGCGCGTCCGAGCCCTTGAGCGCGTCGACCGACAGGGCGCCGGCGGCGATCCCGGCGGCGAAGACGGCCTCGGTCGCGAACAGGCCGGCCAGGGCCAGGGCGGTCGAGCACTGGGTGCCGTTCAGCAGGGCCAGGCCCTCCTTGGGGCCGAGCACGACCGGCTTAAGCCCGACCTTGGTCATGGCGGCTTCCGCCGACAGGAGCTGGCCGTTGTGACGGGCTTCGCCGACGCCGATCAGGACGCAGGACATGTGGGCCAGGGGCGCCAGATCGCCCGAGGCGCCGACCGAACCCTTGGACGGGATGCAGGGCAGGACGTCGGCATTCACCAGGGCGATCAGCGCCTCCAGCGTGCCACGCCGGACGCCAGAGGCGCCCTTGGACAGGCTGGCGATCTTCAACACCATCAGCAGGCGGGTGACCGCGTCCGGCAGCAGGGCGCCGACGCCGCAGGCGTGGCTGAGGACGAGATTCTTCTGAAGGGTTTCAAGGTCTTCCGGCGCAATGCTGGTGTTGGCCAGCAGGCCGAAGCCGGTGTTGATGCCGTATACAGTGCGGCCCTCAGCGAGGATGGCGGCGACGACGGCGGCGCTCTTCTCGACGTCGGCCCAGGCGCCGGGCGTCAGGCTGACGGTGACGGGACCGTCCAGGACCGTGCGGAGTTGGGCGAGGCTGAGGGGGGCGGCGCCGATGGTGATGGTGGTCATGGTCAGGCCTTCAGGCTCGGCAGGTTCAGCCCGTGGTCGCGGGCGGCTTGTTTGGCGATCTCATAGCCCGCGTCGGCGTGGCGCATGACGCCGGTAGCGGGGTCGTTCCACAGGACGCGCTCGAGGCGGGCGGCGGCTTCCGGCGTGCCGTCGGCGACGATGACGACGCCCGAGTGCTGGCTGTAGCCCATGCCGACGCCGCCGCCGTGGTGCAGGGAGACCCAGCTGGCGCCCGAGGCGGTGTTGAGCAGAGCGTTGAGCAGAGGCCAGTCGGAAACGGCGTCGGAGCCGTCCATCATCGACTCCGTCTCGCGGTTGGGGCTGGCGACGGAGCCCGAGTCCAGGTGGTCGCGGCCGATGACGATGGGGCCCGAGAGCTCGCCCGAGGCGACCATGTCGTTGAACATCAGGCCGGCGCGGTGGCGGTCGCCCAGACCGATCCAGCAGATGCGGGCGGGCAGGCCCTGGAAGGCGATGCGCTCGCCCGCCATGTCGAGCCAGCGATGCAGGCCGGCGTTGTCGGGGAAGAGCTTCTTCATCGCCGCGTCGGTCTTGCGGATGTCTTCCGGATCGCCGGTCAGCGAGGCCCAGCGGAAGGGGCCTACGCCGCGGCAGAACAGGGGGCGGATGTAGGCGGGGACGAAGCCGGGGAAGTCGAAGGCGTTGGCCACGCCCGCGTCGAAGGCGACCTGGCGGATGTTGTTGCCGTAGTCGGTGACCGGGATGCCCATGGCCTCGAAATCGAGCATGGCCTTCACATGGACGGCGCAGGACTGGCGGGCGGCGGCCTCGACGCTGGCCGGGTCGGACTGGCGCTTGGCCTCCCACTCGGCGACGGTCCAGCCCATGGGCAGGTAGCCGTTGACCAGGTCGTGGGCGCTGGTCTGGTCGGTGACCAGGTCGGGGCGGACGCCGCGCTTGACCAGTTCAGGCAGAACTTCAGCCGCATTGCCCAAGAGACCGACAGATATGGCTTTTCCGGTCGCTTTGGCGTCTTCGATGATGGCCAGGGCCTCGTCCAGGGTCTCGGCCATGACGTCGAGGTAGCGGGTCTTCAGGCGCATCTCGATGCGGCTGCGTTGACACTCGACGGCGAGGCAGGAGGCGCCCGCCATGGTCGCCGCCAGGGTCTGGGCGCCGCCCATGCCGCCGAGGCCCGCGGTCAGGATCCATTTGCCCGACCAGTCGCCGCCGTAGTGCTGGCGCCCGGCCTCCATGAAGGTCTCATAGGTGCCCTGAACGATGCCCTGGGTGCCGATGTAGATCCACGACCCGGCCGTCATCTGGCCGTACATCATGAGCCCCTTGCGATCGAGCTCGTTGAAATGCTCCCAGGTCGCCCATTTGGGCACCAGGTTGGAGTTGGCGATCAGGACGCGCGGGGCGTCGGCGTGGGTGCGGAAGACGCCGACCGGCTTGCCCGACTGGACCAGCAGGGTCTGGTCGGCCTCGAGGTTGCGCAGCTCCTCGACGATGCGGTCGAAGGCCTGCCAGTTGCGGGCCGCCTTGCCGATGCCGCCGTAGACGACGAGATCTTCCGGACGCTCGGCCACCTCGGGGTCGAGGTTGTTCATGAGCATGCGCAGGGCGGCCTCGGCGGCCCAGGTCTTGGCGGTCATCTCCGGGCCGCGCGGGCTGCGGACGATGCGGGCGTTGCTGTTTGTGCTCATGGGGTCAGGCTCGCTGGCTGATCGCGAAGTCGCGGGCGGCGGTGAGGACGTTGCGCAGGGTCGCGCGGATGGGCGCGGCGCGGTCGTTGGCGAAAGGGGTGGGCCAGGTGGTGGCGTCGGTCACGGCGGGCTCATCGACGTAACCCCGGCAGGCCAGCTCCATCTGGATGGCGTGCACGCCCGTGGCCGGCTGGCCGTAGTGGCGCGTGGTCCAGCCGCCCTTGAAGCGGCCGTTGACCACATGGCTGTCGCCCGAGGCGATGCAAGCGGCTTCGATGGCGGCGGTCAGAGCCGGGGCGCAGGTGGCGCCGCCGTTGTCGCCGATGTTGAACTGCGGCAGTTCGCCGTCGAACAGGCGCGGCACGTGCGAGCGGATGGAGTGGGCGTCGTAGAGGACGACGGGGCCGGCCTTGGACAGGCGCTCGATCTGGGCGGTCAGGGCGGCGTGGTAGGGATCGAAGAACTCGGCGCGGCGGGCCTCGATCTCGACCGCGTCGGGCTCCTGACCCGACTTGTAGAGCGGCTCGCCGTCGAAGGTCTCGGTCGGGCACAGGCCCGTGGTGGTCATGCCCGGATAGAGCGACTGGCCCGACGGGTCGCGGTTCACATCGATGACGCTGCGGGAGATGCCGGTGCGGACCGTGGTGGCGCCCAGCTCCGTCGCGAAAGTGTAGAGGCGGTCGATCCACCAGTCGGCGTCCTTGCGGGCCCGCCAGGGGTCGACCATGCGGGCCTCGATCTCCGCGGGGATGTCGGTGCCGGTGTGCGGGAAGGCGACGATCAGGGGCGCGTCGCCCGGCGTCACCGTCAGCCAGTTCGTCATTCCCGCCTCCTTGCCAGTCCGTCGATTATGTATAGACATATTCGCGACGATGGAGAGTTGTCCAGTGCCGGATCAAGCCGCCCACAGCCTGTTCTTCCGCCGCGCCCTGCTGCCGCAGGGCTGGACGGCGAATGTGAGGATCACCGTCACGGACGGGGCGGTCTCGGGCGTGGAGACGAACGCCGTGCAGGGCGCGGGCGAGGCCGACCTGGGCGTCGTCCTGCCGGGCCTGTCGAACGTGCACAGCCACGCCTTCCAACGGGCCATGGCCGGGCTGACGGAAGAGCGCGGGCCGACCGAGGGCGACGACTTCTGGTCGTGGCGGGCGCTGATGTACCGCTTCCTCGACCGGGGCGGGCCGGAGGAGATCGAGGCGATCACGGCGCTGGCCTTCGCCGAGATGCTGGAGGGCGGCTTCACCCGCGTTGGCGAGTTCCACTATCTGCACAACGACCCGGACGGCCGGACCTACGCCGACCGCGGCGAACTGGCGGCGCGGATCGCGGCGGCGGCGGACGGGACCGGGATCGGCCTGACCCTGTTGCCGGTCTTCTATGCTCACGCGGGCTTCGGCGGGACGCTACCCGCGCACGGACAGCGCCGCTTTATCAATGACATTGACGGCTTTGCGAAGCTGATGGACGAAAGCCGGCGGATCGCCTCGGCACTGCCTGACGCGGTTGTCGGCGTGGCCCCGCACAGCCTGCGGGCCGTGACGCCCGAAGAGATCGCGGCGGTGATCCCGATGGCCGGCGACGGGCCGGTGCACATCCATGCGGCGGAGCAGACCAAGGAGGTCGACGACTGCCTGGCCTGGTCCGGGGCGCGGCCGGTGCAGTGGCTGCTGGACAATGTCGGGCTGGACCGGCGCTGGTGCCTGATCCACGCGACCCATCTGACCGCTGACGAGACGACGCGGATGGCGGCGAGTGGCGCGGTTGCGGGCCTGTGCCCGGTGACCGAGGCCAACCTGGGCGATGGCGTCTTCCCGGCGGTGGAGTTCTTCGCCCAAGGCGGCGCCTTCGGCCTGGGAACGGACTCCAACGTCCTGATTGATGCGGCGGGCGAGCTGCGGGCGCTGGAGTACAGCCAGCGGCTGACCCGGCGGGGCCGGGCGGTGCTGGCGGACAAGGAAGCCTCGACCGGCGGAACCCTGTACCGGCGCGCGTTGGCGGGCGGGGCGCAGGCCACCGGCGGGACGACCGGGATCGCGGTCGGCCAGGCGGCGGACTTCGTGACGCTGGAGACCGACGACCTGGCCTATGCGGGCCGGAGCGATGACGCCCTGCTGGACAGCCTGGTCTTCGCCGGGCCGAAGCGGGCGATCCGCACGGTCTGGCGGCGCGGTCGCGTGGTGGTCGAGAACGGCCGGCATGTGGGCCGCGACGCCATCGAGGCCCGCTATGGCCGGGCGCTGGACGCCGTGCTGGGCGGATGAGCGCCCTGCATCGCCGCATCGGCGCGGACATCGAACGGCGGATCCTGTCGGGCGAGTGGCCGCCCGGCGCGCGGGTGCCGACCGAGGCCGAGCTTCAGACGGAATACGGCTGCGCGCGGATGACGGTGTCCAAGGCGCTGACCGACCTGTCGGCGCGCGGGTTGATCCTGCGGCGACGCCGGGCCGGATCGGTGGTGGCGCGTCCGCCCGTGCATTCCGCGGTGCTGGACATTCCCGACATCGCCGCCGAGATCGCGGCGCGCGGCATGGCCTACGGCTATGAGCGGCTGGAGCGGTCCGAGCGGGCGACGACGGACGACGAGGCCTGGCTGGGCGACCGGGTGGTGGCCGTAGCCTGTCTGCACCGGGCCGACGGGGCGCCGTTCGCGGTGGAGCGGCGGCTGATCGGCCTGGCGGCGACACCGGATGCGGCGGACGAGGGCTTCGAGACCATCTCGCCCGGCGGCTGGCTGCTGAAGCGGGCGCCGTGGACCGAGGCCGAGCACCGGATCGCGGCGGTGGCGGCGGATCGGGAGACGGCGCTGCGGCTGGACCTGGCGTCCGGCGAGGCCTGTCTGAAGCTGGAGCGCCGGACCTGGGTCGACGGGCTGGGCGTGACCTGGGCGTGGCAGACCTTCCCGGGACAGGCCTATGATCTGGTCGCCCGCTTTTCGCCTGCGCGACCGGAGGCCCGATGACCACGAGACTGCTGACCGACTGCCACGTCGCCGCCATGGCCGGGCCCGCGCCCTACGGGGCCATCGAGGACGCCGCCATCCTGATCGAGGACGGCCGGATCGCCTGGGTCGGGTCGAGGGCGGAGGCGCCGGCGGCGGATGTCGTGGAGCGGCTGGACGGGCGCTGGGTCACGCCGGGGCTGATCGACTGCCATACGCATCTGGTGTTCGGCGGCGACCGCTCGGGTGAGTTCGAGCAGCGGCTGGGCGGGGCGACCTATGAGGAGATCGCGCGGGCCGGGGGCGGCATCGTCTCCTCGGTGAAGGCGACCCGCGCGGCGTCGGAGGATGAGCTCTACGCCTCGGCCCTGACGCGACTGGAAGGCCTGAAGGCCACGGGCGTGACGACGGTGGAGATCAAGTCCGGCTATGGCCTCGACCGGGACTCGGAGTTGGCCATGCTGCGCGTGGCGCGGCGGATCGGGCGTGAGGCGGGGGTGCGGGTGCGCACCAGCTATCTGGGCCTGCACGCCGTGCCGCCCGAACTGAAGGCGGACCGGAGCGCCTATGTCGACCTGGCCATCGACCGGATCCTGCCGGACGCCCACGCCGAGGGCCTGGTCGACATGGTCGACGCCTATTGCGAGCCCATCGCCTTCACCACCGACGAGGTCAGTCGGCTGTTCGAGAAGGCGAGGGCGCTGGGCCTGCCGGTCAAGCTGCACGCGGACCAGCTGTCGGACGGCGGCGGGGCGGCGCTGGCGGCGAAATACGGCGCCCTGTCGGCGGACCATGTGGAGCACACGATCGAGCGGGGCGTGACGGCGATGGCGGAGGCGGGGGTGGTCGCCGTCCTGCTGCCGGGAGCCTTCTTGATGCTGCGCGAGACCACGCCGCCGCCCATCGCGCTGTTCCGACAGCACGGGGTTTCCATGGCGGTGGCGACAGACTGCAATCCTGGCACCTCGCCGGTGGCCTCGATGACGGCGGCGCTGAACCTGGCCTGCGTGCAGTTCCGCCTGACGCCGGAAGAGGCGCTGGCCGGGGCGACGCGGGTGGCGGCCAAGGCGCTGGGCTTGACCGACGTGGGGACGATCGAGGCGGGGAAGGCCGCCGACCTGGCGGTGTGGGACATCAGCGGTCCGGCCGAGCTCTGCTACTGGCTGGGCAAGCCGCTGCTGCACGCGCGATACGTGTCAGGCGAGCGCGCATAGGTAGTTTGTTAACGCGAATCCCCGCACAATCCGGGGATGAAACGCGATCTGGTCGAGTTCGGACTGGTCGTCGCCACCATCGCGACAACGATCCTCTATGGCCTGTGCGTCAGCCTGCAGATCGCGGGCGTTTTCGCTAACCACGCCATTCGGTGATCGCCGCCACATCGGGGCGGGGCCGCTCCAGGGGCGCCTCGACCAGCGTGCCGATGTGGATGAAGCCCGCCACCAGTTCGCCGTCCTTGACGCCATAGAGGGCCGTGGCCTCGGCGTCGTAGCTGTACCAGTCCGTGATCCAACTGGCCGAATAGCCCAGGGCGTTGGCGGCGTGCTCCAGGTTCATGCAGACCGCGCCCGCCGAGAGCTGCTGTTCCCAGACCGGCACCTTCTGGCTGTCGACCGGAACGGAGACGACGAGGATCGTCAGGGGCGCGGCGGTCAGCTTCATCAGCACCTTGCGGGCCTTGTCCGCGCCGGGCTGGCGGTCGGCCAGCGGCAGCAACTCGCTGGCCAGATCGGCGCGGCTTTGCGGACCCAGGACCACGAAGCGCCACGGGAACAGCTTGCCGTGGTCGGGGCTGCGGGCGCCCAGCGTCAGGATACGCTCGACCTCCTCCCGCGAGGGTCCGGGGCCGGTCAGGCTCTGGGCCGGAGCCGAGCGGCGACGGGCGAGGCGGTCGGCGAAATCTTCGGACGCGACGGGGAGGGGAAGGGCGACGCCCAGGTCGGTATCAGTCATGAGGCCTAGCTAGGCGCGCGGCCGGCTCTGCGCCATACCCGGAGCATGAGCGACTCCCGCGATATTTTCGACGCCGACCGTCCGCTGCCGATCTGGGACGATGGAAGCGACCGCCCGCCGCCATGGAAGGACGCGGGCTCGACCACCCTGTTCGAAAACCCGTGGATGCGGCTGACCCGCCACGACGCCACGGCGCCGACGGGGCACAAGGCCGACTACGTCGTCATGCGGCCGCAGAACATGTCGGTGGGAGTGCTGCCGCTGCACGCCGACGGTACGGTGACCCTGGTCGGCCAGCAGCGCTTCGCCCTGATGAACTGGTCCTGGGAGATGCCGGAAGGCGGCGCGCCGTTCGGGGAGGACCCGCTGGAGGGCGCCCGGCGCGAACTGGCCGAAGAGGCCGGGCTGGCGGCGGCGCATTGGCGGCTGGCCTATCGGGCCGAGATGACCAACTCCATCACCGACGAACGGGCCATGGCCTGGCTGGCGTGGGACTTCACCGAGGTTTCCATCGCGCCGGACGAGACCGAGATCATCCGCGTCGCCCGTGTGCCGTTCGGTGATCTGCTGCGCGAGATCGGGCGCGGATCGATCCGGGACATGTTTACTCTCGCGACAGTCCTGCGCGCCTATCATATGGCGCGCGAGGGCGAACTGCCGCCCGAACTGGCGAAGGCCATGCTGGCCAGCGTATGATGGCCGCCTGATGGAGCCCGTGATGCCCAAGCTTGAAGTCGTCATCGCCGAACCGGACGCCTGGACCCTGCTGCGCGCCGCCGCCGGAGCCGCGGCCCGGGATGAGCCGCACCTGGCGTCGCAGATGAACGCCGTGATCCTGTCGCACGGCGACCTGTCCTCGGCCCTGAGTTTCCAGATCGCGCGCAAGATGGGCGACGCCGAACTCGGCGCCATGTCGATCCGCGAGGTGTGCCGTGACGCCTTCGAGGCCGATCCGGAGATCGTCGCCGCCGCCGAGGCCGATCTTCTGGCCGTGGCCGAGCGGGATCCGGCGATCCGCTCGCTGCTGCAGCCCTTCCTCTACTTCAAGGGCTTCCAGGCCCTGCAGGCGCACCGTGTGGCCCACTGGCTGTGGACCGAAGGGCGCGACACCCTGGCCTTCCACCTGCAGAGTCGGATGTCCGAGCTGTTCCAGATCGACATCCATCCGGCGGCGAAGATGGGCGCGGGCCTGTTTCTGGACCACGGCACCGGCATCGTCATCGGCGAGACCGCCGTGGTCGGCGACGAGGTCTCCATGCTGCACGGCGTGACGCTGGGCGGCACGGGCGCGGACCGCGGCGACCGCCATCCCAAGATCGGCAAGGGCGTGCTGCTCGGCGCCGGGGCCAAGGTGCTGGGCAATATCACCGTCGGCGACTACGCCAAGGTGGCCTCGGGCTCGGTGGTGCTGAAGCCGGTGCCCGCGGGCTGCACCGTGGCGGGGGTGCCGGCGCGCCTGGTCAACTGCCCGACCGAGGCGACCCCGGCGCGGACGATGGACCATACCCTGGCCGACGTCGTGTATGACTTCGTGATCTGAGGGGGCGAACCGGCGAGGGGAGGGCGAGAGTCCCTCAACCCGCGGGAACAGCACAATGCAGAGCTCGGTCGTCGCCCAGGATGCACGGCTGAGAGCCAGGCGCGACGATCGCGACCACCAAGCCGTCGCGGACGGTCGCCCTAGCGTCGAAATTGGTTTCGTGGACCTCGATCGTGATCTCCGCGGCCCCGTCGCCCGTAAGGGTGACCCTCACCTGTCTGGGCGGCATCCGGGCATAGGCCTCAAGCCCTCCGGGGGGCGGTTCGCCCAGTCGAAGGTCAGCTAAGGACGCAGCGGCCGTCCTGCGGTCGTTCCGTTGGGAAGCCTCATGGTGGGCTAGAAGCGGCGTGAACGGCAGGGCCAAGAGCCAAGTGGCGGGATCGGGCCCTGCGGCGGGGGCGTTGCCGGGCAGGCAGCGCACGCCGATCTCGGCGACGTTCGATCGACGTGTTCTTGAGTGCTCGACCCAGACCTCCGCAAGCGCGCCGTCGCGAAACAGGAATTCGACCGGCCACGGCGTGCCTGGATCTTCAAGCCGGGCCCTCCCATGGTTGGTGCAGCCCCCGCCGGCGCCGTTGACTTCGATCATGGCGACAAGGGCTCCGGCCTCGAGCCTGGCCTCGGACACAATGTCCATCTCGGTGGGATTGAGGCCGAACCGTTCGCGGACCTGGTTGGGCGTCAGGCCGATCAGGCTCGACACGGCGACCGGCAAGTCAGCGATCAAAGGCTCGGTGACGCCCAGTGTCTCGTCCGAGACCCTGCCCGGCGCCGTCGCGCAGCCAGAAATGAGCAGCGCCAGAGCCGCCACGGTCAGTGATCTGTGCATCCGCCCCCCTATGGCCAGCGCCCAACATTCCCGTGTGGTCCCAGGAAGGGCAAGCGAATACGGGGCGGATCATGGGTCCCCCGGTCCGCGCCGCCGTGCGGCTTGCCGGAGGATGACGATAGCGGTGGAAATGGTTCGCCCCATTCTCTACGGTCCGCGCCAATTCAAAGAGCCTGAGGACTTCCCATGAACGCCCACGATATGAAGCGCGTCGAGACGCACCTGAAGCGCACCTTCAACACCGGCGGCATCATCGTGAAGCCGCGCGGCAAGCCGGCCGACTCGGCCGAGGTCTATGTCGGCGACGAGTTCATCGGCGTCGTCTTCGAGGACGAGGACGAGGCGGGCAGCTTCATGTTCGAGATGGCCATCCTGGCGGAAGACCTGCCGGAATAGGCCGCCGAACGGCGGACGTGAAAAAGGCCCCGGGGAGCGATCCCCGGGGCCTTCGTCATTTCAGCGCGATCAGCTCTTGCCGAAGATCAGCCGGCTCAGCGAAGCGAAGAAGCCCGTCTTCTCGGCGGGCTTCGGCGCGGCCGGAGCGGCGGCGGGCGCAGCAGCCGGGGCGGCGGCGACCGGAGCCGGGGTCGGCGCGGGCGCCGGCTTCGGAGCGGCGACAGCGGTCGGGGCGGCGGCGGGCTTGGCGGCGACCGGAGCGGCCTTCGGCGCGGCGGCGGGCTTGGGCGCAGCAGCCTTCGGCGCGGCGGCCGGCTTCTTGGCGGCGACCGGCTTGGCGGCGGCCTTCGGCGCAGCCTTCGGAGCGACCTTGGTCGCGGCCTTCACGGCGGGCTTGGCGGCGGCCTTGGGCGCAGCGGCCTTGGCGGCGGGCTTCGCAGCCGGTTTGGCGGCGGCCTTGACGACCGGCTTCTTGGCGGCGACGGCCTTGGGCGCAGCGGCCTTGGCCGGGGCCGAAACCTTCACGGCGGGCTTGGCCGGAGCCTTGGCGGCCGGCTTGGGAGCGGCGGCCTTGGCGGCGGGTTTTGCGGCCGCGGGCTTAACGGCGCTCGACTTCGCGGCCGGTTTCGGCTTGGAAGCTGCGGACGCCGCCGGTTTGGCGGTACTCGACTTGGATGGTGCTTTGGCCATGAATTCCCCGACCCCTCGGATGTTGCGATTGCTGGCGATGGAGAGCACGCCAGCGCGTGTCTCGATTCGTGATCATAGCGGCGTTTGAGAAATGTCCGAGTCCGCTGTTCAGATAATCGCGCGCGGTCCCCGCGTCATCGCTGAAACCGCCGCCCTGGCGCTGGATGCCGACCCCCTGCTGGAGGGCGCCACCTACTCGATCCTGGAAGAGGACGAGGACAAGGGGATCTGGCGCATCGACGCCTTCCCGACCACTGACGAGGAAGCCGAAGGCATCGAGAAGACCCTGTCGGCGCACGACGGGCTGACCGTTGTGGTGGAGAAGCTGGCCGACGCCGACTGGCTGGCGATGTCCCTGTCCGGCCTGCCGCCGGTCGAGGCGGGGCGCTTCTTCGTCTACGGCGCCCACGACCAGGGCCGGGTCCCGGTCAACAAGATCAATCTGAAGATCGACGCCGGCGCCGCCTTCGGCACCGGCCACCACGGCACGACCGTGGGCTGCCTGCTGGCCTTCGACGAACTGCTCAAGAAGGAAAGCTTCGAGCGGGTGCTGGACGTCGGCTGCGGCACCGGCGTGCTGGCCATCGCGGCGGCTCGGGCCGGATCGAAGGTCGCGGTGGGCACCGACATCGACGCGCCCTCGGTGCGCATCGCCAACGAGAACGCCAAGCTGAACCAGGCCGACGCCCGCTTCGTGCACGCCTTCGGCCTGAACGACCGCAAGGTGCGCGGGCAGGGGCCGTACGACCTGGTCTTCGCCAACATCCTGGCCCCGCCGCTGGTGAGCCTGTCGCAGGACATCAAGGAGGCGTTGAAGCTGGGCGGGGTGGCCATCCTGTCCGGCCTGCTGCGGACGCAGGAGCGCCGGGTGACGGCGGCCTATCTGTCGCGCGGCTTCGTGCTGGAACGCCGCATCCACCGCGACGCCTGGAGCGCGCTCGTGCTGCGGCGGGTGGGTTAACGGCGGAACAGGCGTCCGGCGGGGGTGTTCCGGTGAAGTAGCCGGAGGATGCCGCCGTGACCCAGTACGACCCCGATCTTGAACCCGTCCGCGAAACCGTCGTGACCCGAGGGCCCGTGACCGAAACCATCGAAACGGTGGTGGTCCGGGAGTCCAACACCGGCTGGTGGGTCGCGGGCGTTCTCGGCGGACTGGTGCTGATCGCCGTGCTGTGGATCCTGTTCTCGCGCACGCCGGCTCCGGCCATGGATGACGCCCTGCTGGAAGCCCAGGCCGATGCGGTCGCCGCGCAGGCCCAGGCCGATCGCGCCGCCGTCGCCGGCCAGGTCGCCGGCGCCCAGGCCAGCGTCGACATCGCCCGGGCGGATGCGGCGCGCGCCGCGTCCGAAGCGCGGACGGCGGAGGCGAGGGCGGCGGAACCGGTGGTGATCGAACGGACCGTCCCGGCGGCGCCGGCTCCGGCTCCGACAGCTCCGGCGGTGGTCAGCCCGACGGCGCCGCAGAACTAGAACCTGTCGCCTCGGCGGTGCTATGCCTCCGCCCATGCGCCAGACCTATGACGAAACGACCGATCCGTCCTTCGGGGCGAAGCATCTGCCCCGCGTGCGGGCCAAGATGGCCGAACAGGGCCTCGACGGGATGCTGGTCCCGCACGAGGACGAGCATCAGAACGAATACCTGCCCGCCGCCAACGATCGTCTGGCGTGGGTGAGCGGCTTCACCGGTTCGGCCGGCGCCGGCGTGGTGCTGAAGGACAGGGCGGCGGTGTTCGCCGACGGTCGCTACACCGTGCAGGTGCGGGCCCAGGTCGACGCCGAACAGTTCGAGATCCTCGACCTCGTCGAGGGCGGGGTGCCCGCCTATCTGGAGCGCGCGCCCAAGGGTTCGGTGATCGGTTACGATCCGCGGCTGCACAGCCCGGACGCGCTGGCGGTGCTGAAGCGGGCCGCGGCCAAGGCGGGGGCCGAGCTGACGCCGGTCACGGTCAATCCGGTGGATCAGGCCTGGGCCGAGGAACGTCCGGAACAGCCCATGGCGCCGGTCGTGCCGCATGAGGACAAATACGCCGGCGAGAGCAGCGCTTCGAAGCGCGCCCGCATCGGCGAGGCGGTGGCCAAGGCGGGGGCGGACGCGACGGTGCTGACGGCGCCGGCCTCGATCGCCTGGCTGTTCAACATTCGCGGCGGAGACGTGATCCGCACGCCGCTGCCGCTGTCGCAGGCCATCGTGAAGACCGACGGGACGGCGCAACTGTTCATGGACCCGCGCAAAGTGACCAATGCGCTGCCCGGCTGGCTGGGCGACGCGGTGACGCTGGAGGCGCCCGAGGCGCTGGACGGCGCGCTGGACGCGCTGGCGGGCCAGAAGGTGCTGGTCGATCCGGGCCAGTCCTCGGCCTGGTATTTCGATCGGTTGACCGGCGCGGGCGCGACCGTGGTGCGCGGCATGGATCCTTGCGCCCTGCCGCGCGCGACGAAGAACCCGGTGGAGATCGAGGGGACGCGTCAGGCTCACATCCGCGACGGCGCGGCGCTGAGCCGCTTCCTGCACTGGGTCGATACGGTCGCCCAGCAGACCTTGCCGGATGAGCGCGAGGTGGCCGAGACGCTGGAGCGCTTCCGCGAGGAGACCGGCGCGCTCAAGGACCTGAGCTTCGACACCATCGCGGGCGCTGGGCCGAACGGCGCCCTGCCGCACTACAAGCCGGTGACCCGCACCATCCGCCGGATCGAGAAGGGCAGCCTGCTGCTGGTGGACGGCGGCGGCCAGTATCTGGACGGCACCACCGACGTGACGCGGACCATGGCCGTGGGCGAGCCGACGGCCGACCAGCGGCGCATGTTCACCCTGGTGCTCAAGGGCCATATCGCCATGGCCGTGGTGCGCTTCCCGGCCGGGACGACGGGGCACCAGATCGACGCCCTGGCCCGCTTGCCGCTGTGGATGCAGGGCTTCGACTACGATCACGGCACCGGGCACGGCGTCGGCAGCTACCTCGGCGTCCACGAGGGGCCGCAGCGCATCGCCAAGGCGGTCAACAGCCAGCCGCTGTTGACCGGCATGATCCTGTCCAACGAGCCCGGCTACTACCGCGAGGGCCACTGGGGCATCCGTATCGAGACGCTGCAGGTGGTTACGGCGCCGGAGCCCATCCCCGGCGGCGAACGGCCCATGCATGGCTTCGAGCAGCTGACGCTGGCGCCGCTGGACCAGAAGCTGATCGACACGGCCCTGCTGACCGCGGACGAGCGCGCCTATGTCGACGCCTATCACGCCGAGGTCTGGGCCAAGGTCGGGCCGCTGATGGACGGCGAGGCCAAGGCCTGGCTTGAGGCGGCCTGCGCACCCTTGAAATAAGGCCGAACGGCGCCCATCTCCTGAGGGTCGGCGGCGTGGCCGCCGGCTTCCTCACATTTCAGGAGACGCGGTGATGAAGACGCGCACGCTGGGCCGTTCGGGCCCTGAGGTTTCGGCCATCGGCCTGGGCTGCATGGGCATGGCCGCCTTCTACGGTCAGGCGTCGGACGAGACGCAGGCGACGGCGGTGATCCACCGCGCGCTGGAACTGGGCCTCAACTTCTTCGACACGGCCGAGATGTACGGCCCGCACACCAACGAGATCCAGGTGGGCAAGGCGCTGGCCGACCGGCGCGACAAGGCCTTCGTCGCGACCAAGTTCGGCATCGGCTACAACGCCGACCGCACGGCCCTGACCGTCGACGGCTCGCCGGCCAATGTGCGGCGGGCCATCGAGGGCAGCCTGAAGCGGCTGGGGATGGACCACGTCGATCTCTACTATCTGCACCGCGTCGACCCGAACACGCCGATCGAAGAGACCGTGGGCGCGATGGGCGAACTGGTGAAGGAGGGCAAGGTCCGCTTCCTGGGCCTGTCCGAGGCGGCGCCGGCGACCCTGCGCCGGGGCCATGCGGCCCATCCGATCACGGCGCTGCAGAGCGAATATTCGCTGTGGAGCCGCGAGCCCGAGGACGAGATCCTGGCGACCTGCGAGGAGCTGGGCATCGGCTTCGTGCCCTACAGCCCGCTAGGCCGGGGCTTCCTGTCGGGCGACATCCGGTCGATCGACGACCTGGCGCCCGACGACTTCCGCCGCTCCAACCCGCGCTTCATGGGCGAGAATTTCCAGAAGAACCTCGACCTCGTGGAAGCCGTGAAGGGCGTCGCCGCCGACAAGGGCGTGACGGCGGCGCAGCTGGCGCTGGCCTGGGTGCTGGCGCAAGGCGAACATCTGGTCCCGATCCCCGGCACCCGGCGCATCCCGACTCTGGAGGACAATATCGCCGCGGCGGAGGTCGTGCTGACGCCGGAGGACCTGAGCCGCATCGAAGCGGTCTTCCCCAAGGACGCGGCCTCGGGCCACCGCTACGCCGAGGCGGCCCGGTCGGCGTTGAACCGCTAGGCGGACTTGCCCGCGCGCTCGCGGTTCGCCCGCGCCCTGGCCTTCGCCATGTCAGAGATCAGGGCGAGGGGGACCGGCTGGGCTTTGGGAAACTGCACCGCGGACTTGGACACCTTCCAGGCCGAGAGTTCCTTTTCGTACCCCTCGAAGAAGGGCGGCGGGCAGGACAGGCTGTAGTGGTTGGCATAGGCCGAGATGTAGAACAGCCAGCCGTCCGACTTGTAGGCCGGGATCTGGTAGCTGATGACGGCCTCGGCGTTCGGGACCGCGTCCAGGATGGCGGCCTGCATGGCCAGCAGGACCTCGCGCTCTTCCGGCGAGCGCGAGGCCAGGTAGTCGTCGACGGTGCGGAAGTCGGTCTTGGCCATCGGATCTACTGAACCCGCGTCCAGGTCTGGTTGCGGCACAGGGGGGCGACGACGCAGCCGCGCAGTCGCAGGGTGTTGTCGCCCTGCATGGTGATGGTCCCGCGATAGGTGCGGCCGTCGGCGGGGTTGTAGACGCTGCCGTTGCTCCATTCGGTCGGGCCGCCGGTGAAGCCGCGCAGCATGGGCAGGTTGCGCAGGGGGCGGGTGCGCAGCGAGCGGTCCGAATTGTTCTCGTCCAGAGCGCCGGGTTCGGCGCGGATATGATCCGACGTCACCAGCACGCCGCACAGCGCTTGGCCGCAACGGCTGATGCGGACCTGTCCGCCGTTGGTGGGGGTCTGCCACAGGCCGGTCGGATCGCTGGCGAAGGCGGGAGCGGCGAGGGCGGCGGAGGCGGTCAGGACGGCGGCGAGAAGGGTGAGGCGCATGGGGAGCTCCGGAACAGATTTCAGCCGCCGATCAGGGCCAGCCATTCGTCTTCGGTCAAAATCACAACGCCGTGCTTTTGCGCCTCGGCCATCTTCGATCCCGCGCCCGGACCGGCGACGAGGTAGTCGGTCTTCTTCGACACCGAGCCCGAGACCTTGGCGCCCAGGCTCTCCGCCCGGGCCTTGGCCTCATCGCGGGTGAAGCGCTCCAGGGCGCCGGTGAAGACCACGGTCTTGCCGGCGACGGCGGTGTCGGTCTTCGGCCTCTCGGCGTCCTCGACGGCGTCGAGCTGTTCGATCAGGGCGTCGACGACGGCGCGGTTGTGCGGCTCGTGGAAGAACTGGGCCAGGGCCCGCGCCGCGACGGGACCGACGCCGGCGATGCCCGCGATCTCGCCCAGCGTCATCGAAGGCCCTTCCTCGCGCGCGACCCGCGCCAGATGGACGATGGCGGGCCAGTCGGGGGCCAGCAGGGCCAGGGCGCGGCGGGCCGGGGAGGCGACGCCGGGGAAGGCGAGGGACAGCTTCTGGTCCAGCGGCGCCTCTGGCCACGGATCATCGACCGGCGGCGTGGCGGCGGCGAGAACGGCCAGGGTGCGTTCGGAGACGCCGTGGCCTTCAGCCAGTTGCGTCCATTCGGCCGACGGAATGCCTTCGGCCGCGTCGAGGCAGGCGGCGTGGAAGGCGCTCCACGATCCGAAATGACGGGCCAGCAGGATGGAGGTTTGCTCGCCGATGTCGCGGATGCCGAGGGCGAAGATCAGCCGGTCCAACGCGATGACCCGGCGGGCGTCGATGCCCGTGATCAGGTTGCGGACGCTGGTCTCGCCGTAGCCGTCCTCGTTGCGCAGTTCCTCCAGCCGGGCCTCGTCGCGGGCGAGGCGGAAGATGTCGGCGGGCTCGTGCAGCCAACCACGCTCGTGGAAGCCGACCAGCTGCTTCTCGCCCAGGCCCTCGATGTCGAAGGCGCGGCGGCCGACGAAATGCTTGAGCCGTTCGACCAGCTGGGCGTCGCAGATCAGACCGCCGGTGCAGCGGCGGCGCACCTCGTCGCCCTCGCGGACGGCTTCCGAGCCGCAGACCGGGCAATGGGTCGGGAAGACGTAGGGCGCGGCGTCGGCGGGACGCTTCTCCAGCACCACGCCGAGGATCTGCGGGATCACGTCGCCGGCGCGCTGCAGGATGACGGTGTCGCCGATGCGCACGTCCTTGCGGGCGATCTCGTCCTCGTTGTGCAGGGTGGCGTTGCGGACCACGACGCCGCCGACCGTGACCGGATGCAGGCGGGCGACGGGGGTCAGGGAGCCGGTGCGGCCGACCTGGATGTCGATGCCCTCGAGGATGGTCTGGGCCTGCTGGGCCGGGAATTTATGGGCGATGGCCCAGCGCGGCGTGCGCGAGACGAAGCCGAGGCGCGCCTGCCAGTCCAGCCGGTCGACCTTGTAGACCACGCCGTCGATGTCATAGCCGAGGGTCGCCCGGTCGGTCTGGAGGCCGTCGTACAGGGCGATCAGCCCGGCGGCGTCCTCGACCCGCTGAGAGCGGCCGTTGACCTTGAAGCCCCAGGACTTGAGGGCCTCCAGGGCATGGGCCTGGGTGTCGGCGAACGGCGCGGAGACCTCGCCCCATGCATAGGCGAAGAAGCGTAGCGGGCGCGTCGCCGTGATCGCCGGGTCCTTCTGGCGCAGCGAACCGGCGGCGAAATTGCGGGGGTTGGCGTAGGTGCGCTGGCCGGCGGCCTCGGCGGCGGCGTTGAAGGCGTCGAATTCATCGTTGGGCGCATAGACCTCGCCGCGCACCTCGATGACCTCGGGCCAGCCGGAGTCGGACAGGGTCTGCGGAATGTCGCCGAGAGTCAGAAGATTGGCGGTCACGTCCTCGCCGGTCTTGCCGTCGCCGCGCGTCGCGCCGCGCACCAGTCTGCCGTGCTCGTAGCGCAGGCTGGCGCTGAGGCCGTCGATCTTGGGCTCGGCGACGAAGGCGATGTGCTCGTCCGCCGACAGTTTGAGGAAGCGGCGGATGCGGGCGTCGAAGTCCGTCACCTCCTCGGGCGAGAAGGCGTTGTCGAGCGACAGCATGGGCACGCCGTGGCGCACTTCGGCGAACTGGCTGGAGATCGGACCGCCGACCACCTGCGAGGGCGAACTGGCCGAGGTCAGGTCGGGGAAGGCGTCCTCGATCTCCAGCGCGCGGCGCTTGAGGGCGTCGTACTCGCCGTCGCTGATCTCGGGCGCGTCGCCGCCGTGATAGAGGGCGTCGTGCCGGGCCAGCTCCGCGCTCAGGCGATCCAGCTCGGCGCGGGCGTCGCTTTCGCTCAGCTGGTCGACGGGCAGGTCAGACATGGGTCGCTCCGGAATCGATGCGTCTTTCTAGCATTCCGGCGGCGTCCGTCGCCCCGCCATGACAGGAAGTTAATCTGACGCCGCGTCCGCGGACCGCTAGCGTCGATCGTTCTTCAGGAGAATCCCTTGGCCCGCTTCAACCGTCTGTTCCTGTCGTGCGCCGCCGCGAGCCTGCTGCTCGCCGCCTGCGCGCCCACCGTCACCGCGCCCGCCGCGGCGCCGGTCGCGCCGGCGGTCCCGGCCTTCCAGGCGCAGTTGCTGGAGGACGTGCGCATCCTGGCCTCGGACGAGATGGCGGGCCGCGACACCGGTTCGGCCGGGGGCGAAATGGCCCGGAACTATATCGTCGGCCGTCTGGAAGCGTTGGGCGTCGTCGCCCCCGCCATGGGCCGCCTGCAGCCGTGGGAGGCCACGGGCCGCACCCGCGCGGGCCCCAAGACCTACAATGGCGTCAACATCATCGGCGTGATCCCGGGCACGCGGGTGCCGGACAAGTACATCGTCGTCACCGCCCACTACGACCACGTCGGCACCAACGACGGCCAGGTCTTCAACGGCGCCGACGACAACGCCTCGGGCGTGGCGACCATGCTGGCCCTGGCCGCCGAGCTGAAGCGCCAGGCGCCCGAGCACAGCGTCATCATCGTCGCCCTGGACGGCGAAGAGCGCGGGCTGCTGGGGGCCAAGCATTTTGTCGAGGCGCCGCCGGTGCCGCTGACCTCGATCACCATGAACCTGAATTTCGACATGACCGCGCGGGCCGAGACCGACGGCAAGCTGTGGGTCACGGGCACCTACCAGAACCCGTCGTTCCGCCCGATCCTGGAAGGCATTCCGGCGGACGGGGCGGTGGCCCTGGCCTTCGGCAAGGACACGCCGCAGGACACCGGCGAGGACAACTGGGTCGAGTCCTCGGATCACGCGGCCTTCTACAAAGCGCAGATCCCGTTCCTGTACCTGGGGGTGAACTACCACCCGGATTATCACCGCCCGTCGGACGACTTCGAGCGGATCACGCCGGCGGTGTTCACCAGCGCGACGACGCTGTCGATCGCCTCGTTCCGGGCGCTGGACCGCGCGCTGGATCGCTGACGGCGTCTTTTTGCCAAGATTGCCGTTGCAAGACTCCGCCGACGCATCGAAGCATGCGGTTTCGAACGGAGTGAGCGTGATGGCGACAGCGAGTTTCGACCTCGGTCGGGTGCAGAGAATTCGCAAGGTGGTCATGGGCCTCGGCATCCTGGCCGTGGTCGCCGTGGCGGTGCTGACCCGGTCGCTGGGCGGTGAGACTGATTTCCACGAGGGACTGGAAGCCTTCGGCCTGGCCCTGATTGCGGTGTGCATCGTCGGCCGGGCCTGGTGTTCGCTCTACATCGGCGGGCGCAAGAAGGACGAGATCGTCAATCGCGGACCGTATTCGGTCAGCCGCAACCCGCTGTATGTGTTCAGCTTCATCGGCGCGTTCGGCGTCGGGGCGCAGACCGGCAGCATCTCGCTGGCCCTGCTGTTCCTCGTCCTGACCGTCGTGGTCTTCTGGTTCACCGTGCAACGCGAGGAGGCCTGGCTCTCCGAGGCCTTCGGCAAGACTTACGCAGACTATGTCGCCCGTACCCCGCGCTTCGGCCCAGACTTCTCCAAGTGGCGCGACGAAGGCACCCTGGAGATCCGGCCCCGCTTCTTCCTGACCACCCTGAGGGACGGGCTGGTGTTCATCCTGGCCGTGCCGCTGTTCGAGTCGGTCGAGAGGCTGCAGAACATCGGCTGGCTGGCCCCGCTGCTTCACCTCCCCTGAGGATTCCCGAATGCGCCGTCTCCTGATCGCCGTGGCCCTCGCGGGCCTGACCCTGGCCTCGTGCGACAACGGGAGCGGCTCGCGGCCCGCCGCGCCGACGGCCCCGGTCTTCACCCACACCGCGTCGGGCGACGTGTCCGGCTACTATCTGCCGATGGACGAGGCGCGGGTCGGCAAGTGGTCGTTCGACCATGTCTTCGTCGGTCAGGCCGCCGAGTTCGAAAGCTGGAAGACGGGTCAGCGCGGCGGGACCTTCGCGCCCGTCATGCTGCAGTTCGACGATACGACCAGCCCGATGGTCGCCACTGAGATCGGCGAGGCGCGCAGCGTCACCGTGCGAGTGCTGCCGACCTCCTACAGCGTCAATGACGCCGAAATCCGCTTCGAGGGCCGCTCGGCCGAGCTGGGCGTCGTTCAGTTCAGCGGCCGGCTGGATCAGGGCGCGCTGGCCACGGCGCGGCGCAACCTCGGCGACGAGGGCACGGTGCTGACCGGATCGCTGAAGGTCGGCGACGCTCCCGCCCAGGCGGTGCGCCTGCGCTGGTGGATGGGCGACTGACCTAGTCCCTGCCGTCGATCTGCAGCTTCAGCCCCATGGCCTCGGACAGCGCCTTGCCCCGGCGGCGCGTCTGCTCGCCCAGCAGCACGTCGGCATAGCCCTTGGCGGCGGTCAGCAGCAGGACGCCGTCCTTCACCGTCGCGCGGGCGTTGACCAGCAGCTGGGGCGAGCGGCCGGACAGGTCGCAGGCCAGCCGGATGGCCAGGCCGACGGCGCGGGCGCCCAGGCGCTGTTCCTCGGTCAGCAGGCGCGAGACCGTGGCGGGCTCGGGCGTGGCCGAGGGGCCGCCGTAGCGGGCGTTGACGGCGCAGGCCAGCCAGGCCCGCTCGGCATGGGTCTGGCCCGGCACCGGCGCGCGCAGCACCTGGTCAAAGGCCAGTTCGACCCGGTGATCGGGGTGCAGGCGGGCGCCGAGGTCGGCCAGCCGGCAGGCGGCGTCGGCCAGCACCGCGTCGCGCTCGCGCTCGAAGGACGGCGGCAGGGCGGCCAGCACCGGCTCGATCCAGGCGCGCAGGGCGGCGGGCAGGGTGGGCGAGATGCCCTGACGCGCGCCCAGGGCCGATGAGCCCGCCAGCAGCGGATCGGCGGCGGCGGTTTCGGCGTCCAGCGCCTCGTACAGCAGGCCCTCGCGCACGCCCCAGGCCGACAGGACGATGGATTTCAGGCCGAGCCGGTCGATCAGCCCCTCCAGCACCAGGGCGGCGTGGGGCAGGGTCTCGGCGCGCTTGCGCGACAGGCCGGGCCATTTCTCCAGCGAGGCCTTCGACTGGCGGGCGATCAGGCGGGCGGTGTCGCGGGCGTCGGCGGCGCTGAACCGATACTGGTGGACCACGTGCAGCGGGTAGCCGCTGATGTCCATGTGCACCTGGGCCAGTGTCCGCCAGGCCCCGCCCACGGCGTAGAGGGTGTCGGCGGCGAAATCCTCCGCGGGCTTCAGCCGCTTGGCGATGGCGGCGCGGTGGCGGTCGGGATCGAACCCCTTGGGATCGACCAGGGCGAAGGGCCCCAGCGGCAGGGTGACGCCCCGCTCGACCTTGCCGTGGCCCAGCCGGACCAGCTCAAGGCTGGAACCGCCCAGGTCGCCGGCGACGCCGTTCGCGTCCGGAATGCCGGCCAGCACGCCCAGCGCCGCATAGCGCGCTTCCTCCTCGCCCGAGAGGACGCGGATCTTCAGTCCGGTCTCGGCGGCGACCGTGTCGCAGAAGGCCTGGCCGTCGGCGGCCTCGCGCACGGCGGCGGTGGCGGCGACGAAGGTGTGGGCGGGCTTCACCCCGTCGATGACGGCGGCGAAGCGCTTGAGCGCGGTCAAGGCCTGGGCCGCGCCCTCGACGGACAGCTTGCCGGTGGCCGACAGATCGCGCCCGAGGCCGGCCAGCACTTTCTCGTTGAACACGGTCCAGATGGCCCGGCCTTCCAGTCGGTACAGCACCAGACGCACCGAGTTGGAGCCGATGTCGATGGCGGCGACGTCCCGGGGCGCGCCGATCACCTCCTGCAGGGCCTTGGGCATCAACGCTTCTTCCGCTCGGGGCGGACGTAGCTGAGGTGGCCGGGCAGGGTCTTCACCTTGCGGCCGCGGCCGGACAGGCTGGGGTTGGTCATGAAGTAGCGGTGGGCCGAGAACGGGCGCTCAGCGTCCGCGGGCGTCACGCGGGTGTAGCCGCCGTCCGCGGTCAGCACCCAGCTCTGCGCGTCGTCCTTCAGATTGGCGACCATGATCTGGTCCAGCACCTGGTCGTGAACGGTGGCGTTGCGGACCGGGGTCATCAGCTCGACCCGGCGGTCCAGATTGCGCGGCATCCAGTCGGCGGACGAGATGAAGACCTTGGCCTTGTCGTTGGGCAGGTCGCGGCCGTTGGCGAAGGCGACGATGCGGCTGTGCTCGAGGAAGCGGCCGACGATCGACTTGACCCGGATGTTCTCGCTCAGTCCCTCGACGCCGGGGCGGAGGCAGCAGACGCCGCGGATGACCAGTTCGATGCGCACGCCCCACTGGCTGGCGCGGTACAGGGCGTCGATGATCTCCGGATCGACGAGGGCGTTCATCTTGGCCCAGATGGCCGCCGGCTTGCCCTGGGCCGCCGCCGACATCTCCTTCGAGATCAGGTCGATCAGCGTCTTCTTCATGTTCAGGGGCGAGACGACCAGCGCCTCCAGCTCGTCCGGCGGGGCGTAGCCGGTGATGTAGTTGAACACCCGCGAGGCGTCGCGCGCTATCACCGGGTCGCAGCTGAACAGGCTGAGGTCGGTGTAAACCTTGGCCGTGACCGGGTGGTAGTTGCCGGTGCCGAAGTGGCAGTAGGTCTTCAGGCCGTCGCCCTCGCGCCGGACGACGACGCTGAGCTTGGCGTGGGTCTTCCACTCGACGAAGCCGAAGACCACGTGAACCCCGGCGCGTTCCATGGCGCGGGCCCATTTCAGGTTCGCTTCCTCGTCGAAGCGGGCCTTGATCTCGACCAGGGCGGTGACGTTCTTGCCGTTCTCGGCCGCCTCGATCAGGGCCGCCACGATGGGGCTGTCCTTGGAGGTGCGGTACAGGGTCTGCTTGATCGCCAGCACGTTCGGATCGCGCGCGGCCTGACGCAGGAACTGGACCACCACGTCGAAGCTCTCGAACGGGTGGTGGATCAGCATGTCCTTCTCGCGGACCGCCGCGAAGATGTCGCCGCCGTTGTCACGAACCCGTTCGGGGTAGCGCGGCTCATAGCCCGGGAATTTCAGGTCCGGATGGCCGGCGGGGATGAGTTCGGACAACTGGGCCAGACCCAGCATGCCGTCGACCAGAACCGTGTCCTGCGGCGCGGCGTTCAGCTCATCGGTGATGAAGGTGCGCAGGTCGTCCGGCATGGACGCCTCGATCTTGATGCGCACGACCGAGCCCAGGCGGCGCTGCTTCAGCGCCTCCTCGAACTCCATGACCAGATCCTCGGCCTCTTCCTCGATCTCGATGTCGCTGTCGCGGATCAGACGGAAAACGCCGCGTTCCAGCACGTCGCAGCCGGGGAACAGGTGGTCGATGAAGAGCATCAGCAGGCTCTCCAGCGTCACGAACCGCTTGCGGCCCGGGGTGGAGCGGCCGTCGGTGGCCAGCGGCCAGAACCGCTTCACCTGGGTCGGCACCGGCACCAGGGCGTAGAGGGTGCGGCGGTCCGAGCGCCGCTTCAGCTTCAGCGCCAGCGAGAAGCCGAGATTGGGCAGGAAGGGGAAGGGGTGCGCCGGGTCGATCGCCATCGGCGTCAGCACGGCGAACAGCTGGTTCAGGAACTCCGGCTCCAGCCGATCGCGCTCGGTCTTGGTGATGCGGGCGGCGTCGACCACCTCGATCCCGGCCACCGCCAGTTCGCGGCGCAGCTTGCGCCAGCGGCGCTGCTGCTCGGTCATCAGGCTGCCGGCGGCGACGTTGACCTGCTCCAGCGCCTCGGCCGGGGTCAGGCCGTCGGGCGAGACGACCCGGACGCGTTCGCGCACCTGGCCCTTCAGGCCCGCCACGCGGGTCATGAAGAACTCATCCAGGTTGTTGGCGGAGATCGACAGGAAGCGCAGGCGTTCCAGCAGCGGGTGGGCCGGATTGGCGGCTTCCTCCAGCACGCGGCCGTTGAAGGCCAGCCAGGAGGTCTCGCGGTTGAAGAACCGCGTCGGCGAGGTCATCAGCTCCTCGGACAGACGCAACTGCGGGGCGCGGGAGGAGGGGACTTCCTCGCCGGAGGTGCTGTCGCTGATCGCCGGATCGGTCATGCGCCGGTTCTGACGCGCCACGCGGTTTGCTGCAACCTTGGTCCCACAACGAAAAACGCCGCCCGACCCGAAGGTCGGACGGCGTTTCGTCCGTAAGCTGACGGACCTACCAGGCCCAGGCGTCGTAGATGACGTCGAGGATGTACCCGTCGTACTCGTCGATCAGGTAGATGGTGTTATCGACCAGCACCCAGCGCGTGCCTGCCGGCGGGTAGCCCAGGCCATAGGTGCGCCAGTCGTTCAGCTGGTAGCGCCAGAAGATCGACGGCAGGAAGTCGCCGGCGTACCAGCGCTGGTTCCAGTACGAGCGGGGCACGTTGTAGTAGCCGTAGCCCGGCGCGAAATAGAAGCCGATCCGGACGCCGCGATAGTCGCGCCAGCGACGGTCGTTCCGCCACCAGTCACGGCCGTGGTTCCGGTTCCAGTCGCGGCGCCACTGGTCGCCGTTGAAGCGGCGACGGAAATCGTCGCGATCCCGGTCGCGGTGATGGCCCTGGTTCCAGCCGCCGTTGGGACGGTCGGGCCGGTCCGGGCGATCAGGACGTCCCGGCCGATCAGGACGATCCGGGCGTCCGGGCCGGTCAGGTCTGTCGGGCCGATCTGGCCGGTCGGGGCGATCAGGGCGATCGGGGCGGTCAGGCCGTCCAGGCTGGCCGGGCCAACCCGGACGATCGGGACGATCAGGTCTGTCCGGACGGTCGGGTCTGCCGGGCTGCCCGGGGCGATCAGGCCAGCCGGGACGGTCCGGCCGATCCGGGCGGTCGGGACGGGGCTGCTGAGGTCGGTCGGGCCGGTCGGGACGATCAGGGCGCGGCTGTTGCGGCCGGTCAGGGCGATCGGGACGATCCGGTCTGTCCGGACGGTCCGGTCTGTCGGGGCGGTCCGGGCGGGGCTCTTGAGGTCGATCCGGTCGGTCCGGGCGATCAGGCCGGTCGGGCTGAGGCGGGCGATCCGGGCGCTGGGGGCGCAGCTCCGGGGTCGGTCGGTCCGCGTCGGACATACGTTGCTCGCCGCCGCCGCCGCGGTCGCCGCGGCGGTCGTGGTCCTGCGCCGCCGCCACGACGGGCGCGACCAGCGGCGCCATGAGAGCCGTGAGGGTCACGGCGACCATAAGTGAGCGTTTCATTCTCGTTTTCTTCTCCGCACGCCCCTGTCAGGCGGCTTGATCCCACGGTCGTGCTTTCATGCTGAACGGTGACTGAACGAACAGCGTCGTCACGTTAAGCTTCAGTCATGAAAAACGCCCCGTGGACGGATCCACGGGGCGTCGTTCGGTCGGACGCGCGCCGACCCTAGAAGACGTCGTGCAGCACGCTGGCGATCAGGCCGGAGGCGACGGCGATCATGACGATGTCATTGTTGGCGTAGACGTAGCGATAGCCGCGCGGGGCCGGGCGCAGGCCGTAGACGTACGGATCACGCACATAGTAGCCGCGGTAGGACGACGGCAGATAGCCGCCGCGCTGCCAGCGGTAGCCGTAATAGCGCGGCTCGACCCGGTAGTAGCCGTAGCTCGGTGCGTACCAGTAACCGCTGCGGGCCCCGCGATAGTCGCGGAAGTCGTCGCGGCCGCGCCACCAGTCGCGGTTGTTGCGATCCCAGCGGCGGTCCTGGCGGTAATCGCGCCGGTCGTCGCGATAGTCGCGGCGATCGTCCCGGCGGTCCCGGCGATAGTCCTGACGATTGTCGTAGTCGCCCTGACGCCAGTCGCGGCGGTCATCGCGGCGTTCGCGGCGGAAGTCCTGGCGGTCGTCGCGACGGTCCTGGCGATAGTCGCGACGGTCATCGCGGCGTTCCTGGCGGTCGCCGCGGCTCTGGGCCTCGGCGGCCAGCGGCGCGGCCGTCGTCGCCAGCGCCAGACCGATCACGGCGGCCTTGGTGAAACGGTTCATCCTTCTTCTCCCTGTCGGACCGGGGCGGGGGAGCCCGTCCGTTAAGCATGGGACGAAGTTCGTCCCCGGCCGATGAACTGCCGCTGAACATCCCTGTCAGCTTGCCGGTTGCGCGCGGGACAGGCGGCGCCCACCTCGACCGTAACCGTCACAGGAGCCGTCATGACCCGCCCGATCGAACTCTGGTACTGGCCCACGCCGAACGGCTGGAAGGTGTCCATTGCGCTGGAGGAGATGGGGCTGCCCTACACGCTCAAGCCCGTGAACATCGGGACGGGCGAGCAGTTCGCGCCCGCCTTCCAGAAGATCAGCCCCAACGGCCGCATGCCCGCCATCGTCGATCCGGACGGCCCGGACGGCATGCCGCTGGCCATCTTCGAGTCCGGCGCCATCCTGCAGTACCTCGGCGCCAAGTCGGGCAAATTCTATCCGCATGATCTGCGCGGCAAGGCCGAGGTGGATCAGTGGCTGTTCTGGCAGGTCGGCGGCCTGGGCCCGATGGCGGGCCAGACGCATCACTTCCGCCAGTACGCGCCCGCGATCATCCAGGACCAGCGCCAGATCGCCTACGGCGTGCGCCGCTACACCGACGAGACCCACCGCCTCTATGGCGTGCTGGACCGCCGGCTGGCGGACCGCGCCTACCTCGCGGGCGAGTACTCCATCGCCGACATGGCGGCCTGGCCGTGGATCCTGCCCGAGTTGCAGGGCCAGAACATCGATGAGTTCCCCCATCTGAAGGCCTGGCTGGCGCGGGTCGGCGAGCGGCCCGCCGTGCAGAAGGGCCGCGCGCTCGGCGAGGAGTTGCGCAGGAACCTGGCGGCGTCCGGAAAGGCGGCCGAGGACGCCCGCAAGGTGCTGTTCGGCCAGCGCGCGCGCTAACCCTTCGTAAGGATGCGAGTCACGTCTCGTTAGGGCCTCTGAATCAGAGATTATCGAGAGATTTCAGAGGTCTTTACGGGGCGAAGAAAGTTCGGCGGATTCGTCTGAAAAGACGCTCCGGGCGCGCGCTGTTAACTCTGTATTCAAACCGCGGGTCTTTCACTCGGGTCACAGGACGAGGCCAGAACGGCCTGCGAACCGGAGACACGGTGATGAACGCGCAAGAAACGGCGCCTGAGATGGTCGAAGAGGCTCTGCCCCTGCCGACCGCGGACATGAACGGGGACGACCTGTTCCGTCTGGGCATGATGTATTCCACGGGCCAGAACGGCTGTCCCATGGACCGCGTCTCGGCCCACATGATCTTCAACCTCGCCGCCATGAAGGGCTCCGTCGAAGCGCGCGTCTACCGCCGCGAGATGAGCCAGGAGATGGAGCAGGAAGAGATCAGCGAGGCCCAGAAGGCCGCGCGCCGCTACATCGACGCCGGCGTGGTGAAACTCGCCGCCTGACGGCGGCTCGCCTGTCTTGGTGGGCCGCGGTCGTCGGCCCTTCGGGACCTCCCGACCCGACGCGGCCTGGCGCTTCGCGCATGGCCGATCACGACCGAAGACGAGCTGATCCGCGCTCAAGCAGCGAGCGACCGCGTCGCGAGCGCTAGCGCCCCTTAAAAGTTCTGGTACTGCCCGCCGATGGCGTAGGTGAATCCGATCGGCAGCGCGTTGCGGAACTGGGTGACCCAGTTGGCGACCTCGGCCAGTTCGGTGCGGGGCACATAGATGATGTCGCCGCGCCGCAGGGCCACGACCTCGCCGCGCCGCGGACGCAGGTCCACCGCCCGCAGCATGCGCGAGCCGTTGCGGCCGCGACGGATCAGGGCGACCTGGTCCTGCTTGGCGCCCGGCAGGTAGTCGCCCGCCTGGATGACCGCCTGATAGGCGTCCAGATCGCCGGTCATCTCGATCATGCCCGGCGTGCGGACCTCGCCGCCGACCCAGACCCGGATCGGACCCGCCGTCTTCAGCGTCACTTCGACCGTCGGGCGGCGCAGCTGGCTGGCGTAGGCGGTCGAGGCGTCGGCTTCCAGTTCGGCGATGGTGCGGTCCGCGGCCATCAGCTGGCCGACCAGCGGCAGGGAGATCCGGCCGTCCGGCCCGATGCGCTGGGTGCGGGTCAGCTCGACGGCGGTCGGCGTCGCGATCTCGATCTCGTCGCCCGGGTACAGGACGTATTCCGGCTCGTCGTCCGACCAGTCGGAGAAGCCGATCTCGGGGAAGGAGGTGCGGCTGACCCGCTCGACCCGGCCGCCGCCGGCGCCGGATGCGGCGGGCAGGGGCAGGCGCGAATCGTCGCCGCCTGACATCCCGCCGCAGCCCGCCAGGGCCCCGCTCGCGCCGAGAAGGCCGAGGAGCATCAGGCGGCGGTCAATGGACATGGCGGAATCGCTCCCGAAAGCGGTGTTGGCGGCAAGGTGGAGGGTTATGGGTAACCCATGGTTAACGCGGGTAGGCGAAGTCTGAGGTTCACAGTCCCGTTTGATGGAATCAGTCCGCCCGAATGCGCACGACGGCCTACACGACAGTCCGGCCGCGCTACGGCTTCGCTGACATCGTCGGCCTGCTGTTCCGCGAACTGCTGCTGATGATCGTGATCTTCCTGGCCGTGTTCGCGCTGGGCATGGCGGCGGTGCTGACGCTCAAGAAGACCTATACGGCCACCTCCACGGTCTATGCGGGCGCGGGGCAGGAGTATGTGTACCAGCCGCGCGTCGGCCTGAGCGACCGCACCGGCCAGCCGCTGGAGGCCTCGGCCGTGGCCCAGGCCGAGGCGCGGATCCTCGGCAGCCTGGAGGTCAAGCGTCGCACCGTGGAGGTGCTCGGCGCCGACGCCATCCTCGGCCCGAAAGCCAAGGGAACCCCGGCCCAGAAGGAAACCGCCGCGCTGAAGGCGCTCGACGGCGGCCTGGGCGTCGGCACGACCCCCGCCAGCGCCATCATCTCGGTCTCCTATGAAGCGGGCGACCCCGAGCGGGCCGCGCGGGTGCTGAACGCCGTCATCGACCAGTATCTGATCCAGCGCCGCGCCGTGTTCCGCGATCGCGCCAGCCCGGCTTTCACCGCCCAGCGCGAGGCCTTCGAGGGTGAGCTGGGCGAGGCCGACAACGCCTACGAGGCCTTCCTGCAGTCCAATGACATCGGCGATTTCGCGACCGCCAAGGCCACGCTGGCGGCGACCTACCAGACCACCTTCGCCGAGACCCTGTCGGTCCGCGCCCAGCTGAATCAGGCCTCGCAGCGCCTGCGCACCCTGGAGGCCCAGCTGGCCCAGCAGCCCTCCGAGGTGGTGCTGCAGCAGGACCTGAACATCTCGGCCCAGGACCAGATCCTGACGCTGCGCACCGAGCGTGAGAACCTGCTGGCGCGCTATACCGAGGACGCCCAGCCGGTGCGCGACATCGACCAGCGCATCGCCCAGCTGCAGGCCTATGTGGCCACGGGCACGACGGTGGGGGCCAAGGAGGTCCGCACCGGGCCCAGCACCATCTTCACCGAGATCGAGACCGCCCGCATCAACGCCGCCGCCGACCGCGACGCCCTCGGCGCCCGGCTGTCGGTGCTGGAGGGGCAGCTCAACACCCTGCGCGAGCGGCAGTCGCACCTGACCCAGCTGGAATCGACCAACTCGACCCTGGCCGGCAATCGCGAGGTGCTGACCGCCAAGGTGCGCGAGTTCCAGCAACGCGAGACCGAGGCCCGCGCCGACAGCGCCCTGGTCGCCGCCGGCGCCGACAACGTCACCGTCATCGCCCGCGCCGAGGCTCCGACCAAGGGCAAGAGCCTGAAGGTTCCGCTGCTGGCCGCCGTCTTCCTGTTCGCCGGCTTCACCGCCCTGTGCATCGGCCTGCTGCGGGTGTTCACGCGCCGGGGCTACGTCACCCCCGCGTCGACCGGCCGCACGCTGGACATGCCGGTTCTGGCCGTCGCCCCGATGAAGGCCCGATGAGGCGGGCGGGAGCCGTGGTAGCGTTCAGGCTGAAGACAGGCGCGTAACGATTCGATGGTCGATCTGACGTCCGAAATGGCGGCTCTCTGGGCGGCGCTGGGTCCGGCGCCGGGCCATCGCGGCCGCGTGATCCAGATCGTTTCAGCCAATACCGGCGAGGGCGCCTCCACCGTCGCGCGTGAGTACGCCCGTCTGGCCGCCGTGCGCGCCCGCCGCCCGGTCTGGCTGGTGGACGCCGATCTGGCGCAGCAGGGACAGGTCGAGGCCATGGCCGCCGAGCCCGAACGCTTCGGCCGCGCGGGCAAGGCCGCCATGGCCACGCCCGACGGTTCCATCTTCTTCGCCATCACCCCGCGCGTCACCGACCGCGAGGGCAAGCCGGTGCATCCGGCGCGGCTGGTCACGGCGCGGCCCTTCCTGGGCGGGCGGCTGTGGGGCACCCGGTTCGCCGGCGAACACCTGCGCTCGGGCCAGCGGGCCGAGGTGCTGGGCGACGCCCGCTACTGGGACGCCCTGCGCCGCCACGCCGACACCGTGGTGATCGATTCTCCAGCCGCCGACCGCAGCGACACGGCCATCACCCTGGCGCCCTTCGTCGATGCGACGGTGCTGGTGGTGGCGGCGGGCGGCGCCGCGGCGGGCGACCCGCTGATCCTGCGCGACGAGATCGAGGCCGTGGGCGGCAAGATCGCTGGCGTGGTGGTCAACCGCTCGACCTACAATCCGCCGGCCTTCCTGCGCCGCCTGACGGGCTAGACCATTTTTGCTTCAGGTCGGGACGACCTGAATCCAAAAAATGGTCCAGCATCAAACTGGAGCGAAATCTGAGCCGAGTTGGACGACGTCCAACTCGACCGATTTCGCTCTAGACCCGCTCCAGCCGGGCGACCTCGGCGGTTCCGTAGAACTGGGGCTCGAAGCCCTTCATCCAGAACAGCTTGCCGATCCCGCGCGCCGTGCGGTCGTATATCTCGGCGCGCTTCGGGCTGGCGATCAGGGTCAGGACCAGCGAGGCCGCGCCCCAGACGACGGCCTGCGCCGCGCCGATCACCATCCAGCGCAGGACGCCGGGCCAGTTGCGCGCAGCGGCGGCGGTCTGGCTGGGGCCCTGCCCATAGGCGAAGGCGCGGGTCAGGGCGTAGCTCAGGGTGGCGCGGTGGGCGGGGGCGAACTCCTCGACCCAGGCGTCGGCGGCCCAGCCGAAACGGCCGCCCCGGGCCGACAGCGCCGCGAACAGCACGTCGTCCTCGCCGCCCGTATGGTCCGCCGAGGCGCTGAACGGGGCGTCGCCGGGCAGGGCGGTGGCCCGCACCAGCAGGGAGTTGCCGCAACCCCACGGGTGGTCAATCAGACCGGTCGTCGCCGGGCCTTCGCGGCCGAAGAAGCGTTCGAGATAGGGCTTCAGCCACGCCTGCGCCTCGGGGGCGCGACCGGTGATGGGGCCGAAGACGGCGTCGGCGCCGGTCTGGACCTGCGCGGCCAGCAGGGCGGCCAGCCAGCCGGGCGAGGCGGCTTCGTCGTCGTCGAGGAAGGCGATCAGGGGGGCGTCGGTGGCGGCCAGTCCGGCGTTGCGTGCGCGGGCCACGCCGGGTGTCGGCTCCGACACATAGATCAGCGGCCAGGGGCTCTGCGCCTTCAGGGTCTCGATCAGGGGGGCGGCGGAGGCGGTCGGGTCGTTGTCGACCACCACGATGGCGGAAACCCGCTGTTCGACGCCGGTCTGGGCGAACAGCGAGCGCAGGGCGCGCTCCAGGCTCTCGGGCCGCCGCAGGGTCGGGACGATGACGGCGACGTCGCCCATCACACCGCGTCCGCGTACAGGGCCGCGCGGTACAGGCGCAGGGAGAAGGCCCGCGCGGCGACCGGTAGGCGCTCCATTCCGGCGACGCGGCGCATCAGGGCCCGCAGCCGGGGCAGGGCGGGCAGGGTCTTGAGCAGTTTCGCCGCCTTGTAGCTGGGATAGGCGGCGACGATCTCCGGATGGCGGGCGGCCATGCGGGCGAAGTTCGGGGCCGACTGCTCATACTTGCCCGCCAGCGCCTGGACGGTGTCCAGACCCATGTGGGTGGCCGGGTTGTCCAAGTGGACGACGCGGAAGCGGCGGGAGACGCGCATCGCCCACTCCACATCCTCCCAGCCCCAGCCGGTGAAGCCCGGGTCGAAGGCCTCGGCCTCGAACACGTCGCGGCGAACCAGCAGGTTGGAGGTGTAGACGTATTTCTCGGGCTGTTTGGCGCGCTCGGTATAGGGCACGCACTCGGACTTGGCGGCCATGGCCCGGTGGACCTGGAATTTCGCGTCGGTCGGAGCCTGCAGCAGGGAGAAGCCGCCGAAGGCGACGGCCGGATCCTCGCGCGAGACCAGATCGGCCCAGTCACGCAGGAAGCGGCGATGGTCAGGCCGCATGTCGCTGTCGAGGAACAGCAGGCTGCCGCCGCGCGCGGCCGAGGCCAGCCGGTTGCGCCCGATGGCGCGGCCCTCGTTGGCGGGCAGGGTGATCAGGCGAGCGGGCAGGGCCATGGTCTTGACCTGAGCGACCAGGCGGGCGGTCAGGTCGGCGTCGGCGGTGCCGTCGTCCAGCACGACGATCTCGACCGCCCCGTCGACCGAGGCGGCCTCCTCGTCGAGCAGTTGCAGCAGCTCGGCCGGATCGTCGCGCAGGAAGGGGATCAGGACCGAGACCGCCGGACGGGCGGCCTTGCGCGCGGCATTGTCGGTGATCTTCACCTTGGAGGTGGAGACCTTGGGAGCGGGCGTCTTCATGCGGCGACCTTTCCGGCGCGGCGGCGCGCGATCAGGCGCAGGGCCACGTCGCGGACCCCGGCGGCGTTGATGGTCAGGGCGACGGCGGCATAGACGACCGCGCCGACGGTGGCGTCCAGCGCCAGTTCGAACACGCCGCCGATGGGGGGCAGGACCGAGACGGCGGCGGCCATGACGGCCATGGCGACGCCGCAGCGGACCAGGGCCTCCCACGGCACCGGCAGGGGCAGTACGCGGCGGCCCAGCGCCATGGTGGCCAGCATGCCCAGGCCGAAGCTGGCGGCGGTCGCCCAGGCCGCGCCCATGACGCCGAAGCGGGGCACCAGGATCAGGTTCAGGATCACATTGGCGCCCGCTGGAATGGCCATGGCCATCAGCAGGTGCTTGGTCTTGCGGCCCAGGGTGAAGGCCTGGCCGAAATAGTAGGCCGTCAGGCCGTACAGCAGGGCCGACAGGGCGATCCACGGCGTGATCGAGGCGGCGGCGACGCGCAGGTCCTGACCGATCAGCACCTCGGCCAGCGGACGGGCGACCAGGGCCACTCCGGCGGCGGCGGGCAGGCCGACCAGCAGGAAGGTGGACAGTTGTTCGCGGGCGGCGATCTTCAGCCGATCCGCCCCGCCGCGCTCCAGAGCCATGACCAGCGCCGGCTGACCCGCCGAGCCGAGCCACAGGAACAGGACGTCGAGGGTGCGGTTCGCGATCGAATAGCCGGCGTGATAGGCGCCCACCGCCGCCTCGTCCATGAAGGCGGCCAGCAGGAAGCGGTCGGTCGAGGACAGCACCACCGTCAGGGCCAGCGACATGGCGATGGGGTAGCCGTACAGCGCATAGTTCCGCATCCGCTCGGGTTCGAACCGGCCCTCGCGCGCCTGTTTCAGCTCGCCGGGCAGGACGAAGGGCAGGGCCAGCAGCGGCGCGAGGCCCAGGCCCAGCAGCGGCGCCGCGCCGCCCGCGCCCGCCAGGGCGAAGCCGACGCCGATGACCAGGCTGCCGATGGACACCGCCATGTCGAAGCCGGCGGCCTTGCGGACCTCTCCGGCGGCGCGGAAACGCTCCTGGCCCAGCTTCATCAGGCAGCGGGCGGGGGCGCCGGCCAGGCCGACGGCCAGGGCGGTCTTGAACAGCAGGTCCGTCGGCCACAGCCACAGGCCCACGCCGACGACCACCAGGAACACGAGGCTGAGCCCGAAGGCGGTGCGGTACAGGCTGGCGAAATGGCCCTGCAGCGAAGCCCCGCTCTCGGCGGCCCAGAACCGCGCCATCGAGGCTTCCAGCCAGCTGAACACCGCCACATGGGCCAGCGTCATGACCGAGAAGGCCAGGGCGTAGCGCCCGAAGTCCTCGGGGCTGAGCAGACGGGTGAAGAGGACGATGGTCAGGAAGCCGACCACGCCCTGCACGATATTGGCCGGCAGGTAGCCCCAGACGCCTTTCCAGAACATCTAGCGGCTCACCGGATCGCCGAACGGTCGCCCAGCAGGACGGGGATGGTGACGGCCATGATCCACAGATCCATCCACAGGCTCTGGCGCTCCACGTAGTCGATATCCAGTTGCACCCGGCGGCGCACGTCCTGGGCGGTGTGCAGCGGCCCGCGCGAGCCGTTGACGGCGGCCCAGCCGGTCATGCCGGGCTTGATGCGGTGGCGATGGGCGTATTCGGCGACCAGGCGCGCGCTCTCGACGTGGCCGGTCTTCATGCCGATGGCGTGGGGGCGCGGGCCGACCAGCGACATCTCGCCGGTGATCACGTTCACCAGCTGCGGCAGTTCATCCAGGCTGGTCTTGCGGATGAATTTTCCGACCCGGGTGACGCGGTCGTCGTCATGGGTGACCTGGCGGCTGGCGGTGGCGTCGGCCGCCTCCTGCCGCATGGAGCGGAATTTCCAGACCACGATCTCTTCCTGATTGAAGCCGTGGCGGCGCTGGCGGAACAGGATCGGGCCGGGGCTGTCCAGACGGATGGCCACCGCGATCAGGGCCATGACCGGAGCCAGCGGCACGAAGGCGATCAGGCCGACGATCAGGTCCTGCAGCCGCTTGTTGAAGGCGCGGCGGTCGGCGTCGACCGAGCCCTGGATGTCGGCCAGGGGCGCGGCGGCGAGGCGGTCCAGGGCGGACGCCATCTCCTGTTCGCCATTCGGCTCGACCAGCAGGGTGACCTCGTTGGGCAGGGCGCCCAGCCGGGCGGTCAGGTCGCGCACCCGGGCCTCGGCCTTGGGATCGATGGCCAGCACCACGCGGTCGACATAGGGCGTCATCTTGTGGGTCAGCAGGTCGTCGGCGGCGCCCAGCACCGGCACGCCCTCGATGGCCCGGGGGCTGCGCGCCAGACGGTCGTCGAAGATGCCCAGCACGTTCAGGTCACGGCGCTTCAGCGCCTCGCGGATGAGGGCCTCGGCGTGGCGGGTGGCGCCGACCAGCACGATGTTCGGCGTCAGGGCGCCCGTGGCGCGCCAGCGGGCGACCAGGGCGCTCCACCCCATATGCAGGGCGATCAGGGCGGCGAAGGTCAGCCCGGCCCAGACGGTCCAGGCGGTCCACTGGGCTCCGGCGCCCGGACGCAGCAGGGCGCCCGAGGCGAAGGCGACGGCGGCGCCGACCGCGCAGACGGCGGCGACCGACAGCAGATGGGTCGTGGTCTTCTGACCGCGCGAGAACCGGTAGCGGCCCAGCGAGCGCAGCAGGGCCAGAATGGTCCCGGCGCCCAGGGCGAAGGGGGCGATGCGCGAGACCTCGGCATGCACCAGCACGCCGGGCGAGGCGGCCCAGGCGCACAGCAGGGTGATGCCGACCACGGCCAGGACGTCGAAGGCGCGGAAATAGTGGGCGGCCAGGCGCGAGGCGTGCCGCTGGCGCGCGTTCAGCCAGACCTCGGGCCGGAAGGGGCCACGCCGGGCGGCTCCGCCGTCGTCGCTCGCGCTCGCGGCCGCCGGGCGCGCTGACGACGGGCGTGCCGCCGCCGCACGAAGCGACGGGGCGTCAGGGCTGGAGAGGCGGCTCGCGGCGTCGGTCATCATGCTCGGACGAAGAGTTCTCGCACATCATGCACAACCCGACTGACTGTCCCGTTAACGCTCGCATGCGTCTGACCCGTTGCGCCGTCCGAAATGCTCGGCTAAGCACGCCGCCTGCCGGAGACGTGGCCGAGTGGCTGAAGGCAACGGTTTGCTAAATCGTCGTACCCTGTAAGGGGTACCGAGGGTTCGAATCCCTCCGTCTCCGCCAGAACCTTCCCCTGATCAGAGCTGAAGAACGCCCCGCGGGGCGGCGATCCGCCGCGCTCCGGACGTGTGCGGTCAGGGTTGCGCGGACCGAATCTCGCGGAGCTCGAGGGCCGCTTTGGCGTGCGTCCATTCACGGAAGGCCGCCATGGCGGGGCTGTCGGGCCGCGAGTTCAGCCGGGTCAGCCAGTAGCCGCCCAGATGGACGTCGATGTCGAAGGGCCGGACCAGACGCTCGGCGGCCAGGTCGCGCGTGAACATGGCGGCGGGCGCCAGCGCCACGCCGAGGCCCGAGGCGGCGGCGGCCGTCATCAGCACCGAACTGTCGAAGACCGGGCCGCGCAGGGGCGGGCAGGGCGCCTGCGCGGCCTCGAACCAGCGGGTCCATTCGTCGGCGCGATAGGACCGCATCAGGGTTTCGCCGGTCAGCGACGCGGGACCTTTCAGGCGGGCGGCGACCGAGGGCGCGCACAGCGGCGTCAGCGGCGCGCTCAGGATCGGCTCCGCGTGGGTTCCATGCCAGGCCCCGTCGCCATAGCGGACGGCCAGGTCCAGCCCCTCGCCGGCCAGATCGACCCGGTTGTTGTTGGTCATGATCCGCAGGTCGATGTGCGGATGAGCCCGGGCGAAGGCGTCCATGCGCGGCAACAGCCAACCGCCCGCGAAGGCGCCGACCACGCCGACGGTCAGCACCTCCTGCAGTCGCCCGCCCGCGTAACGGTCCAGCGTCGCGCCCACCCGGTCGAAGGCGTCCGCCAGCACCGGAACCAGGGCCTGCCCCTCATCGGTCAGGGCCAGGCCGCGCGGCAGGCGGCGGAACAGGGTCACGCCCAGTCGCTGCTCCAGTTGGGCGACCTGATGGCTGACGGCGCCCTGGCTGACGCATAGCTCGATGGCGGCGCGGGTGAAGTTCAGGTGTCGGGCCGCCGCCTCGAAGGCGCGAAGGGCGTTGAGGGGCAGTTGGGCGCGATCCATGGCTCTGGCATGAAATCATCTCATGGCTTTGTCCAGATATGATGGTTTGTGCGGCGGGCGCCCGGTTCGCATCCTCATTGGCATCCAACCTTTTCGGGAGAGCGTGATGAGACGAGTTTCAGGCCTTGCGGCCATGGCCCTTGCCGCCGTGATGGCGGGCTGTGCGCAGGCGGAGGAGCCCCAAACGCCGCCGGGAGCGAGGCAGGAGACCGCCCCCGGGCAGGACCCGCTGATGCAGCCCATCGCGCCGGAATATGCGCGGCGCTGGCTGGGCGTGGAGATGCCGGTGAAGCTGTACGGCAATACCTATCTTGTGGGCTTCTCCGGCCTCGACGTCGCCCTGATCTCGACGTCGGACGGGCTGGTGCTGATCGACGGCGCCCTGCCGCAGGCCGTTCCGGCCATCGAGGACAACATCCGCCGGCTCGGCTTCCGGATCGAGGACGTGAAATACATCCTCAGCACCGAGCCCCACTACGATCATGCGGGCGGTCTGGCGGCGTTGGCCCGTGACACCGGCGCGACGGTGATCGCCAGTCCGGCCGCCGCGGCCGTGCTGCGCCGGGGCCGCAGCGGGGCCGATGACCCGCAGGCGGCCTGGCTGGAGCCCTTCCCGGCGGTGGAGCGGGTGCGCGCGCTTCGCGACGGCGAGATCCTGCGGCTGGGCGAGGTCGAGATCACCGCGCGGGCCACGCCGGGGCATACGCCGGGCAGCATGAGCTGGAGCTGGCGGTCGTGCGAGGGCGCGGACTGCAAGGCCGTGGTGTTCGGCTCCAGCCTGAACCCCATCGCCGCCGACGGCTATCGCTTTTCGGATCCGGCGAACCGGGCGCTGCTGGACGGTTTCCGGCGGACCTTCGACAGCCTGCGGACCATGCCCTGCGACATCCTGCTGACGGCTCATCCGGACCAGTCGGGCGGGGACGTGCGGCTGGCGCAGTTGCGGCAGGGGACGACGCCCAATCCCTTCATCGACCCGACCGCCTGCCGGGCCTATGCCGACAAGTATGAGGTCCTGCTGGAGCGGCGGCTGGAGCGCGAGCGTAACCCCGCGGACTGATCGGCGGGCGGTTCCTAGGGCGGGGCGCGAACCAAACGCCGGTTCGCGCCTTTCCTTCGCGGAGCCGCCTCATGTCCATCGATCCCGCCACATCACGCCGCCGTCCGGGCTTCCGCCCGTGGATGGCCGTCGTCCCGCTGGTCGCCGTGGCGGTGACGGGGGCGGGTATGCTGGCGCTGCGTGCGCCCTTGCCCGGCGCGGCGCCGATCGGCGGCTCCCGCATGGCGGTTGAGGTCGTCGCGCCGGTCGAACCCGAGGTCCAGCCCGGCGGAACCATGGAGGTCGGCGAACTGGTCGACGGTTACACCCATGTCGCCATCCAGCCGCAGGCCGCGGGAGAGGATGTCTATGATCCCGGCTACCAGACCGCCTGGGTTGAGCCCCTGCCGCCCCTGCGCACACCGGAACCGACGACATGGGCGGGCGGCGAGGCGGTCGTGTCGCCGACCCAGGTCCAACCCCAACCACAAGGCGGCCGGTTCGGCTTCGACACGCCCGGCCCGGACTATGCGGCGGAGCGTCGCGCGCGGCAGGAGCGGCTGGATCGCATCCAGGCCGAACAGGCTGCGCGGGGCGCGGCCGGAGCGCCCGTGACCTCGCCCGGACTGGACCGCGACAACGCCTTCTACTGACATCTTTGCAAGCGATGGCGTGAACTTGACCCGGCGTGATCTTGGCAGCCGCGCCTGCGAGGTCTAGGTCGGAAGCTCAACCGTCCCTATGGAGAGACGCTCATGGCCGATCTGGCTCAAGTCACCGAACACATCCGCGGCGCCGTGGGCGACAATTCCGGTCTGGGCAAGACCGTGAAGATCGACCTTGGCGACGCCGGCAAGATCTTCATCGACGGCGCCTCGTCGCCGAACACCGTCACGAACGACGACAAGCCCGCCGACGCCACCGTCACCATGAGCTGGGACGACTTCATGGCCATGTCGGAAGGCAAGCTGGACGGCATGATGGCCTTCATGCAGGGCAAGCTGAAGATCACGGGCGACATGATGATCGCCCAGAAGCTGCCGGCGCTGCTGAAGCGCTGAGCTTGAAGACCACGATCTGATTTTTGCGGCGCGGTCCCGGAAGAGGGCCGCGCCGTTCTTGTACCGGAGGACGACCATGGATTTCCGTCACAGCGACAAGGGCCTGCACTGGCAGGAACGCGTGCAGCGCTTCATGGACGAGAAGGTCCTGCCCCGCTCGGCGGACTACTGGGCCGAGGTCAGGGCCGACCACACCGTCCAGCCGAAGACCATGGAAGAGATGAAGGCCCAGGCCAAGGAAGCGGGCCTCTGGAACATGTTCCTGCCCGGCGACCACGGCGCGGGCCTGACCAACCTCGAATACGCCCCGCTAGCCGAGATCATGGGCCGCCACCTGTGGACGGCCGAGGTGTTCAACTGCAACGCTCCGGACACCGGCAACATGGAAGTGTTGCACATGTACGGGAACCCCGAGCAGCAGGCGAAGTGGCTGAAGCCGCTGATGGCCGGCGACATCCGCTCGGCCTTCCTGATGACCGAGCCGGCCGTCGCTTCGTCCGACGCGACCAACATCGAGACCTCGATCGTCCGCGACGGCGACCACTACGTCATCAACGGCCGCAAATGGTGGTCGACCAACATGGGCCACCCGAACGTCGCGATCACCATCGTGATGGGCAAGACCGACACCGGCGCCGCCACCCACCAGCAGCAGTCGCAGATCCTGGTGCCGACCGACACGCCCGGCTTCCGCGTCGAGCGGATGCTGTCGGTGTTCGGCTATGACGAGCGCCCGATCGGCCACGCCGAGGTGGTGCTGGAGAACGTCCGCGTGCCGGTCGAGAACCTGATCGCCGGCGAGGGCCGGGGCTTCGAGATCGCCCAGGGCCGCCTCGGGCCGGGCCGCATCCACCACTGCATGCGCACCATCGGCGCCGCCGAGCATGCGCTGGACCTGATGGTCGAACGCCTGCTGAGCCGCACGGCCTTCAAGAAGAAGATCGCCGAGCACTCGGTGTGGGAACAGCGCGTCGCCGACGCCCGCATCAACATCGAGATGTGCCGCCTGTCGGTGCTCAAGGCCGCGTGGATGATCGACCAGGCCGGCGCCAAGAACGCCAAGTCAGAGATCGCCCAGATCAAGGTCGCCGCGCCGCGCATGGCCCTGCAGATCATCGACGACGCCATCCAGGCCTTCGGCGGCGCCGGCGTGTCGGGCGACACCCCGCTGGCCGAGCTGTACGCGGGGGTTCGCACCCTGCGCCTGGCCGACGGTCCGGACGAGGTCCACAACCGCACCATCGCGCGGCTGGAGTACGCCAAGCACGGCGGTCGCGGGGGCTGAGCGTCCGTCCGCCCTTCCGTCCGGCGGCCCATGGGGCCATATGCCGGGCATGGCGATGAGAGGCGAACGCGGGGCCGGGCGACGGCAAGGCTCTGAAGCGAAGGCGGCTCAGGCCGGCGTGACCGCGCCGGTCGACGGGCCGCCGACCCTGCAGGCGCTGGCCGACCTGCTGCGTCTGGTCGGCCGATCGAACGCGCCGCAGCTGAAACTGCGCCTGGTCGCGGCCATTGGCATGACCCTGGCCGGCAAGGGACTGGGCGTGCTGGCGCCGCTGGTGCTGGGGGCGGCGGTCAACCATCTGGCGGCCGGGCAGGGGGCCGAGGTCGCCATCGGCCTGGGCTTCGCGGCCTTCGCCCTGGGCTGGGCCGTAGTCCGCCTGCTGTCGGCCATCGCGCCCAACGCCTCGGACGTGGTCTTCGCGCCGGTCCGTTCGGCGGCGCAGCGCACGGCGGCGACCGAGACCTTCGCCCATGCGCTGAGCCTGTCGCTGGACTTCCACCAGACCAAGCGGTCCGGCTCGCTGTCTCGGACCATGGATCGCGGCTCCCGGGCCGTGGACTTCCTGTTGAGGATCCTGGCCTTCAACCTGGTGCCCACCGGCGTGGAGTTGGTCCTGGCGGCCGGGGTTCTGGCGGGCAAGTACGACTGGCGTTTCGGCGCGGTCGCCGTGGCCGTGGTGGCGATCTACGCCGTCTCGACCTTCGCCCTGTCGAACTGGCGGATCGAGCACCGCCGGATCATGAACGCCGCCGACACCCAGGCGGCGGGCCTCTCGGTCGACGCCCTGCTGAACTATGAGACGGTCAAGTCCTTCGGGGCCGAGGCGCGGGCGGCGCGCAGCTACGATGCGGCGCTGGGCGACTACACCCGGGCGGCGCTGAAGGCGAACAGCTCGCTGGCTCTGCTGAACGTCATCCAGGCGGTGATCATGAACGTCGGCCTCGGCGTCATGGCGGTCATGGCTGGGTTCGAGGCGGCGGCGGGCCGGATGGGACCGGGCGACGTGACCGCGGCGGTGCTGATCATGATCAGCCTCTACGCGCCGCTGAACATCCTGGGTTTCGCCTATCGGGAAATCCGCCAGTCCTTCATCGACATGGAGGAGATGCTGAAGGTCACGCGCCAGACGCCGCAGGTGGCCGATGCGCCCGACGCCCGCCCCCTGGCCCGCGCCGTGGGCGTCAACGGCGCGGCACTGACCTTCGAGCACGTCGGCTTCCGCCACGACGCCCGCGCCAACGGGCTGGAGGACGTCAGCTTCCATGCCGAGCCGGGCACCACAACGGCGCTGGTCGGGCCGTCCGGTTCGGGCAAGTCCACGATCGTGAAGTTGGCCCTGCGCCTGCTGGACCCGCAGGAAGGGCAGGTGCTGATCGACGGCGTGGACGTGCGCGAGGTGACGCAGGAGAGCCTGCGCGCGGCCGTCGCCCTGGTGCCGCAGGACGTGGCCCTGTTCAACGACACCCTGCGCGCCAACATCGGCTTCGCCCGTCCCGACGCGGACGAGGCGGCCATCTGGGCGGCGGCGGAGGCGGCGGAGCTGGCGGTGTTCATCGGCCAGCTGCCGGACGGGATGGACACCGTCGTGGGCGAGCGTGGCCTGAAGCTGTCGGGCGGCGAGCGCCAGCGCGTCGGCATCGCCCGCGCCCTGCTGGCCGATCCCTGCATCCTGATCCTGGACGAGGCCACCAGCGCGCTGGACAGCCGCACCGAGGCGGCGATCCAGAAGACCCTGCGCAAGGCCCGGACGGGGCGCACCACCCTGGTGGTCGCCCACCGCCTGTCGACCATAGCCGACGCCGACCAGATCCTGGTGCTCAAGGCCGGGCGGATCGTCGAGCGCGGCGCCCACCATCAGCTGGTGGCGCGTCAGGGCGGCGAGTATGCGGCCCTGTGGCGCAAGCAGACGCGCGGCGCGCGGACCGGGGTTCCAGTCTAGAGCGAAATCGGTTGAGTTGGACGCAGTCCAACTCGGCTCAGATTTCGCTCCAGTTTGATGCTGGACCATTTTTTGGATTCAGGTCGATCCGACCTGAAGCAAAAATGGTCTAGCTGGGCTGCCCCAGCTTCCGGTCGACCATCTTGTCCAGGCTTTCGCGCACCTGACGGCGGGCCTCCGCGTCCTCGGACAGGGCCAGCAGCAGCTGCAGCGACTGGGCGTAGACGGGCAGGACGCGCCAGTCGAAGGGCCGTTCGGGCGTCACCGCGTCGATCAGGTCGCACAGGCCCAGGGCGACGGCGCGGATATCGTCCATGCCGAACGGGCCGACGCTGTCGATGACGCCGTTGGCCGTTCGATAGGCGACGCCCAACGCGGCCGTCGCCTGCTCCGGCGTCTCCGGCGGGACGATCGCGGCCAGTTCGGCGACCCGGTCGGCCACCTCGGCGGCGCAACGGGGCTGAAGCGCCTCCAGATTGGCCTTGGCGTTGGTCAGGGCCGTGCCGATGCTGACGCCGCCGGCCTCGTCGATGATCTTGGACAGGCGAGACCGGCGCCGGTTGTGGGTGATGACGGTCATTCGCCCTGCTCCGCGAGGGCGGCGGCCTTCTCCGCCGCGTGCCGCTGCTTGCGCAGGACGTCCGCGCGGCGTTCCACGTCCGGCGGACGGCCTTCTCGGAACCGGCGGTCGGGGCCGAAGTAGTCGCCGACCTCGAGGAAGGGCCGGGTGTCGCGGGCGACGAAGACGATTCGCTCCAGCAGACCGGCGGCGCTGAACGGCTTGGTGATGACGAAGTTGGCGCCGCAGTCCCGCGCCTCGGTCACGCGCGAGCGGCGGACGTGGGTGGCGGTCATGATCACGGGGGCGAAGGCGTTGGGGTCCAGCCCCGAGCGGCGCAGCCAGCGGACCAGCTCATAGCCGTCCATGTCGGGCATCTCGGTATCGACGACCAGCAGGTCGATCGGATGGTCCTTCAGGATTTCAATGGCTTCGGCGGCGCTGTGGCAGGCGTAGCGGGTCTTGATGCCGAAGCCGAGCAGGGCGCTGGCCGTGATGTCCAGACCGAACGGCGAATCGTCGACGACCATGGTCACGGCGCCGGTCAGATTGATCACCGCGCTTTCGCGCAACCCCTCCAGCGCACTCATGCCGTACTCCACAATGGCGGGTGCGACTCAATCCCGCGAAGCGTGAAAAGGCTTGGCAGCAGGCGGTATTCAGAAGGTTAACGGCGAAGCCTAGCCGAGGCGACCGATCGCATAGAAACGGTCCGCCCGCGCCTTGCGCAGCTGGTCGGGCGACAGGCCCGCCATGGCGTCCAGTTCCTCGATCAACACGTCGCCGACCGCCTGGATGGCGGCGTCGCGGTCCGAATGGGCGCCGCCGACGGGCTCGCCGATCACGCGGTCCACGATCTTGAGTTCCATCAGGTCCGGAGCGGTGATCTTCATGGCCATGGCCGCGTCCCGGGCCCGGGTGCCGTCCCGCCACAGGATGCCCGCGGCGCCTTCGGGCGAGATGACCGAATAGATCGAGTGTTCCAGCATCAGCACGCGGCTGGCCGCGGCGATGGCGATGGCCCCGCCCGACCCGCCTTCACCGGTGATGGTGGCGATGGAGGGGACGCCCAGGGTCAGGCCGCGCTCGGTGGAGCGGGCGATGGCCTCGGCCTGGCCGCGTTCCTCGGCGCCGAGGCCCGGATAGGCGCCGGCGGTGTCGACGAAGGTGAGCACCGGCAGGCCGTACTGCTCGGCCAGGTCCATCAGGCGAACCGCCTTGCGATAGCCCTCGGGCCGGGCCATGCCGAAATTGTGGGTGATGCGGGTCTGGGTGTCGTGACCCTTCTCGTGGCCCATGACCACGACCGGACGGCCGCGCAGACGCGCCAGGCCGCCCAGGATCGCCTGGTCGTCGCCGAACTGCCGGTCGCCCTTCAGCTCGACGAAGTCGGTCAGTAGGCCCTCGACGTAGTCGACGAAGTGGGGCCGCTGCGGGTGGCGCGCGACCTGGGTCTTCATCCACGGATCGAGCCCGCCGTAGATCTTCTTGCGGAGCTGGTCGGCCTTCTTCTTGAGGCCGTCGATCTCGGAATCGAACGAGCCGGCGGTCGAGGCGAGCAGCGACAGCTCCTCGATCTTCGCCTCCAGATCGGCGATCGGCTTTTCGAACTCGAGGTAGTGCGTGGCCATCAAGGCGTCCGGAACTGGCGCGCCGCGCGGCGCATCGGAAGGCGGCGGAACCTAGTCAGGTCAACGCCGGTGAGCAAGCGGCGGTTCAGTCGTCCCTCGCAAGCGGGTGTTTTGACCGCACCATCTGGCTGAGCCGGTCGGTGGCGACATGGGTGTAGATCTGGGTCGTGGAGATGTCGGCGTGGCCCAGCAGGGTCTGGACGATGCGCAGGTCGGCGCCGCCCTCCAGCAGGTGGGTGGCGAAGGCGTGGCGCAGGACGTGGGGGCTGACCCTGGCCGGATCGACGCCGGCGTCGATGGCCGCCTGATCCAGCAACTGGGCGAAACGGCGCGGCGTCAGGGCGTTCCGGCCGACCGGGGAGGGGAAGAGCCACGGGCTGTCGGGCGTTTCGGGCTTGCGGGCGGCGTCGCGGACGGTCAGCCACGCCTTCACCGCCTCGCGGGCCGAGAGGTTGAGCGGGGCCAGCCGCTCCTTGCCGCCCTTGCCGCGCACGATCAGCCAGGCGGGATCGCGGCGCACGGCCTCGACCTTGAGCGCGAGCAGTTCCGAGACCCGCAGGCCCGAGGCGTAGGCCAGCTCGACCAGCGCCACCAACCGGATTCCGGCGGCCCCGTCGCGGGCGGCGGAGGCGGCCAGCAGGCGCTCGATCTCCTCGCGGCTCAGGGTGTGGGGCAGGGGACGGCCCTGTTTCGGGGCGTCGAGCCGGCGTGAGGGGTCGTCCGTTCGCCAGCCCTCCCCCAGGGCGAAGCGGTAGAACTGGCGCACGGCGGCGCGGCGGCGCGACTGGGTGGCCGGGGACAGGCCCCGGGCGGCCAGACCGGCGTACCAGGCTTCGACCGCCGTCTCGTCCGCCGTCAGCAGTCCGCCGTCGATCCCGCCCTCGGCGTCGGCCAGATCGCGGCCATAGGCGGACAGGGTGTGGGGCGAGGCGTCGCGCTCGACCGCCATCATCTCCAGAAAGGCCTCGATCTGGGGGCTGCTCACCGCGCCCCCTTCGCCGGAGCGCCGCTTCGTGTAGAGGTGACGGGAACCATGACGTGCCTGCGCCCTTCCTCCCTGCCGTTCGCCCGCCGCCCGCATCCGCGAGGCCGGCGATGACCGATTCCGAAGCGATTCCGCTGCATGAGCGCACCATAGCCCTGGTCGGGCTGATGGGGGTGGGGAAATCGACGGTGGGGCGGCGGCTGGCCCGGCGGCTGGGCCTGCCGTTCGCGGACGGCGACATCGAGATCGAGGCGGCGGCGGGCATGACGGTGTCCGAGATCTTCGCCAGCCTGGGCGAGGGCGATTTCCGGGCCGGAGAGGCGCGGGTCATGCGCCGCCTGCTGGAAGGCCCCCGCCTGGTGCTGGCCACCGGCGGCGGGGCGATGCTGAACCTTGAGACCCGCGCCCTGATGAAGACCAACGCCGTGACGGTGTGGATGCGCGCCGACCTGGAGACCATCGCACAACGGGTGGCGCGGCGGGACACCCGGCCCCTGCTGCGCGGCCGTGATCCCCTCGAGGCGCTGCAGTCGCTGGCCGAGGCGCGCTATCCGGTCTACGGCGAGGCCGATGTGACGGTCGACGTGGCCGGCGGCGCGCATGCGCAGGCGGTCGAGGCCATCGTGCAGGCGCTCAAGGCCCATGGGGCGGTGGAGGCGAAGACGTGACGACGACGGTTCCGGTCTCGGGCGGGGACTTCCGCCCCTATGACGTCGTCGTGGGGCGCGGCCTGCTGGGCGAACTCGGCGCGCGGGTGGCTCCGCTGGCCAAGGGCCGCACCGTGGTGGTGACTGACGAGACGGTGGCCAACATCCACGGTCCGGCCGTGCTGAAGGCGTTGGACGACGCGGGCGTGCGCGCCCGACTGCTGGCCGTTCCGGCGGGGGAAGGCTCCAAATCCTTCGCCGAGCTGGAACGGGTGCTGGACCGGATGCTGGCCTTCGGCCTGGACCGCAGCGACGTGGTGGTGGCGCTGGGCGGCGGCGTGGTCGGCGACCTGGCCGGCCTGGCGGCGGCGCTCTACATGCGCGGAATCGACTTCGTGCAGGTCCCGACGACCCTGCTGGCCCAGGTCGACAGCTCGGTCGGCGGCAAGACGGCCATCGACACCCCGCGCGGCAAGAACCTGATCGGCGCCTTCCACCAGCCGCGGCTGGTGCTGGCCGACATCGACGTGCTGGCCACCCTGCCGGAGCGTCAGCTGCGCTCGGGTTGGGCCGAGGTGCTGAAGCACGGCCTGATCTGCGACGCGGCCTTCTTCGACTGGCTGGCCGGAGAGGGCGCGGCGGGGGCCAAGGGCGATGCGGCGGCGCTGGAGCGGGCGGTGGTCCGCTCGGTCGAGATCAAGAGCGCCGTGGTCGGCGAGGACGAGAAGGAGGCGGGCAAGCGCGCCCTGCTGAACCTGGGCCACACCTTCGGCCACGCCATCGAGGCCGAGCTGGGCTTTGACGAGCACCTGCTGACCCACGGCGAGGCGGTGGCGCTGGGCTGCGCCATGGCCTTCCGCTTCTCGGTCGCGACCGGGGTCTGCGCGCAGGCGGACGCCGACCGGGTCGAGGCGGTGACCGCGGCGGCGGGGCTGCCGGTCCGGCTGAGCGAGGCCGGGCGCTTCAAGGCCGAGGCTCTGATCCAGCGCATGGCGGGCGACAAGAAGGCCGAGGGCGGGCGCCTGACCCTGGTCCTGGCCCGCGCCATCGGCGACAGCTTCGTGGACAAGAACGTCGACCGCGCGGCCCTGACCGCCTTCCTGAAGGCCGAGGGCGCGGCGTGAGCCCGATGATCCTGCGGACGGAGGTCCTGCAGGACCGCTTCGTGCATCTGGAGCCGTTCACGGAGGCGCTGAAGGACGAGGTCCGCGCGGCGCTGGACTGCGATCCGGCGGCCTGGGACATCATGGTCAGCGCCGCCTACGGCCCCCATTTCGAGGACTGGTGGGCCTCGGCCCTGTCCGCCATGGCGGCGGGGAGCCGCATCGCCTGGGCCGTCCGGCGCAAGGCCGACGGCCTGCTGGTCGGCACGACCAGCCTGTATGAGATCAAGCCCGACTATCGCCGCTGCGAGCTGGGCTCGACCTTCTACCGGCCCGAGGCGCGGGGCGGGCCGGTCAATCCGGCGTGCAAACGCCTGCTGTTGGGTCACGCCTTCGACGCGGGGGCGGTGCGGGTCGAGATCGTCACCGACGCCGTCAATCCCAGGAGCGGGGCGGCGATCCGCAAGCTGGGGGCGCGGGACGAGGGGGTGCTGCGCAAGCACAAGATCACCTTCACCGGCCGCATTCGCGACACGGCCCAGTTCGCGATCCTGGATGAGGACTGGCCTGAGGTGCGCGCCCGTCTGGACGCCCGGCTGGCCGCCTTCTAGTCCACCGCGCGACAGTCGGTCGGCGGCTGGCCGTCGGCGGTCCAGGTGGCCAGGATGCCCTTGCCGCGTAACTCATAGCCTGAGGCGCGATACCAGATGCCGTCCGCCGAGCGTTCTTGGAACAGGTCGACCGCCTCGCCGCCGGAGTTGCGCACGGTGGCCATCTGGCGCGGATTGTCGAAGTCGACCGACAGGCGCTCGCTGTTGGCGCACAGGTAGACGGTGCGGATCACCCGGTTGAGGGCGCGGTCCTGAAGCTCGGCGCCGGTGCGGCGGCGCGCGGTCTGGGCCTCCTGCGCTCGGTCGCGGACCGAATCGCCGTCGGTCGGAGCCTCGGAAGGCTTCGGTCCGCAGGCGGCCGCCGCCATCAGGATGACGAGGGCCGGGGCGATCAGGGTCTTCATGCGGAACAAGCCTTGCCGTTACGGGGTCGGCGGATCAACGCGCCGTGTCCGCCGCTGTTCCTTTGCGCCGGGCGCGGAAGAAGGCGCGCAGCAGGTCGCCGCCCTCGGCCGCCAGAAGGCCGCCCTCGACGACGGGCCGCCAGTGGCAGGTGGGCTGGTCGAAGAAGCGCGGGCCGTGGGCGACGGCGCCGCCCTTGGGATCGTCCGCGCCCCAGACCACGCGACCGATGCGGGCGTGGCTGATGGCCCCGGCGCACATGGCGCAGGGCTCCAGCGTCACATAGAGGGTCAGGCCGGTGAGCCGGTAGTTGCCCAGCTTTTGGGCCGCCGCGCGCATGGCGACGATCTCGGCGTGGGCGGTCGGATCGTGGGCGCCGATGGGGCCGTTTCGGCCTTCCGCGACGACCTCTCCGGTGGATTCATCGACGATGACGCAGCCGACGGGGGTCTCGCCCGCGTCCGCCGCCGCTTGCGCACAGGCCAAGGCCATGTGCATGAACCGCTCATCATGGCCTTCCATCCCCGAGACAACGACAAGAAGCCGCGCCCGCGTCAAGACGGCGACCGCGACGGCCCCCGCAAACCCTACGTCAAGCGCGTCGAGAGCGCCGATGGCGAGCGCGGCCCCGCCAAGGGCAAGCCCTTCGCCAAGGGCCCCCGCAAGGACGGGCCGGGCGGCGACAAGCCCGCCGGCAAGTTCGGCTCCAAGCCCGGCGGCAAGCCCGCCGCCGACGAGGCGCCCAAGCGCAGCGAGCGGATCGCCAAGGCCATGGCCCGGGCGGGGATCGCCTCGCGCCGCGAGGTCGAGCGCCTGATCGGCCTGGGCAAGGTGGCCGTGAACGGCAAGATCCTGGACACGCCCGCGACCCTGGTGACCCGCGACGACGTGATCACGGTCAACGGCAAGCCCATCGGCGCCGCCCAGGCCACCCGCGTCTGGCGCTATCACAAGCCCGCCGGCCTGGTGACCTCGCACAATGACCCGCAGGACCGCCCGACGGTGTTCGACGCCCTGCCCAGCGGCCTGCCGCGGGTGATCTCGGTCGGCCGCCTGGACTTGAACACTGAGGGCCTGCTGATCCTGACCAATGACGGCGAACTGAGCCGCGCGCTGGAGCTGCCGCAGACCGAACTGGTGCGCCAGTACCGCGCCCGCGCGCGGGGCCGGGTGACCCAGCTGCAACTCGATTCGCTGAAGGACGGCGTGACCGTCGACGGCGTCCGCTACGGCCCGATCGAGGCCCGGCTGGAGAAGGCCGTCGAGAAGAGCGACAGCGAGGGGCGCGGTCCGGCGAACCTGTGGATCAGCGTCTCGATCACCGAGGGCAAGAACCGGGAGGTCCGCAAGGTGCTGGAGCATCTGGGCCTGACCGTGAACCGCCTGATCCGCCTGGCCTACGGTCCGTTCCAGCTGGGCACCCTGCCGATCGGCTCGGTGGAGGAGGTCGGCCCGCGGGTGATCCGCGAGATGCTGGCCGAGCACATCCGCCCCGAGAACCTGCCCACCGGCAACACGGTGTCGACGCCCGCGCCGATCCCGGGCCGCCGCACCTCGGCGCCGATCGTCAAGGGCGCGTCCGGCTCGGCCATGTCCGATCCCTCGCGCAAGCCCAGCCGGACCCGCGCCGCCGAGGCGGCCTCGGGCGAGGGCGGCGAGACCGGTCGACGGGCGCCGAAGGGCGAGGGCTGGGCCAAGGCCAAGCCCAAGTTCGAGCACAGCAAGACCTTCAAGCCCCGCGAACGCACCGCCGCGGCCAAGCCCGAGGACGGCGACCGGGGCGAGCGTCCCAAGCGCGCCTTCACCCCGCGCGCGGACCAGTTCATCGACAAGCCGCGCGGCGCCGGCGGGCCTCGCAGCTCAGCGGGCAAGCCGGGGGCCAAGCCGGCCTTCGGGGCCAAACCCGCGGGCGCCAAGCCGGGTGGGCGCGGCTTCGGTAAGCCAGCCGGCGGCGGCGCGGCGCGTCCCGGCGGCTCGCGCCCCTCGGGCCCGCGCTCGGGTCCGCGCGGCGGCTCCCGCTAGGTTTCTGGAGGAAAGACGATGACTGACGCCCGCCTGTCCGGCCGGTGCCTGTGCGGCGCCGTGAGCTTCACCGCGGTTCCGCAGGGCGGCATGCACGCCTGCCATTGCGAGAGCTGCCGCCGCGTGTCCGGCGGCGTGTCCCTGAGCGCCGACTGCGGGGACAGCGTCGAGGTCTCCGGCCCGCTGTCGACCTATGACTCGTCGGACTGGGCCGAGCGGCAGTTCTGCCCGACCTGCGGCGCGGGCCTGTTCTGGCGGCTGAAGGCCGGCGGCATGACCATGGTGTCGATCCAGGCGTTCGACGATCCCGGGGCCTTCGCCTTCGAGAACGAGGTCTATATCGACTCCAAGCCCGGCAACTACGCCTTCGCCGGAGACCGTCCGCGCCTGACCGGGGCGGAGGTCGAGGCCCTGTTCGCGGGCGGCGAGGACTGACGGATCGACCACGGGCATTGCCCCGGTCCGAGTCGGAATGGCAGAGAGCTGCGACAAGGGGGCGCACATGACCGATCTCGCACACGAAGCCGAGCACAAGATGGACCCCAGCCTGCACAGGCTGTTGTTCTTCTCGGACGGGGTCTTCGCCATCGCGATCACGCTGCTGTCGATCGAGTTGCATGCCCCGCACGGCTGGGACGGGACACTGGTCGATCTGTGGCGGAAGGGGTGGCCGATGCTGTCGGCCTTCGCGGTCAGCTTCCTGGTCATCGGGGTGTTCTGGAACGCCCACCGCCGCATCTTCACGCAGATCACCCGCTACAGCGCCGGGGTCTTCATCACCAATCTGATGCTGCTGGGCTGCGTGGCCCTGATGCCGTTCGCGACCAGCCTGATCTACAGCCAGGGTGCGCTCGGCCAGACGCTGATGATCTATCTGTCCCTGGTGGCCGCGGCGGGGGTGATGCAGGGGCTGGTCTACGGCTACGCCGCCTTCATCAACGACAGCCTGATCCCGACGCCCCTCGCCAAGCGCGTCCTGACCTTCGTGTCCATGGTCGCCCTGCCGACGGTGATCTGTGGCGCGGCCCTGATGCTGGCCGCCGACGGCTCGATGCTGGGCCGTGTCATACTCGCCGTTCTGGCCGTCGCCCTGGTCGTGCTGCGCCGGGTGGTGGACCGGAAGCTGACGCCCGCATGAGGATCGTCGCCGGCAGTTTGAAGGGGCGCGCCATCACCGCGCCGGAGGGGCAGAACACCCGCCCGACCTCGGACCGGGCGCGGCAGGCCATCTTCAACGTGCTGGAGCACGCCGCCTGGGCCGAGCCGTTGGACGGGGCGCGGGTCATCGACCTGTACGCGGGCTCGGGCGCCCTGGGCTATGAAGCGATCAGCCGGGGGGCGGCCTTCGCCCTGTTCGTCGAGATCGAGGACGAGGCGCGCGGCGCCATCCGCGAGAACGCCGACGCCTGGGGCCTGATGGGCCGCACACGGGTGCATCGGCGCAGCGCCACCGACCTGGGCGTGCGTCCCGGCTCGGCGGGCGAGGCCTTCGACATCGCCTTCCTGGACCCGCCCTATCGTCAGGGCATGGGCGAACAGACGTTGGAGCGGCTGCTGGAAGGGAACTGGCTCAAGCCCGGCGCGACGGTGGTGTTCGAGCGCGGCTCGGACGAGCCGGAGATCGAGACGCCGGGATATGAACGGCTGGACGCCCGCGACTACGGCGCGGCGCGGGTGCTGTTCCTCAGGGCCCTGCCGACGGCGGGCTGAATCCGGGCGACACGGGGACCGTGTGTCCCCCGCCGGAAAAAACGGAGTGCACATCGTGCACTTTTTCAACTGGGACGGGGTGAGCTGCCGGGCCTTCGCGCGGCGGCAGGGCCAGCAGGCGGGCCTCCTCCTCGGTCTCGTCGTCTTCGCGCTGGTCGGCGGCCAGGATCGCATTGATCTGGGCGCGGCTCATGCCCGGGAACATCTCGGCGTCCATGGCGTCGACCGCGTCGCGCAACTCCAGCCACAGCCGACGCCAGCGCACGGCCTCCGTGGCCTTGCCGTGGCTGAGGGCCTGGACGAAGCGCAGCCGCGCCGTCTCGACCTGATCGTCCGGCGTGATGTCGGCGTAGATGGACAGGTCCGGATCGCCGGGCGCGGCATCGTCCTGATCCACGCGCCGCCAGCCGTATTTGCGGGCGCGGCGGCGGAAGGCCGACAGGCCCAGGTCATGGCGGCGGCACACCGTCTCGGCGTCCATGCCGTCCAGATAGTCGTCGCGGGCCTGTACCCAGGTCAGCGCGGATCGGATGCGATAGGGCTCGGTCATGGATCGCAGCGTAGAACGCCGGTCCGTCAAAATCGGACGTAAGGTCGGACGCGCGCGACCGGAGCCGCGCGCGTCCTTCTCGAGCCCTGTCAGCGGCGGGCCGAGACCCGGTTGTCGAGCTGGCTGCGCATGCGCGCCAGGCCGTCGCGGTTGACCCGGTAGGGGCCGCCGTCGCGCGAGGCGATCAGGCCCTTGGTCTTCAGCTTCTTGAACACCGACAGGGTGCAGTCGGTCAGCAGGAAGCCGTCACGGGTAAAGCAGTCGGCGCGCACGATGCGGCCGTCGTCGTCGCGTTCGAGCACGATGCCGCCGCCCTGGGCGAGGGCGTGCAGCGTGCGTTGCTCCGCACGGGAGATGTTCATTTCGAAAAGTCCGGAAAGGCGTGAAGAGACGCGCCCGTGCAATCACACGGGCGTGCGGTTCAGAGGCTCTTCACAGGCGGTGCTGCGAGGCCTCAGGCCTTTCGCACAATCTCGGACATAGGCTTCCCGGAGGGGGTTGAGGGCGGCAGTATAGCTTCGAAACACGGCGGGAAAAGGGGTTGGGCATGAGTGGGATCGATCGTCGGATCTTCCTGGCCGGCGCGGGAGCCGTCGCGGGGGCCGCGACCCTGGCGCCCGCCGCCGCGCGAGCGCGGGAGGGCGAGTGGACCGCCGGGCCGGACATGCCCTGGCCGATCCAGGAGATCTATGCGGCCCAGCACGCGGGGGATATCTATGTCGCGGGCGGCCTGATGGCGCGGCCGGGCGAGCCGCTGCACATCGAGGACCGGGTGGCGATCCTGCAGCCCGGGACCGGCCACTGGCGGCAGGGACCCGGCCTGCCGGCGCCCCGGCACCATCCGATGCTGATCGCGGGCGACGCCGACCTGTACGTCATGGGCGGCTATGCTCGGACCGAGGCGGGGGAGTGGACCAATACGACGACCGGCTGGGTCCTGGCTGAGGGGGCGTGGAAGCCCATCGCGCCCCTCCCGTCGCCCCAGGCCGAGGCGGTGGGCGTGGGCTGGGGCGAGACCCTGCATCTGATCACCGGCCGGACCCCGGCGGGCGAGGCGAACGGCAACTGGAACGACCAGGCGGACACCGACCGGCACCTGATCTACCGCGTCGGCGACGACCGCTGGGAGGTCGGGCGGCCCTGTCCGATGGCGCGCAACAGCGCGGCCGCCGCGGCGCTGGACGGGGCCATCTGGGTCGCGGGCGGGCGCACGGTCAGCGGCGGCGGCACGGGGCGGATGGACCGCTACACCCCGTCCGAGGACCGCTGGGACACCCTGGCGCCGATCCCGGTCTCCGAGGCGTCGGGCCAGCAGGTCGGCGGCGGACTGGCCCTGGCGGCGGTCTCGGGCCGGCTTGTGGCGTTCGGCGGCGAATGGTTCCGGCCCCGGGGCGAAGGCGGCGGGGGCGGGGTGTTCCGCGAGACCTGGGTCTACACCCTGGCGGACGACGCCTGGACGCGAGGGCCCGACATGCGCACGCCCCGGCACGGCCTGGTCGGCATCGGGGTCGAGAACACGGTCTACGCCATCGCCGGCGGGGCGGTGGTCTCGGGCGGCCGGGCGACGGCGACGGTGGAGACGTGGACGCCGAGCCTGTTCTACTGAGCGCCGGTCAGGGGACCTCGAGATCCTTCAGCGTCGCGGCGTGCTCCCGGATGCGGCGCCGGCACCGCCGCGCGTGCCGTTCGTAGAAGACGGCCATGCCGCCCAGGAAGACCAGGGCGGCCAGGGAGATCAACGGCAGGGCGGCGTTGGGATGGGCCACGCCCAGGACGACGACGAAGCCCAGGGCGGCGATGCAGATCGCCTGACCCGCGCGGGCCCAGCGCAGGCCGGAGCGGGCCTGGCGAATGGCGGCGGCGAGGGCGGCGGCGGGGGTCTCGGCCTCTCCCGGCGCCGCGCCGCGCCGGGCCCAGACGGTCGCGATCAGGGCGAAGACCGCAAAGACCACGCCCGCGGCGCCCAGCAGCGGGGCGTCATGCCGGAACGCGACCCAGCCGCTCAGGGCGCCGGCGATGACCGCGCCCCAGACCTCGAGGTGGAAGTTGACGGTGGCCAGCAGGGCGCGGCGGCGCACCGACCGCTCCAGGTCGGCGGGGACGCCCGCGGGGGGCGCGGCCTCGGGCGCCGTCCACACCTGCGACAGGTCGCTCCAGTCATCGGGCTTGGCGCCGGGTTGGGCGTCGGGTCGGGTCATCGCGAGGCCTCCGGGTTGAGGGCGGCGCGCAGGTCGGCGCGGGCGCGGGTCAGGCGGATCGAGACGGTGTTGGCGTTCAGGCCCAGCATCTGGCCGATCTCGGCGGGGTTGAAGCCTTCCAGCGTCAGGCTGGCGGGCTGGCGCAGCGACAGGGGCAGGGCGCGCACGGCGTCGGCCAGCCGCTCGCGCAGGTCGTCGGCCTCGACCCGGTCGTGGGGCGTGGGGTCGGCGGAGGGCAGGGCCTCGTCCAGCGGCGACCGGCGCGGCGCCGAGGCCTCGCGCGAGACGTGGGTGACGGCGCGATTGTGGGCGACGCGGGCCAGGAAGGCGCGGACCGGCGCCTCGCCGCGGAAGCGGGGCAGGGCGCGCCAGACGGCCAGCAGGATGTCCTGCTCCAGCTCGCGCCGAACCTCCGGATTGGCCTCGTAGCTGCCGGCGATGCGGCGCAGCATCGGGCCGTGCTCGGCGACCAGCGCCTCGAACCCCTGATCCCTGCCCAACCCCGCGTCCCTCATCGGCGGCGATCCGAAAAATCGCCCTCGGTCTGAAAGACTCCGAAAGCGGGCGGGACTTTCGGATCAGGACCGAGTTTTTTGAAGGAGCCGCCGTCCATGTCCGCCGATCCCATCCCCGAGACCGTCGCCGCCGCCCCGTCCGGCCCTGCCTCAGGCGTCCGCAAGGGGCGCAAATTCCTCTGGACCCTGGCCGCCCTGCTGGGAGTGTGCGCCGTCTGCGGCTGGATCGCGCTGGGCGTGGGGCTGTATCTGGAGGTCGGCAAGACGACCCGGCTGCTCCTGGCGCTGGTCGCCGCGCTGGCCACCGAAATGACCTTCTGGATCAGCGCCGCCGCCTTCGGCGTCTCGGTGTTCGAGGCGCGCAAGCGGATCTGGCGCAAGATCACCGGGCGCGGCTGAGGTCGGCGGCCAGGGTGCGGGCGGCGGCGGCGACCTCGTTCCAGGTCACGTCGAAGCCCGCCTCGTCGCCGAACCACGGATCGGCCACGGCCTGGCCCTCGCGGCCCGGGACGTGGTCGAGCAGCAGGCTGAGTTCGGCGACGGAGTCGGCGGGCGCGAGCTTTCTGAGGTCAGCCAGGTTCTCGTGGTCGAGCGCGATGACGTGGGTGAAGCGGCGGAAGTCGGCGGGGCGCACCTGACGGGCGCGCAGGGCCGAGATGTCGACGCCGTGCTTGAGGGCGGTCCGCTGGGCGCGCGCGTCGGGCGGCTCGCCCGCATGCCAGTTCCCGGTGCCGGCGGAGTCGATGATCAGGTCGAGGCGGAGGCGGGAGGCTTCGGCGCGCAGGGCGCCTTCGGCGAGGGGAGAGCGACAGATGTTGCCGAGGCAGACGAAGAGGACGGAGGGCATTGATGCAGTTCTTGGTAGGGCCAAAAAAAGAGGCTTCAGTTACCAGTTTCCGATGTCGCTTGATGCGGTTCCGGTTTGAGTTCCAACGTTCGTCGTCTTGTTTTGCGTTTCCGCGTCACCGAAGATTCGGCTTCTGGCCCTAGTGCCTTTCGCAAATCTTCCAGCGCGCTTCCCGCGTTCATCGTGACGGAAATGATGAAGCCACCCGCTCCGGGACCGGCATCATCAAAGCCCTTGGCTCTCGCGAAACACTCCTGAAAATAGACAAATGCTTCTAGAGCTTCCGCACAGCCGGTTTCGTGAATCGGACAGTCTGAGAGAGCCTTGTCGAGGATGTCCCACTGCGGCACCCACCATTCAGAGCCGACGTAGTCAGGATTGATATTTCGATCTGCTACGGCGGTCATGGTGCCGTAAGCCATCTCCGCTGCCGCCAAGACAAGTTGTCGACTGCGGCGACGCTCTAATCGGTGCTCGATTACAACAGGAAATGTGACCAAAAGAATCGCGGCGATTGTCCCGATCGCTTGGACCCATGAAGCCATTGCCTCGCTTCCAGCGCCATGCTGTCGAGCGATCGCAGCCAAGACAATGCCGCCCGTCAGCACACCGAATGCAAGAACGGCAATTTCGACACGTTTGAGCATTTGAGCCTCCGGCAGCTAGCACCGGAGTATTCCACGATTGTCAGCAGCGATCCTAACGGCTGCTGCCACAGGCATCCCCTTCATCCCCGGCGAGGACGGAGATGAAGGGGTGGTCCTTACCGCGTCTCGCGCACCTCCACCGGAAGCCCGAGGGTCTCCAGCTGCGGACGCACCACAGAGGCGTCGCCGACCACGACCCAGACGAACTGGTCGGGGTGGATGACCTGGCGGGCGGCGGCGTCCATCTGGGCCGCCGTCAGGGCGCGGGTGCGGCTGGCCAGGGTGGTCTGGTAGTCGTCCGGACGGCCGTACAGGGCGTTGGAGCGCAGGGCGCCGAGGATCTGGCCCGAGGTCTCGAAACCGCCGGCCAGCGAACGGGTGTTGCCGTTGATGGTCCGCTCCAGCTCGGTCGGCGTGACGCCGTCGGTCTGCAGGAAGCGGTCGTACTGGGCGATCAGGGCGGCGAGCGAGTCGCCGGTGCGGTTGGCCTGGACCGGGGCGTTGACGATGTAGGGCACGCGGTGCTGCAGGGCGTTGACCCCGCCGCGCACGCCGTAGGACCAGCCCTTGGTCTCGCGCAGGTCCGAGTTGATGCGTGACAGGAAGTCCGAGCCCAGGGTGACGTTGGCCGCGTTCAGGGCCAGCAGGTCGTCGGTGCCCGAGACCGGCAGGACGGCGCCGCCGTAGATCAGCGACTGCGGCGACTGCGGACGGTTGATCAGGACGATGCGGCTGGTGGTGGCCGGAACGGCGGCCGTGAAGTCCTTGGTCCCCTTGGCGGTGGACGGCGCGCGCCAGTCGCCGAAGGCGGCTTCCAGCTGGGGCAGGACCGCGGCCAGCGGCTGGTCGGAGACGATGAAGACGGTGGCGTTGTCCGGACGCACCCAGGCGTCATGGGTGGCGACCAGATCGGCGCGGCTCAGGGCCGTCAGGGTCGCCTCGTCGCCCGACCCGGTGAAGGAGCGGCCATAGGGGCTGCCTTCGCCATAGATCAGCGGCGGCAGGGCGCGCGACGCGATGGCGCCGGGGTTGGTGCGCTCGCTGGCCAGGCCCGACAGGCGCGAGGCGCGGATGCGTTCGACCTGGGCCGGGGCGAAGGCCGGATTGCGCACCACGTCCGCCAGCAGGGTCAGGCCCGGGGCCAGGTTGGCGGTCACGGTCGACAGGTCGGCCGAAGTCCGGTCCATGGTGGCGCCGACGTTGATGGTGGCGCCCAGACGTTCCTTTTCCTCGGCCAGCTGGTTGGCGTCGCGGGTGGTGGTGCCCTCGTCCAGAAGGTCCAGCATCATGGCCTGGGCGCCCAGGCGGTCGGCGCGGTCGGCGGCGTAGCCGGCGTCGAACTCCACCGCGACGCGGGTCACGGGCACGGTGTCGACCTGGGCGTAGACGACCTTGATGCCGTTCGACAGGGCGGCGCGCTCGACGGCCGGGAAGTGCAGGTCCGGCACCTGGCCGATCTGCGGCATGGGCTCGCGGGCGACGCGCTGGATTTCGGCGGCCGGGACCGGCGCGGCGCCCGAGGGACTGGCGGCGGCCTCCACATAGGCTTCGCGCTCGCCCGGGGCGATGGTCAGGTTGTAGACCGGACGGGTCAGCCAGCGCTGCATGGCGGCGGTGACCTGGGCCGGGGTGACCGAGGCGTACTCGGCCAGCTCCTTCTTGTAGTGGTCCGGATCGCCCGCGTAGAGCTGGCCCTCGGCCAGGACGTTGGCCTTGCCGTTGACCTGTTCCAGGGCCTGGATGCGGCGTGCGACGTACTGGGTGGCCACGCGGGCGACCTCTTCGTCGGTCGGGCCCTTGGCGATGAAGTCGGCGACGATGGCGTCCAGGCGGCGGCCCACCTCGGCGGCGTCCTGGCCCGGCTTCACATCGACCGAGATGTCGAACATGCCGACGCGGTGGAAGTCCGACAGGGACGACGACACCGACACGGCGGTCTGCTCGTCGCGGACCAGCTGGTTGTCGAGGCGCGAGGAGGCGAGCCCGCCCAGAACCTGGGCGGCGACGGCCAGCGGCACGGCGTCGTCGCTGAGCAGGCCGGGGACGGCCCAGCTGCGGGTCAGGCGGGTGTTGGCGACCCGGTCATGCATGGTCGCCACGACGGGCGCCGCCAGGGTCGGCACGTCGGCCTGGGCCGGGGTGTTCACCGGGCCGCGCGGGATGGCGCCGAAATAGCGCTGCATCAGCGGACGGGCGGTCGCCTCGTCGATGTCGCCGGACAGGACGACGATGGCGTTGTTCGGGCCGTAGTTCTCGCGGAACCAGTTGCGCACCGTCTCCAGGCTGGCGGCGTCCAGGTCGGCCATCGAGCCGATGGTGGAGTGGCGGTAGGGGTGGCCTTCGGGGAAGAGGGCTTCCAGCTGGGCGTATTCGAACAGGCCGTAAGGCTCGTTGTCGCCCTGGCGCTTCTCGTTCTGGACGACGCCGCGCTGCAGATCGAGCACGTCCTGGCCGACCTCGCCGAGCAGATAGCCCATGCGGTCGCTTTCCAGGTACAGGGCCGTCTCCAGCGCCGGGGTCGGGACGGTCTCGAAATAGTTGGTGCGGTCGAACCAGGTGGTGCCGTTCAGGTTCGACGGGCCGAGGTTGCGCATGCGGCCGAGGTAGGAGCCCGGCGCATTCTCCGAACCGCCGAACATCAGGTGCTCGAACAGGTGGGCGAAGCCGGTCGAACCGGCCGGCTCGTCCTTGGAGCCGACATTGTACCAGACCGACACCGCCACGACGGGGGCCTTGCGGTCCTCATGCACGATCACCGTCAGGCCGTTGTCCAGGGTGAAGCGCTTCCACGGAATGTTGACCTCGGACACCAGCTCGGCCACCGGCGCGGCGCGCAGCTCGGGCGCCTGCGGCGCGGTCGCGGTCGGCGCGATGGAGGGCGTCGCAGAGGTTTGGGCCAGCACGGGCGTGACGGGAGCCATCACCGCCAGGAGGGCGGCGAGAGAGATCGAGCGAAGACGCATGAGGTTACGGTCCTGTTGTGATGCGGCGGGACCTTACCCGACGGCGGCTGTCACGCAATCGTCAAGCTGATCCTCGATGTGGGTGGAACGTGGGAAAGGGAGGGGGTCCGTCGCGGAGCGATCGCCGCTTCTGGCGCGAAGCCGCCCCGCGCTGGCCGTGACCACACCCGGCGCTAGTTCGTCCTCGTTTCATCGGCGAGGCCCTGTCTCTGCAGTTCTCCCGGCGTGCGGCCGAGGTGTCGTTTGACGGCGCGGCTGAACGCGGGGACTGAACAGTAGGCCAAACGCCTCGATATCTCAGCGATCGCAAGCCGGTTCTCCTTCAGAAGCCGGCTGGCCAGCTGCATCTTGAGCCTTGCCAGATACCGGCCGGGCGGGATTCCCAGGCCCTTTGTGAACCGGGCGATAAAGGCCGACCTCGACAGGCCCGCCGCGGAGGCAAGCTCGGTAACCGTCCAGGGTCGATCCGGGGCGCGATGGACAGCGCGAACGACCCGTCCGATGCGCGCGTCGCTGAAGACGGTCAGCCAGTGATGGGCGTGTGGATCCTGCGCATCGATCCAACACCGGATGACGCGTGTGATGACGACATCAGCCAGACGGGCCAGCACCGTGGCGCCGCCGATCCGGGTGACCACAAGTTCCTCGGACATGGCCGCCAGGAGGTTCGTGAGGGTTTGATCCAGACCCGCGCCGGTCACGAAAATGACCTCTGGCATCAACTCCAGGACGGGATGAAGACAGGGTTCGTTGAAACTGACGCTGCAGGTCGTGACGATGGCGTCCGGATGCGCACAATCTTCCAGCCTGTAGACCCGCTCGCCAACGGTCTCGACGTCACGGTCAGCCGTACAGGCGGATCCGCCCGCCGCGCTCGTCAGCCTGTGGGAGGCGCCACGGGGAATGAACGCGACATCACCGGCCGCCAGCCTGCGAGGCGCGCCGTCATCAAGCGTCAGCCACGCCTCGCCCCGGATGACGCAATGTAGCCGCGCGGTTCCATCGTAGGGCAGGTCGAGCCCCCACGGGGCTGAAAGGCTGCCATATCGATACGCAACGCCGACGATGCGCAGATCGTGGAGAAGGTTGCTCAGCGTGTCATCGGCGGACCCGCTTCGGGCGACGTCTGAATAGGCCTGCGGACCACCTGAAGGACGAGCGGCTTTCAAGTCGGACAACATGCGGCCTGGGCCGCGACTGTGCGCTGTGCGATCCGTCTGCGGCGGAGCACCAGTCCAGCGCCGGCGAGCGCCACGATCGCGCAATAGGTGGGCGCCGCCAGAACGTCGAACCGGTCCACAAGCACCCCGCCCAAGATGGCGCCCCCGGCGATCGCGACCTGGAAGGTGGCGGTCAGCAAGCCGCCACCGAGTTCTGCACGATCGACTGTTTCGGCGGCCACCCAAGCCTGGAATCCGACCGGGAGCATGGCGAAGCCCACGCCCCAGACTCCGAACGCCGCCATCGCCACAACTGGCGAAGTTCCGAACAGGACGACGACGAGCATGGCCCCCGCCATCGCGACCGCACCGCCCACCACGGAGAGTTTGGGGTCGCGTCCGCTCAGGAGACCGCCGACCAGATTGCCCACAAAGCCGGCGATGCCGAACACGAGTAGAGTGATCGAGATCGCCGCCACATCCAGGCGGCTCACCTGTTCAAGGACGGGCCGGATATAGGTGAAGGCGGCGAAATGCCCGGAGATGACCAGCAAGACGCCGGCGAGCGCCCATTGGACCTGCGGGCGTTGAGCGACCTCGACAAGCCCGGCCAGATCGATGCCGTCTCTGGCGGGAAGCCGGGGAAGCGTGATCCACACGCCCAGAAGAGCCGCGATACCGACCCCTCCCGCGAGCCAGAAGGCCGCTCGCCACCCGAGCAGGTCACCCACCCAGGCGCCGACCGGAGCGGCGAGGACAGTCGCCATGGTGACGCCGGTGAAGACGACGGCCATGGCCTTACCGAGCACAGACATGGGCACGATCCTCATCGCCGTGGCGGCCACCATCGACCAGAACCCGCCAAGCGCCACCCCCAGCAGAAGACGCGCCGCCAGAAGGCTCCAGAGCGTGGACGATGTGGCGGTCAGGACGTTGGACACGCATAGCGCCGCAAGGAGCGCCAGCAAGATGGTCTTTCGATCCCACCTGCGGGTGACGACCGGCACAAGCAGGGCCGCAAGGGCTCCGACCATCGCCGTGGCTGTGACCGCTTGGCCGGCTGCGCCTATCGAGACGGACAGGTCCGCCGCCATCGGCGTCAGGACGCTTGGCGGAAGGAACTCCGCCATAACCAAAGCAAATACGCTGAGCGCCAGAGCGCCAATGCCGGACCAAAGGGCCGCCAAGGGTTGCTCCGGGTTCAAGGCTTCGCCGACAGGATCCTGCATACTTGCACCTCGCAATCGATCCCGACGAGGTGGGGATTTGGCCGGGCGTCTCAATACCGCAAAGACCCGAAGTCTTGCCCGAACGTCCGGTTTCGCTCGGCGGATGGAGACCGTCGATCCCCTCCAGCGCGGGCGACGCCATTGACGGTCTGAAGATCCTCACCTTGACCATTGGCGCCCGCGGGCCGCCATCCCGTCCCGGGCTGGTGTCACGACGGTCGAACCCTGTTGAGCGCGAGCACGTCTTGAGGGCGCTGCGTCCCGCGCATCGCCGGTGGAATGTCAGGTTTAGGGCGCGGCTCTCATTTAACGGAGCCTGGCCGGAAGCTCTGACGCCAGAACGTCGAGCGCCAGTCGAACCCGCAAAGGCAGGTGAGCGGCTTCTGGCCAGAGTGCGTAGTTGTCAAACGCGTAGCAGGGCTGGTCCTGCAAGACCTCCACCAGCAAGCCGGCGTCGAGTTGCGGTCGTACGAGCCATGCGGGCAACCAAGCAAGGCCCTCTCCAGACACCGACGCGTCAGCGACCGCGGCCATGTCGTTGACGCGGATCCTGTGAGGCGGCGCCGCTGAGATCCGGACGCCATCCTGGTCGCGAAAGAGCCAAGCGTGCTCCCAGCCCGGCCGCCCGTACATCACGGCAACGTGGTCCTTTAACGCTTCGAGCCCCAAGGGCTGACCCCGCTCGGCGATATAGTCCGGTGCGGCGCAGACGATCATCCTGTGGCTGCCCAGACGTCGAACCATCAGCCCTGGGCGACTGGCGATCTCGCCCGTCCGAACCCCCAGGTCGTAGGCGCCCGCCACCAGATCAACGACCTGGTCATCAAGTGACAGGTCAAATCCGAGGGCCGGGTGGCGCTTGGAAAGGTCCAGCAAGAGCGGCGCGACGCAGATGCGCCCCAGCAGCGCCGGCGCGGCCACGCGCAACACGCCGTGGGGCTGGTTGAGATGATCCGAGGCCATGGCGTCGGCGGCCTCGACCTCGTCGAGGATTGCGCGACAACGGTCGTAATAGGCCCGGCCGAACTCCGTCAGACTTTGACGCCGGGTCGTGCGGCTGAGTAGTCGAACGCCAAGGCGGACTTCGAGAAACTGAACGTGCTTGCCGACCATCGTCGCCGACATGCCGGTTGCCTGCGCGGCAGCCGAAAAGGAGCCGAGGTCGGCGGCCTTGACGAAGATTGCCATGCTGGCAAGTCGATCCATTACCAACCCTTATTACTGAGTGTCCGTCGAACCATACGGTTTATGCGCTTTCACCCATCATTCTAAGCTCACTCCATCAAATCCGGATGGAGTTTTCATGCCGCGCGCCGTCGTCTTTCACCGCTTGGGCGGGCCTGAGGTGCTCAAGATCGAGGAGGTCGGTGTCGGCCCGCCCGCGCCCGGCGAGGTTCAGATTCAGGTCAAGGCTTTCGGTCTCAACCGCGCCGAGGCGCAGTTTCGCGCCGGCCTCTATATCGAGGACGCCGACCTGCCGTCAGGTCTTGGTTTGGAAGCCGCCGGCGTCGTTCGAAGCCTTGGGTCCGGTGTTGATACGTTTTCGCCCGGCGACCGCGTCGCGGTGATCCCGCCGATTTCCATGAAGGCGCGGCCGGTTCACGCTGAACTGATCAATTTCCCGGCGGCGATGCTGGTGAGGCTTCCTCAGCAACACTCCTTCGAGGCGGCGGCCGCAACCTGGATGGCGTTCCTTACGGCTTATGGCGCGCTTGTTGATATTGCCCAGGTGCGCGCTGGCGATCATGTCGTCGTCACGGCGGCCTCCAGCAGTGTCGGCCTCGCCGCGCTTCAGGTGATCCGGACCTTGGGCGCATCTTCGATCGCGGTCACTCGGACGGCCGAGAAGCACGATGCCCTGCTTCTCTCCGGCGCCGACCATGTCGTTGTCGCCGACGCTGCGGATATCGCCGACGAAATCCTCAAGATCACGGGGCCTTCCGGCGCGCGGGTCGCCTTCGACCCCGTCGGCGGGGCGATGGTGGCGCCGCTTGCGACAGCGGCGGCGGTCGGGGGCGTCATCATCGGCTACGGCGCGCTCGACGCCGGCCCGATCGTGATCCCGACAACCGTCATGCTGGGCAAACGTCTCACCCTGCGCGGCTATCTCGTGCACGAGGTGGTCGCCGATCCCGCGCGCCTCGAGAAAGCCAAGGCTTTTGTGCTCCAAGGGTTGGCCAGCGGCGCCTTTCGGCCGGCCATCGCCAGGACCTTCTCTTTCGATGCGATTTCCGAGGCCCACCGCTACCTGGAATCCAATGCGCAAGTGGGCAAGGTGGTGGTGACCGTCTAGACGCACGGACAGTGGCGGGGCGTCGGGAGTTTCAGTCGGGGCCTGGCCGGCCGGTGGGCAGATCGAACGTCCGCATCATGGAGCCGCCGCGAGGTCCGCTCTTGGCGCAAGGCCGCCGCTCCACCCGGCAGCCCGCGCCTCGCCGTGCGGGCGGTTCATGCGGGCGATGTAGCGGGCGGGGGAGACGCCGAGGGCGGCCTTGAACATGGCGATGAAGGCGCTGACCGAGCCGTAGCCGAGGTCCAGGGCGACGGCCTGGACGGAGGCGCCGGCGGAGAGCCTCTGCAGGGCGGTGACGATGTGGAACTGCTGGCGCCAGCGGCCGAAGCTCAACGCCGTCTCGCGCACGACCAGCCGGGCCAGGGCGCGCTCGCTCATCGCCACGCGGGCGGCCCATGTCGCCACCGAGGCGCGATCGTCCGGGTCTCGCATCAGGGCGTCGGCGATCAGGCGCAGGGTGGGATCGTCCGTGATCGGCAGGTGGAAGCCGGTCGCGTCGATGCGGCGCAGTTCCTCAAGGATGACCTCGGTGATTCGACGGGTCTGGCCGTCGATGGGATCTCCGGGCCGCGCCTCGATCGTCGCCAGATGCCGGATCAGCTCGATCACCATCGGCGACAGGGGCAGGGTGCAGCACCGCGGGGGCAGGTCCGGCACGGAAGGATCGACGAACAGCAGGCAGATGGCGCCGTTGATGGTCACGTGATTGCTGTGCGGGACCCCGCCGGGGATCCACACGCCGCTGCCGATGGGGGCCATCCACAGGCCGCCTTCGGCCCGGCAGGTGACGGCGCCCTGCAGGGCGACGACCAACTGGCCCCGGCTGTGGGCGTGGGTCGGCACCTCGACCGCGTGGTCCTTGACGCTGACGGCGATGGCGAACGCCGGCCCGGCGTGGACGTCCGGATCGAGGGCGGCGAGGCGGGCGCTGAGGGGATCCATGGCGGTTGGCCGTTTTCAGATACTTTCTGGCTGGATAGCGAAATCCGGAAGGTCTCGCCAGCGCTAGGGTGAGGCTCGATCCTCCCCCCGGATTCCTCCCTCATGTCCTCGACCCGTCGCCTCGCCCCCGTGTGGATCATCGCGGGCATCCTGCTGTTCGCGGCCAATCTGCGCGGACCGTTCACGGCGGTCGGGCCGGTGCTGGACGTGATCCAGAAGGCGTTCGGGATCGGGGCGGGCGCGGCCGGGGCGCTGATCACCCTGCCGCTGCTGACCTTCTGCCTGGTGTCGCCGTTCGCGGCGGGGCTGGCGCGCCGGCTGGGGCTGGAACGGGCCCTGTTCCTGGCGCTGATCCTGATCGGCGGCGGCATCCTGGCGCGCTCGATCGGGCCGATCGGCCTGCTGTACGCAGGGACGGCCGTGCTGGGAGCGGGGATCGCCATCGGCAACACCCTGCTGCCCAGCCTGCTGAAGCGCGACTTCCCGGACCAGATCGCCAAGCTGACGGCCGTCTATGCGCTGACCATGGGGTTGGCGTCGGGCGTGGGCTCGGCCGTCGTCGTGCCGCTGACCCAGGCGTTCGACTGGCAGGTCTCGCTGGGCGCCTTCATCGTCCTGCCGCTGGCCGGGGCCCTGCTGTGGCTGCCCCAGCTGCGGCGGCGGACCGATCCGGCGGCGGAGACGGCCGAGGTGGGCAAGGGGCGGGCGATCTGGCGCTCCCCGCTGGCCTGGCAGATCACCGCCTTCTTCGGGGTCAATTCGTTCCTCTACTACGCGATGGTCTCGTCCCTGCCGTCGGTGCTGGTGGCGGCGGGGTTCGCGCCCGAGGCGGCGGGCGGGCTGCACGGGGTGATGCAACTGGCGACGGCCTTTCCCGGACTGGTGCTGGCGCCGCTGGTCAAGCGGATGAAGGACCAGCGCGGCCTGGCGGTCGGCCTGGCCCTGATGGCGCTGACGGCGATCCTGGGCCTGTTCCTGGCGCCGAAGCTGGCCGTGGTCTGGGCCGCCCTGTTCGGCTTCGCCAACGGCGGGGTCTTCATTCTGGCGCTGGCCTTCGTGGGCCTGCGGACCACCACGGCGCCCCAGACCGCGCGGCTGTCCGGCATGACCCAGTCGCTGGGCTATATGCTGTCGGCGATGGGACCGCTGGTCGTCGGGGCCCTGCATGACAGGACCGGCGGCTGGTCGGCGTCGCTGATCACCTGCTGCCTGCTGTGCCTGGTGCTGGCGGGACTGGGGCTGAGCGCCGGCCGGAACGCCCAGCTGGCGGACTGACGGTCAGCGCCGACCGAACAGCTTCTCCAGGTCGCCCAGCTTCAGCTCGACGTAGGTCGGGCGGCCGTGGTTGCACTGACCCGAGTGCGGCGTGGCTTCCATCTGGCGCAGGAGGGCGTTCATCTCCGGCGCGCTGAGGACGCGGCCGGCGCGGACGCTGCCGTGGCAGGCCATGGTGCCGCAGACCTCGGCCATGCGCTCCTTGAGGCTGAGGGCGGCGCCGTGTTCGGCCAGGTCGTCGGCGATGTCGCGGATCAACCCCTGCACGTCGGTGTCGCCCAGCAGGGCCGGGGTCTCGCGGACCAGGACGGCGCCGGCGCCGAAGGCCTCGACGATCAGGCCCAACTCGGCCAGTTCGTCGGCGCGGGACGAGACGCGCTCGGCCTCGGCGGGGTCCAGCTCGACCACCTCGGGGGCCAGCAGGGTCTGGCGGGTGACCGCGCCCTCGGCCATCTGGGTCTTCATCCGCTCATAGACGAGGCGTTCGTGGGCCGCGTGCTGGTCGACGACGACGAGGCCGTCGCGGGTCTGGGCGACGATATAGGTGCCGTGCAGCTGGGCCCGGGCGGCGCCGAGCGGATAGTCCAGCGGATCAAAGACCTGGGCGCTGCTTTGTGGCGCTGGCGCGAAGTCCGGGACGGCGTCGAAGCTCTCGACCCGGGCCGAACGCTCGTTCAGGCCGGGGATGATCTGGGCCGACTGGCTGGCGGGCGCGGCCCACTGCTGCCAGCCGCTCCAGCCTTGGGCGGAGGGCGACGACGGGCTGAAGGCCGGGGCGCTGCTGACGCCGGAGTGGGGGCGGAAGCCGCTGAGGGCGTCGGCGGCGACGGTGGTCGAGGCGCGGTGGCCGGCGGCGGCCAGGGCGTGGCGCAGGGCGCCGACGATCAGGCCGCGCACCAGAGCCGGATCGCGGAAGCGGACTTCCGCTTTCGCCGGGTGGACGTTCACGTCGACATAGAGCGGGTCGATGTCGAGGAAGAGGACGGCGGCCGGGTGGCGGTCGCGGGCCAGGAAGTCGGCGTAGGCGCCGCGCAGGGCGCCTTGCAGCAGACGGTCCTTCACCGGTCGGCCGTTGACGAACAGATACTGGTGGGCGGCATTGCCGCGGCTGTAGGTCGGCAGGCCCGCGTAGCCGCTGAGCCGGACGTTGTCCCGTTCCTGATCGATCAGCAGGGCGTTGGCCTCGAAGTCGCGGCCCAGCAGGGCGGCGAGGCGCTTCAGCCGGCCGTGGTCGCCCGGATGCTCGGCGGGCAGGCGCAGGGTGGTCTTGCCGTCGAGATCGAGGGTGAAGGCGACGCCCTCGTGCGCCATGGCCTGGCGTTTGATCTCTTCCGAGATGGCCATGGCCTCCGACCGCTCGGACTTCATGAATTTGAGGCGGGCGGGGGTGGCGTAGAAGAGGTCGCGGACCTCGACGCGGGCGCCGTGGGGACCGGGGAAGCCGGCGGGAGCGACCGGGCGCTGGTCGCCGCCCTCGACGGTGATCTGGTGCGCGTCGCCGCCGTCACGCGAACGGCTGGTGATGGTCAGGCGAGCGACGGAGCCGATCGAGGGCAGGGCCTCGCCGCGGAAGCCGAGGGTGTGGATGCGCAGCAGGTCCACATCGCCGGCGTCGTCGGGCTCCAGCTTGGAGGTGGCGTGGCGCTCGACCGCGAGGGCCAGCTGGTCGGCGGCCATGCCGTGCCCGTCGTCGGCGATCAGGATGCGGGTCAGGCCGCCGCCGTCGGCCTGGATCTCGATCCGGCTCGCCCCGGCGTCCAGGGCGTTCTCGACCAGCTCCTTGATGGCGCTGGCCGGGCGTTCGACCACCTCGCCGGCGGCGATGCGGTTGACGGTCTCGGGGGGGAGGCGGCGGATCGGCATGGATTCGGAAGTATGGCCTGATCCGGGGGGCGCAAGAAGGGGCGGGCGGGAGCTTCTCCCTCCCCCTTGTGGGGAGGGATGTCGGCGCGAAGCGACGACAGGGTGGGGTGCGTCGGAGATTGCTCGACCGTGCGGCGGTTCCCCACCCGTCCCGCTTCGCGGTCCACCCTCCCCAGAAGGGGAGGGAGATTTCCTCACCCCGCCTCGGCCACGAAGGTCAGGGTGTGGCTGTAGCTGACATAGGGGACTGGCGACCCCGCCGGGGCGGCCATGCGGTGGCGGATCAGGGTCATGTAGGCGCCGGGGCCGGACACTTTCAGCGTGAAGCGGCCGTCGGGGCCGGTGGAGAGGTCGGCCTCGACCTTGCGGCCGTCCCAGCGGCCCGCCTCACGGAAGACGGTGACGGGAGCGTTCGCCAGCGGCCGGCCATTCAGCAGCAGCTCGAACACGGCGTCCTCGCCGGCGATGATGTCGTTGGGGTGGGTGACGGGCTTGAGCTCGAGGCCCTGACCGGTCGTCTGCAGCGCCTCGGTCGAGGGGGCGCCGCGGGTGACGTAGACGTCTGCAACGGTGATGCTCTGGACATCGACCAGTTCGGCGCCGGGCGGGGGCGGGCCGTCTTCCTCGCCGACCATTTTCCAGACGCCGTCCGCGGACTGGTACATCTTGGCGGTACGGCCCTGACGCGGTCCGGAGGACAGACGGTAGGTGCCGTCCTGGGGAACGGCGGCCTCGAACACGGCGACGTCGCGCAGGTAGGTGACGGCGGTGATCGGCGTGTCGCCGTTGGGACCGACGACGTGGAAGAAGTCCGACCGCATCACGACTTCGGCGGCGAAGACGTCCTCGGTGAAGGAGGCTTCGACGGTGACGTGGTCACGGCCGGTGGCGTCGAAGACGTTGGGGCGCAGATAGGGCTGGTGGGCCAGGGCCGCGCCGCCGCCGTTGAGGGCCAGCATCACCCCGGCGAGGAAGGCGGCGGTCAACTTGGTCTTCGTCATGGTCGGGGTCCCGAATGTTCGGCGGGGAAACTATAAGATTGCGAGGCGTTTGCAACGAAGAAGGCTTGCGCGAGCCGGAAGTCTCCGGTCAGCCTGCGCCTCCCTGAAGTTCCCGTTTTTGAGGTTCCCATGCCCGTGAAGACCGTCGCAGAGTTCGTCGCCGCCTATAGGGAGAAGGATGTCAGCCCCGACGCCTTCGAGCTGGAGAGCCAGTATCTGCTGGAGGTGAAGCTGAACGGCTCGATCTGGGCCAAGGCGGGATCGATGGTGGCGCGCACCGGGCAGGTGAAATTCACCCGTCAGGGCCTGATGGAGCAGGGCCTCGGCAACCTCCTGAAGAAGGCCGTCAGCGGTGAGGGCATGGTGCTGATGAAGGTGGAGGGGCAGGGCCGCGTCTACCTGGCCGACACCGGTAAGAAGATCACCCTGCTGCGGCTGGACAACGAGACGATCTTCGCCAACGGCAACGACGTGCTGGCGCTGGAAACGAGCATCAGCAACCAGATCACCATGATGAAGCGAGTGGCCGGGATGATGTCCGGCGGCCTGTTCAATGTGAAGCTGAGCGGCAGCGGCATCGTGGCGATCACCAGCCACTATGATCCGCTGATCCTGAAGGTCAGCCGCGAGACCGGGCCGATCTTCACCGATCCGAACGCGACGGTGGCCTGGTCGGGCGGGCTGTCGCCGGAGATCGCAACGGATATCTCGTTCAAGACCTTCGTCGGCCGGGGCTCGGGCGAGAGCATCCAGATGAAGTTCGAGGGCGAGGGCTGGGTCGTGGTCCAGCCGTACGAGGAAACCTACATGCAGGCCGCACAGGGCTGATCCGAAGGCGCGATCTCCTCCCCATTCGCGACGCGAACGGGGAGGAGACGGGTCACTCCGCCCGCTCCAGTCCGGCGATGGCTTCGGCGATGTCCTCGGCCTTCTTCGCGACGACGGCCTGGGCGTCGTAGAGGGCGCGGTTGTAGAAGAAGGGGCCGATCTCGCGGGCGAGGAAGTCGACCAGCATCTCGGCCGGGAGGTCGCGCAGTTCAACCTCGAACTCGTCCCGGAAATAGGGACGCAGCTTGCCGGCGATGGCGACGATCTCCTCGCGGCTGAATTTGATCGGGGTCATGCGGTCGCTTCCGCCAGCGTCTCCTCGGCCTCGATCCAGGCGGCCTCGGCGGCGTCGAGGTCGGACTGGGTCTTGGCGCGCGCGCGGGTCAGGCCTTCCAGCGCCTTGGGATTGCTGATCGAGGCGTTGGCCATGTCGTCGTCGATGCGGGCGATCTCGGCGGTGAGCTGGGCCATCCGCTCCTCGGCCTTCTTGACCGCGTGGCGCAGGGTCGAGGGGGAGGGACCCGAACGCTTCTCGGCCTTCTTGCCCTTGTTGGGCTGGGCTTCGGCGGCCTTGGCCTCTTCCTTGATCTGGCTGGGCTTCACGGCGGCCATCTTGGCGCGGTCCAGGACGAATTTGGCGTAGTCGTCCATGTCGCCGTCATAGGGCTTCACCGTGCCGTCGGCGGCCAGCCACAGGCGGTCGGCGACCATCTCCATCAGCGACCGGTCGTGGGTGATCAGGATGACGGCGCCCGAATAGTCGTTCAGCGCGTCGAGCAGGGCGCGGCGGCTGTCGATGTCCAGGTGGTTGGTCGGTTCGTCGAGGATCAGGATGTGCGGCGCGTCCATGGCCACCTGATTGAGCAGCAGGCGGGCGCGCTCGCCGCCGGACAGGGAGGCGACGGTGGTCTCCTGCTTCTCGTAGCCGAGGCCCCACTGGGCCAGTTTGGAGCGGCGGCTGCTCTCGGAGGCCTCGGGCATGGCGCGGCGGATGATCTCCAGCGGCGTGTCCGTCGGGTCCATGGCCTCGATCTGGTGCTGGTGGAACCAGCCCACCCGCATCTTCTTGTCGCGGTGCAGTTCGCCCTCGGAGACGTTCAGGGCGCCGGCGATCATCTTGGCGAAGGTCGACTTGCCCGCGCCGTTGACGCCCAGCAGGCCGATGCGGTCGTCCAGGTCCATGCGCAGGTTGAGATTGCGCAGGATGGGCTTGCCCGTCTCGTAGCCGACGTTGGCGCGCTCCAGCCGGATCAGCGGCGGGGCCAGCGGGCGGGGCGGCGACGGCAGGATGAAGGGGGCGACCCGCTCTTCGATGGTGGTGGAGACCGGCTCCATCTTGGCCAGGCGCTTCATCCGGGACTGGGCCTGGGCGGCCTTGGAGGCCTTGGCCTTGAAGCGGTCGACGAAGGCCTGAAGGTGGGCGCGCTCGGCGTCCTGCTTGGCCTTGGCCGACAGCTGCAGGCGGGCCTTCTCGGCGCGGGCCTTTTCGAAGGCGTCGTAGTTGCCCGTGTAGAGCGTCAGCGTGTGGTTCGCGAGGTGTAGGATGTGGGTGCAGACCTCGTTCAGCATTTCCCGGTCGTGGGAGATGATCAGGGCCGTGTGCGGGTATTTCTTGAGGCGGGCCTCAAGCCACAGGGCGCCTTCCAGGTCGAGATAGTTGGTCGGTTCGTCGAGCAGCAGCATGTCCGGCTCGGCGAACAGGGCCGCGGCCAGGGCGACGCGCATGCGCCAGCCGCCGGAGTATTCGGACATGGGCCGCTGCTGGTTCTCCTGGCTGAAGCCCAGGCCGACGAGGATTTCGGCGGCGCGGGCGGGAGCGGCGTCGGCGTCGATCTCGATCAGGCGGGTCCAGATCTCGCCCATCTCCTCGGGCTCGGCCGTCTCCAGACGGGTCAGCAGGTCGTGGCGCTCGACATCGGCTTCCAGAATCGTCTCCAGCACGCTGACGGGCGTGGCTGGGTGTTCCTGGTCGACGGAGGCGACGCGGGCGGTCTTGGGCAGGCTGATCTCGTCGCCGCCCGCGGCCAATTCGCCCAGGATCAGCTTGAACAGGGTCGACTTGCCGATGCCGTTGCGGCCGACCAGGCCGACCTTGGACCCGGGCGGCAGGCTGACGGAGGCGTCCTCGAGGAATTTGCGGCCCCACGCGTTGAAGGTCAGGTCGGTGATCTGGAGCATGGCGGCGGTCGAAGTCTCGATACGCCCCGGCGCCCGCGTGGCGCGATGCGCCGGGCGATAGAGGCAAAATTGTGAGGCGGTTGGAAACCGGGGAGGGCGCGTCTATAAGCCCGCGACCTTCAATCTCCCAAACAAGAAGTCACCGTCATGACCGAACGCACCTTCTCGATTATCAAGCCCGACGCCACGCGCCGCAACCTGACCGGCGCGATCAACGCCGTGATCGAGGGCGCCGGCCTGCGCATCGTCGGCCAACGCCGCGTCAAGCTGTCGACCGAACAAGCCCAGAAATTCTACGCCGTGCACAGCGAGCGCCCGTTCTACGGCGAGCTGGTCGGCCAGATGACCGCCGAGCCGGTCGTGGTCCAGGTGCTGGAAGGCCCGAACGCCGTCGCCGCCTACCGTGAAGTCATGGGCGCGACCAACCCGAACGACGCCGCCGAAGGCACCATCCGCAAGCTGTTCGCCCTGTCGATCGGCGAGAACTCGGTCCACGGTTCGGACAGCCTCGAGAACGCCGGCATCGAAATCGCCCAGTTCTTCACCGACGACCAGATCGTCGGCTAAAACGATAAGGCCTTCAGAGGCTTGACCGTTTGAGCGGCCCGCGTCCGGAACCGGACGCGGGCCGTTCTTGTTTTCACCGGGTCTTCCTCCCCAAGGAGCCTGTGATGAAAACGATCCTGAAACTGACCCCGGCCATCGCCGCCATGGCGATGCTGGCGGCGTGCGGCACGACCATGGAACAGCGCGCCGCGACCGGCGCCATCGGCGGCGCGGTCGCCGGGCAGGCGATCGGCGGCAACACCGGCGCGACTGTCGCGGGCGCCGCGATCGGCGCGGCGGCGGGCGCGGCGACCACCCCGCGCCGTCCGAACTAAAGCCTCGATCCAAATGAAAACGGCCCCGGAGATCGCTCTCCGGGGCCGTCGTCATGTCTGAAGCGCGCCCTACCAGATGTGGGCGCGGGCCTCGGGAGCCAGGTACTGCTCGTCGCCCGGCTTGACCCCGAAGGCGTCGTACCAGGCGTCGATGTTCCGCGGCGGCACGGCGGCGCGGTACTGGGCCGGGGAGTGCGGGTCGACGGTGACCTGCTGACGCAGGGCGTCGTCGCGGATGTTCTCGCGCCAGACCTGGGCCCAGCCGAGGAAGACCCGCTGGTCGCCGGTCAGGCCGTTGATCACCGGCGCGGGCTGGCCGTTGAGCGAGCGGTGGTAGGCGTCCAGCGCCAGCAGCAGGCCGCCCAGGTCGGCGATGTTCTCGCCCATGGTCAGGTCGCCGTTGACGTTCGAACCCGCCAGCGGGCTGAGAGCCGAATACTGGGCGCCCAGCACGGCGGCGCGGGCCTCGAACTTGGCGGCGTCCTCGGCGGTCCACCAGTCGCGCAGCACGCCGTCGCCGTCGACCTTGCGGCCCTGGTCGTCGAAGCCGTGGGTGATCTCGTGGCCGATGACCGCGCCTATGCCGCCGTAGTTGACCGCCGGATCAGCGTTCGGATCGAAGAAGGGCGGCTGCAGGATGGCCGCCGGGAAGACGATCTCATTGCGGGGCGGGTTGTAGTAGGCGTTCACCGTCTGGGGCGTCATGCCCCACTCCAGCGGATCGACCGGGCGGGTCAGCTTGCCCAGGTTCCAGGCCCACTCGAAGGCCGAGGAGCGCTCGACGTTGCCGTAGAGGTCGCCCGGAACCAGGCGCAGGCCGTCATAGCTGCGCCATTGCTCCGGATAGCCGATCTTCACCCCGAAGCGGCTCATCTTGTAGAGCGCCTGCTGGCGGGTGGCGTCGCTCATCCAGTCCAGGTGCTGCAGACGCTCGGTCATGGCGGCGCGCAGGTTGGCGACCAGGGCCTCCATCTGGGCCTTGGATTCAGCCGGGAAGTAGTGGGCCACATACTCGCGGCCCAGGGCCTCGCCCAGCGAGCCGTTGACCAGGGACACGCCGCGCTTCCAGCGGGGACGGTTCTCGGGCTGGCCGCTGAGGGCCTTGCCGTAGAAGTCGAAGCGGGCGTCGACGAAGGGCTGCGACAGATAGGGCGCGGCCTGGTCGACGATGTGGAAGGCCTGCCACGCCTGCAGGGTGGCGATCGGCGTCTCGGAGAAGACGCGGGCCATGCCCGGATAGGCGCTGTCCTGCGACTGGATCAGGCGCGGGGTGTTCTGGATGCCGGCGGCCGCAGCCCAGGCGTTCCAGTCGAAGCCCGGGGCGTTGCGCGCCAGGTCGGCCAGGGTGGTCGGCGAATAGCCCTTCTCGATGTCGCGGCTCTGGACCTGGGTCCAGTGCTGCTGGGCGATGCGGGTCTCGAAGGCGATGATGTCGGCGGCGGACTGGTCCGGGTTGGGCCAGCCGGCCAGGGTCAGGGCCTTGGTCACGTAGACCAGATAGGCGGCGCGCTGGGGCGCGAAGCTGTCTTCCAGATAGTAGTCGCGGTCGGGCAGGCCGATGCCGCCCTGGACCATGTAGGCGCTGTTCTGGTTCGGGTCCTTCAGGTCCTCGGCGATGTAGAGGCCGAACAGGCTGGAGCCGAAGCCGCCCTGGGTGCGGCCCATCAGGGCGGCGATCTTGGGATAGGTGTCGGCGGCGCGCACCTCGGCCAGGTCCGACTGCAGCGGGCTGGCGCCCAGGCGGTTGACCGTCGCCTCGTCCATGAAGCTGGCGTAGAAGGCGCCGACCTGGCGCGCTTCCGGCGTGGACGGGTTGGAGGCGCTGTCCTCGATCAGGCCGCGCAGGGCCTCCTGCGAGTTGTCGAACAGCATGTCGAAGGCGCCGTAGGACGTCTTGTCGCCCGGGATCGGCGTGTTCCGCAGATAGGTCCCGCCGGCGTAGCGGTTGAAGTCGTCACCGGGCTTGACCGTGGTGTCCATGCCCGCGGTGTCGAGGCCGAAGGTCCCGATCTGTGGCGTGGTGGAGGCCGGGATCTCGACTATGGGCGGCGCGGTCTGGGCGGTGGCGGTCGTCGCGGCGAGGGTGAGCACGGCGCCGGCGGCGCAGGCCATGAGGCGAATTCTGAGCATGGGAGCCCCTGTTGGAAAATCCGCGGCAACCTGAGCCCATCCCCGGTCGCTGTCGCCGGGAAAAATGTCAGATTACGAAAAGCTAATGCAGGGCCCGGCAGAAGGCGGTCAGGGCGCGGGGGTAGAGCTTGTGCTCGGCGGTCAGGACACGCTGTGAAAGGCTTTCGGGGGTGTCCATGGGCAGGACCGGCACCGCTTCCTGATCCAGGATCGGACCCTCGTCGACGCCCTCGGTGACCAGATGGACGGTGCAGCCCGCCTCCGTATCCCCCGCCTCGATGGCGCGGGCGTGGGTGTCCAGGCCCGGATATCTGGGCAGCAGGCTGGGGTGGATGTTGATCATCCGCGCCGCCCACAGCCGCACCAGCCAGGGCGTCAGCAGCCGCATGTAGCCGGCCAGGGCCACCACCTCGATCTCGTGCTCCATCAGGGCCGCGTCGATGGCGCGCTCGTGCGCCTCGCGGTCCTGGCCGAAGAGGCGGTGGTTGACCACGACGGTGGGGATCCCCTGCGCCGCCGCGACGGCCAGCCCGCCGGCGGTGGGGCGGTTGGACAGGACCAGGGCGATCTCGAACGGGGCGTTCGGCTTGCGCGCCGCGTCGATCAGGGCGGCCATGTTGGACCCGGCGCCGGAAATCAGGATGGCGACGCGGGTGCGCCGGGGCGGGGAAGCGGTCATGGGCGGGAGCCTCGGGGAGAGGGGCGACCTTTGCCGCCCCGTCCGGGGCGGGTCAACGTCCGGATGCGCCGATGGAACGCTTGCGCCGGGCGGCAGGCTCGGAAACAGTGCCGCTTCGATCCGGAGTTTTGTCCATGCTGGTTCTCGCCCTCGCCGCCGCCCTGTTCACGCCGCCCGCGCCGTCCAGCGACATGACGCGCAGCGTCCTGACCGACGTCTGCCTGCCCTATGTGGCCGGAGAGGGCGACAGTACGGCCGCGTTGGAGTTCCTCGGCTTCCTGTTGGCGCCGCCCTCCAGTGAAGGACGAATGTATGCGACCGAGGATCAGGGCTATCTGCTTCGCCTGACCACCACGGGCTCGGCGGCGGACGACAACCTGAGCCGGGTCTGCGTCATCCAGGCGCGCCGCGAGGGGCTGAGCGGCGCGCGCGCTTCGGTGGCGCCCGTCATGAGCGAACAGGGGTTCACCGCCGACGCGGACATGCCGGCGGACCGTCCGATCTGGACCAAGGGCGGGGTCACGGTGTCGCTGCGCCAGAGCGAGGGCCGGGCCACCGTGGTGCGCGTCAGCTATTCCAGCCTTGAGGCCAATTAGGCTGGTTCCAGCTGGCCGCAGACGAAGGCGACCTCGCCCGCGGTGAGCAGGGCGGCCAGGACCGGCTCGGCGTTCTCCGGGCTGACGATCAGGATGAAGCCGACGCCGCAGTTGAAGGTGCGACGCAGTTCGTGATCCGAGATGCCGCCGACCTCGCCCAGCCACTGGAAGACGTGCGGCATCGGCCAGGCGTCCCAGTCGAAGCTGGCCTGCAGACCCTCGGCGATGCAGCGCGGCGGGTTTTCGATCAGGCCGCCGCCCGTGATGTGGGCCGCGCCCTTGACCAGACCGGCCTTCATCAGCGGCAGGACCGGCTTCACATAGATGCGGGTCGGCTCCATCAGCGCCTGGGCCAACGAGCGGTCCTTGGCGAACGGGGCGTCGTCGGCCCACGACAGGCCGGACTTCTCGACCACCTTGCGGATCAGCGAATAGCCGTTGGAGTGGGGACCGGACGAGCCGATGCCGATGATCAGGTCGCCGGCCTGCTGGCGGTCGAGGTAGGGCAGGGCGTGGCCGCGCTCGACCGCGCCCAGCGAGAAGCCGGCCAGATCGTAGTCGCCGCCCGAATACATGCCGGGCATTTCGGCGGTTTCGCCGCCCACGAGGGCGCAGCCGGCCTGACGGCAGCCCTCGGCGATGCCGGCGACGACGCGGCGGGCGGCGTCGATCTCAAGCTTGCCGGTGGCGTAGTAGTCGAGGAACAGCAGGGGCTCGGCGCCCTGGGCCAGAAGGTCGTTGACGCACATGGCGACCAGATCGACCCCGACGCCGTCGTGACGGCCGGTTTCGATGGCGATCTTCAGCTTGGTGCCGACGCCGTCCGTGGTGGCGACGATCAGCGGGTCCTCGAAGCCGGCGGCCTTGAGGTCGAACAGGGCCCCGAAACCGCCCAGTGAGGGCTCAGAACCCGGGCGGGCCGTGGATTTGGCCAGCGGCTTGATGTGCTGCACCAGCATCTCGCCGGCGTCGATATCGACCCCCGCATCGGCGTAGGTGAGGCCGTTACGAAGGCTCTCGGGGGTGTCGCTCATCGGTCACGGGCCTGAATCAGTGGGCGGAATTATGTTGGGGCTCTTGCCACAACGGGCGCGCGCGGGGCTATAGCATCCGAATGACGCCGATCACCACCACCGAGGCGCTGCAAGAATTCTGCGCGCGCCTGGCCGACCAGCCCTTTATCACCGTCGACACCGAGTTCATGCGGGAGACGACGTATTGGCCCAAGCTGTGCCTGATCCAGGCCGCTTCGCCGACCGACGCCGCGATCATCGATCCGCTGGCCGAGGGGCTCGATCTGGAGCCGTTCCTCGCCCTGATGCGCGACGAATCGATTCTCAAGGTCTTCCACGCCGCCCGGCAGGACGTGGAGATCTTCGTGAAGCTGGGCGCCATGCCCAAGCCGATGTTCGACACCCAGGTCGCCGCCATGGCCGCCGGTTTCGGCGATCAGGTCTCGTATGAGGCCCTGGTCCGCCAGATGCTGCGCCAGGAAGTCGACAAGGGCAGCCGCTTCACCGACTGGGCCCGCCGGCCGCTGTCCGACGCCCAGCTGGTCTACGCCCTGGGCGACGTGACCCATCTGGCGGCCCTGTACCCCAAGCTGCGCGATCGCCTGCAGAAGGACGGCCGTCTGGACTGGGTGATGGCCGAGATGGGCGACCTGACCGACCCGGCGCTGTACGACACCGATCCGGAGAAGGCGTGGAAGCGCCTGAAGCCGAAGAAGTTCTCGGCCAAGTATCTGGCCCCCTTCGTCGCCACCGCCGTGTGGCGCGAGCGGGCGGCGCAGGAGCGCGACCAGCCGCGTGGTCGCATCCTGAAGGACGAGGCGATCGACGAGATCGCCGCCCAAGCGCCGACCGATCCGGACGCCTTCAACCGCCTGCGCTCGGTGCCCAAGGGCTTCGGCGCCTCGCGGCTGGGGCTAGAACTGAGCGCCGAGCTGAAGCGGGTCATGGCCGATCCGGAGGCGCACGCGCCCAAGCTGGAGCGCCCGGCGCACAACCAGCCGGCCCCGCCGTCGGTGGTCGAACTGCTGAAGGTGCTGCTGAAGGCCAAGAGCGACAACGCGGGCGTGGCCACCAAGCTGATCGCCAACGTCGCCGACCTGGAGAAGATCGCCCTGAGCGACGACGCCGACGTCGACGCCCTGAAGGGCTGGCGCCGCCAGCTGTTCGGCGAGGACGCCCTGAAGCTGAAGCGCGGCGAGATCGCCCTGGTCCTGAACGGGCCGCGGGTCGAGGTCGTGGAGATCGAATAGAAAAAGGGCCGCTCTTTCGAGCGGCCCTTTTGTTTGATCAGGCCACCGTGGCCTTGACGATCTTGCCTGGCGAGCGCGGCGGCTCGCCCTTGGGCAGGTTGTCGACGAGGTCCATGCCCTCGATGACATTGCCCCAGACCGTGTACTGGCGGTCCAGGAAGGTGGCGTCGTCGAAGACGATGAAGAACTGCGAGTTGGCGCTGTTCGGGTCCGAGGTGCGGGCCATGGAGACGGCGCCGCGGACGTGGGGCTCGGACGAGAACTCCTGCTTCAGGTTCGGCTTCTTGGAGCCCGAGGTGCCGGTGCCGGTCGGATCGCCGCCCTGCGCCATGAAGCCCGGGATCACGCGGTGGAAGACGACGCCGTCGTAGAAGCCCTCTTCGGCCAATTCGGTGATCTGCTTGACGTGGTTCGGGGCCAGGTCCGAGCGCAGCTTGATGACCACGTCGCCGCCCGGGGCGTCGCCGTTGTCGAGGGTCAGGGTGAGGGTTTCGGCCATTCGGGCGCGCTCCAGTTTGAGTTTCGCCTGCTCATATAGGCGGCGAGGCCCGCAGGCAAAGCGTCAACGCAGTGGCCAGCGTCCGAGCGTATTATAGATCGACCGCCCGACCTCGCTGTGGATGAGCAGGAATTCTTCCGGTCGCCAGGCGATGGGGCGGATAGGACGCTCCGGCGTGCCACGGTCCGCGTAGGACAGAGTCACGTGCGGGACGAAGGCCTGACGCGACAGGGGCTTCACGCCGTGGCGGACGACGGCGGTGAGCAGGGCGGCGCGGAAGGCCTTGAGCGCTTCCACGCCCTCGTCGCCGAGCAGGACCAGCGGATGCCGTCCGGGCGCGCCGGAGAAGCTGGAGACGCGGTCGAAGACGATATCGAAGGCGGCGGGCACCAGCGTTTCGGCGGCGTCGCGCAGGATCGGCGCGAGGGATCCGGGCAGGGCGTTCACATAGTCGCCGACGTGGATCAGGGTGATGTGCAGGCGATCCTGGCGGATCGGGCTTCCACGCAGGCCCTCCGCCGCGCGCGCCTGGCCGAGGACATGCACGGCCTCGGCGGCCTGCGCCTCGGGCAGCATCAGGCCGAAGAACAGGCGTTCGATCGTTTCCGGCGGGGGCGCCGTCTCGCCCGGCTGGGAGAACAGATCGTAGGACATCGGGGCGCTCCTTTGCCCAGGCAGTCTATCCAGTCCGCCCCCTGAATGGCATAGCCCTGTGATGTCCGACGAAGAGTCCAAGCCTGAACGCCGCCGCATGGTGAAGCCGCCCTCGGGCGGGACCGCGGCCGGGCGCGGCATGGGCACCAAGATGAAGACGGCGGACACCAAGTCGATGTCCAGCCAGCAGTGGATCAAGCGTCAGCTGTCGGACAAGTGGTCCGAGAAGGCGCGGGCCGAGGGCTGGCGCAGCCGGGCGGCGTTCAAGCTGATCGAGATCGACGACCGCTTCCGCCTGATCAAGACCGGCAGCCGGGTGATCGACCTGGGCGCGGCGCCGGGCGGCTGGGTGCAGGTGGCGCTGCAGCGCGGCGCCAAGTCGGTGGTGGGCGTCGATCTGCTGCCGATCGAGCCGATCCCGGGCGCAGAGCTGATCCAGGCGGACTTCACCCATCCGGGCGTCGATCAACAGATGATGGACCTGCTGGGCGGGGCGCCGGACCTGGTGCTGTCCGACATGGCCCACAACACTGTCGGCCATCGGCAGACGGACCACCTGAAGATCATCGCCCTGATCGAGATCGCCGCCGATTTCGCCATTCGGACGCTCAGGCCGGGCGGGCATTTCGTGTCCAAGAACTTCCAGGGCGGCGACGCCGGCGGGGTGCTGGCGCGGCTGCGCGAGGAGTTCGAGACGGTGAAATACGTCAAGCCGGCCTCCAGCCGGAAGGACAGCGCCGAGGTCTTCCTGGTGGCGTTGAACAAGAGATGAGCCTCGTCGCCCTGGCCCTGATCGGCGTGATCCAGGCCCAGGAGCCGACGACCACCCGCGTGTCGGTAGCGGATCTGCTGGGCCATACGCCGGGAGACGTGGCGCTGATCATCGGCGCGCCCGCTCCGGTCGATCCGTCGGAGGCCGTGCGCATCGTCGAGGGCGGGCGGACGGTCGACATCTATCCCGCCAAACGCTTCCACCGCGCCTGGCCGGAAGGCGGCGTCTGCGTGACCGGCTTCCCCGAAGTCCCGCTGGCCGGAGAGCCCAACGCCAATCCGCGCGCCGAGCTGATACGCCGCAGCCGGGGCTGGTTCGTGTTCGAGGACGGGGTGCTGGCCGCCGTGCATCCCGACGCGCCCGTCCCGCGCCGGACCGACGGGAACCAGCCCGCGACCCGTGAGGCGGTGGAGGCGCTGGTGTTCGCGCCCAGGCCGTCCTCGCCGATGACGGTCGCGATGGGGCGCCTGCCGCTATCCGACGGTCTTGCGGTGCTGGGACGGCTGCCCGCGCCGCCCGCCGACCTGTCGGTGACCAGCCTGTGCGCGCCGATCGTCCATCAGGGCGCGCCGCAACGCGACATCGGCATGGACGTCATCTGGGGCCTGGTCGGCTTGACCGTGCTGCCCTTCGTGCCCTTCCAGATGGCGGAGGAGACGCGGGCGGACCGGGAGGGCGGCGCTCTGCTGGACTCGGTCGAACCCGGATCGGTGCTGCCCGGCGGGGTCGAAGCCTTCGTCAGGCGGCGGCGAGGCGTCCGGGTCTATCGCGACGCCGTCGATCCGGGCTTCGCGGTGATCGCCGTCAAGCTGGGCAACGGCGCGGACAACATCCCGGACATGGGGCTGCTGGGCGTGCGCGACGACCGGGTGGTGTGGGAGGTTCGGCGCGAGGTCGGGCAGCAGGGGCTGGGGCCGTTGGTGTGCCGGGACGCGGAGAACCGGCCGAGTGATGACCGCCCCGGCTGCACCGCCTACGGCAATCTGAGGCTCTGAGGCCTCAACGGACCACGGGCGTGAGGGCCAGTTCGCGCCGGTCCAGCTCTTCCTCGATCTGATAGTAGGCGGCGTCGCTGATCTCGCCGTTCAGCCGCATGGCCAGCAGCCGCTCGCGCTTGGCCGCCAGCACCTCTTCGGCGAGGTCGTCGACCGGCAGGGTAACGCGGCCGTCGCCTTCGCCGGCGGTTTCCAGCGCCTCGCGGCGCTCACGGTATTCCGCCTTCAGGCGCTTGGCCGGCGCGTCGTCCCGGTCCGAGACGTGGGCGATGGCGGCGTCGGTGACGGCGGCGCGCGCCGTGCGGATCTCACCGTCCAGCACGCCGTCATTGCCAAGGCCCAGCAGGCGGATCAACGGACCCAGCGTCAGTCCCTGGACCACGAGGGTGCCCATCACCACCGCGAACACGGCCAGCAGGATCACATCGCGGAACGGGAAGTCGGCGGGCAGGGCGTAGGCGGCGGCCAGGCTGACCACGCCGCGCATTCCGGCCCAGCCGACGACCAGACCTGAGGCGAAGGTCGGCGGCGAGGCTCCGGCCGGAAGATGCACCCCGAACAGCCGGTTCTTCACCTGCACGACGGTGTTGTAGCCCATCACCCAGGCCAGGCGGACGACGACGCAGACCAGCAGGATGACCAGGGCGAAGGCGGCGTACTCCTCCCGCTGCACCGGCTGCAGCTCGCGCCAGATGGGGGCGATCTGCAGGCCCACCAGCATGAAAGCCAGCACGTTCAGGGCGAAGACCGTGGTCTCCCACACCGCATAGGCCGGGACGCGGATCACGGCCGGGCTGCGGGCCGCCAGCCGGGCCAGGGTCAGGGCGAAGACGACGATGGTGACGATGGCCGACAGGCCCAGCCGCTCGGCGGCGATCCACACGCCGAAACTGCCGATGAACTGCAGGACGATGGAGGGCGGCGCCTCGGTCAGCAGGCGGGTGAGGCGCGCCTGCGTCCAGGCCGCGACCAGACCGAAGAGGACGCTGCCCACGGTGGCCAGGGCGACGGAGCCGGCCAGCTGCCAGCCGCCGGGCATGGTGGTCAGGACCGCGGCCACGGCGATGCGGTAGGTCAGCAGGGCGCTGGCGTCGTTGAACAGGCTTTCGCCCTCCAGCACGGTGCGGATGCGGAAGGGGGCCGGGATGATGCGCAGGACGGCGGTCGCCGCCGCCGCGTCGGGCGGGGCGACGATGGCGCCCAGCGCCACCGCGGCGGCCCACGGCAGGGCGGGGATCAGCGCCTTGGCGGTGAAGGCCACGGCCAGGGTGGTGACCGCCACGGCGGCGAGGCTGAGGAAGGCGATGGGGACGACGTTGCGGCGCAGGTCGCGCAGGGAGCTGTCGAAGGCCGCGTCCAGCAGCACCGGCGCGACGAACAGGGCGAGCACCAGCTGGGGGTCGAGGGTGATCTCGGGCGCGAAGGGCAGGAAGGCCGCACCCGCGCCGGCCAGGGCGACGAAGGGCGGGAAGGGGGCGTTGAGCTTCTGGGCCAGCAGCGACATCGCCACCGCCGCCGCCATCACGATCAGGATCGCTTCAAAGCCGTGCATCAGGCGGGCAGGCTAGACCATTTTTGCTTCAGGTCGGCACGACCTGAATCCAAAAAATGGTCCAGCATCAACCTGGAGCGAAATCTGAGCCGAGCCGGACTGCGTCCAGCTCGACCGATTTCGCTCTAGATCATTGTACGGCCCGGCGTCACGCCGACAGTCAGGCCTGGGCCAGTTCCTCGGCGCGTTTGGCCTTGCGGGCCTCGATCCGGCTCCAGACGCGGTCGTGGACGGTGAAGAAGACCGTCTGCACCAGCGGCTCGACGATGCCGATGGTCAGGGCGATGCGGATGTCGCGCGTCAGGGCGAAGGCGACCAGCACCGCGACGGTGAAATGCATCAGGCCGTAGGTGACGGACTTGAGCGCGATCTGCTTGAACGAGCGGGGCAGGGCATGGCTGTGGCCATGGTGACCGTGGCCGTGATGCCCGTGCGCCCGGGTCTGCTCCTCGGGGGTCATCAGCCCCAGACGGGCGGTGACAGCCTCGGAGGCCTCCTCGACGCCGGACAGCATGCGGCGGCGCTCGATGCGGTGCCAGACGCGGTCGTGGATCGAATAGGCGATGGTCTGGAAGAAGGGCTCGACCACCCCGACCGCCAGCGCCAGCCGCCAGTCCCGGGTGATGGCGAAGGCCACCAGGATCGCCACGACCAGGTGCATGACGCCGTAACTCGCGATCTTGAGCGCGAGGCGGCGGGCGGTGCTGATCAAGGTGCGAACCATTCTCACCTACATCGGAGCGCAAGCGCCGCAGCGCAAGCCAATTGTTCCTATCGTCACCATAGCACGCGTTGAGGCCTTGCGGTTCAGGGCCCGACACGGTTATACGCGGCCCGCAAAACGGAGACTCCTCATGGAGATACGCGAAGGGCTCACCTTCGACGATGTTTTGCTCGAACCCGGCCCGTCCGAGATCATGCCCGCTGACGCGGACGTCTCGACGAAGCTGACGCGGGACATCCGACTGAACATCCCCCTGACCTCGTCCGCCATGGACACGGTCACCGAAAGCCGGCTGGCGATCGCCATGGCCCAGGCCGGCGGTCTGGGCATCCTGCACCGCAATCTGACGGTCGAGGAACAGGCCGATCAGGTGCGCGAAGTGAAGCGCTACGAAAGCGGCATGGTCATCAATCCGGTGACCATCAACCCCGACACGACGCTGGGCGAGGTCCGCGCGATCGTGGCCCGCAAGAAGATCTCGGGCTTCCCGGTGGTGGATCCGAAATCGGGCAAGTTGGTCGGCATCCTGACCAACCGCGATATGCGGTTCGACACCGATCCGAACCATACCGCCGCGCAACTGATGACCACGGGCGATCTGGTCACGGTCCGTGAAGGCGCCGGACGGGACGAGGCGCGCGAGCTGCTGCGCACCCGCAAGATCGAACGGGTCATCGTCGTCGATGAGGATTACCGGGCGACCGGCCTGATCACGATGAAGGACATCGAGAAGGCCCACGCCTTCCCGAACGCCGCCAAGGACGAACAGGGCCGCCTGCTGGTCGGCGCGGCCTCGACGGTCGGCGACAACGGCTACGAGCGGGCTATGGCCCTGGCCGAGGCCGGCGCCGACGTGGTGGTGATCGACACCGCCCACGGCCACTCGGCCCAGGTCGCGCGGGTCGTCGAGCGCATCAAGCGCGAGAACAACCGCCTGCAGATCATCGCCGGCAACATCGCCACCTATGACGCCGCACGGGCCCTGATCGACGCGGGCGCCGATGCAGTGAAGGTCGGCATCGGCCCGGGCAGCATCTGCACCACCCGCATCGTCGCGGGCGTGGGCGTGCCCCAGCTGACCGCTATCCTGGAGGCCGTCCGCGCCGCCAGGGACAGCGGCACGCCGGTCATCGCCGACGGCGGCATCAAGTATTCGGGGGACCTGGCCAAGGCCATCGCGGCCGGCGCCAGCGTGGCCATGATGGGCTCGATGTTCGCGGGCACGGACGAAAGCCCCGGCGAGGTCTTCCTGTACCAGGGCCGGTCCTACAAGTCGTACCGCGGCATGGGCTCGGTCGGGGCCATGGGCGCCGGTTCGGCGGACCGCTACTTCCAGAAGGAGGTCGAGACCCAGAAGCTGGTGCCCGAGGGCATCGAGGGCCAGACCCCGTACAAGGGTCCGATCTCGCCGGTGCTGCACCAGATGGTCGGCGGCCTGCGGGCGGCCATGGGCTATGTCGGCGCCGCCACCATCGCCGACTTCCAGGAGAAGGCGCGCTTCGTGCGCATCACCGGGGCGGGGCTGCGGGAAAGCCACGTCCATGACGTGATGATCACGCGGGAGGCACCGAACTATCGGCAGGGCTAAGCAGGAGCGTGCAAGCCATGGACATGACGCGGGAATTCATTCTGCTGGCTTGTACGCTCGTCCTGGCCCTGGTCCAGATCGGCGCGGCGGCGGTCGCCCGCACCGCCGAACTGGGCGCCAGGTGGAACGCGGGCCCGCGCGACGGTGAAACGCCGCCGCCGGGCAAGCTGGCCGGTCGCCTGATGCGGGCGCAGGCCAATCTGTTCGAGACCCTGCCGCTGTTCATCGCCGCCGTGATCATGGCGCATATCGCCGGTAAGGACGGGACCACCGTCACCTTCATCGGCACGCTTCTCTATTTCTTCGGGCGGCTGCTCTACGTGCCGCTCTACGCCTTCGGCGTCCCCGTCGTCCGCTCGCTGATGTGGGTCACCGCAACCGTCGGGCTGGTGATGGTGATCGTCGCCCTGTTCGTCTGAAAGACCTGAATTGACCCCAGCCGCCCGTCTCGCCGCCGCCGCCTCGATCCTGGACAGCATCGCCCAGGGCCGTCAGCCGGCGGAAGCCGTTCTCAAGACCTGGGGGACCGCGAACCGCTACGCCGGCTCCAAGGACCGCAAGGCCATCGCCGACCGCGTCTACAAGGTGCTGCGCGCCCGCGGACGGCTGGTCTGGGCCATGGGCGGTCGCGAGGACGGCCGGGCGCTGGTGATCGGCTCCCTGAGCCTGATCGACGCCCTGCCGTTGGACGAGATCGAGGCCCTGCACGCCGGCGACGGCTATGGCCCGCGCCCGCTGTCGAAACAGGAGCGCGCGCGCCTGACGGCGGTCGGGGAGGGCGAACTGCCCGGCTGGGTCGCCTCGGGCCTGCCCGAGTTCGCGGTCGAGGACTTCAAGGCGACCTTCGGCGATCGCTGGGCCGAGGAGGCCCGCGAGTTGATGGCCCCGCGCGCGCCGATCGACCTGCGCGTCAACGGTCTGCTGGCGACGGTGTCGGATGTGGAAGCCGAACTGCGCGCCGCCGGGCTGACTCCGGAGCCGACTCCGTTCTCGGCCTTCGGCCTGCGGCTGCCCAGCGAGCCGCCGCCCAATGTGCAGGCGCAGGACGCCTTCAAGGCCGGCCATATCGAGATCCAGGACGAGGGCAGCCAGATCGTCTCCTGGCTGGCGGGCGCGCGGCCCGGCATGACCGTGGTCGACTATTGCGCCGGCGGCGGCGGCAAGACCCTGGCGCTCGCCCAGGCCATGCAGGCGCAGGGCACGCTGGTGGGCTGCGACGTGGTGCAGAAGCGGCTCGACAACATCCGCCCGCGCCTGACCCGCGCCGGCGTGGCCGCCGACCTCTGTCTGCTGGGCCAGAACGGCGGCGGCATCGAGGACCTGAACGGCAAGGCCGACCTGGTCTTCGTCGACGCGCCGTGCAGCGGCTCGGGCACCTGGCGGCGCCGTCCCGAGGACGCCTGGCGGCTGACCCCGGACGAGGTCGAGCGCCTGCACGCCCTGCAGGTCCGCATCCTGTCGCAGGCCTCGCAACTGGTGAAGCCGGGCGGGCGTCTGGTCTATGTCACCTGTTCGATGCTGAGCCGTGAGAACGAGGCCTCGGCCGAAGCCTTCGAGGCGGCGCATCCGGCGTTCACGCCGTTGCCGGTGGCCACGGCCCTGTCGGAGGCGGGCCTGACCCCCGCCGCCGCCGAGATCCTGGCGGCGAAGGCCGACGGGCACCGCCTGCGGATGTCCCCGGCCTCGACCCATACCGACGGCTTCTTCGTCGCCCTGTACGAGCGCGCCGCATGAGCGGCGACTGGCGCATGGAGCGATACGGCGACGTCTCGGTTCTCTGCGTCATGGCGGCCCCGGCGGAGTACGGCGCCGATCTGCGGGCTCGCATCCAGCCGCTGATGACGGGCGTCGGCCCGGTCGAGGCGGCGGTCGTGCTGACCGCGACGTTGGCGCGGCTGGAGGCGAGGGGAGAGCTGCCCGACCTGATCGTCTCGCTGGGCTCGTGCGGGTCTCGGGTGCTGGAGCATGCGGCGGTCTATCAGGCCTCGTCCGTGAGCTATCGCGACATGGACGCCAGCGCGCTGGGATTCCCCAAGGGGATCACGCCCCTGTCGAATCTGCCCGCGATCCTTGCGCTGCCGTGCCCGATCCCGGGCGTCCCGACCGCGACCCTGTCCACGGGCGGGGAGGTGATCAGCGGCGCGGCCTATGACGCCATCGACGCCGAGATGGTGGACATGGAGACTTTCGCCCTGCTGCGTTCCGCCCAGACCTTCGGCGTGCCGCTTGTCGCCCTGCGCGGCGTGTCCGACGGCCGCGCCGAGCTGAAGGCGCTGGAGGACTGGACCTCCACCCTGCACCATGTCGACGAAGCGCTGGCCGCCGCGCTGGACCGGCTGGCCGATGTGCTCGAGGCCGAAGGCCTCGCCGCCCTTGATATTGCTGTCTCAGGCAGCCAAGACCCCGCCCATTCCACGCCCTCCCCGGAATCGCTCACGCCATGACCACGCCTGTGACCCATCAGAAAGTCCTCATCGTCGACTTCGGCAGTCAGGTGACCCAGCTGATCGCGCGGCGCCTGCGCGAGGCGGGCGTCTATTGCGAGATCCATCCGTTCAACAAGGTCGAGGCGATGGTCGAGGCCTTCGACCCGCAAGCGATCATCCTGTCGGGCGGACCCGCCAGCGTGCTTGAGGCCCACAGCCCCCGCATCGGGCGCAAGCTGTTCGACCTGGGCCTGCCGATGCTGGCCATCTGCTACGGCCAGCAGCTGCTGTGCGACGTGCTGGGCGGCAAGGTCGAAGGCGGCCATGACGGCGAGTTCGGCCGGGCCGAGATCACGCTGCAGGACGAAAGCCCGCTGTTCGCCGGCATCGGCGGCGCCGGTCACGAAGAGACCGTGTGGATGAGCCATGGCGACCGCGTCGTCGCCATCCCCGAGGGCTTCAAGGTCATCGCGACCTCGACCGGCGCGCCCTTCGCCGCCATCGCCGACGAGGCGCGCCGCATCTACGCGGTCCAGTTCCACCCCGAGGTTCACCACACCCCGCGCGGGGCCGAGATCTATCGCAACTTCCTGTTCGGCGTCGCCGGGCTGAAGGGCGACTGGACCATGGCCGCCTATCGCGACGAGAAGATCGCCCAGATCCGGGAACAGGTCGGCGACGCCAAGGTCATCTGTGGCCTGTCGGGTGGGGTCGACTCCTCCGTGGCCGCGGTGCTGATCCATGAAGCCATCGGTGACCAGCTGACCTGCGTCTTCGTCGACACCGGCCTGCTGCGCAAGGACGAGGCGACCCAGGTCACCACCCTGTTCCGCGAGCACTACAACATTCCACTGGTGCACGTTGATGCGTCGAAGGAATTCCTGGGTCAGCTGGCGGGAATCTCCGACCCGGAGACCAAGCGCAAGACCATCGGCCGGGTCTTCATCGAGATCTTCGACCGTGAGTCCGCCAAGATCGACGGCGCCGAATTCCTGGCCCAGGGCACCCTCTATCCGGACGTGATCGAGAGCGTCTCGGCCTCGGGCGGCCCGTCGGCGGTGATCAAGAGCCACCACAACGTCGGCGGCCTGCCGGACTACATGAAGCTGAAGCTGGTCGAGCCCCTGCGCGAACTGTTCAAGGACGAGGTCCGCGCCCTGGGCCGCGAACTGGGCCTGACCGACGCTTTCGTCGGACGCCACCCCTTCCCGGGACCGGGCCTGGCCATCCGCATTCCCGGCGAGATCACGCCGGAGGCGGTCGCGACCCTGCAACAGGCCGACGCCATCTATCTGGACGAAATCCGCAAGGCGGGCCTCTACGACAAGATCTGGCAGGCCTTCGCCGTTCTGCTGCCGGTCAAGACCGTCGGCGTCATGGGCGACGCCCGGACGTATGAAAAGGTCCTGGCGTTGCGTGCGGTCAGCTCGACCGACGGCATGACCGCCGACTTCTACCAGTTCCCCTGGGACGTCCTGGGCAAGACCGCCACGCGCATCATCAACGAGGTCCGCGGCGTCAACCGCGTCGTCTACGACGTGACATCAAAGCCCCCCGGCACAATCGAGTGGGAGTAGGGGCGGCGTCCGGAAGACCGCGCGGCGAAACCGCAAGGCTTCGGGTGAGAAAGCTGCTGTCGAGCCCGCCATCACCCCCGCAGGTTTGAGTTTCGACCTGCCTTTTCCGATCCGCCGAGAATTAGCTGATGAGCCGATTGAACCAGGCCTTTCTGTCGCCCTTGTACTGGCAAGAGTTCGAGGACCTGACGGCCTCGGTGGCCGAGGCCGTCTACGGCAAGCGCGCCCTCGTGTCGGCAATCGGCCGACCGGGACAGGCGCAGAAAGGCGTGGATGTCCATGTCGATAATGAAGGCTGGAATATCGGCATTCAGTGCAAGAGGAAGTCGGCGGTTGATGGGAAGGGGAACCCCCGGCCGGGCGGTGCGATCACTCCGGACTTTCTGCAAGCCGTGGTCATCGATAGCGACCAGTTCACCCCGAAACTCGACCTGTTCATTCTGGCCACGACGGCGCCGCGCGATGCCGTGATCCAGGGGGAGGCGCGGGTGCTTTCTGAGCAACGCCGCCAGGAGGGACTCTGCCCGGTCAAGCTCTGGGCGTGGGACGACTACGTCACCTTCCTCAATCAGTATGACGCGCTGGAGCGGACCTATTACGACACGATCCTGCAGGTGAGATCCGACGACGATCACGACCGCCGGATCGTCGATGTCGTTACCCGCGCCTTCAACCGACCCGCATTCGAGGATCCGCTCGGAAGCGAGCATGGCGAAGCGTTCGACCAAGCCCTCGCGGACACAGTTCACGCCCTGAACGACGGCGTCCTGTTGGAGCGGCGGGGGCGGCCGGGGGGTGTGTTTGGG